>CAYPKT010000003.1:51603-214589 GCA_964411385.1 uncultured Candidatus Brevefilum sp. | reverse complement strand
TCAACGTTGGAGCGAATCTACCATGGCCCATGTGCGCTTAACAACCATGAATTCAGCAATCGCGCCAGAAGAGCTGTTCAAAAAGTTAATCAAAGGCGGTTCTGGGCATATCCATCTAAATGGATTGGTGATAAAACGAAGCCTGCTTGAACTTTGTGGTTACATGAACGAGGATATCGCCGACACGCTCCATGAAGATACCGACTTTGTACTCAAAACCGCTGCCGTTGGGAAGCTGTACCCTGGCAGGATCAATGAACCCTGTGCTGTTCGCCGGGTACACGCTGATAACCGTGTTTCCGCGCCCCGTTCACCAGAACTAATCTACCGCGATAAAATGCGCCTGCGCAAAGCCACCTACCGCTGGTGCAAAGAAAATGGGTTGAAAAATCAGCGCCTATTGGCATTTAAACGGATGATAAACGAGCGCGTGATGAACCAGCCCGACCCTCACAATCGACTCAAAGCCTTGCCCCCATCCACTCGAAAGGCTTGGCTGTTAAGCACCTGGCCTTTTGTAGAACCTTCTGTCATGTTGGAAAGGACATTTTGGTACGAATTAGGCAGCAGCACCTGGGGGATATTACGCAATGACCTTTTGCATTTGGATAATTAATGATGAAAGTTAGCGTCATCACGCCCGTTTATAATGCCGCTCAGTTTGTTACCCAATCTGTCGAATCTGCCTTGGAACAGCCTGAAACCGCCGAAGTACTATTGATCGAGGATAACTCCACCGATAACAGTTTAGCTGTGTGTGAAGCCTTAGCCGCCAGGTATGATAAAGTCAGGCTGCTAAGGCACCCAAATGGCGAAAATCGCGGCGCAGGCGCCAGCCGCAACTTAGGGATGAAAAATGCCCGTTTTGACTACATCGCTTTTGTCGATGCAGACGATTTTTATTTGCCAAACCGGTTCAACACAGCGAAAGAAATATTAAATTCTCATATTGATTGCGAAGGTGTGTATGAGACAATTGGTAGTTTTGTTTTTAACGAAGCAGGAAGACAGCGATGGCTAAACGCTCAGCGCGACACAGAAAAACTTATAGGTTTAACAAAACCAATTGACCCTGATCAATTAGGACTTGCCCTTATCCAGGGAATTTATGGGGGTTTAACATTAGATGGATTAATTATTAAAAGAAGTGTTTTATCAAAATCGGGTTTTATGAATGAAAGTTTACGTTTACATCAAGATACTGATTTTATAATCCGGGTTGCGATTGTAGCAAAGTTATACTCTGGTGAATTATCAAAGCCAGTAGCTCTGCGGGGTATTCACGATCATAATCGCCTATCAGCACCTCGCTCGCAAAAGCAGGAATTTAAAAACAGGATGGCATTTTGGATGAGCCTTTACCATTGGGCAAAAGTAAATACTGATGCAAGTTTTCAAGCTGCACTTCGTGAAAGTATCATCAGTTATGTAAAGGCGCATAAGTATTTTCGAAAATTTCCACGTGAATACTTCCCAACCAGGTTAATATGGGCAACACGTCTGCCTAGGTTGTTCAGATACCCCGAAATGATCATTGACGGTTTTAAACACAGAAAGATAAAAGCATGAAAATCCTTGTAGGCACGTTGTACTCAGGTGAAAATGAATATGAAGAGTGCTTGGCATCAATTAGAAAACAAACCTTAACAAATTACGATCATATCATCATTGAAAATTTACCAGAACGTGATGCCCATCGTAAGTTATTTAAAACTTTAATTGATCAATCCGGTAAATACCAATTATTAATAAAGGTAGATGCAGATATTGTGTTATATTCTGAATACCTTTTTGAAAATATCATTAAAAAGTTTGAAAATAATGATTGGTTAGAAGTAATGAATATTGGCGTGGATGATTTTTTTACCGGTGAAATGATTGCAGCAGGTATTCAAGTTTATCGCAATACAGTTCGATGGGATTTTAATAAAAACACCCTTTTTACAGATATTCCTATTATGGAGATGGGAAATTATTTATTTGACAAAACAGATCTCGCACCAGCAGCATCACATTGTTACAACCCATCACCTACGCAAGCTTTCCATTATGGTGTTCACAGGGGATTAAAATCGATTCAAAAGATCCATAGCACAACCCATTGGTCCATGTTGCAGAAAGTCTGGCAGAATTTCCTAAATACAGGTGATCGGAGACTTGGGTTAGCTGTATTGGGTGCAGAGCTCGTTTATGCAGGTAAATTTAATAGAGACGATCAAAACTATACACAACCAGCTATGGAGCTTGTCTTATCTGCATATCAAGAGATGACTTCCAACGAAATTAAAGCTGAGATTCAAAAATTGCGGTTTTGGCACTGGGGTTTTTTACCCAATTCCTGGCGAAGAAAAATAATTCGACAATTAAAAGGACGCTTTGGCGGTCGGTGGGACAAGTAAAGCTCTTCCTTTTAAACAACTTATTAAATTTTTTACTGTCGTAGTTCTAAAATTTATTTCGATATTCAAAATAGAAGTTTTTTAAATTGAAAAAACAAGTTAGCGTGTATTTTACTGATATGTGGAGAAGTTTCGACCTTAACAAGGTTGAAAACCATTTTGAATGGAGAATGCTAAAAAAACTTTGCAACCCTGTGCTGTCAAAGAGGCCAGATATTTTATTTTATTCTTGTTTTGGAAATGAGCATTTAAAATATAATTGTTTGCGTGTCTTCTATACACCTGAAAATATTCGCCCTCAATTTAATCGATGTGATTATGCATTTTCATTTGATTAACCTATAACCAAAAGAAATTATCGATTGCCTATTTATCGAAGGTGGCCAAGTTATAAACAATTATTTAATCAACGGAATGGTGAGAACATACTTTTGGAAAATCGAGAATTTTGTAGTATTTTAATCTCTAATCCTAATGGCAACGAAAGGAATAATTTCTTTAACAAGCTATCACATTATAAAAAAGTAGATTCGGGGGGTAGGCATTTAAATAATATTGGTCAGATTATCGCTCCTGGGGAAGACAACAAGCTAAATTGGATGAAAAAATACAAATTTAGTATCGCCTTTGAAAACTCAACCTACCCTGGCTACACTACAGAGAAATTAATGCACGCCTTAATTTCGAATACGATACCAATTTATTGGGGTAACCCTCTCGCATATCTTGATTTCAACCCTAAGGCATTTATTAATGTACACGATTATCATTCCATTAAAGAGGTCATTGAACGCGTTAAGGAAATAGATAATGATCAATTATTGTACTTAGAATACTTAAATCAGCCTTGTCTGATAAATAATAAAGAGACAGAATTTTGCAAAGAAGATAACATCCTTGCCCGTTTTGATGAAATAATAACTTCTAAAATTTATTACGTTCCAAAATATAAAAAGTTTTTCCAAAAACCAGCATATTTTTTATTAAAAATAAAAGAAAATTTAAAAAGCTTTTACGTTCGAGTAATGGGTTCAGTAAAATATCGACTTTCAAAATTGCAGGACTTAATTTCAGAATAATAATGAAAATTCTTACCATCACAGCACATTACCCGCCATACCATTTTGGCGGTTATGAACTAAGAATAAAAGACATTATGGATGGGTTAGCCGCCAAAGGTCATATTATCCAGGTGCTGACAACAGTTGCAACAAAGGCACCTCAAATAAACAGCTCAGCGCCTTCCTATCCGATCCTCCGCAAGCTCCACAATCGAGATACAGCTAAGTTCTTCCCAAAAGAGATCTTATTTGACCTGCTCGATACCCGCACCCTTGAAAAGCAAATTACAGAGTTTAAACCGGATTTAATTTACTTGGGGCATATTTACGTTTTATCCAAGGCACTGCTCCCTTACCTGGCAAGGCTTAATACCCCACTTGTTTTGGATGAAGGCGGCGCCAGCCTAAAGGGCGCCTGGACTGACCATGGCAGGTGGTTCCGCTTTACTGGCGATTATGGTGAGGACAACCTGATAATTCACATGCTAAAACCTCTCGTGATTAAATTCATTTGCTGGCTAAGCAAGGGTCGTGTCAGCCCTACCTGGCGCTGGCCTGACCATATTAACGTCATTTACAATAACAAACTTAATATGGAAAAATCTTTAGCCTTAGGAATGCCTGTTCGTTCAGCCAAAGTTGTTTATTCTGGTGTGGATACAAATCTTTTTTCTTTTGAACCAAGAGAGAAGTTAAACGAAACCATTAACATTATTTATCCTGGCAGGTTTGAGCCCTTGAAGGGTCAATTAGATGCTGTTAAATTAATTGATAGTTTGCGAGAAGTTGGAATGAAAGCTCGTTTATTGTTGATCGGTCCAACCTTTTCAAACGAATACCTGGCGCAAGTCAAAGACAGAATTTTAGAAAATCACCTTAAAGATCAGGTAGAAATCAAACCAATGGTTTCGCAAAAAGAATTGATAAAACATTACCACGAGGCTGATATTTGCTTCTTTCCAACCTATCATCAAATGGGGTTTTCGCGCGTGCCCCTTGAAGCCATGGCATGTGGTTGCCTTGTGATTTCTTATGGAAACGAAGGATCAAGCGAAATTATAAAAGATCACCAAACAGGGTTTATCGTTCCTGAAGATGAAATATTCTCGATTGTTCAAATCATTCAAGGGCTCTTTGAGAATACTGCACAAATTCCACAATTGACTTTTTCCGCTCACGAGATGGTTGATAATGATTTTTCCATCAACAATTATATAAACCAAATCGAAGATACATTAATTGGGCACATTCAAGATAATTATGAATAAGCCCCAAATTTCCATCATCCTCCCCACCTTTAACAGGGCTGAGCTGTTACCGCGAGCCATCGAATCCGTTTTAAGCCAATCTTTTTACGATTGGGAGCTGATCATTTGGGATGATGGCTCCACAGACAATACCAAGTCTGTGGTTGAATCGTACGAGGACTCACGTATCAGCTATTATTATGCTAAAAACCAAGGTGTAGCTTATGCACGCAACCGCGCTATTGAACAAGCCCATGGTACTTACCTCGCCTTTCTGGATTCAGATGACGCCTGGCACCCTGAAAAACTATTAAAACAAATTGCATGCTTTAAATCTCATCCTGAAATCGATATACTATTCACAGACTTTTTAAATTTTAATCTCTCAAACAATATTCATGAAAACAACTTCCAGTCGCATCAGCATGTTATGAAATCTTTAGTGTCATTGCGTATGGATGAGCACTTATTTATTATCCATTCAGGGTTTCTTAAAAGCTTGGCAAGTGGAAACTATATCGCCACAGATACGGTCATGCTCCAAAGGTCATCATTAACCACGTCTGAGCCCTTCAACGAAAACTTGCGTAATTCAGAAGATTTTGAGCTGTGGTGGCGATTAGGGTTGGCAGGCCTTAAATTTGCTTACCTCGATCAAGTTTTGATGACGCGTTATAAACCCGTTAATTCTCTTAGCAGTGCAAGTGTTATCAACATTCAAAACCAAATTAACGCCTTGGATTTATGCGCTATAGCCTCTGTCAAAGCCCACCGATCGGATTCAGTCCCCTATTTACATTCGCCATATCGCAACGCCTGGCAAAATATGATCATCGCCTGCGCACAAGCAGGTGATCGTTCTGGAATGTTCAACGCGTTTCAGAGGTCTCTTAGCTATGGGTTTCAGTTGGGCACGTTGCGGCTATTGCTGCATGGTCTTTGGGCCACTTCAATTGCAAAACCAAAAAGAAATAAAGGCCAAATTTAATGGGAGTGCGCATTTTACATATCTTCTCTCCAAATTTCCGTCAGCGCTTCGGCGGGCCAATCTTTGACTGGAAATATGCATTTTCTAAATGGGATGATTCAGAAATAGAACACCTCGTCGTAGATTATGATCAAAATCGCCCCTTATCTGCATTAGATGCCTTTGCGTTCAAAATATCCCACTCTCAAATTAAAACGACAAGATGGCAAAGATTTCTATGGATTTTTAAATTAAATTTTATTCTTTTTAAATTTAGAAACTCCTATGACATCCTCCATTTTCACATCTTGTTATGGGGGTGCCTGATTGCCGTAACCTGGGCAAAATGGCATAACATTCCAACTGTTTATCAAAGTGTTCTTCTCGATTCAGATACACCAGGCGCAATTGCACAACAAAAGATGGGCAAACTCAAAGTAAATTTGCTTAAAAAGTTCACTGGCATCTTAGCAATATCCGATGCCTTAGCTGAAGATTATCTTGCGAACGGTTTTTCATCTGACCAAGTTTTCACACTTATGAATTCTGTCGATACAGACCTGTTCAAACCTGCGACAAGCCATGGGGAAAAGTTGCAATTAAAAAAACACTTCAACTTACCCGAAGACTCTCTTTTGCTTTTATTCGTCGGCAGCCTTATCCGCCGGAAGGGTGTAGATCATTTGGTTCAAGCTTTTATCAAGGCTCATCATTACAATCCAAAAGCTCATTTGTGGTTGATAGGCCCACAAAATATCGCTGAAAACCCCTCCTTAGATGAGTCATTTGTGTTTAAGATCAAACAATTAGTTGCTATAGCTGGCTTGGAGAATGCGGTAACCTTTGCTGGTCTAGTCGCTGGGCGGGAGACCCTCTCCGAGGTTTACCGTACAGCAGATGCCTTCGTATTCCCTTCTCGTAAAGAAGGCTTGCCCAATGTCGTTCTGGAAGCAATGGCATCGGGTTTGCCTGTCATCGTCTCCGACCTGCCTGGATTAAAAAATGTGGTCAGCCCGTGTAAAACTGGTGTGGTAATTCCTATCGGGGATATTGATGCCCTCGAAAACGCAATCGTAGCGCTGGTATCATCCAAGACGGGTAAAAATACGCTGGGCGAAGCTGCTCGGGCATATATCTTTGAAAATCACGGCTTTGGCGCCTGGCAGGCAGAACTGGTTCGTCTTTACAAGAAATTACTGTCACAAAACCAACAATATTTACCAGTTGAAGAATAATCATAGTATGTTTACTTTTCCATGAATAACCAGCCGATCACCATAATAACTTATTTACTGGCGCTTTACCTTGTTATTGCAATCTTAATTCAACCTGTTATTGGGATTGCTGTCATTGGTGCCAGCCTGTCTATCGTTGATTTATTTCCAAATATCCCTATGCTCTCTTCATCAATCATTTTGGTAGGGCTTGTCACGTTCATCGGGTATTTAATGATCAAAAAGAAGGGCACCGGATCTGTTAAATTTACTTTAAACAGAATCCAAACAACGGGGTTGCTATTTGTAATTTGGATATTTGTTTCTAACCCGGGCGCCGCCTTATTGGGCGCCAGCAGAAATTGGATATTAACCTATCTTCAATTGTGGTTATTGTTATACATGGCAGGTGATATTCTCGACACGCCTCAGAAACACCACATTTTTATGGGGATATTTGCGACCTTTTCAATCATATCGGCTTTTTACGCAATAGAGACAGGGGTCATTCGAGAAAGTTTCCAAACCTCAACGCGGGCAGAAGGCTTTTCTGACAATCCTAATGCTGCTGCTCGTTATTTTGTAATCGCCATGGTGTTTTTCACATATTTACGAACCACATTTAAAAGCCAATGGCTGAAGGTTTTTAGTTTGGTTGGCATTTTTATCACCTATTTAGGCGTTTTTTACACGCTTTCAAGAACTGGAATTGTTTTGCTGTTTGCTGCCCAGGGTTTGATTATTCTATTTCAAACTGGCACAAAACAAAGAATTGGTTTGGTTATTCTTTTCTTAATGGCTTTAATTGGCTTATGGTTTTTAACCGAGAGTATATTCGATATCGTTGGAACGTTTTTACCAATTATTACTCGCGGTGAAGATACAATGGGACTGCGTTATAACCTTTGGAAATCGGGTTGGCTAATGTGGCGTGATCATCCTATTTTTGGGGTAGGAATTGGGCGCTTTCCGATTGAGTTAAGGCACTATATTTGGAGGTTACCTGGCAAACGGGTATGGAACGCAGTCGCCCATAACTCCTACATTCAAGTACTTGCTGAAACTGGCATTGTTGGTTTTGGCTTATTTATATCGATGATTGTCCAAGCTTTAAACAACTTTATAAATATTAACATTGAAAGAGATTCAGAATTGTTTTCTTTACGAAACGCATGGCTGATTGTTTTCTTGGTTATACTGATCGGGAGCATAACAAAAAGTGACCATGCTGATAAATTTTTCTGGATTGTAATGAGTGTCAGCGCATATTTCGCTTCGGCTAAATTTTCACCTGAAAAGGCATTAACAAGAGAACACCCTGATTCATTTTCAGTAAACAATTATTATCGACAGGCTTAAAATTGAACATTCAACGCCAGCCTAAACAAGAAACGATCGCTATTATCGCCGGTCAGCTGGTGGTGGGCGGTGCAGAACGACAGCTTTACTTGTGGCTGGCAAATATGAACCGTAAACGGTTTAATCCAATAGTCATCACACTTCACCCAAACTGCGGTGACTTTTGGGAGCCATATATTCAGGATCTAGGGATACCTTTATACCCAATTCCCCGGAGTAATAACCGTTTATCGAGATTACAACAAATTGTTGACACCCTTCGACCCCACCGCCCTGTTCTAATCCATGGGTGGCATACCTTTGCCAGCGCCTATGCCTGCATGAGCGCAAAAATCCTCGGTACAAAAAGCTTAGGCGGGGTCCGCAGTAGTTTTAATGCAATCAAAAAACCGTTAGAAACTAAGCTATCTCAACTTTTTTGTAATTCAATATTATTTAATTCCAATACAGCAGCCCGTGCCTTTGAAGCAACACGAAAAATGAAGGATTCTTCAGTTTTCGTAGTCCAAAATGCTGTTGATGTTATTTTTGACGAAAGAGATATTGTTCGAAAACAATTAACCAATACCTATGGCATACCAAAGGATGATATTTGGGTAGTTTCAGTTGGTAGAATGGATCCGTTGAAACATCAGGATATCCTCATCCATTTAGCGGCAAAAATTAAACAACACCCAATCAAAATCCATTTTGTGTTGAT
Source organism: uncultured Candidatus Brevefilum sp. (assembly GCA_964411385.1). Lineage (GTDB taxonomy): Bacteria > Chloroflexota > Anaerolineae > Anaerolineales > Anaerolineaceae > Brevifilum. The sequence continues at coordinate 205,642 of CAYPKT010000003.1, read as the reverse complement.
TGGGGGTGGACCCGAGTTAGACAGCTTAAAAAAGTTATCGGTCGATTTAGAAGTTCAAAATATGGTTAGCTTTCTTGGAGAACTGCCATTTGCCAGCCGATTATTGAAAGGGTTTGACATATTTTGTTTCCCTTCTATCGATGAAGGATTGCCAAATGTTGTGATGGAATCTGCTGCGGCAGGTTTACCAATTTTGGCATGGCAATTACCTTTTATTGAAGAACTTATAGAAGGGGATGATATGGCTATCCTTCTCCCATCTATGGATTTACCCCTTTTAGAGAACACATTAATTAAACTAATTGAATCGCCTGATATACAAAAAAAGCTCGGGGCAAAAGCTCAAGCCCATATTTTATCAAAATTTAGCGTCGATAAATACGTCAATGATATGACATCGGTCTACGAATACCTCCTTCAAGATTAATTAACAAGTCATAATATATGATTCTTTTATACCATCTTATCTTTGCTGATTCAACACGAAAAGACAGCTGGAATGCCGGAAATATAATACGTATTTCAGATTTCAAACGGCAATTGATGTGGTTAAAAGACCAATTTGAAATCATAACATTAGAAAATTATGTGAATTTACTTTTTGAGGGGGAGCACAAAGTTAAAGGCAAGTATGCGCTTACTTTCGACGATGGCTATAAGGCTGTTATCAATCTTGTCTTACCCTTCTTATTAGAAGAACAGATTCCTGCAACTTTTTTCATCACGACAAGTCACCTTGAAGATGAGCAGTTATTATGGTTCGTTTACATCAATGCGTTGTGCAGCGAGAACTACTACAGCCAAATCGAAATAAATAATGAAAATTATGATTTAACAACAAATCAATCACGATCTTTAACTTGGAACACATTAATTAAAGAAGCCCGCGAAAGCGGTAATCCGATTGAATTTATAAAGGAATTATCGATCAAATACCCGCTTTCAATAGATATCCATGAAAAGTATGCAGGGGCTACACAAAACCAACTCCGAAGAATGTCCGAGAACAGCCTCATCAGTATTGGCGGACATACATATAACCATCCATACCTCGATCAAATCACAAAAGAAGAACAGCATAATCAAATAATTAAAAACAAAACTGATTTGGAAGTTATTTCAGGCAAAAAAATAACTCTTTTTGCATATCCCAGTGGGATTTTTAATCCAGATTCCATTGAAGTCGTTAAAAAGATAGGTTTCTCAGCTGCTTTTGCAGTTGAATTAATCAATGAAAACCCAGAAAAGCGTTTTACAATACCTCGAGTCGGAATTTATTCCTCATCGATGACAAAATTTGCATTAAAAACGCTTGGCATTCATACCATAGTAAGAAAAATAATGGCAAAATACTGGTAACTATGGAAAAGTACTCGATATTAATGATCGGCAATTATTTAACCTCCAAGGGTTGGAATGTAAACATTTCCCATTACCTGGCTGAACATCTTTCAAAAGCGGGTTGGAAAGTTATTAAAACCTCCTCTAAAGAAAATCAAGTCTTTAGACTATTTGATATGCTTATAACACTTTTGCGATTTAAAAACCAATACCAAATTGCGCAAATTGATGTTTTCAGTGGTAAAGCTTTTATTTTTGCTGAACTTTGTACTTTGCTTTTACTTCGACTTAAAAAACCAGTCGTCCTAACACTCCATGGAGGAGGATTGCCAGAGTTTAGTGTAAAAAATCCAAGGCGAATTAAGTTTGTCCTCAATTCGGCGAACGTTGTAGTAACGCCATCCCCTTTTATTAAAGCCAATCTTTTGCATTTTCGCAAAGACATTCAAATAATTCCAAACCCAATCAATTTATCCTTAGCAATTTTTCGAGAACGAAAGATCATAAGCCCAAATTTAATTTGGGTGAGGGCGTTTCATCATGTTTATAATCCGGTAATGATGCCAAAGGTCATTCATCAATTATCTAAAGAATTTCCTGATGTTCATATAACGATGCTCGGTCCGGATAGGGGAGATGGCAGCCTTGAAGAGATGGTTTCTCTGGCAAGAAAACTTGGGGTTGAAGATAAGTTTACTATTCCAGGGAAAATTGAAAATTCAGAAATCCCCTTATGGCTTGATCAAGCAGATATTTTTGTCAATTCAACTAATTACGATACCTCACCAATTAGCTTACTTGAAGCAATGGGGAATGGCCTTTGTATTGTCACAACGAAAGTGGGCGGAATTCCTTACATGGTTACTGATGGTGAATCTGGTCTTCTTGTTCCCCCTAATGATCCAAGCGAAATGGCAAAAGCTTGTATTAAAATCTTGAGAAACCCAGCGTTCGCCAATCAGCTGTCGAATAGTGCAAGAAAGTATGCAGAAAAATCCGATTGGAAGGTGATCTTTCCGCTTTGGGAAACTCTATTAAATCAACTCATTAATAATGCTTGACCTTCTCAAATTTTATCAAAAACTTCCCTATCCATTAAAGGTTCTTGCAGCATCAATGAGGGGTTATCAATTACGTTGGTGGCGCTATAGCAAACAAACCGACCAACTTGTCAGGAAAGCTCTTGAAAAAGAAAACTGGAGCTCAGATCAATGGAAGTTATGGCAAGAAAATCGTCTCGAATACATTTTAAATAGAGCAATCAACCATGTACCCTATTATCAAAAACAGTGGTCAGAACGTCGGAGGAAGGGAGACAAATCCAGTGCGAACGACCTGCGTAATTGGCCTATCTTAAGTAAAGAATCTCTTCGTAAAAACCCTCGAGCATTCCTTGCTGATGATGTAAACCCATCGAGAATGTTCACAGAACACACAAGCGGAACAACAGGAACCCCTATTACCCTATGGTGGAGTCACGACACCGTTAAGCGGTGGTACGGCTTATTTGAAGCACGCGTCAGGTATTGGAATGATGTATCCAGAAGCGACCGTTGGGCGATTTTGGGCGGGCAATTGGTCACACCAATTCACCGAAAAAAGCCACCTTTTTGGGTATGGAATAAAGGATTGAATCAACTTTATCTGTCTTCCTATCATATTAATTCATCAAATGTCATTTATTATTTTGACGCGATTGAGAAATACAAAATCAACTACATATTTGGTTATCCATCTTCCCTGGAATCCCTTGCGGTTTTCGCAAAAGAGAACAAGCTTGAATTTCAATACCCTATAAAAGTAGCGATTTGTAACGCAGAACCCCTTTTTGAAGATCAAAGGCGGGTTATTGGTGATGTGTTCAAGTGTAAAGTACGTAGCACCTATGGTATGGCTGAAATTGTAACCTCAGCAAGTGAATGCGAATTTGAAAAGATGCACCTTTGGCCTGAAGTAGGGATTGTCGAAATCCAAAAAAAGAACTCGGACCTGGATTATTTTGATAAATTTGGAACACTCATTGCTACAGGTTTATTTAATCCAGACATGCCCCTAATCAGACTGAATACTGGTGATTCATTAACTCTCGAAAATCATAATGCCATCTGTAAATGTGGCAGAAAACTTCCTGTAATTTCTAAAATACACGGCAGAAATGACGATATAATCATCACACCATCAGGTCGTCGTATCGGTAGATTAGACCCAATCTTCAAAGCTAATTTCCCAATCCTTGAGGCTCAAATCATACAAGAAGATCTTTCAACCATTCGAGTTCTCTATGTGCCAGCGGCTGAGTTTTCTGTAAGGCATGAAGAAAACCTAAGATCAAGTATTCAAGTTCGAGTCGGTGCGGATATGAATATCATCCTTACTCAGGTAAGCCAGATATCGCGTGGGCCAAGCGGCAAATTCCGCGCAGTGATTTCTCACGTTACCCACAGCGAACTAAAATAACTCGGTTATTCAATGTCGATACTAATCTTATCGCAATATTACAAGCCCGAAACCGGAGCCCCACAAAGACGATTATCCGATTTAGCAATTCATTTTAAAAAATCAGGGTACGAGGTTAAAGTATTAACCGCTAAGCCAAACTACCCGATTGGAAGAATATATCCGGGTTTTGAAAAAGGTTTTTCGCAAAATTCTATCCAAGATGATATCCCAGTCTTGCATACGTGGGTCATACCAGCAAAAAAGAATATAATTCTTCGATTATTCAATTATCTTTCCTTTGTTCTATCTTCTATTCTCGTTGGGCTGACAATTCCAGGCAAAATAAATTTGATCATTGTGGAATCTCCTCCCCTATTTTTGGCATTTTCAAGCTGGGTTTTGGCACGGTTAAAGAAAGCAAAAATTGTGCTAAATATTTCTGATCTCTATCCTGAAACAGCAATTTCACTTGGTGTATTGACCAATAATTTATTAATATGGTTATTCAAACAGTTTGAGAAATGGTCATATTCAATATCAGATTTAATAACTGCCCAAACATTGGGAATTTACGAAAGCATAAAAAGCAGGTTCCCCCAAAAAAAAGTGTATCTATTAACGAATGGAATCAACCCTGAAGAAATTACTATATCTAATAATATGGCACATTCTGAAGCAAAAACACATCGGAACCAATTCACAATAGGATATGCTGGTGTAATTGGATATGGTCAAAATTTATCTTCGTTGATTCTCCCATTTTCTCAAATTGAGTATATTGAAAATATCAAATTCCTGATTTATGGAGATGGACCCTTAAAAGAAGAATTGTTAACAAAATGTAACCAGCATTCAATAAATAATATTGTTTACAAAGGTCACTTGCCCCACGACAGGATTCTATTAGAAATGTGTCACTGGGATGTGGGCTTAGTCCCTTTGGCAGACATCCCCTTGATGGCTCAAGCTTTGCCATCAAAATTATTTGAAATAATGGCAATGAAGCTCCCAATACTTTTAATCGCTCCAAAGGGTGAGGCTTCCACAATTGTAAAAGAGGCCAACGCTGGCCTTTGGGTTCCAGCAGACAGACCTGACTTGATAAACGATTCGATTTTTGAGCTTTACAATAATCCATTAATATGCGAAGAGATGGGAATAAACGGCTACAACTATGTTATCCAAAATTATAATCGAATAAACATCTTTTCCGATTTTTTGAAATATTTAAAAAAGGAAGAACTTCTCTAAGCATCATTTAGAATGGTTTTATTTTGATAACTCCTTTCAACTTAATTTTGGACTATTTTTATTTTTTTATAAACAAATACTGAAATTGCTTTTAGAATTTAAATGAACAATTCAAACAAAGACATCATACGCTTACGTGATGAATACAAAACCCGCGAGAATCGCCTGCATGGATCTCATCTTTACTCGCATTTCAATCGCGCTAACCTATTCGCCATTCAGCAGCGAGAACGCCAGCTCATCAAACTCCTTTCAGCAATAGGAATCACCCATCTCGATCGGCTAAAAACCCTCGAAATTGGCTGTGGCAGCGGCGGCGTCCTTTGTGATTTTCTGCGTTATGGCGCTAAACCCGACAATTTATTTGGCATCGACCTACTTCATAATCGCCTACGCGAAGCCCACGCCCGCCTTATCGGCTCATCATTCACCAATGCAGACGGTCAGTGCTTGCCCTTCCCTGGCGATTGTTTCGATCTCTTATTACAATACACCGCGTTTACTTCAGTTCTCGACCCTTTGGTTAAACACAAGATGGCAGCTGATATGTTGCGAATTCTAAAGCCCACCGGCTTGATCATCTGGTACGATTTTTGGTGGAACCCCACCAACCCTCAAACAGCGGGTATTAAACCTAAAGAAATCAGGCAATTGTTTCCGGGCTGTCACTTTAATTTTAAAAAAATAACATTGGCGCCACCCATTGCTCGAAAAATCGTCCCTATTTCCTGGCCCTTTGCCTCGTTTTTAGAATTCCTGAAAATTTTTAACACTCATTATCTGGTATTAATCACAAAATCGAATAGGTGATTAACCCTAAAAACCTGGCGACGAAAACATTTCCATGTCAAACACATCAAAACCATATATTAAATATCTTTCGGCAATTTTATTAATGGCGCTAGTTTTATTCATGTCCGCTACCAGCGGAGATATTGTTAACAACGCCTACAAACAATTTGCTAGACCCATTCAAAATTGGCTCTACTATACGGGTTTTCTTTCATTTCTTACCCTGTTTGACTGGTATAAAGCTTTTCACTTTTTGGTTTATGGTTTGCTTGGCAGCATCATCTATCGCATATTGCTAGGGTTAACGCAACATCCCTTTACAAAGGCGTTAGTGATCATATTTATTTTTGCTTGCATGGATGAGCTCCTACAATCTTTCGTGCCTGGGCGTCATGCCTCATTATCCGATATTTTGCTCGACACACTTTCTGCCATTTTTGGAATTTTAATTACAAAATATTTAACGAAAAGGAAATTCGCTATCGATTAACTTAGAGCGATATCTCAATGAGTGAAGTAAAATTCACAATCAACATGCTTTCCAGAATAATATCCTTCATAATTGATTACCCTTGAGCATCGATTTTCTCAACTTAGCAAATTTAAATTTGATTTGTGTTATAATCACTTCCATTAAATTAATAAGTTTGGTCTTTAACAAGCCATTGACAGGGGCAAATTAAGGTATATGACAAACACGATTAATACTGAAGAAACTCAATTATTCAAAGAATCCTTTGCTAATAAATTATCTTTAACAAAAAAACCTTTTTCTCGTTTTCTAAAACGAGGCTTCGACATCGTCCTGTCATTCTTTGGTTTGATTTTGCTTTCACCGTTGTTTGCCATCGTATCTTTCGCTATCAAACGCGACTCACATGGGCCAATTTTCTATAAAGCCACGCGAGTTGGTAAACATGGCAAATACTTTGCCATGTTAAAATTCCGTACGATGTTCGAGAATAGTGGAACGCAACAAGGCCCCCCATTAACGACTAAAAACGATACTCGTGTAACACCAATTGGGAAGTGGCTTCGAGCCACAAAACTCAATGAGATTCCCCAACTGTGGAATGTCCTAAAAGGGGATATGAGTTTAGTTGGCCCACGACCCGAAGATCCTCAATTCGTCGAAGAGTGGCCAGCTGAGATAAGAGATAAAATTCTATCCATTCGCCCAGGTATGACCAGCCCCGCTTCGGTTATTTATCGCAACGAAGAGGAGCTGCTATCCGGCAGGTCTTACATCGATGACTATGTACGCAGTATTTTGCCCGACAAGCTTAGGCTTGACCAACTATATATTGACAATCAATCGTTCATTAGTGACCTTGATGTTTTATTCTTAACCCTGATTACATTCCTCCCAAAAATAAATGAAGCTCATATTCGCGAGCAATATCTTTATGCGGGGACGTTTTATACCGTCGCCCACCGGATTTTTACCTGGTTTGTCGTCGATTTAATCGTCGTTTATATCACCATTGGTTTAGCGGGATTAATTTGGCGTGTTAATACGCCTCTTCACTTGGGCATTCCCACTTTTCTAATTGGGGGTTTCTTAGCTTCGTTATTTATCGGTATCATTAATTCAGCTTTAGGATTACATCGTCTTGATTGGAGGAAAGTTGGGCCCACATATGTAATTGATATTGCTTTTTCGGTGTTTGTTGCTATGATTGCCTTGTGGGCGATCAATCGTTTTTGGTTGGCTGAGCCTATGATCGATTTCGCCCTGTTTTGGATAATGGGGTTGATGATCTTAATCGCTTTGATCGCTGTTCGTTTTAGAGAACGGATCATCACCGGGCTGGCGAATCGATGGATCTTATTGCGCGGCAGTAAAGCTTCTTATGGAGAGCGCATTTTAGTAGTCGGTGCCGGTGAATTAGGTGAGCTGGCAGTATGGATGTTAAATCGCAGTGCTTACCCCGACGTTTTTACAGTCATTGGGATTGTCGATGACGATCTGCGCAAGCAAAACCGAGAACTTATGGGCTTCAGGGTCATAGGGACAACTGATGATATTTCATGGTTAGTCGAGAAATATGATATTGGTCTGATCTTATTTGCCATATCCAATTGCACAACCGAATGCCAGGAAAACCTGTTAACAATTTGTCAATCTACCGCAGCTCAAACCATCATCATTCCCGATTTATTTAAAGTATTTAAACAATCTTTGGAGAACCTAGAAGATAATCAAAGCAATGTCTCATAGCCTGCAACACAAAAATATCCTTGTCACCGGTGCCGGCGGATTTATTGGAACCAGTCTTGTCGAAAGATTAACTGCCATTGGCGCAAATGTGAGAGCCTTTGTGCGTTATAATTCCCGCGACGATATTGGCTTGCTGCGATCATTGCCAGAAGAGACTCTTAATAGGGTCGAAATCATCGCCGGCGATTTGCGTGATGATGATGCAATCTCACAGGCGGCAACCAAAACTGATTTAATTTTTCACCTGGGAGCGTTGATTTCAATTCCCTATTCATACCTTCACCCTGTTGAAGTTGTAGAAAGCAACCTGATTGGCACGCTAAATGTTCTGCAAGCTTGCCGGGCACACAACTGTGCGCTGGTGCACACCTCAACCAGCGAAGTGTACGGCACCGCCCTTCGTGTCCCTATCGATGAGAATCACCCCCTCCAGGGGCAATCTCCCTATTCAGCCAGCAAAATCGGCGCAGATAAGCTCGTTGAAAGTTACGTCCGTTCCTATGAGTTGCAAGCGGTAACCGTGCGACCCTTCAATACCTACGGGCCAGGTCAATCTGCACGGGCGGTCATCCCTGCTATCATTACCCAGGCGCTCACGCAGGATGAAATTCATCTCGGCAATTTAGACGCCAAGCGAGATTTCACCTATCTTAGCGACACCGTTGACGGGTTCATCAAGGCAGCGGCAACCCCTGGTATCAATGGGGAAACGATCAACCTGGGGTACGGCGCAGAGGTCAGTATCGCTGAATTAGCGGCATTGGTGATTGAATTAATCGGCAGGTCTGTTGAGGTACGCGTTGATCCCAAGCGTTTGCGCCCAGAGCATTCCGAGGTAATGCGCCTTCTTTCTGATAACCGTAAAGCACGCACTTTGTTAAACTGGCAGCCAGAAGTTGATCTCCGCACCGGCTTAGAGCAGACCATCGCCTGGGTTCGCCAACATCTTGATCGGTACCACATTGGAAAGTACGCAATGTAGTTTTTTCTGGGTTAGGGCTTATTCATTTTTATGTTTACGAATCTATTAAACAATTAGAAAGCTAAATCCTATGAAAGCAATTATTCTTGCCGGTGGACGCGGCACTCGCTTGGCCCCTTACACTTATGTCATCCCCAAACCAATGATGCCTGTAGGAGATAAAGCGATTCTCGAAATCCTCCTAAGACAGCTTAAACGCGCCGGCATTAAGCAAGTTGTTTTGACAGTAGGTCACCTCGCTGGTTTAATGCAGGCTTTCTTTCAAGACGGACAAAAATATGCTCTCGATATCACCTATTCTTTCGAGTCTAAACCCTTAGGGACCGCAGGCCCTCTGGCTTTGATACCTGATCTTGATGAAACCTTTCTTGTGTGCAACGGTGACGTGCTAACCTTACTGGATATCACTGACCTGGTTACTTTCCACCACCAACAGGGTGCGATTTGTACCATTGCGATGCATGAACGAGAATTTAAAGTTGACTTGGGCATTATCAAGCAAGCAGAAAACGATTTTTCGATCACGGATTATGTAGAAAAACCCACCCTGAATTATAAAGTGAGCATGGGCATGTACATTTTTGAGCCTCGCGTGTTGGACTACGTCCCAAAAGACGATTATCTTGATTTTCCAGACCTCGTTCATAAGTTGCTTTCAGCCAAAGAACGCGTGGTTGGCTACCCATTCAATGGCTATTGGATGGATTTGGGCAACCCGGATGATTACGCGCAGGCTAACCTTGATTTCGAAAGAATGCGAGAACAATTTTTACCAAAAGCATAAAGGATTTCATTAATGATCAATTGGAAAGTCCCTCTTTCTGACCTTAACCTCAACGCTGAAGAGGAAGCCGCCATCGTTGAAGTTATTCGTTCTGGCTGGCTCTCGATGGGCGCTGTCACCCAGGCGTTTGAAGCTGAATTTGCCACCTTTGCTGGCTGTAAACATGCCTTTGCTGTCACAAATGCTACCGCGGCGCTACATTTAGCTTGCTTAGCCGCTGGATTAGGCGTCGGGGATGAAGTCATTCTACCAGCGCTGACCTTCGTCGCCAGTGCCAATACCATCCGCTATACCGATGCAACACCCGTGTTTGTCGATATCGAAAGCGAGGATTGGCTCAATATCTCGCCCCTATCCATTAAGGCAGCCATTACTAATAAAACCAAAGCCATCATGGTGATGCACTATGCCGGTTACCCCTGTGACATGCCAGCCATCCTTGAAATTGCAGAACAGCACAACCTGGCAGTGATTGAAGATGCTGCCCACGCCGTTGGCGCCTCATTGGAAGGTCGTGCCTTAGGTTCCTGGGGAAAGCTTGGCTGTTATTCTTTCTTTGCCAACAAAAACATGACCACCGCGGAAGGCGGCATGTTGGTTACCGATGATGATGAATTGGCAGAAAAAATTCGCATCCTGCGCTCTCACGGGATGACCACCCTCACCTGGGACCGCCACCAAGGGCACGCCAGCACCTACGACGTGGTCGACCTGGGTTACAACTACCGTATTGACGAATTGCGCTCTGCCTTAGGGCGGGTTCAGCTAAAAAAAGTGGCGGCAGGCAATCGCCGCCGCGCACAGCTAACCGCACTGTATCGCGAGAAATTTGCCAGCTTAACGCCCCAAATCAATGTGCCCTTTGGACAGCAACGTGGCCAAAGCAGTTACCACATCATGCCGGTCTTATTGCCCAGTGATGCGGATAAGCGTCACTTTATGGACGCCATGAAAGAAAAAGGGATTCAAGTTAGCTGGCATTACCCCCCTGTGACCAGTTTCAAAATTTATGGGCATAACCCTCCCTTGCCCTTGACCGAATCCGTCGCCCGCCGCCAGGTGACCCTACCGCTCTACCCAACCATGACTGAAGACCAGGTCACCTGCGTTGTCGAAGCTATTGCAGAGATCTTCAATTAACTTATGAACGCAACCTTAACTACTTTCTTTATCAAAATTAATCAACAAAACCATAATTTTTCCAATTACCTAATTCCTAATCCCTATTTCCTAATTCATATTTCCTAATTCCCAATCCCCTAATACCATGAACCATTTTTTACGTAAACGCTGGCATCCCCTTATCATCTGGGCGCTGTTGATCTTCCTGGCGTCCAGCAATCCTAACCCCCTGTTTGGGCTGAAAGAAACCGCGGAAAACATCCGCTTTCTAAACATCCAATTAGATCAGTTTATCCTGATGTTTACCCAGGTGATCCTTTACATGGGTTTTACCTTTTTCATAGCGCGTGCCACCATCTGGACCAAACCATCCAATGCCATGAGTCTGCTGGCAGCCTTTGTTCTTGCAGTCCTTTTCGCCTTGGTTAATGGGCTTTACCAGAACCTGATCCCCGATCGGGGGTTCAACACCCGCGACATATTGATGGCGGGCTGGGGTGCCCTGCTCGGGTTGATCACCTACATCATCTGGTACCACCCCTTTGATGAAAATCGACATAAAGATGACAGTCTGATCTAATCCCTAATTCCTACTTCCTCCTTCCTAATCCCTATTTCCTATTTCCTAATCCCTATTTCCTAATCCCCATTTCCTACTTCCTAATTCCTAGTCCCTATTTCCTATTCCCTAATCCCTATTTCCTACTTCCTACTTCCTATTTCCTACTTCTCATTCACCACTCACTATTCTCTTGTCACTAAAACATCGGTAATTATATTATTATGAAACGCAACTCCATTATCCTTTTAACTATCCTAACCACGGTAATGATTATCTCCACTTTTTGGTTTGGGTACGCAGAAAACAAATCACGGGGCGAACAGGGTTTCACAGTTGACTGGGCTGTCACCATCCATTCACAGGCGGAACCCAGCCCAACCCCGACTTCGTTCTTTGCAGGGTTAGACCCCTTTGCACCCGTCCGCCCAACACAAGATTCAGGTTCGTCCAGCGACAATCTTTCAAACCCCGCTCCTGACTCGCTAGGTGACCAGCCAGACGTAAATTTTACGCCCAACCTGACTGACCTGCCCCACCAACTTGGCACAACTGCTCAGCCCGGCAACCCAGGCAAAACACCTGCCAGCGTGCCCACCTCCACCCAGCCGGTCTTACCGGGTCCTACCCAAAACAAACCTACAGGCACTTACTCCACGCTTACCCCACTACCTACTCAAACTAAAATAGCTCAAGCTCCCTGGGTAGGAGAGTGGACCGTTTGGTTCCAACATCCTGATGAGACTTTCATAGCTGGTAAGATAAAGATCACATTTAATGCACTTCAATTAATTGGCATTGGTAAAATTGGCGGCGTTCAATACGAATTAGATATTTTAGGGTTTGACGAAGAGAAAGCCGAAGGTTATTGGACTACACCCGCTACCAGTGGCTATTTCCGTTGGAAGTTCATCAACGCCAACCAATTTGGCGGAAGCCACGATGAATACTTTGGGTTTTGCGGCACAAGAGAAAAATCTGGAAAGCCTGACCCTTGCGTCATATTACCGCTAAGATAACACGATATGTAGAAATTTCGCAAAGGGTTCAACCATTAACCTAGTGATACATAGTTTGTTTTTTTCATCAGTTGATATTTGTCCCTTACGCTATAGCATTAACCTGAAATATTCTTGATAAACAATGCAGATATTTTTCTTTGATTTGCGCCCAAAAAATGTTTGACATAAGAATTATTCTCATTTATACTCAATAAATAGCTGGTTAGTTTAGTAAATCAAAATAAAAGGGAGCTTATTTAACAATTATATTTATTGAACAATTTAAACGATTAATTTAAGGAGATGGAAATGAAGAATAAGGTATTTATAATTCTCGGTTTATTTTTTCTCGCCTTAACCATAACCGGCGTCGTCCAGGCTTTTACTATGGCCAACGTGGACGGTGTATGGGATAAAATCAACGGAACAGATTCTGGCGCTACTGGGCAAATTTGGGCAAGTGGGCCTCTCTCTGGAGGTGATTTTAATGTTCCACAACATTCCACAGACAGTGTTGCTGCTCGAATTACCACCCAAAACCAAGTCCTATATGACTGGAACCAGGTACGCTATGGTTCAACATCAACCTTTGGCTCAAAAAGCGGCTTTGGTTTCCTTGGGCACCAAAACATCGGCGATGCCCCTGCGTTGAATATCCCTTTCAACGTGGGCCAGTTTTGTCATTTCAACAATGAAATTAGTGCTAATGCCCCTTTGGACTGGGTTGACCTTAAGGTTAAAATCACCGGTATCGAATGCGAACACCCTTTTATCTTGGCAGACCCATCACAAGCTGAAATGACTTTCGATTATCGTTTTAATCTGACCGAGACGTCGAATAATCAAGGTTTATGTTGGCCGTGGGAATGGGGCACAGGAGATTGTAAATGTAGAACTAGTCTTGTCACTGTTTATCATGCCTGTCCATTTGGGCCTTCATCCACGAATTGGCCTGCTAATGGTGGCAGTTATTGCACGTCGGGGCAGGAAGCTTATAATAACCCTCAGCCTGCCCCTGGTCAATTAAATTACAATGGCTGTGCAGATAGGGTCAATATTACCAAACCGGGTGACACACAATATTTTACATGTGTGGATAACGCCGATCCTCTTAATATAATTACACGCGAATACACCGTCTCCCTGATGGGCTTTATCAATAAGCCTGCGTCAGGGGAATGCCCTGCAGCCGTTCCAATTGGAACCGACTTTTCAAACAACTTGGTTTATACCGCCGAACAAACCAATAACTGCTATTGTGCATACGCTGCTATCACTAAAGAAGATATCACCCCGGTGGTTATGCTCGACTTCGCTGCTGAGGGCGTCTCAACGGGTATTCAACTTACCTGGGTCACCGCCACCGAAGTCAACCATCTGGGCTTCAACGTTTACCGCTCTGAGATGGAGTTCGGTGTCAAGGAAAAAATCAACAATAAAATCGTTGTTGGCGATTCAAACCCCGGTAACCCCTTCGGTGCCAACTATGCTTACCTCGATACCACAGCTGAACCCGGCGTAACCTATTTCTACTGGGTGGAGGACGTTCCCTCCGACACCAGCTACACGCCTGAGTTGTTTGGCCCGGTCTCCGTAGCTCGACCTTAGATCACAGGATACCAACTGCTGCGATGATCGTAATGATTATCGCAGCAGGTTGCCCTCAACATGGGATTATTTCACCATAGCATCGTGACCATCATGCCTTCTAACCAACCAAGTAACCCATCTCAGCCCCTTATTGCAATGAAACCCGCACCTTCGCCTGAAGTTTTTGAGCTTTGGTAACGCGAGTTAAGCGATCTGCTCGGGTTGATCGCCTACATCATCTGGTACTACCCCTTTGATGAAAATCGACCTAAAGATGACAGTCTGATCTAATCCCTAATCCCTACTTCCTCCTTCCTAATCTCTAATCCCTAATTCCCAATTCCTATTTCCTATTCTCTATTTCCTACTTCCTCCTTCCTAATCCCTACTTCCTATTCCCTAATTCCTATTCACCACTCACTATTCTCTTTTAGCTAAAGCGCTTATAATTAAATTATTATGAGACGAAATTCAATAACCTTATTGAGCATCTTAACCATAACGTTGATCGCCTCCACCGTTTGGTATGTCCGCGCTGAAAATAAATCGATAACAAACCAGGGTTTCACTGGTGACTGGGCAGTCGCCACCCATTCTGAGGTGCAACCCAGCCCAACCCCGACCTCGTTCTTTGTAGGGCTAGATCCTTTTGCACCCGTCCGCCCAACTGAGGACGCAAGTTCGCCTGGGGCTGATCACTCAAGCTCCGGTTTCAACCCGACGAGTGCCCATCCAGACGTAAATTTTACGCCCAACCTGACCGGTTTGCCCCCCCAGGCTGGTTCAACAACTCTGCCTGGCAACCCTGGCAGAACATCCACCAGCGTGCCCACCTCCACCCAGCCAAGTTTACCTGACCCTACCCAAAGCAAGCCTGCGGGGTTGAAGCCAACCTCCACACCCCCACCTAAACCAACTGCCACGCCACAAACACTCTGGATCGGGGATTGGGCAGTGTGGTTTCAGGATCCTGATGGAACTTTCAAGATAGGTGAAGTTAAAATTACAAATAACGCCTCTCAATTGATCGGGGTCGGAAAAATAGGTGGTGTCCAATACGAATTTACGACAACTTATTATGATGAATTAAGTGCTCAAGGCAATTGGACCACACCATACACCAGCGGCACCTTTATGTGGGAGTTTATCAACACTAATCAATTTGGCGGTAGCCGTGATGAATACTTTGGGTTTTGCGGTGCACAAGCTGAAACGGGAAAGCCCGATCCTTGCGTCATATTACCCATCAGGTAACAGGATATCTTAAGGAGCACCGCAAAACCACCGCTGTAGGGGTCGCAATCAATTTGTGTTATTCATGTATTTAAATTTATTTCAAAACTTTCTTAATGTAATTTAATGATATTTGTTTTTAAATTAGGAAAACCGTTTAAAATAGAAAATAAATATTGACAATTATTTTTTATTTCGTTATACTTTAATAAGTTCAGCTCAAAAGAGCAAATTTTTAAGATGGGTAAATTATTAAAACAAGGGAAATATTTATCAATTTATGATAATTAAATTAAGGAGATGGTGATGAAAAAGAAAATACTTTTAATTTTTGGCCTGCTAATGGCAGCGTTGACCTTGACAGGCGTCGTCCAAGCCTTTACGATGAACAGTGTGGATGGCGTGTGGGGGTTAATTGATAGCGGCGGAGGAGCCACCGGAAATACGTGGGCAACCGGGCCAGCTGCTACTTCAAATGATTACGACAACCCGACTTACAAAACTACTTCTACCTCCGGATCTAATAATCACCTTTACACTCAAAATCGCGTAACTTTTGACTGGAACCAGGTACGCTATGGTTCATCAGATACCTTTGGCAATAAAAGTGGTTTTGGTTTCCTCGGACGCACAGGGATCGGCGATGCTCCCGCGTTGAATACTCCCTTTAACGTGGGCACGTTTTGTCATTTTAACAACCCGATTTCTACACCCAATAATCCATTTGAGTATGTAGATCTCACCGCTACAATCAGCGGTTTAGCTTGTGACCTACCATATGTGGTGGATGCTCCAACTACGATGGATTTCGTCTATACCTTTAACCTGGATGAGACGACGAACAACCAAAGTCCTTGCAGATATGGCCCAAGCTCTCCCAATTGGCCGGGTGGCTCAGCTTATCCAAACGTATCTGGAGATACTGGTCCCAACCGCAATGGCTGTGCAGACAGGGTCAATATTACCAAACCAGGTGACACACAATATTTTACATGTGTAGATAACATCACTACGCCTGGCGACCCAGTCGAACGGGAATACACCGTCTCCCTGTTGGGTTTTATCGATAAGCCTGCGTCAGGGCAATGCCCCTCAACCGTTCCAATTGGGACCGACTTTTCAAATAACCTGGTGTATACTGCCGAGCAAACAAATAACTGCTATTGTGTATACGCTGCCATCACTAACGAAGATATCACCCCGGTGATTATGCTCGACCTCCAGGCTGAAGGCGTCTCTGGCGGGATTCAACTTAATTGGGTCACCGCTACCGAAGTCAACCACCTGGGCTTCAACGTTTATCGCTCTGAGATGGAGTTCGGTGTTAAGGAAAAAATCAACGGTAAAATCATTGTCGGCGATTCGAACCCTGGTAACCCCTTCGGCGCCAACTACGCTTACCTCGATACCACAGCTGAGCTCGGCCTGACCTATTTCTACTGGATCGAGGACGTTCCCTCCGATACCAGCTACACGCCTGAATTGTTTGGCCCGGTCTCCGCAGCTCGACCTTAGATCACAGGATACCACCTGCTGCGATGAAAATTATAATCGTCGCAGCAGACTTCCTATTCAAGTGATTAATTCTCCACGGTATTGTGATTGTTATGCCTTCTACTCGACCAGGTAACCCAAACCAACCATTTCTACTAGAGAAGTTCTCCCCCTCGCCTGACGTTTTCACATACTTATGCCAGGAGGGTTTGCGTTCCGGTAAAGCTGTCAGGCTGCTTGCCACGGGGGACAGTATGGTCCCGATCATTAGGCAGGGAGATATGTTGTTAATTACTCCACTTGCAGGTGGCCCAATCCGGGTTGGTGATGTGGTTTTCTTCGCTGATAAACATGGCCGCATGGTCCTTCATCGGGTGATTCGAATACGCCAACACGAATCTGGCCATAGGTTTCTCCTGCAAGCTGACAATTCTATTCAAGCTGACGGATGGATTTCACTTGAGGCTATTTATGGACGCTTAGCGTCTTTTGAGCGCACTGGCGAACACTTCAGCATGAGTCGTTCATCCATGCGGTTGCTTTCTCTGTGGATGGTTTTCAGCCTCAGACATCAACTCAACCGTTATAATCACCTTAGGTTAACCAACCGTCCTTTAAAATGTGTACCAGGTTTTTGTAAATACTTATCTTAGGAGGTCAATATGTCCGAAACGATAATACATTATCGTAGAAATCCCGATTTCATTTATCGAAAAATCGCAGAAGAAACCATCCTCGTGCCCGTCCACAAGGACGTAGCTGAGATGGATCATATCTTTTCTTTAAACGAAATCGGCGCCTTCGTGTGGGAACAGCTTGAAAACCCAAAAACTCTTGATGAATTAGTCAGCTCGATTCTGGATGAGTTTTTGGTATCTTTAGATGATGCCCATTCCGATTTAGAGCCTTTCATCGGTGATATGGTTGAAATCGGAGCTTTGGAGGCGATTTAAATACCTTATGGATTGTTTAAACATCCCTGAAATTGACAATGCTACCTGGTGGGAGCAATTTTACAAGCCGATCGGTGATGCTCGATTCCCGCTCAGCGGCAGTATTGACCTCACCAGCCGCTGCAATTTAAACTGCGTCCATTGTTATATCAACCAGCCGCCTGGCAGCCTTGAAGCGATTGCGGCTGAAATGACAACCCCGCAAGTTAAATCGATTTTCGACCAAATTGCTGCAGCCGGCACCCTGTTCCTGTTGATAACCGGCGGTGAACCTCTGCTGCGCCCCGATTTTTCTGAAATTTACCAGTATGCCCGCAAAAAAGGCTTGATCATCACCTTGTTCACGAACGCCACCATGATGACGCCAAAGATCATAGACATGCTGTTAGATGCCCCACCTTCCCAAATTGAGGTCACCATGTATGGTGGAACAGAA
Source organism: uncultured Candidatus Brevefilum sp. (assembly GCA_964411385.1). GTDB lineage: Bacteria > Chloroflexota > Anaerolineae > Anaerolineales > Anaerolineaceae > Brevifilum. Next base: position 187,444 of record CAYPKT010000003.1, on the reverse strand, counting down.
GAAACTTATGAAGCTGTCACCCGCATTCCAGGTTCTTTTAGACGTTTTACCGCTGGGTTGGATTTAATCGCCAGCAGTGGGATTAAATTCGTCCTTAAATCGGTGGTGATCAGCCTAAATAAGCATGACTTACAAAACATGGTCGCTCTCGCTGATAGTTACGGGGTTGAATTACATTATGATGGCACCATCTGGCCCCGGCTCGATGGGAACAACGACAATTTTAATTACCGCCTTTCTATCGATGACATGCTGAAACTTAATCATCGTGACCCAAAGCGTATGGAGGGTTGGATTCAAACCTTTGAAAATACAAATGGGCTGACCTTAAGAGATGAGCGCATCTACCATTGCGGTGCTGGGTTTCGATCATTTCATATTGACAGTGCCGGACGCATTAATTTATGCATGATGGCACGTCAAACGTCTTACGATGTATTAACCACAGGCTTTGACGCTGCCTGGAAAAAACTGGGGCTTGAACCTAAAAGATTACGCACACAACCTTCATCCTGTTTAACCTGCACCGCTTCGGGGTTATGTGCTCAATGCCCAGGGTTCTCGCAATTGGTTTACGGCGATAATGAAAGCATTGTCGATTATGTTTGCCAATTGGCAAAAAATACAGAATATGATATTATTAACATAATGAATGTTTCAAAGGAGATCCATAGCCATGAATAAAAAGCCATACACAGCGCCAACCGTTAAAAAAGTAGAGCTTGCCTATAAAAGCGCTATCTTAGGTGTTTGCCATACCAGCCCAAATTTATACCCCGCAGAAGAAATTCCCGGCTCATCTGGATGGACTATTGCTTGTTATGATCAACATGTTGGCTGTCCTGAAGGTGCACACCCGTAACCGGGGATGATCCTTACCTTCGTTATTAATAGGTTAATATTTTTACACGAATTAACCAATAAATTTCGTTTTTGTAATCAACGAAAATTTCTTTGTGATTTTATCTATCGGAGGTTCACAACTCATTCTGGAAGCCAGGAGTTCAACACAACCCACCTGGCTTCCGTCATCTTACCAGGGTTTTCTTCTTTCTGAAGATTTACCAGTGGGGTTATTAGCTGATCGTCCAATGCCTATAAGGCTATTATTATCTGAGCATGTGTTCAAAAGCCCATTGGCTAATCACCTGATTGTTAAAAACCCACTTTGGGAACTATGGAAAGAGCCCGCTGGGAATTATGTGTTTTTCCTGTCTGAAATTTTGCCAAAACGCTGGGTGGTGATCGACCCTAACTTTCAATGTGGAGAGGTATTTATTGATCAAAATACTCCAGGAGAGCTTGATTTTTACCCGCTGCAATATTTAGACATAGTTTTGTTTTCAAATTACCTGGCAAATTACGGTGACCTCATCTTGCACGCCTCAGGTGTCGCCCTTGCTGGCTCAGGCTATGTCTTTTTTGGTCCATCCGGTGCAGGGAAATCAACCATCGCCGATGATTTAGCCGACAAACCGGGGATCACCGTTTTAGGTGAGGACCAGGTTATCCTCCGTTACCAGGATGGACAGTTTTGGATCTACGGCACGCCCTGGCATGTGCGGGCAGATCGCTGCTCCCCTTTAGGTGTACCCTTGAAAAAATTGTTCTTCCTCGACAGGTCCTCTCCGCAAACCTTATCCGCGCTTACCGCAGCCAATGGGGTTTTAAAAATTTTACAAACAGCCTTCATTCCTTATTATCGCTCAGAATTAATCAATCATATTTTAGAAAATTTAGAAGGCTTGACAACCCATGTACCATTCTTCACGCTCGCCTATCAGCAGGGGTCTAACCTGGTAGAAACCATTGAAAATGCTTAGGTTTTAGGGTAAAAAATAATAAACCAGGATAGTCAATTAAATGAAAAAAATAATCAACATTCTCCTCACTACAGGTATTTTGATCACCCTTATAACACCATCGCCCGGCAGTGCTGTTAGCGCCGTGGTTGATGAGGGTGAGATCACACTGCATTCAAGCGATAGCTATGGGTTAAGTTTTACACTCAACGTTCCTGCCGACCGGGTGATCCAAGAATTGTTATCGACAAACTCAGGGGATTATACGCAAATTTTGTTACCGGGGTGGCCGACTTCAGGCGATCCAGGTGCACCCCAGCTGCCCTTCTTTACCCAGGCGATCGGCGCCCCGTTCGGTGCGTCCATTGACCTCCATGTTAGCCCCGGAAAAGCCCATACCATCAAGTTAGATGCACCCATCCTCCCCCAAAGCCGTGAGGTGGTAACCTGGGAAGATCCGGAGCTCAACGACGGGTTACCCATTCCGAAGGAGATTACAACCATCTACGAACAAGACCCATCTGTTTACCGTGCAGACGTCCCCTACCCCGGCCAGTTTGCCGAGGTGGTCAACGACGGCACCCTGCGCAAACAACGCTTGGTCAGTATCGGGGTCTACCCCTTTCAATGGGCCCCCAACTTGAATGAACTCACCATTTATGAAGATATTTACGTCGAAGTCAGCTTCTCCGGCGCTTCATCCCAATTGCAGCGGTCTTACGAACCCGATTCATCTATATATGAAAGCATTTTTCAAAGCAGCTTGTTAAATTATGACGTGGCTAAATCCTGGCGGGGACTGAATTCATCCCTCGAAAGAGGCATCGCCGAACAACGTTCTTTACATTGGTCACTCCCAGATCCTGCTTGGAAAATCTCAATCCAAGAGGATGGTTTTTACCATCTCACCGCAGGCCAATTGGTTGATGCTGGAGTGCCGATTGACAGCCTTAACCCAGACACTTTACAGCTATTTCACCTGGGCGAAGAGGTTGCTATTATCGTCAACCCCGACAAATCAATCTTATTTTACGGTCAAAGCATCGACAACAAATATACAAAAGATAATATCTATTGGCTCACTTATGGGAAAACATCTGGTTTACGGATTGGCGCCCGAGACGGTACTTTGGAAGGCTCCTCGCCGGTTCCTTCCTCTTTTGTTAATACCTATCATATAGAAAAAAACACTTATTATGTTTCTTCTGGGGCGCCAGGAGAGTATGAACATTTTTTTAGCGAATGGGTAAGTCCAGATAGGAATTGGGATTTATCTTTTACCTTACAAAATCGCCAAAGTGAAATCGTCCACCTCCGGGTCCTATTAATGGGGATTACACAGGATATCAGTGTTAACCCCGATCACCACGCCGTCCTTTTTATTAATGGAGTCCAGATCGAGGATAACATCCGCTGGGATGGAGTTAACTTTCACCTGGCAGAGGTTGATATCCCCCAGGGGGTTCTGGTTGCCGGCGAAAATACACTTACGATCCAAGAACACGCTGACAACGGCATTACAATTGATACCTTTTATATTGATTGGGTCGAGTTTAATTATGACCGCTCTTTTGAGATTGTGGGCGATGAGCTCGCCTTCAATTTTCATCAAGCTGGAACCTGGCAATATAAATTAGAAGGTTTTACCAGCGGTGATGCAGAGATTTATGATATTAGTAACCCACACCAACCTGTCCAGATTCAAAATTTCGATATTCAAGAAGTTGGCCCAGCCTTTACCGTATCTTTCGAAGACGAAATCATAGGGACAGTACATTATTGGTCTGGCACCCCTGCGACGTTTCGTAGCATAGAGGGCATCACTTTGGATAAGCCTTCTAATTTAAGCGCGATCTCAAACCGGGCGGATTACCTCATCATATCTCATGCAGATTTCTTGGAGCAGGCAGAGGTTTTGCGTCAGTACCGTCAGGGTTCGGGGCTTGATACGGTTTTGGTTGATATCCAAGACATTTATGATGAATTTGGTTATGGCATCACTGATGTTTTGGCTTTGCAAAACTTTTTGGCTTACACCCTGGAATCCTGGGCTGAACCTGCCCCATCCTATGTTTTGCTGGTGGGGGACGGTCATTATGACCCAAAAAACTATTTAAATTGGGGGAAACCAAGCTTTATCCTGCCCTTTTTAGCCAATGTAGACCCTAACATCGGCGAAACAGCCGCAGACAACCGTTACGTCAGCCTTTCTACCGAAAGCACACTCCCGAATATGCTTTTAGGGCGTTTAGCGGTCAATACCCCGGAGGAAGCTGCAGCTTTTATTGCTAAAATTATTGCCTATGAAACGAACCCACCCCTTGGCGATTGGCAACATCACCTTTTAGCAGTGACCGATTATGATTCGAGCCCTAGCAGCAATTATGCAGCGATGTTAAACGCTATTTTAAACCAGCTGTATCCTGCACAGCCCTATTCCTTGGAAAAGATGTATTGGAAAAAAAACCATTCAGATCTTGACCAAGCCACAGCAACTATTAAAGATGGCTTTAACCAGGGTTCGCTTTTTGTTAACTATTTCGGTCACGGTTATTATGGAGGCTGGGGAAAAAACCCAGTGTTTTTTAAAACCGATCACATCAATTCGCTGGCACCAGACAATGAAAAACTATCGATTTTGCTTTCATTTACCTGCCAAGATGGCTATTATATCTGGCCACACCAGTTAACGACCAGAGATTCTCTGGCTGAAGTCATCACCCGTACACCGGGCAAAGGCGCAGCAGCCAGCTGGTCACCCACTGGCTGGGGTACCAATCGCGGTCATGAGCGGCTAAATTATGGCTTTTTGGAATCTGTGTTCGTGCATGGCAGCCCCAAATTAGGGACTGCCATTCAAAATAGTTTGCTTACCCTGTGGAATTCAGGTCGAGACCTTGACCAAATTGATACTTACCTCCTATTTGGTGATCCGGCTATGCGAATAGCTCTAAGTTTAACCGCCGTAAACGATCATTATTCAATTTTAGAAGATACCGAATTAATTGTTCCTGTCGAAACAGGCGTGTTAAACAACGATACTAACCCAAACAAGGCTGCATTAACCACGTCTTTGGCAGCCAATGTTCAATACGGCACACTTGATCTCTCATCAGATGGCTCATTCAACTATACGCCAAATGATGGTTTTTATGGGGTAGATAGCTTTACCTATAGTATCTCTGATGGTACAAAAACTTCAAACATCGCTACGGTTACCCTTGAAGTCATTTCCAAAAATCGTCCCATCGCACATGACCAAGATCTTTCTACTCGAATGGAAGTACCGATAAATATTACTCTTACGGCTGATAGCAGTAATATGCTGTTGAGAAGTTCTAACAATTTATTTAACAATCCAGACGATACAGAATTTACATTTACAATTGTCGATGAGCCAATATACGGGTTATTATCAGGCGAACAAGGCTCGCCCGAACGGGTTTATACACCGACTGGAAATTATATCGGCACTGATTCATTTACTTTCATTGCAAATGATGGGTCCCTTGATTCTAACCTGGCGAAGGTAACGATCGAAATAATTCCCAAAGAAAATGCAACAATTACTGGATTTGGGATTTTTCTCCCGCTTTTTATCAGTGGTCCAAATAAATAGAAAACTATTAATTTGAAATCCAATTGCAGATTATCACACCAATATTCTCGGTGATTTTGAAAAATTTATCATTAATTGATATGAAGCACCAAGATATATTAAATATCTTATATTAGTATAAAATTTTTATGACCACCCAAGACCATCTTAACCTGCTCTGCCAGGTTCTCAACGCAAGTCCCTTTCCAGCACGAGCCCTGGCCCGCATTCAAAATTTCTCAGAAGAAGAGTGGGACACCTTCTTGGGTATTGCTGCCAAGCAAAACTTGTCAATGGCGCTTTATTCGCGCCTGTGCTCCCCCCCAGACACCTTTTCAATTCCAACCGATATCAGCAATCGTCTCCATAACATCCACCTCAGCAATACAGCCCGCAACATGCTCTTGCTGCATCATGCTGAAGGGATTATCAGCCATCTGGTTGGCGCCAATGTCCCAGTGATTGGGCTCAAAGGGATTTATCTTTTGGACAACATTTATCCGAACATCGGCGATCGAGTTCTCAACGATATCGATTTACTCGTTCCCCGCAGTCATCTTTCGAGGGCGCTCAAGCTCATGGAAGCACTCGGGTACCAGCAAACTGCTTATTTCAGTACAAAGGACGAAAATAACGATATCAAACATATACCCCCCTTTATCAAACCTGGGGGTCCTTATGTTGAAATTCACTGGTCCATTGTAGAGGCAGATTGGGGCTTCAAGGTAGATCCGCAAGGGCTGTGGGAGCGTGCCCTGTCTTCAAAAATTGGTAGTATTGAGGCATTGAGCCTATCATACGAGGATTTAGTTCTACACCTGGCTATTCATTTCACTTATCAACACCGTTTGCGGGCTGGTTTAGGTGCACTCTACGATATCCATGTTGTCCTTGAAAGGATTGGCAACCAGGTCGATTGGGATATGCTTGTTTCTCGAGCCCATGATTGGCGAGTAAATCGCGTTCTACACCTGACATTAACCCTGTTATACGACCTGTTTGGCACACATCTGCCTCAAAACGCCTTAGAACGCCTCTTAGAGCGCCCTGGTGACCCGCAGGTCATTATCCAGGCGAAGGCACAGATCTTTCAGGAGCCTATTGAAGAGGCTGTAATGGTCACCCCCGACTTGGCGAGATTAGCTTCTGCCACACGATGGCGGGATAAAGTTAGTATCGTAATGAAAAGGATTTTTCTTCCAAGGCACATCATGGCACGTCTTTACAATGTGCAGCCCGATTCACCAGCGTTGATTTATAATTACCTTCTTCGCTTACAGTTTTTATTTAAAAATTATGCGCGTTCAACCTGGCAGATTTTGGCAAAACATAAAGGGGCGATTGAAAGTGCCCACAGGGAGGATGACAACCAGCAACTCCTGCGCTGGATGGAAGGTCAATAATTACAGGCGGCCTTCTGTTTTGAGCTGTGTTGGATGTTTTATACCATCACATTCAACTTATGGTATTCTTAATTTTCAGTTGAAATCTACTTGTTTTAGGAAATAGGGTCAATTATTAATCAAAATCACAAATGGCTATTAACGCCAAAGTTAACCCATTTTTATCGCGTAATAATAACAATTGTGCGCCTGCCTGCGGTCAGCATCCGCTTGTTCACTATTTGAACATCACTTCGGAGACAATTATATGGACATAAAAAGTATCTTTCAAATATTTAAACGTTGGCTTTGGTTAATCATTTTAGCGACTCTCGTTGCAGGTGGTATTGGGTATTACTTAGACAGCCAGGAAACGCCGTTATATCAAGCCAGCACACGTTTTGTAATATTACGTGCAGCCTCAACCGGCTTTGATTATTATGCTTTCATCGATCACCAACAACTGGTTGCAACATACACCGAGCTTCTATCTACCGAAGCTTTGCTTGATCAAGTCTCTGATCAATTAGGATTCGCAGTTTACTCAGGACAAGCAAATGCCGCACAAATTGGAGATACACAATTCGTTCGATTAACGGTAACGCATCCTGATCCGCAAAAAGCTGCGCTCATTGCTAATGAGCTGGTGGAAATTTTAATTGAACAAAATGAAGACCTCCAATCCGTTCGTTTTACCACTACCGAACAAAATTTACAGGAGCGGGCAGACCATGCTTTAACGCAAATTGATGTCTTACAACAGGAAATTGACACAATTACTACAACGCAGGTCACTGAACAACTAACCCAGGTTGAAACACAAATCAATCAATTGCAAAGCCAGGTCACATCTCTTGAATTTGCAATCACTCAAATTAACCAATTTTTACCAGAGGATGAACAAACTCGTCAAAGACTGGCATTAGAAGCAGAGCTAAACCAAATTAGGCCAATCCTATCTCTTTATCAGCAATTGAATACCGAGCTCACCGTTATGGGAGAGCCCATCCAACGTGGCGACACAACAACCCGTAAAGTAGCACAAATTCAACGCACATTAGATATCTACCAACAAATTTATTTGACAAGCATCAGCAGTTTAGAAGCTCTAAATCTTGCGCGCGTCCAAAGTATCCCAAAGGTTGTCCAGGTGGAGCCAGCCCGGGTGCCAAAAAACCCGATTTCACCAAAACCAATGCAGACTGGCTTGTTGTTTGCCGCGGTAGGTGCTCTCTCGGCTGGCGGAATCGCATTCCTTGTGGAATATTTTGACGACACACTCAAAACACCAGATGAAGTTAAAGAACAACTTGAGTTGCCAGTCATCGGCTTTATCTCAGATATAAAAAGCAAATCAGCACAAAAAAATAATGGGCATTCACCTGTTTACGTTATCAATCAACCTCGTTCACCGGTATCCGAAGCTTTCAGATCTTTAAGAACTTCTTTAGAATTCTTTAGTGTTGACCGCCCGTTAAAGACAATTTTGGTTACCAGTTCTGGTCCCCAGGAAGGAAAAACAACGATAGCAACCAACCTGGCAGTGGTTTTAGCTCAAAGCAATAACCGTGTCCTTTTGTTAGATGCAGATTTGCGAAGACCCAATATTCACAACCAGTTGATGATTGCCAATCGTATTGGCTTATCTGACCTTATGCGGCTCCCAATTGAATTAAGTTCTGCCATTCAAGTATCAGAAAAGGTGCCAGATCTCTCCGTGATAACTTCAGGGTCCTTACCTCCTAACCCAGCAGAACTATTGGCAAGCGATCGGATGACCAGAATTTTGAGTGAGCTTGAATCTTCGTTTGACTTCATCATTATCGACACCCCACCAACAATCGTCACAGATGCTCAAATTTTATCAACAAAAATTGATGGGTTGGTCTATATCATTCGGCCAGGAAAAACGCGTGCTGTAGCGGTAAAAACACCCCTAGAAGAATTAAGGCGAATTCATGCCAATGTAATTGGGGTTGTAATGAACAGAATCCCACAAAATCGTGGTTTTTATTATGGTGGTTATGATTATTATTCTCCAAAAAAGTATGGGAATAGCTATTATCTCGATGATCAACATGTCGATCTTGAATAGTATGGAACAAATAAAATCAATAATAGGTAATTGAATTGTTTATATTCACAAAGTACATTAATTTTAAGGTACATTTAAACGCGGAGTAAATTACGTAATAAACTTATCAATGGAAACCATCAGTACGCAAAATCAAAAAGTTACTCTGGATCCATGCCCGCATCTTGGATTAAAGCATGATCCTTTAACAAGAATATCTTATCCTTCAAGTGGAAACTGTTGCCATCATGTGACCCCGATTACCACACCGTCTTTAGATCATCAAAAGTCATATTGCCTTTGCCCGAATTACGTTGAATGCCCTGTTTTCAAAACGGAATCGAGGCAAAAAATGCCGAAGGAAATACGTTTTCAAAACCCTGCCGGGCTTTTCCCAAAAAAGACAATATTTAATTTAATTGCAGCAATCTTCATAATGATCATTGCAATCACCAGTCTCATGTTAGGTAAAAAATGGCTTTTTTCCAGCGGTAAAACCATGCCACCATCAGATTCACTTGGGCAAATAATCAATTTAGAAAAAACAATTACCCAAGAGGAAAACAAAGCACTTATAGAACCAGGTAATAAATTCACGCAAGCAGTCATCACACCTTTTACACCCGAACCCACAAATACACAAATACCCCCTACACCCACAGCACAAAGGCCATCGCTTTCGCTTGGCGTGCCAATAGGCGGAGAAATCCAGTTTATCATTCATCGCGTAATGGAGGGAGAGACCTTGCTTCACTTTGCCGAAAAATACGGTACTACCGTGGATGCAATTAAAGCAATCAATTACGATTTATTAGATATTCTTTGGGCCGACTGGGTAATTGTTATTCCTTTAGAATTTACAGATGTTTCCGATTTGCCTGTCTTTGAACCTTATGAAGTCGTTGATGAAAATATAAAGATATCTTATTTAGCGGAAAAATTAGAAGTATCTCTTGAACAACTTGCTCATTACAATAATGTTTCTGAAGATTTTGTTTTATATCCCGGCGATTGGATTGTTGTCCCTCGCGATCATCCTAAGCTTCAGTGAAGTTTAATAAACAATAAGGCTCTTATACGCATATCGAGGATTATTTTTAATTGTTTTCAGATGTTTTCTATTTTATTCATTTGTACTGCAAATCGTTTTCGCTCGCCCCTTGCAGCGGGATATTTTGCCTGTGAACTTGTCAATCGTCATTATCGTGATGAAATTCTTATTTCAAGTGCGGGAACTTGGGCCGAAAATGGGCTCCCGGTTATGCCATCAGCCCTCGAATGCGCCCGTTCTATTGGATTAAATTTAGATGCCCATAAATCAAGGATGGTTAATTACGACTTATTGAATAACGCTAATCTTATTCTCGTCATGACTAGTAACCATAAGGAAGCAATTTCACTTGAATTCCCTGATGTTCGTAACCGGGTATTTCTCTTGTCTGAAGCTGCGGGCTTCTCTTCTTTCGATATTCTCGACCCTTTTGCAGGAGACAACGTAACTGTAGAAATGGTTGCCAAAGAAATTGTCGACATAATTAACCAAGGCTTCTATTCAATTCTTACCCTTATCAAGACAACTTATGATCTTTAAAAGAAAAATAAGATTAATAATTTTATCATAAGATAAAGAAACTCATTAAATCTTTAAACCCTCCAGATGGTTAACTCTTCTGGAGGGTTTTGTGTTGTTATAAAATGGTATTTGATCTATCGGTTGATCAAATACCCAAAAATTTCATAGGTTTTCTCAACAACCATTTAGCACTTAATTAATTTATTTCTTCACAATTTTCAAAAGGTGGTTACAACTATGATTTGTTTTGTTTCTTTAAAGTTAAATTTTCAATGATAAAATTAAACCAAGGACAAAGGAGTTGTTATGATTATTTGCTGTGGAGAATCACTCATTGATTTTATTCCAACAAAAGACAATAAAGCCTATCAACCCTACCCGGGCGGGTCTATCTTCAATATTGCCGTTGGGCTTGGTCGTATGCAGATACCTGTTGGTTTTCTATCACGATTATCTACCGATCTTTTTGGAGATCTTTTAGAAAACCACTTGCTTAAAAGTAATGTTGACTTGCGTTTTTGTCCACGCATCGCCGGGCCGACGACCCTTGCTTTTGTTAGCCTTAACCCTCAGGAAAAACATGCAGAACCACAATACGCTTTTTATGCAGAAGGTGCTGTGGATCGAAGTTTAAACATTAAAGACCTCCCTACTCACTTTCCAGATAACGTCAAGGCGCTTCATTTCGGGTCGATTTCTTTGGTCTTAGAACCAGGCGCATCCACATTTGAATCATTAATGCGCCGGGAAAAAGGTAAGCGCATTATCACGCTTGACCCCAATGTACGCCCTATTGTTATTAATAATTGGGATGCCTACCGAAAACGTTTCGAAGGCTGGCTTACTTGTGTTGATATTTTACGGATGAGCCATGTCGATTTTAAATTACTTTATCCCTCTGCAGAAATTCAACAGATCCTACCAAAGTGGTTTTCTATGGGCATCAAATTAGTAATCCTCACCCAAGGTATTGATGGTGCAATCGCTTTTCATTCCAATGGAGCTAACGTTTTTGTAAAAGCAGTAAATGTCGAGACGGTAGATACGATTGGGGCTGGGGATTCATTTTTCTCTGGTGCTCTTACTTACCTATACGAAAACAAGTTTTTAACATCGTCTTTAGCGCTTGCAGAGATCACCACAGAGGCGTTACGCAATTGCCTCCATTTCGCTTCCCTCGTTGCCGCACTCAATTGCGCCCGTGAAGGCGCAGATCTCCCATATCGCCACGAAATCGATCATTTTATTGCAAGACAAAACACTAATTCTTAACGAAGAAAATTATTCTTTCTGGCAAATTGAAAATAACCCAAACTTAATCAACTGTCTTGGCTAGATTTAGCCCAAAGGTTAATATTTCCTTCTTTGGCATGTTGATCAATTTGTGCTAACTCTTCCTCTGTGAATAATAAATTATTTATCGCTTTAACGTTTTCTACAATTTGTTCTTTATTTCTCGCACCGACGAGGGCACTCACAACACGGCGGTCTCTAAGTACCCAGGCGAGTGCCATTTGTGCTAAGCTCTGTTTTCGTTCTTTTGCAATTTCATTTAAAGCCCTAATATTCGAAAGGTTATCTTCATTGAGGAACTGTTTCCTTAGCGACCCTTCTAATAAAACCCGAGAACCTTCTGGAACGCCGTTCAAATACTTATCTGAAAGCATTCCTTGCGCCAAAGGAGAAAAGGCTATTAAACCAACGCCATTATTATCCAGGACATCGAGCAATTCATCCTCAACCCAACGGTTGATCAGTGAATAAGAGGATTGATGAATTAAACATGGCGTTCCTAAAGAACCAAGTATTTCTACAGCTTTTAAAGTAGCCTTAGGACCGTATGACGAAATTCCTACATAAAGAGCTTTTCCCTGCCGCACAATTTGATCAAGCGCTTGCATCGTTTCTTCTAATGGGGTTTCAGGGTCGTAGCGATGAGAATAAAAAATATCAACATATTCCAAACCCATCCTTTTAAGGCTTTGATCTAAACTCGAAATTAAATATTTTCGCGATCCCCATTCTCCATATGGTCCTGGCCACATATCATAACCAGCTTTTGTAGAAATAATTAATTCATCGCGATATTTTACTAAATCTTGTTTTAAGATTCTGCCGAAATTTTCTTCAGCTGCCCCTGGCGGTGGACCATAGTTGTTAGCTAAATCAAAGTGAGTAATTCCTAAATCAAAGGCTGTTTTAAGCATCTCTCTTGAATTTTCATAGGATGATAAATTACCAAAATTTTGCCATAGCCCTAATGAAATTAAAGGCAGTTTCAACCCACTGCGCCCACACCGTCTATATTCCATTGTTTGATAGCGTGTCACTGCAGGTTTATATTCGGATATTTCATTTGTATTCATGGTGTCTCCTTTGGGGAAAATTAAATCCGTAGAAGTATTTTTTACAATCCGTTTTTTTATTTTACTGATTGAAACATTATATCATTATTGATTAACAAATAACAATATAACTCTTTATTAAATTAAATTTCTAGAAACTTTAAACATTAAAAGACAAACCATGAAATGTAGATTTTAACAACGGGTACAGACTTTTATAGATCTTGAATTGTTCTTCGTAGACTTTTACAGTTTTTTTCTGGGGTTCAACAACGCTGCTAATTTTAATAAGCTTCTCGCTGGCGTTTTCTACATCAGGCCAATGTGCTACCGCCACCCCAGCAAGAATAGCTGCCCCATAAGCAGCACCTTCTACCGTATTGACCGTCACAAGCTCTTTATTCAAAACATCTGCTAAAATTTGCTGCCATATATGTGACCTCGCACCACCACCAGAAATTCTAACCTGGTTAATGTTGTCAACTCCCGATGAACTGATCAAACCAAAAATATCTTTAAACCCAAAGGCCACCCCTTCTAAAATTGCCCGCAAAAAATGTTTTTGTTCGTGTCTAACAGTCATGCCAATAAATGCGCCTCGGGCTAAAGGATCGGGATGTGGAGTGCGCTCACCTGTGAGATAAGGAAGAAACAGCAAACCTTCTGAACCAGCTTCTATATCGCCAGTACCTTTTAATAAGTTATCATAGTCGGTACCAGGGGCAAACCTATCGCGATACCAGCGAAGACTCCCTGCAGCGGAGAGCATCACACCCATGAGGTGCCACTTGCCTGGTACAGCATGGCAAAATGCATGGAGCCTACCATTAGCCTCAATAGACGGTTGATCTGTACTTGTAAAAACCACACCACTCGTACCAAGAGTGAGTGCAGCTATCCCACTTTTGACTGCCCCGACACCAACTGCTTGTGCTGCCTGATCTCCTCCTCCCCCCACAACTGGGGTCCCTGGCTGTAGACCAGTCTCAATTGCAGCTTGTTCTGTGATTACCCCAGTTACTTGGGTTCCTTCGTAAAGTTCTGGCAACCAGCATTTTGCAATCTCTAACCCTTCGAGTATCTCTGGCGACCATTTTCTATGGCTAATATCCATTAAGACGGTACCCGAAGCATCGGCCATGTCCATTGCATATTTTCCGGTTAATTTTAAGCGCACAAAATCTTTAGGAAGCAAAATATGACCAATTTGTTTATATATTTCAGGTTCATTTTCTTTAACCCATAGGATTTTAGGAGCAGTAAAACCCGATAGTGCTACGTTACCGCTGATTTTTATAAAGTTCTCGCGTCCAAGTAAATCATGAATTTGTTCGCATTGCTTTTGGGTGCGTTGATCGTTCCATAAAATTGCTTTTCGAAGGATTTGATTATTTTCATCTACCAAAACCAAACCATGCATCTGCCCTGTTAATCCGATTGAAACGATTTCATCAGCGTTTATCTTAGCATTTTCTAAAGCTGCACGAACAGCTATTTTTGTACCTTCCCACCAAAGGTTTGGATCTTGTTCGCTCCATAAAGGCTTAGGTGTTTCAAATTGATATTCAGTTGACCCTACACCAATTAGCTTGCCATCTCCATCGATTAGCAACGCTTTAGTTGCTGTAGTTGATATATCAATGCCTAAAAAATACATTGTTTGCTCCTAACCCGAGGCCTGCCTTCTGCATTCTAATACACCGCGTAAATCCCTCATTTAAGGATAAGGTAAGATGAGGTAACCTATTATCACAAATTATTCAATCTATCAACGCATAATATAATTAAATGTAATTATAAAATTGCTACCTGCTGCCTTAATCGTAATGATTAGCCAGCACGACATCATTTATTCAACTAACGAACACCTAATAAAAGGTCAATCGTTAGTTGATCAAGTTTTTCATATTGCAAGCCTCGAGCAGAGATTTGTGCCCTGTCAAATACATAATCTTTTAACTGGCTTGCATTATTGGTTGAATAACGATCCATTAGCGATGATAATTTTTCATCTTCATAACGAATCTCAGATAGTAAAGATTGAATTTCCTCGTCCTGGTTGAATTTTTCAGCTTTTTCTTTCAGGATTAAATAAGTTCTCATGCAACCTCGGGCAAAATCTTTAACACCATCATAATCTTCAGTTCGGTAGGCATGAGCGTCAAAATGTCGCGAGCCAGAATACCCAACATCCTCTAAGAATTTTACAAGGTAAAAAGCAGCTTTGAGGTCCCTTGAACCAAACCGCAAATCTTGATCATAACGACCAGGGTATTGATCGTTAAGATCAATATGAAATAATTTGCCTGCATCCCAAGCCTGAGCGACCCCGTGTAAAAAGTTTAACCCTGCCATGTGCTCATGGGCCATCTCAGGATTCACTCCTACCATTTCGGGGTAATCAAGTGTCTCAATAAAAGCCAACATATGGCCAGTGGTTGAGTTGTAAATATCGCCGCGCGGCTCATTTGGTTTAGCTTCTAATGCGAATTTTAAATCATACTTTTGGTCTCGGGAATATTCGCTAAGAAAATTTATTGCATCGCGCATTAATTTAATTGAATCAACAGGATTTTTACTGGAATCCGTTTCAGTACCTTCACGCCCACCCCAGAATACGAAAACCTTAGCGCCAAACTCAACACCTAAGTCCATAGCGCGCATGGTTTTTCTTAAAGCAAAGGCGCGCACCTGGGCGTCGCTACTTGTAAAAGCGCCATCTTTAAAGATTGGGTCATAAAACAAGTTCGTTGTTGCCATAGGCACAACAATCCCAGTATCATTTAGTGCTTTACGAAAATCCTTTTTAATCCTTCTTTCATCTTCAAGGCTCGCATCAATTGGAATCAAATCGTTATCATGAAAGTTTACGCCATAAGTGCCCACTTCACTTAACAAATAAACCAAATCAGCAGGTGAGAGCGGCTTTCTAACCGCATCTCCAAAAGGATCTCTTCCAAGTGAACCGACTGTCCAAAGTCCAAAACTGAATTTATGCTCTGGCTTTGGTATATATTTTTCTGACATGGTAATCTCCTGTTTTTTAAAAATTCAATTTAATCTTATTTTTCGTAGATAACAAAGTTTTCTACTATTGGTTTTGCTGCGCCTTTTTCAATTCCTGCGTCTCCAGGGGCGCATCCACCAACAATCAATTTATATTCACCAGGGTGTAAAACATAGTCGCCCTCAGGGTTGCACACAAGTAACTTTTCTGGGTCAATGTGAAATTCGACCAGCATAGTTTCTGCTGTTCTTATTACAACTCTTTTAAAATCAACCAATTGATATTTAATCCCATAAGCACTCTTTGGGTATTCAAGGTAGATTTGAACAACTTCTTCAGCGTCAAAGCCACCCGTGTTTGTTAGCATAAACGAACCTGATAACGCCATGCACGAATTAATTTTTGTCGTAGACAACTTTAGGTTTGAATATTCAAAACTTGAATAACTTAACCCAAATCCAAAGGGGTAATCAATATTATCAGTTGAAAAACGATAAGTTCTTCCTTCCATAGTGTAATCTTCAAATTCAGGGAGCTTATCAACGCTCTCTATAAAAGTAACCGGCAGTTTACCCGAAGGAACTTCATTTCCTATAAGGATGTCCGCCACCGCGTTACCACCCTCTTCACCTGGATACCAAATAAATAATATAGCATCGGCATATTCGCGTAACTGAGCAATATTAATTGCGCTGCCTCCTGAAAGGCATAGGACAACCTTCGTCCCAGTTTTTGATAACTTTCTAAGATAATCTAACTGATTCGGTGGCAAATCAATTGTTTCTTTATCACCAAAATTATTTGAAAGAAAAGCGTCTCCTTCTTCACTTTCGAATTGCGGCGTTAATCCCAAACAAACAATCGTAACATCAGATACTTTGGCTTCGTTTATTGCCCAATCCAGGGTAAGGGTGTTGTGATGGTTTAGGGAAATCCCCTTTCTATACTGAACTCGAACTCCCTCTGGCAACTTACTGATTAATCCTTCCAATACAGTAACCATTTTTGAGCTAACCCCAAAATAATTTCCAAGTAATATTTCCATACTTGTGGCGGTTGGGCCTACAATCAATAAATTTTCAATCTTCTCTACATCTAATGGGAGAAGATTATTATCATTTTTCAACAATACAATACTTTTACTCGCCGCCTCGTAGGCCAAACTTCTATGACTTTCGCAGTCAATAACTGATTTTGGTATTTCATTATATGGGTTATTTTCCGGGTCATCAAACATTCCCAACCTGAATCGTGTTCGAAGTATTTTCTCTAATGCAAGATCGACATCTTCTTCGGTTAATAAACCTCTTTCGATAGCTTCCCTCATAGATTCTTTAGCACAACCGCAGACCAAGTCACATCCGCTTTTAATGGCTAATGCTGTCGTCTCTACATGATCAAGCTCGTGGTTATAGTAGTTAGGTAAATCATTAAATGCGTCGCAATCCGACACAACATGGCCATCAAATCCCCATTGATCTTGTAGCAAATCTTTAAGCAGAAAAGTGTTTGTACAACAGGGCGTACCATTGAGTGCATTATATGCGCCCATAACGATTTCTACTTTAGCCTTCGTAACTAATTTTTTAAAAGCTGGTAAATAGGTGCGGTAAATTTCTTGTTGAGAAATTTCTACATTTTGGTTATGCCTAATTCCCTCTGGTCCTGAATGCACAGCGAAATGTTTTGAACAAGCAGCTGTTTTTAAATACCTTGGGTGATCACCTTGCATACCTTTTACATAAGCAGTGGCCAATTCTCCGGTTAAATAGGGGTCTTCACCATAGGTCTCCTGGCCTCTACCCCATCGAGGATCTCGAAATATATTTATGTTTGGAGACCAATATGTTAAGCCTTGATAAATAAGTGTTTTATTATTTCTTTTTAAACTTTCATTATATTTCGCACGAGCCTCATCACTAATGGCATTTGCAACGCGGTAAATGAGTTCGGGGGCCCACGAAGCTGCCAACCCAATTGCCTGTGGAAATACTGTTGCCTTTCCATTACGTGCGATTCCATGCAAAGATTCGTTCCAATAATTATAAGCAGGGATCCCTAAACGTTCGATTTCGGGGGTTGAGTTGGACAGTTGATCAATTTTCTCATTTATGGTGAGAAGTGAAAGCAAATCATTCAAACGATCTTTAATTGAACGACTCGGATCTTGGTAATTATGTTTTTTATTATTGTTTAACATTTATTAATACTGTTTCTTCACAATTCATATGGTAAATAAATGAACCTTGTTTATCTTGCAGATTTAATAAATACCATCCTAGAATTTAGTTGTTATCATGAAAGAATTGAACAAGTGTTTCGAACGATCAATTCTGTCTCCAATTGGAGGGATTCAAATTCTTGGCCATCAATTAGCTTAGTAATTCCAGCAGCTGCATGGAAACCCATGTTAAATAAGGGTTGTCGTACTGTTGTTAATGGCGGCCTTATTAATTTTGCCTCTTGAATATCATCAAAACCAATAATCGAAAGGTCTACTGGAATAGAGATATTTAAACTTTCCGCCACATTCATCACGCCAATAGCCATTTCGTCATTAGATGCAAAAATTGCAGTTGGTTTTTCTTCTCGTTTAAGCCAATCAGCTGCTATTCGTTCGCCACTAGCCCTTGTAAAATCACCGTTTGTTAAGAAGTTATAATCGATGGGCAAGTTAGCTTCTTCCATTGCCGTTTCAAAGCCAAGGAGCCTTTGTTTACTACAGTCTAAATCCATTAATCCCGTAATAAAGCCAATTTTTTTGTGCCCAAGTCCTAATAAGTACTTCGTTGCTTCATACGAGCCTTGTTGATTTGTAGCAGTAATTGCCGGATTTAAAATACTTACGCCAGGATAATCAACAGCAACAATAGGAATTTCGTGTTTTGAGCGGAGGTAATTTTCTTTTTGGTCTCTTGGGAGGACAATAATGATCCCGTCGACCAGATCATTCCGAATAGCTCGTAAGTAAATTTTTTGGTTGTATTCTGATAAGCTGGTCGTATATAGAACCAGCTCATATTGAGTATCAGCAATTCCTTCAGCAACGCCTCGAATAATCTCTAAACTAAAGAAAGTCGAGAGCGATGGAACAATCAGGCCTATCAGATTACGTTTTCCAGTAGATAAGCTTTTCGCAGCTGAAGACGGTAAATAATCCAAATCGTTTATAATCGACAATATTTTGTTTCTCGTATCACTATCTACATCCGGTCGATTATTGAGCACTCGCGAAACTGTCGTCTTCGATACCCCTGCTTTTCGAGCAATATCTGAAATAGTTAATCTCATATAACCTTCCCTTCATAAATATTAGCTTTATTGATGCTTCGAGAATTAGAACCTAACAAAGTAATAACGATAGCAAATATTCTTAAATAAATTAAGTTACTTATCATCTACTTCAAGAAACACATTGATTATTATAATGTAATTTTCATCCTAAAAGTTTTAATATAATATAAGGATTGCAATAATTTAATCTTAAGTAATTTGCATAATTGGCAGAAAATGTATTATTGATATTCTCCCAATTAGGTAAGTTAGCCATAATTCTAGGTTGTTAAAGTTCTAATTCCAACAAGCTGAATGCGTAAAATGTTTTACTGTAAATAGGTTCTAAAATGATCTCTTTATAAATAATAAATAATTCAAATTGCGATCATCCAGCAGCAATGAAGCCAACTGGATGATCGCGTAAACATGAAGAAGGTTTACTTACTTATATTCTTCGGCAATTTGCTGTAGAACAGCTTCTAATTCTGGTTGTATTTCTTCGAGTACTTCAAGTGCAGACTTTTCATTATTTGTAATCTGACTTGTTTTTGCTCCAATTGTTGAATCCAATTGGTCAAAGCGTACCATCAAGTGGTTAGGGCTTTCAATTCCATGTTTTAAGCTGCCCAAATAGACTTCCATAACTTCATCTGAGGACATAGTGGTAAAGGATTCAGCCCAATCATTAATTAAGCTCGTTCGTACAGGTGGAGCTCCAGTTAATTCCATCCATTCGCGTTGAATTTCAGGTGATGCAAGGAATTTAACGAATTTCCAAGCTTCTTCAGGATGGTTGCTGCCCTTAGAAATCATCCATGGATCGGTAAACACAAGGTTTTTCCGATTTGCAGCGCCGTAAGGTAAAGCAGCGACACCCCAATTAAATTGTTGGTCAAGATCGCCAAATTGCCACCAACCCCAAGCGCCTGTGATGTACAAACCAATCTTCGAGTTCGTAAAACCACCGGTACCACCAAAGGCTTCTGCTTCAGAAGGCTGCGGCATGTAATGGTATTTCCAAACCATATCTTGTCGCAATTGCCATCCGTTTACAACAGCATCAGAGGTCATCAAAGCTTCATCTGCAAAACCAGTTTCGAATGCTTCTTCGGGGTAATATCCACCGCCATACAGCCATGCCAAACCATCAGATGGCCAAAAGCCTAAATGGCATCCAAAGGTACCCATATCGATATCATCGGTATTTTGAGTTAGCTCACCGCATTTTTCAATATATGCATCAACTGTCCAGCTTGTGTCGTCCCAGTCAGTTGGTGGGTAGTCAACACCGTAATAATCCAACAAGTCCTTGTTATAGAACATGTAGGTTCCACCAGACAAAATCGGAAGGCCAAGAACCTGTCCATCAACAGTATAAATGTCAAGGACGTCTTGCACAAAATCGCTGGTATCGAATCCGTCGCGCTCGATATAAGGCGTTAAATCAGCGAGAAGGTCTCTTGTATAGTAATCTCTGAAGCCACTGCTTCCCCAATGCGAGAATACGTCTGGGGGAGTGCCGCCTGCAATCATGGATTGCAGCTTTGTGTCAAAATCTGCCCCAGGCAAATAAATCAGTTTAACAGTAATGTTTGGGTTATCCGCTTCGAATTGAGGGATTGCGACTTCTGATTCCCAGGCATTTTCTATTTCATCTGCCCGAACTAGCCAGGTAATTTCAACAGGCTCTTGTGGGGCTTCTGGTTCTTCTTCAACAGCTGGTTCTTCTACGACAGGTTCTTCTACAGCTGGTTCCTCTACTGCTGGCTCTTCAACAGCGGGTTCTTCAACTGCAGGTTCTTCTGGTTCTGGCACAGGCGCACATGCACCGAGAAGTAAAAAGACTGCCAATAAAACTAATAGTATTTTTTTACTCACTTTAACTCCTTTTTGGTTTTTTCTAAAATTGACTTTTTTTATTTTGTAAATACTTTGATGTTTTCTCTCACCTATCCTTTCTTTTGTTGGACAAACAGAAGCAATCTGTTTGTCCAACGGTATTCCTTAATATTATTTACTTCGATAAATTTATAATTGGCATGTAGTTTTTGAATGCAATAGTAAATATTAATTCATTTGCATCTTCAACATTTCCCCATGATGGGAAGCTGAGCCACTGCTCGCCATCCTGGAACGTCTTTCCAAATTGTTCCCATGGGTCAAACATGCCGTATTCGAATTTACCACTTTTATCGACCGAACGATAAAGCAACGAGTATACGCCTGGTTCTGTAAACAGGATTGGATCTCCAGAATAAGCAGCCCAGGTTAAACCACCATCAAGAGAATATTCGGTTCGATCTACGCCAAAACCACTAAGGTTATCATTAGCGGTAAGCTCAACTTCAACGTCCCCAACATACCAATCTTTTTCTAAAGTGCCAGAAATTTCAGCAGTTGTGATCGGGGCTATATTATCAAGTTCCCAGTCCCCATTAAAATAGCCAGATTCAAACCAAACATCTTGGAAGTACATCCCATTAATGCCGCCCATCAGCAATCCATTAAGTCGCCACCCAATAAAGTAATCTGGGAATTGGAAAGCGAAGGATTGAAATTCAATGCCTGTTGATGTAAATTGAATCCATGCGGTAGCTGGGTTTTTCCAGTCCATCCATAATCCATAGCGACTAACAGTAATATATTTTTCGCCATTTAACGGGTTGGGATAAATGAAACTGTAATCGATACGTTCAGCATCTTTCGGGTTATTACCTGCGCCATCGGCATAGGTTCGTCCATCTACAGTGATTGAACCCACGCCAAATTCAAACGGCAAATCTGCTTCAATGTAAGCAATTACGCCATTCGAGGAAGGTTCACCAAATAAGAATAGATTTTTTTCAAAGACATCACCAAAGGTAAGGTCAACATCTGCAACCGGTCGAATAATTAACGTATTGACCTGTTCAGTTGTGAGTCCTCCAGGTGGGTTGGCTGGCTTATTCACATTGTAATAGGGGAATGTAGGAATACCTTCCCATACATTAGCGCCAGGAACAGAGGCTGCATATCCACCATAATTACCAATATGCAAGATCAACCAGTTATTCCATTCCATTGCAAATTCTTGTGCTGCTCTCAGGCTATCGGCATTTTGTGCTTCAGTGCCTTGTGTTCCATAAACTGGAACAAACGGCTTAAAGACGCCATCTGAGAACGGACCACTAATACCATGGACTTTTTCTTTTTCAATTTCTTCAACGATTTCTTCACGGGATATCGAAGAGAGAACAGAAAGCAAGGGGGTGTCATGGGCGATATCAAGGCCTCGTAAAGAGTTATGAACCTGATCATCTTTAACTTCCCAACCAATTAAGGCAAAATTTTCATCGAATTGTGCTTCGAAAGTTAAAGCGTCCGATGGAAAGGCATTGATAACGAATTCACCATCAATAGTCACTTCGATCTCTGCATTAAAATCATCAATCAAAATATCGTTTAGATTCAATGTGAATTGCGCTAAATTTTGTGTTTCAACATTAATTGTCTGCTGTGTTTCCTCATCAATTGAAGCAGTTAATTTAGCCCACTCTTTTTCAACAACGAATTTATCGAGCTGAATCCAATAGGCAGAATTATATTGAAGTGTATTGGTTGTGTATGTTGCAACTAAGGGGTTAGTCACACGAACCTGAGAATCGAACCAGGGCATCAATTCTGCCCAATCTAATACAGCACATCCATGACCGCCAGCGAGTTGCTTGAAAACATGGTCATAATCATGTTCAACATAAACATCTCGAACCTGTTCTTGATTCATTCGTGGATTTGTTGGGTCGTCGTAACAAGACATAATGAAACCAGGTACGTGCATCCCGTTTTCAGCCTGGTACAATGACGATTGGGTTTCAAGCAATGGCTTTAAGGATGGGTCAACAAAGTAAGTCAAATTATGTGCATTGTTTCGAATGTTTAAGTTGGTCGTTTGGTAGCCTTCAAACATACTGCGACGTAAAACTTCGGCCTTATCCCAATGTTCATAAAATTGTGGCCAAAACGAATGGTAGTCAGTCCACCCCGTTTGCGGAGCAAAAGCAGCCCAAAAATCTGGATAGCGGAACGCAAGTCGATATGCATCACTTCCACCTAAAGAGCCACCTTGGATATAAAAGCGGTCACGGTCGAGGGTATAGCCTTGAACCTCTTCCAGGTCTCTAACGACATCAAATGGGTCAAATTGACCCTGATTGTTTGCCTGAGGTCCACGGAAATCTAACCTTACGACAATCCAGTTTTTATTATTATCCGTAATCCATTTTTGAGGTTGGGCAGTTGCACCCGGCACACTCGTTCGCCCTCCAGCGCCATGTCCAATAAAGAGAACCGGTCTGGGTGTGTCCTTGTCTGAAGGATTTGGGATAAATACGCCATAAGGTTGATGAGAGCCATCCATTTGTGAAATCATCCACTTCATGCCTGTGTATGGCGTCTCTGTTTGCGCCTTAACCAAGTTTTTAGGTAAGACAGTAAAAATAATTGCGAACGCTAAAAGTAAACTTACACAAATGAGCGTTCTTTTTTTGTAATTCATCGTTTAGCTCTCCTTTTTATGAGTAATAAATTCGAACATTAACAAAACAACATTTCTATTGGAAAAACAATTATCGATAGTGCCTCCTTTAATAATATGTAAAGTCATTTATGCTCTTTTTTATATGAACGTTTTCTTAATGTAACCGGTTCCGGTACCGCTTTCAATTATATAATGGTTTGTTTTATTTTTCAAGGGTGTTTTTTACTCGTTTATATTTGTCTATTAGGGCGGGTAAGATTGTTATTAATTAACCATTAAAATAAGATTTGTTCTTTTCAATTAATGAAATCCTCTGTTCAACACAAAGCGAAGAGCGTAATGGGTCTTCTGGCGTATTGACAGCATAATCCAGTAATCTCTCTAAACTTGTTGATGCAACATGCAAGCGGGTATCAGACGATGCATAATACAATAAAATCGTCCCATCTTCTCTTAGCACTATACCATTTGTAAATAATACATTAGAAACGTCGCCCACTCTTTCCCAACCGCGTGGAGCCATCAGATACCCGCCGGGCTGGTAAATTTTTCGCCATGGTTCATCAAGGTCACACACAAACAAGTAAAGCACGTAACGTAAACCTACCGCTGTATTTCTCACAGCGTGTCCCACGTGCAGCCAACCGATTTCTGTTTTTAAAGGTGGTGCCCCTGCACCATTTTTGGCTGATTTGATCGTATTAAATTCTCGTTCATCGATGATTATTTCTTCATCATGAATAACAGCGGCATTAATGTCGTCACAATACCCCCAACCAATTCCTTCAGCTAAACCAGCGTCCATAAACGCATCTTGTGGCCGCGTGTAAAATGCATACTTCCCATCAACATACTCAGGATGGAGAACCACATTTCTTTGTTGGGCAGATTTTGTTTTTAAGTCAGGAAGTCTTTCCCAATGAACCAAATCTTTTGTGCGAACAATACCAGCAATCGCAAAAGGTTGAAATAAAACCCCAGGTCTTTTTACAGGATCTTTTCTCTCAGAAGCAAAGATACCATATATCCAACCATCTTCATGTTGCGTGAGTCGCATATCATAAATGTTTATATCAGGGTCCTCTGTTTCAGGAATGACAATTGGCTTTTCCCAGAATTTAAATTGGTCAATACCCGTTTGTGATTCAGCAACCGCAAAAAAGGATTTTCTATCAACACCTTCGATGCGTGCAACTAAGATAACGCGGTCATCAATTAAGGTAGCTGCACTATTGAAAACCGAATTTACTCGCAATCTCTCTAAGAAAAAGGGGTTGTCTTCTGGATTAAAATCGAAACGCCAGTTTAAGGGGACGTGGTTAGGCGTTAAAACGGGGTGTTGATATCTTTCAAAAATACCATGATCGAAAGAGTCATCAATTAGATTCTTTTGGTTGATTAATTCTTGATAACGGTTCGTAATTTTGGTTTTTCGGTGTTCAAATAAATCATTTTTCATATCATTGCTCTCTTTGAATCAATTTACAAAATTTTTACATTAATTTATTAATTAGCCTTTAACGCCGCTTACGACGATGCCTTGCGTGAAATATCGGTTCAAGAAGAAGAAAATGATCACCAGGGGAATAATTGACAACACGCTTCCAGCCATCAACAAATTATAAGGTGTGCCACCGTACATCAATTGAAAATTTGCTAACCCAACTGACATTGGTTGTTTACTATTCGTATCTAAATAGATCATTGGGCCCATATAATCATTCCAATGGAACATAAATGAGAGAATAGCTATACTAATCAACACTGGCTTTGACATTGGCATGACAATATGTGCCCAAATTTTGAAATAACCTGCTCCATCCAGAAATGCAGCTTCATCGTAATCACGAGGTATTGTCATAATAAATTGTCTAACCAAGAAGATTAAATATGGGCTGCCAAAAAATTTTGGCAGCATGAGAGGAATCCATGAGTCAGATAAACTAATTTTTATATGAAATATTTTATTAATAAAATTAGGAATATGTTTTGTAAATAGTACATAATTTGGAATCATGGTCACTGCCCATGGGAGCATCATTGTCGATAATACAAGGAAAAATAAAATGTTCTTCCCTGGAGCACGCAATCTGGCAAAACCATATCCAATGAAGGCACAGCTAATTACTTCGCCAAAGACAGCGACAGTAGCATAAACAACCGTATTCCTCATAAATTTAGAAAAAGGTGTAATATTTTCCTTCCATATTATCCGGTAATTTTCCCAGTGGAATTTGACATTTCGAACTTTAACCGCATTTTTAGCTGGTGCAAAAAACACTTTCGAGAAATCGTCTGGGTCTCTAAATTCGCTTTCTTCAGGGTGAAGTTTAATTGCGGCTAAACGCATCACTTCACCATCGATTTCAACATCGTAAAGAAAATAATTTTTACCGTCAACAGATATTTTCGCAGATTCTTTTGGCAACCATTCTGGCGGCATCGTCTGTGTGTTATCTTTTTGTTTTACCGAGGTGACCATCATCCATACGACAGGGATCATGATCACAAAGGCACCGATTGCGACAACCAGCAAGCTAACAGATCGTGTAATTTTTTCTTTTAATCTTCTACTCTTTATGAGTCTCATTCTTGTAGCCTCAAATTTAATTCTTTCTACTTAAATTACCTAATTATCCGAATCCTCATAATAAACTTTTTTGCTCATGACTTTAATCATTAATAGAGTCAATACTGCAATAATAATAAATAGCACCCAAGCAATGGCAGATGAATATCCAAACCGCGTCCATTGGAAAGCATTCTTGAACAGATAGAGGACATACACCATTGTTGAGTAATTGGGCCCTCCCAATCCTCCAGAGATAACATAGATCATCGTAAACACCTGAATACTCGAGATCATATTTGTAATCAAAGTATATAAAATAACAGGTGATATCATTGGGATAGTGATATTAAAGAATTTTTTAATGGAGCTTGCGCCATCCACTTCAGCAGCTTCGTACAAAGAGGTAGGTACACCTTGCAACGCAGACAGGTAAATCACCATAGACCCACCTATCCCCCACAGCGAAATAATCCAATAAGCAGGCATCGCCCACTTCTCACTGTTAAACCAATCCGGTCCAATAATGCCAAATCTCAAAAGGAAGGTGTTCAAAATTCCAAATTTCCCATTAAATATCCAGCGCCATAATAGAGCTGATGCGACACCTGAAATAATCGATGGAAGATAGTATAGGGTCCTCCAAAAAGAAAGGAAAGGAATTTTTTGGTTTAACAATATCGCAACCATAAGTGCAGCAACAATACTTAACGGAACTGAGACTAATACATAAGTACCAGTGACAACCAAAGACTTCATAAAAATGTGGTCGTTGAAAAGTTCTCGAAAATTTGCTAATCCAACATATTGAATATCGACAATATTGTAAGTGTGTAGTGAATAATATAAAGAAGCAATCATGGGATATAGGGTAAACAGCAGAAATCCAATGATCCAGGGGCTGATAAAAATGTAAAACCATTTTGCTTCTCGTTTGGCAGATTTACCCATTTTCATAACGTTTCGTTAATTCCTAATCTAAAAGTATTTATTATCCGTAATTTTTGTTGGCACAAAATCATGATTATTTGGCAAAAATTGATTTCAACAATCCAATTTAAATCGAATAAATTAAGTTGTTGAAAAAAACAGTGAAGCAACACATTTCTACCAAACCGTCCAGCCCCCATCGACAGATAGTGTATGTCCATTAATCATGCCAGATTCATCACTGGCTAAGAAAACCACTGCTGAAGCGACTTCTTCAACTGTAGCAATTCGGTTTGTCGGTATTTTTCCCAAAACGAATTTGAGAAAACCTGGGTCCTGTAATCGTTTTCGTGTCATGTTTGTCTCAACAAAGGTCGGTGCAACAGAATTTACAGTGATTCCAAACTTAGCCCACTCAACAGCTAATGTTCTAACCAATTGAATAACTGCCCCTTTTGATGAGCAATAAACAGGCTGACCAGGGATTGCAATTAAGCCAGATTGACTCGAAATCCAAATAATTCTTCCCCATCCATGATCCATCATCTGTGGTGCTAATTTTTGAGCAAGGAAGAAACCGCCTTTTATGTTGGTGTTGAAGTGGTCATCCCACAACGCCTCTGTCACTTCTAAGCCAGGGGTTGGCCGATTTATACCAGCATTATTAACCAAAATGTCGATCGGGCCAAAATTTTTCTTTATTAACTCAATTCCGCGTTCTATCTGCGAAACCTCACGAATATCAATTTCTATCATGCCTAATGGTTTTACGTATTTCCCAACTTTTTCAGTCGTTTCAGAAAGGTCAATTTTTGGTTTATCCAGCAATACGACATCTGCACCTTGTTTTGCCAATTGAACAGCAATTGTGGCGCCTATACCTGTTGCCGCGCCTGTAATTAATGCGGTTTTTTTGTCTAATCTAAACATTTTTTAATTTCTTACTATTCGTCTTTATATCGTTCCACACGGATTGCAGCGGTTAATGCATGGGCTTCCATGCGCTCAATTAAGCATTGGCGTTCCGTCACTTCACCAATTAATCGGCTTGCTCTTTTTGTCATTTTTTGATAAGTAACAGTCTTTAAGAATTTTCCAACCCAAACTCCACCCGTATACCTGGCAGATCGCCCAGTTGGAAGGATATGGTTGGTACCAATGCTTTTATCACCATAAGCCACAGTTGTTTCTTCGCCTAAGAATAACGACCCATAATTAGTCAGCCGTTCTAAATAATAAGAAGGATCCGCAACATGAACTTCAAGATGTTCAGGAGCATAATCATCACTTAAAGTAATCGCCTCTTCTATAGATTCAGCAACATAAATGCGCCCATTATTTTCCCATGATATTTGAGCAACATCCCTGGTGGGCAAAACCTTCAATTGTTTTTCAAGTTCTTTTTGAGCTTTTATTGCAAATTCTTCGCTAAGTGTAATCAGGGCTATGCCGCTATTGGGGTCGTGTTCTGCTTGCCCGAGCAAATCGCATGCGACCAATTCTGCATCAGCTGTATCATCAGCAATAATCATTATCTCAGTCGGTCCAGCCAACAAGTCAATTCCACATCTGCCAAATAGTTGTCGTTTAGCTTCGACAACATATTTATTACCTGCCCCACAAATCATGTCTACTGGGTCTAATTGACCCATACCAAAAGCCATTAATGCTAAAGCCTGTACACCACCCAAAATAAATATTCTGTCGGCGCCAGCTTTTTTAATAGCGTTAATGGTAGCAGGGTAATATCCTTCACCTTTTACAGGTGGGGTAAATGCACAAACTGTTTCAACGCCAGCTACCTTCGCTGGGATAATGCTCATTTGTGCTGATCCAAACATTGGGTACCTGCCGCCAGGAATGTAACTCCCGACTGATTTAATTGGAATGTGTTTATGGCCTAATATCGTTCCAGGGTTTAGTTCAATTTCAAGGTCAGATAAAGTAGCTTTTTGAGCTTCAGCAAATCTCCTGACGTTATCCTGACAATAATCAGTATCTTCTATAATTTGTTGATCTACCTTTGAAATCGCTTCTTCTATTTCGTCTTGTGAAAGTTCAAATGATTCAGGGTTCCAATCATCAAATTTCTGGCTATACTTTCTAACCGCGTCAAGGCCATCGGTTTGAAGTTCATCAAGCATTTTGGAAACCAATTGTGTGGTTTCTTTGTCAAACTCAATTAACCTATGCCCACCGTCTTTAATAATTTTCATATCTCACCATCTCATCTCAAAAATAGTTTAATCTGCCTCCGGAACCGGTTCCGGAGCTGCAATTTAGATTATAAACAAGAATTAATGGCTTGTCAAGGTAGTTTTAACGATTATTAAGAGCAAAAGTGTGTGATTTTTAGCTAATTATGTTTAAAAAGATGGACTGAAGTCTTGTTAATTTCAATAACTAAAAAAAATTATAAAAAATTTATAAGGAATCAAGATAAATTTATGATAGGTTTAATCAAATACAACGCGATTGTAGCCAAGTGTGTTAAGCAATCTCTCAATAAAAATTTCTGCGTTTGCCATTGCCTGCTCCAAAATCCCGTCTTCTATGGCACCATTCAAAATTTCTTCTTCAGCTACTCGGCGAGCCGAGGTTTCTAAATTAGGATCACTTTTTCGAAAAAGCCCCGTCGTTCGATCATATATATATGACTTACCATTATCCAATGTTGCAACTAAGACTTCAGCCTCAGGCAAGTTTACATGTAAAGTATCATTTTTCAAAATTAGGCTCTCAATTGAAAGATTAGCAAGATCAACACCAGCAATAACCGTACCATGAGCAACAAGCAGCAACTTATCGCCAATCAAAGGTCCAAGCACGCCTTGATTTACCTCTGCAGTGATTACCTTTTGTACGGAATATTGAACAGTCTCTAATCGCGCCAGGGATTGTATTTCTCTAATTATCGTCACAGGGTCTGGGATGATTGTTGGCGTAGGATTCAACAATTGTGACACTTGTGTACTGAGCATTTTGTTGACTTCGCGCACCGGATATAGAGCAGAATTAAGCGTTTTATTAAATGATGACATCAATATTAGAACCGACGATACAAAAACGATCAATAATACCGCTAAGATAATAATTATCAGATTTTGTTTCGAGTGTTTTTGTTCCATGTTAAATTAATAACCCTTTAATTTCATTGATAGATAATTACTTAATAATTACAAGTCACCTATCTATTTTACTTTTCCCATATTTACTTTAGTATAACGTCACTTTTAAAAATTGCTTTCAAGTGAACATCAGAGTTGGGCGACAATCCCAACCTAATATCACTGCTAATCACTCCTCCATTAACATCTTCCCAGTGCGAAAATTGAAAACCATCATGTGGAATCGCCTCAATCGTAATAGGAATGTCATTAAAATAAATGCCTGACCATAACGAAACATCAAAAATTCCAGGCGTCGTTGAGAGGATATCAACTGTATTCACACGTAGAAATCCCTCCACTGGGTCCACACCCACCGTTAACCGATACAGTCCATCAATATCAAATTCTTCCATAATATGTTGCCGAACAAAATTTGGCCGATGAACAGCAAATGTTTTCAATGCATTAACATTTTCCTGCCACCGTTCAAATGAATTTTTCATCCGTTTCCAGCGCTCAATGTGGAATGGCATATCGGGTTTCAAATTGTTTTCAAACCTCGTTATCTCGTCAACTACTCGGTTTTGTTCAAACGACGTATTTAAATGATCGGCAAATCTATTTATAAATTTTTCGCGAAATTGATTATTCTGTAATAGACCATGCAATAATGTAGTTTCATGGGAGTCCCGAGCTGCAGCCCTTAATAAATTAAAATCCGCATTCAAAAAAGCCATATCCATATCCACAACCATCCAACGCCAAAGCCCATCATGCCCAGGTAGCATATTTTTGGTATTGTCTTTTATATTTGCTTTCCATAAACGAACATTGTTCTCAATCCAATCACCATTAGCCGCATAAATGTAAACAATCTGGTTGTCAATATAATTGTTAACATCAATTAAAGAAAGGACTTTGTCATAATTGTCATCGTCTTTCATCTGGTTGTTTCTAACAAACTCAAGCAGTTGTAAGTATTCGTTTTCTTCAATTGGCTGGCTAAAAAAATCTTTTCGTATGTCGATATCGTAAATCGTTATTTCATCGTTGTCGAGATTGTAATGATTATTTAAATAATGTTCATCCAACCGCTCCCTAATATTCAGTATTCCCCAATAAGCCCCATTGATAAATACATTAACCGGTCGATAAGCCTGGATATCCAAGCCTGTATGAGCAACCAGACTTTGAATCATTGCGTCTTTAAACAAGCTATACGAATTATCGTTGCCTGAATTTCGAAAGATGATCGTTGAATAAGCATCCATTGTTTCACCAGTTCCCCTTGCCACATAACCTGGAAAAAATTCGTAATTAAAATATTCATTAGGCTCGTATGTATTGTCCGCGTAAAACCTCAAAGATTTTTGTTGTAATGCCCTCGTGACAGAACCGTTGATTCGAACCAAGGCGTTTTGAGTAAAGCTCACCTCTCCGTTTTCATCAAACATGGTCATCTCAATCGATCGCTCCCATTTTTTACCTCTTTGCCTGAAATTTACGTAGATACCAACCTCTGGGTCAAATAAATGGTCGGGTGCAATTACCAAAGACACGATAGGTAAAGTTAAGGTCTCCCGGCTATTACTGTTTACGAAATAAGTATGTGAAATTACTGGGCTGGCATCGTAGCCTTCGTTTTGTATTATCCTTGCCCTAACAATGGTTCCTTTCATCATGCCATTCTGGTCAATTTCACCGGCATTAATTAAAATCGGTGTCGAATATTTTGTGGAATTGACAGTTGGGTTTGAGCCATCAAGCGTGTAATAAATGTTGGCACTATCTTCATCGCTTGATAATTTTAATAAGAGCGTTTCCTGATAAAAACCACTCTGCACAGAAAATTCTGGCGGAGATAAAATCCCATCGTTAAGAACCTGGGGGAATTTCGACCCGATATTATCCCAGTATGGCCTAAACCCACGCAAATGGTATGGGTCATTTGGAATTGGGTTTTCCATGATATTCAAATACGCAAAGACGCCTTGACCAAGATTATCCTGCAAGGCACCAGCCTTCATTAGATCAAACACTACCGAAAAATCGCTCACTGAACAATTTCGAAGATTCAATCGCTTAAGAGACGTCAAGCCTCCAAGAACTTCCATCTGGTCACCCATCGATATGTTTCTCAAGATCAAGGTATCGAGTTCATTGAGACCAGCAATTGGAGATAAATCTCTTATATTTTGATTGGAGTGCAAATTTAAATTGGTTAAGTTTCTGAGATTACCGATTATGGTAATGTCTTTAATTTGGTTCTCTCGTAAATTAAGCTTTTTAAGGTTCTGCAACTTCTCTAAACCCTCAAGTGTTTTTATCTTATTTTCTCTAAGGTTTAATACGCTAAGTTTATTTAAGGCTGCAAGAGGTTTTAGATCCTTAATGTGATTGTCCATTAAACTTAATTCATGCAAATCGGTAAAATTGCTTAACAAATGGATATCGGACAAGCGAACTTTAACTTGGTTACCATCAAAAATTACATTATGGTCAAGGTTTAGCGTTTCTAACCTAATATTTTTTAAGCTTTCGAAATTGGCATTTTCAAGGTTAGTTATATGGTTATATCCAAGATCAAGAACTCGCAAATTTGAAAGTGACCTTAACGGGCTTACCTCCAATAAATTGTTGTACCGTAAATTAAGCTCGCGTAAATTTCGGAAATGTTGCAGACCTTCTATATTTTTTATTTCATTTACACTCAAATCTAATGTAACGATATCCAAAAGTTGGGAACGGTAAAGCGGTTTGTCAGAATAATTTAGAACCTTGCGGATTGCCCTTTCCAGGTTTTCGTCTGGAAAAACAACTTCTTTATCCGCAAAAACTGAGGTCGAGAGAATCCCTAATCCGAATAATCCAAGTATTAATATAATGAAAACAAATTCTTTACGAAGTTTTCGCGCCATTTAGCATATATTCCAACTTGGATAAATTAAATCGGGCTGACTCGACTTGATACCAAAAGCAAATTTACTGTTTGATATTAATTTCATCCCAAGCTTTTTGATTATGGTGTTCAGCCAATCTGGCAGCGACTTGGTATGTTTAATTTCAAATACAATCATTTGCTCGTAATGGACATACCAAAGGATACTTTTTGGAAAAAGTTCGTTTGAATGTACACTCCTGATGCGATGATCAAAAGTTAAACGTGTACCGCTTCCATCTAACGCTTCAAAGCCTTCACGATGGTATTCGACCAAAGTTTTTGGTTTTAGGTCCATCAAATGCACGTGTCTTTCGAATTCCTGCAACACGGGGTCAGTTCTATCTTCCCAGTGCCTACCCTTTAGAAAATGATTACAATTATTTAAAGAAATATAAGAACCATATTTTCGTGTTAAATTACCATCACGCACTTTCATTTCCACACGGATGTCGGGTGAATCTTCATAATTGTCAGCATAAGTTCGGATTCTATATTTCAATCGATCGGAGTTGCCCCCCAATTTTTCAAAGTATATAGGGAAGTGATCGCCATCAAAATATAAACTCCGAACCAGGTACCTTTTTTTAGGGTTTACGCGAGTGTAATAATCATGTCGCAGGTATGGATAAAGAGCATTTTTTAATGCATAATACTGCGCTGGCGAGCAACGATATTTGCGCTCAAAACGAGATGCAGATGATAAAAGATCTTCTTCAATCATTTGTAATCATGATTTATAATGGCAACGCCAATTGAGGTGAAAGTAAAGAGACATTGCTAATGGATTGATCAGCTTGCAAGGCTTTTAAAAGGCTATCCAAAGCAAAATTTGTTTTTTCATCTACACGAAGCTCAAAAACGATTTCCCATAGTTCGTCATTAAACGTTTGCGAGCGTAATTTAACATCGCTAACAAATTCACCAATCGTCGCCCTGATCGATTCACGATCAAACCCCGAAGTACCTGAAACAACCAGGATATAGTCATGGTTTTGAGAACGACCATATTTAATCAAGTATAAAATAAATATGAATATTAAAATGATAGCTGAAGCCAGGGCAACCATCGTCCAATTATAGGTACCTGCACCAAGCCCAACCGCAATACTCCAAAACAGGTACACCATATCGCGTGTATCTTTAATTGGGGTGCGAAAACGAATTATCGAAAGTGAACCAACTAAGCCAAGAGATAAAACCAAGTTGCCCTGAATAAATAACATCACCAAGGCAACGATTGGCGCTAACATAACTAATGTTGACATAAAAGTTAGTTCATAATTTACCCCACGATGTGTTATTCTATACGTTTGCGAAATTATGATTCCGATGATTAGCGCAACCAACATCGAAAACACAATATTAAAGACATCTTCGCTGGTTAAGGCAGTAAGTGCGAACGCTTTTTGAACCGTGTTAACAAACCCATCCATTATTGTTCACCTTCTTTTTAAAATTACTAAATTTCTGTACTGCTTTCTTGAGGCGCGGTTTGATTTCAAAAGCCACAACCGAGCTCATTTAGATTTGATTATATATTTTCAGTAACCAACTATGTGCAACTTTAACGAACTCAATAAGTAAATTACCCAATGAATAAAGGTTTTTCTGTAAAACCAGATAAAATTAATACGAAATAATATCATCTCATCTTTGGATAGAATTTTAACATCGCTGAGGCGAGAAAGCAAATTGAGAATAGCATTCAGCTGCGTTAAATAAATTTACAGTGTTTTTTGATACACTCGATGGTTTTTATAGAATTTTACACCTAAATTCAACAGATCTTTTCTCATCTGAACAGCAGTCTCTGCAACCTGAGTAAGTTCAGAATGGACGAATTGGGTTTTCTGCTTCAAAGATTTATTCAATTCCGAATAGATAATTGCATTTCCGCCCAAGCCCTGAAATTCTGGCAAGATACCCACACCGTTAAATGAAATCCAGTCTGTTTTTTTAATTTCTTTAAGCAATCTAATAATACCAATCAGATTTAATTTCCCTCGGTTCTTTTGCATTGCTGCAGATATATCCGGGAAAGGGAAAACAAAGCCCACTACCTCGTCGTCTCGTAAAATAATTTTCAATAAATCGGGGTCAACAATCGTAATAACATT
This sequence comes from uncultured Candidatus Brevefilum sp., assembly GCA_964411385.1. Classification (GTDB taxonomy): domain Bacteria; phylum Chloroflexota; class Anaerolineae; order Anaerolineales; family Anaerolineaceae; genus Brevifilum. The sequence continues at coordinate 152,204 of CAYPKT010000003.1, read as the reverse complement.
GCTGACCACAAAATCGATTTCGCGTTCTGTTAGCGGATAATACTCCCAGTTCTTTACAAAGGCTTTATTGTATGCTTGCCCTATTCTTCCAGCCCAACTAATCAATTCTTTTTTATTATTAAAATTTAAAACCCGGAAGCTGCCCCGCTTTTTTGCAATTTCAGCTGCTTTTTGAATCTTATCAGGCAAGTGAAAATCTACTGGCTGCATATAACTCGAAACAAAATCAACGACCTTGGTGAAACCTAAATTTTCTACTAAGGTGCGATAATAGGGATAGTTATAATTCATCATATTCATCATTTGGCGGTGCTCAAATCCTTCAATTTGAATACCATAGCCATCCAAAGGACCAAATCCTTTTGGCCCAACCACCTTATTCAAACCTCGTTCTTTTGCCCAATCAAACACTGTTTCAAAAAGGGCGTCTGCCACATCTTGATCATCTACACATTCGAAAAGGTAAAACTCAGCATCTTTTGCATCGTGATAACGATTAAAAGGTTTGTTTTCTAGTGCTGCAATCCGCCCCACCATTTCACCATCACGCATTGCAATAAAAAATTCCGCATCAGAATGATCATAATAGGGGTGTTTTTTAGGGTTTAACATTGCCTTTACGTCAGATATGAAAGGGGGAACCCATTGTGGATGTTCTGCATACAAATCAAACGGAAATTTTACAAATCGATTTACACCTTTTTTGTCCTGCAAATCTACCTTATGAATCGTAACCATAAATTCCTCAGCTTTCAGTAAAATAAAATATTTCTATAAATTATAACAAATTAGGGCATTAACAGTTTTGGAAGTGCTGATTTTTATTAGCAAATTTTCTAAAAATTCTTATTATTATATATTAAAAATGATTGCAACTTGAAAACCCAAACTCTCTGTATTATAATCCTTGAGGTGATTTGATAGATTAGAGGAAAATATTTCATGATAGATGTAAATGAATTGCGAAAAGGTGTAACCTTCGAACTCGATGGCAGCCTATACAAGGTGTTAGATTATGCACACAATAAGCCAGGCAGGGGCGCTGCAACAATCCGCATTAAAACACGAGACTTGCGCAAAGGAACAACACTGGAAATGACTTTTAACTCCGGTAACCGTGTACAAGATATTCGGCTTGACTACCACAATGCTCAATTTTTATATGCTGATGACCATTTTTATTATTTTATGGATAATCAAAGCTACGAACAATACCCAGTTGATGGAGAAGTTTTAGGTGATCAGGCAAAATATTTGAAGCCAAATATGGATGTTAAACTAATGTTCTTTGAATCAGAGGCTTTGGACGTTGAGTTGCCTACATCTGTTGATTTAGAAGTTGTTGAAGCTGAACCAGCTGCGAGAGGAGATACCGCCACTGCAGTTACTAAAAAGGTCATCACCGACACAGGCTTAGAGGTTCAGGTCCCCTCTTTCATCAATAAGGGAGATACCATTCGAGTGGACACACGTAATGGAAATTACGTCACCCGCGTGTAAAGATTTTTACCAGCTTGCTTCTTTTTGATTTATTTAAATATTACCTAAAGGGGTTCTGCAGTACCAATTAACAAGATGATTGTTCCTACGACTGGAAAAGAATGCCCTTATTTTTATGGTGATTATTTTAGGGGGAGGCGGTTTGAAGAATGTCGCTTACTTGGAAAAAGCAATCCACCATGGGAGGTCAAGCTATGTAAAGCTTGCCCCGTTCCTGGTATCCGCTTAGCAAATGCTTGCCCTAACATGATCCTTACAGCTGAGGTTGTTTCAACGTTATTTCGGTTTGGTAAAAAAGTGAAAGTGGATGCTTATTGCACAAAAACACATCAGGTCGTTAAAAATCCCTATACAGGGTGTGGTAAATGTCATTCAATAGAGAATTTATTCAAAGATAGCTGATGCAAAAAACGATTTTATTTGACCTTGACGATACATTAATAACTGTCAACATGGATCAATTTCTACCAGGTTATTATGAACTTTTGGGCTCTGCCCTGAACCATTTAGGAACGAAAACAGAAATTGGCGATCAAATAAATTTCGCTGTTGGAGAAATGTTTGCCAACTTAAATCCAATCAAAACCTTAAAAGAAATTTTTGATGAGAATTTTTACAGCCACTTAGGAACTACCGAGGAGGCATGTAAAGATGTTTTAAATTATTTTTACCAAACAAATTTTCCACAATTAAAACCCATCACAAATTCCAGAGCAGGGGTAGAAGATCTTGTTGAATGGGCACAGTCTCATGGGGTGACAATCGCTGTTGCAACCAACCCTCTTTTCCCCAAAACTGCTACGCATCAAAGAATCGAGTGGGCTAATTTAAATCCAGGAGCCTTCGAATTCTTTACAACTTATGAAAATTTTCATTTCACAAAACCGCACCTCGAGTATTATGCAGAAGTTTTAGGACACTTAGGCTGGCCCGAAGGTTTAATAATCATGGTTGGTGATAGTATCAAATATGATTTAATTCCCATGAGCACCATGGGGTTCCAAACTTTTTGGATTCATAATGGTCAAGACACTGATACATGGGCTGATCAAGGGTCGATAGATAACTTAAAACCTTGGTTAAAGCAGGTTTTCATGGACAACAAAAGCAAACTTGCAAATCATCCACCAGTCCATATTGCCATATTACGCGCGACTGCGGGAATCTTCGATACGTGGAAGAGAAATATTTCGAATATATTTAAATCTTTCTCGCCCAGAGATCAAGTAAAATTTCAACAACTCGTTTCTGCTATTGCAAATCTTGAAACCCATCTTGTCCATCCTTTATGGGAGTCTTTGTTTAAAGTATCAAATTACGAAATAAATTCACACAATTCAATTCTGGATCACCCTTTAAATGAAAAACAAGATCCGATCGAACGTTTTCTTCAATCCAGGCTAATTTCCTTAAATATGATAGAAAAATTAGATCGTTTAGACGTTTTTTCGTTGTCCAATCATGGAGACCAAGTAAAAGGCAAATTTCCAGCTCAATGGCTTGAATTTGTTTCAAACTCTGATAGAAAATTTCTTCAAAAGTTAGTTCCTTTGTTAAAAAACTATAAGATATTTTAAATTTACAACAATATCACTAGAAAAGACCACCTTGGGTTGGTATAATACTTTGGTTATTAAAGTAACTAAAATATAAATTTATTCTGGAGGAATCAGTGAATCCAAGAAATCAGTCGTTTATCATCTATATATTGCTGTTTACAGCAATTATTGCGATGGTTTACTTCACTGTTAATCAACAAAATGCACAAAGCGAGCAGATCTCGATTAATCAGCTCGCACTCGATATTCGTGATGGCAAAGTCAAGTCTATATCAGAAAATGAGAATCGCCTCGAAGTCGTGTATAAAAATAACGAGATCAAAAAGACTTCCACGAAAGACCCTAACACCCCGCTGATTGCTCAACTTGTTGAATTGGGCGTAACACCTGAAGACTTATCACCAAACCAGATTACGGTTGATATTAAGCTCCCCAGTGCGTTATTGGGTATTTTTTCAATCCTAAGTTATATTCTGCCTTTTGTGATTTTAATCGGGTTATTTTGGTTTATCTTTCGTCAGGCTCAGGGAAGCAATACAGCTGCTATGGCTTTTGGAAAGTCTAAAGCGCGTATGTTCACAGGCGACCACCCAACAGTGACTTTTGAAGATGTAGCTGGCGTAGATGAGGCAAAAGAAGAACTTCAAGAAGTCGTTGAGTTTTTACGTGAACCACAAAAATTTATTGCCTTAGGGGCTCGCATTCCTAAAGGCGTATTGCTCGTTGGGGCGCCAGGTACCGGTAAAACTTTGATGGCGAAGGCTGTCTCGGGCGAAGCCGGCGTGCCCTTTTTCTCTATATCTGGTTCGGAATTTGTTGAGATGTTTGTCGGTGTTGGTGCCAGTCGTGTCAGGGATTTATTCGATCAAGCGAAACGACATTCTCCTGCTCTTGTGTTTGTAGACGAAATCGATGCTGTCGGACGACATCGGGGGGCTGGCTTGGGCGGCAGCCACGACGAACGTGAACAAACGCTTAACCAACTCTTGGTTGAAATGGACGGCTTTGATACTGATACAAATGTAATTATCATTGCTGCCACAAATCGACCAGACATCCTTGACCCTGCGCTGCTGCGACCAGGGCGCTTTGATCGTCGTGTAACACTCGATCGACCAGACATCAAAGGACGTGAAGAAATTTTGCAGGTTCACGTTAAGGGCAAACCCATTTCACCCGATGTTGATTTAAATGATATCGCTCGTTCCACGCCGGGTTTCGTCGGTGCAGATATTGAAAACCTGGTCAACGAAGCTGCAATTTTGGCTGCCAGGCGTAATAAACGCATTATTGAACACCCCGAATTTATGGAAGCTATTGAACGGGTTATCGCCGGCCCTGAAAGAAAGAGCCGCTTAATAAATCAAAATGAGAAGAAAATTATTGCATACCATGAAGCTGGTCATGCTATTGTAATCAATGCCTTACCAGAAGCAGACACAGTTCAAAAGATATCGATCATATCACGAGGCGAAGCTGGTGGTTACACGATCGCCTTCCCAGAAGAAGATCGCTTATTAAAATCACGCGGGCAAATTATGAGTGACATGATTAGCTTATTAGGCGGACGAGCAGCAGAAGAAATCGTGTTTAATGATATTACTTCTGGCGCCTCGAATGACCTGGAACGAGTGACAAAACTTGCTCGCACAATGGTGATGCGCCTGGGGATGAGCGATGAGCTGGGACCTATGGTTTATGGTAAAAAAGAAGAGTTAGTCTTTTTGGGTCGGGAGATCTCTGAACAACGCGATTATTCAGAGCACGTGGCCGAAAGAATTGATAAAGCCATACAAGCCATTGTTCAGGATTCCTACCAAAAGGCAAAGGATATCCTCAATCAATACCGTCATGAATTAGACCAAGTTGCCGAAAAGTTATTAGAGTTCGAAACGCTTAGCGCTAAAGATTTCTTTGAAATTTTCCCAACTCCTGTTGAAAAAACAGGCGGTATCCCCCAGAAATTTGCATAAACAAAAGCCAAAAGGCAAGAGCTGAGGTGTTTTTTACTCAGCTCTTTTTTTAATTTCACAAACTTTCTTAAAATTTATGCTCTTCAGATAACACTCTTCGCAAGACTTTTCCTACCGATGTGCGCGGAAGCGAATCTCTGAATTCGTAATATCTTGGAATTTTGTAGCGTGCAAGGTATTGATTGCAGTAAGACTTGATTTCTTCAGCTGTGAGTTTTTCACCCTGATTAAGAACAACCCACGCTTTCACAACTTCTGTACCATTTATATCGCTGATTCCGGCAACTGCAACTTCCTTCACTTGCGGGCAACCCATAATGACGGCTTCGATTTCATTTGGCCAAACCTGAAAACCACCGACTTTGATTACGTCTTTTTTGCGATCGACGATATAAAAATATCCATCCTTATCCATCTTGACGACATCACCAGTAAACAACCATCCGTCGCGCAACGCAAGTTTAGTCTCTTCTTTTTGGTTATAATACCCAAACATAACTTGCGGACCTTTGATCACAAGTTCTCCAATTTCCCCGGGGTCAACTTCAATCATTCCGGTTTCTAAATCAACAACCTTACAGTCAACGTTTGGTAAAGGCAAACCGATTGATCCTTCTCGATTCTCACCTAATATTGGGTTACAGTGTGTTGCAGTAGGCGCTTCTGATAACCCATAACCTTCTACTAAATGACCATGGGTTAAAGTCTCAAAATCTTGTTTAACTTTTGTTGGGAGGGTGGCAGAACCTGAAATGCAAGCCTTGATTGAAGAAAGATCATATTTCCCAGAGATAACCGACGGGTAATGGTTGATAGAAGCATACAAGCTTGGCACACCGGGAAAGATCGTCGCCTGGTGTTTTTCCGCTGCAAAAAGTAATTCATCTAAATTTCTTGGATCTGGTATTAGAACCATTCTTGCTTGCATCTTAACCGCCAAATTCATTCCAAGAACCATCCCATATACATGGTAAATTGGTATGGCAACTAATACTGTCTCTTTACCCAACTCTGCGTTGGCCAGCCAGCTATCAAACTGATATGTATTTGCGACCAAATTGCGATGCAGTCCAATTGCACATTTTGGAGTGCCAGTTGTTCCGCCCGAGAATTGAAATACAGCAGGATCATCCGGGCGAACTTCAACGCGGATTGGTTTTTCTTCTGAAAAGTCCCCTAAAACCTGGTTCCAGAAAATGGGCTCCTCAGAATATTCAAGTTTGTGATTAGCCTTACTTTCTACGACGACGACACGAAATTGCATTTTATCGATTAAAGGCTTCAACCTGTTATAGTCACGGTCTAAAAAGATTAATATATTAATGCCAGATTCAACGGATTGATTTTCTATCTCAATTGGCCTAAATGCGGGGTTGATCGCCATAACCACGCCACCAGCCTTTAAGATTCCGTAATAACTGATAACAAACTCAGGAATATTTGGTAACAAAATCCCTACCCGATCCCCCACTTTTAAACCTGCAGATATTAAAAAGCGCGCAATACGATCAGAAAGGTCATCTACCATTCGATAAGAAAATGTTTTATCCTCAAATATGATGCATGTTAACGCGCCTCTTTCCTTCACGGCGGTTTTAAATAAATCGACAAGCGAAATATCAGGGATTTTTATTTCATTTGGTACACCTTCATCGTAATTTTTTAACCAGGGTTTATATTCCAACATTTTTTAAATGGCCTCTTATGCAGTCTTCCATTTTGTCAAGCGAATCCTCAGATATATCAAACCACATTATTTTCTGATCATCTGGCTTAAACCAGTTGGCCTGCCGACGTACGTAAACTCGTGTATTTCGTTTTATTAAAGTGATAGCCTCATTCAGACCAAATTCGCCTTGTAAATAACGAATGATCTCAGCATAACCAATCGCAGACATGGTCGGCAGTTCAGGTGGAAACCCAGCTTCCAATAGGCCTCTCACTTCTTCAACTAATCCTTGTTCAATCATCATATCTACGCGTTGATCAATCCTGCGATAAAGTAACTCTCGCGGAAGTTGCAACCCAATTAAGATAGGATCGTATCGACACTCTTTTCGTAGACGCAAATCCGAAAATCGATAACCAGTTTTAAAGATGACCTCAAAGGCTCTGACGGTTCTCCGCAGGTTACGGAAATCAATTTTTTCCGCGGCTACCGGGTCAATCCTTACCAGGCGTTCATAGAGAGCTTCTGCGCCAATTTCCTCTGCCCAATGGGTAATTGCATCTCGTAGAGAGAAATCCGCCTTTTGGGCGGGTATTTGCCATCCCTCAACAATTGCCCGTATATATTGACCGGTACCGCCAGCTAAAAAAGGGATTTTTTTTTGAGCATGGATTTGATCAATTGTTTGGTACGCCTCTCGTAAATAGCGAGCTAAGCTCCAGGTCTCATCTGGTTCAGCAACATCTATTAAATGATGAACCGCTCGAGCTTGTTCAAGTAAAGTTGGTTTAGCTGTTCCAATATCCATCTGACGATATAGTTGCCGTGAATCGGCAGAAATAATTTCGCCATTAAAACGATTAGCAAGTTCGATTGCAACAGCAGTTTTTCCAACCGCGGTTGGGCCAATTATCATAACCAGGGGAAGTTTATTTTTATCAACCATTAGTTTACATTGATAAAATGTTCTAAATCGATTAAAGCATGCTGCCGGTCTAAAAGAATTGCAATAACATCAATTCGCCAGTGATCAGATGAATTGGGGTGTTCCTGGAGCCACAACATGGCAGTATCAACCAATTTTCCCAATTTTTCAGACGTTACACTTTCTTCAGGAAACCCGAAGGTTTTAGAAGTGCGAGTTTTCACTTCAATAAAAATCACTTCTTCATCTTTAGTTGCAATAAGATCAATTTCTCCAAACCGGGTATTAAAGTTTCTTTCTAAAATAGAAAAGCCCTGTTCAAGTAAATAATCTGCAGCAATTCTTTCGCCAAGGTTCCCAATTTTTTTTTGATAGGTCATTTAGGTTTACTTTAGTAAAACATTTTGTTTATTATCCTACCATTTTAACACATCCGTAGTGGTAGAAGAATAAAAATTTAATGATAAAATTAAAAGCCAAAACCGTAATCGAGGAAATATGCCGGTATTAGAGATTATTACTATTGGGACTGAATTATTACTAGGAGAGATAACCGATACCAATTCAACCTATATCGCAAGGACGATGCGCGATCATGGGATTGATATTTATCGAGTAACAACAATCGGTGACAACCCGATAAGAATTGCATCTGCCATTCAAGAAGCGTTTAACAGAGCAGACATCATAATTACCACAGGTGGTTTGGGGCCAACAATTGACGATCCGACACGCGAAGCAGTAGCTGAAGCAACAAATCGAGAATTGGTTTACCTCGACGAACTTTGGGAGCAGATTTTAAACCGATTTAAGGGGCACGGTCGTTTGCCAACTGAGAACAATCGGCGTCAGGCTTATATTCCAAAAGGAGCGATTCCCATTCCTAATCCTGTTGGTACAGCACCATGTTTCATTGTTGAGCAAGGTTCCAACTTAGTGATTTCTTTACCCGGTGTTCCTCAAGAAATGAAATACCTTTTACACAAAACCATTATCCCTTATCTCAAACAAAAATTTCAATTACAATCTCAAACAATAAAAGCAACTGTATTGCATACAGCCTCACTTGGCGAATCTGTGATTGATGAATTAATTGAAGATCTGGAAATTTTAGAAAACCCATCTGTGGGATTATTGGCACACCCAGGGCAAGTCGACATTCGTATCACAGCGAAAGCACCATCTGAAGCCGAAGCTGACCAATTAATAAAACCAGTCATTAAAGAATTGAGAACACGCCTCGGCAATCACATTTATGGATGTGACGGGGAAAGGTTAGAAGAAATTATTTGCAAACAATTACAATCCGATGGGCAAAAATTGACCATAGTAGAACATGGGCTAAATAAAAGTATCAAAACTGTATTTGATAATTGTCAATCTGTGAATATTGTTTTTCATTCTTTAGAAGAAGAACCTAAAGACCTTGAGTCTTTTATGAATATTTTGTCGGATTTACGACTTAAAGATAGTTCTAATTTTGCATTTGGTCTGGCTCTTACCAGGGGCAGCAACGCTATTCTTAACTTAGCCTATCAAGATGATCAACACACGAAAACGCAAGATCGCTATTACGGTGGTGTTGATGAAAACGATTTGCGTTGGGCTAAAAATGTTGGCTTTGACTTTTTGCGCAGGAACCTTAAGCAACTATCGAACCAGTAGATTAGGAGAAAAAATGGAAAAAGCAGATTGGATTTTGAAAAACGCAATTGTTCTCACCATGGATGATGATTTTCATATCTTCGATCCAGGAGCGATAGTCATCGATAATGATAGCATCACAGCAGTTGGAAGTTTGGGGGAGATCGAGCAAAAATATTATAGTGAACAAACCATCGATGCAGAAGGCAAGGTGATCATGCCTGGGTTAATCAATGCCCATACACATGTGCCAATGACTTTGCAACGCGGTTTGGCAGATGATCTCAGGTTAGATGTTTGGTTAATGGGCTACATGATGCCTGTAGAACGTGAGTTTGTCTCGCCAGATTTTGTTCGATTGGGAACAAAATTAGCCTGCGCTGAATCGATTCGGAGCGGGGTAACTACCTTTGTTGACATGTTTTATTTTGAAAACGATATTGCTGCTGCAACAGCAGAGGCAGGTATGAGAGCCATCTGTTCGCAGACAGTACTTAAGTTCCCGTCACCCGATGCCGCCTCATTTGAAGAGTCTTTAACAGCCTCAGAAGAATTTATCAAAACATGGTTGGGACACCCATTAATTGTCCCTTCGGTTGGGCCACATGCAGTCTATACTTGTACCGATGAAATTCTAAAAGCCTGTGCAGAGCTGGCACAAAAATATGATGTGCCCCTCCACATTCATATTGCTGAAACCGCAGGAGAAGTGGAAAATCTCCGTAACGAATCCGGAATGCCTGTTGTCCCTTACCTTCGCAAGCGGGGCATCTTCGATGCAAAAGTGATTGCCGCTCATTGCGTGCATATTGATGAAGGTGAAATACGCACACTCCAAAAAGCAGGCGCAGGGATTATCCACAATCCATCTTCAAACTTAAAATTAGCTTCAGGTTTTGCCAATGTTACCCGAATGCTTGAATTAAACGCCAATGTCGGCATTGGAACAGATGGTCCTGCTTCCAATAACGATTTGGATATGATTGAAGAAGTGCGCTTGGCTTCCATGGTGGCTAAAGCGGTATCTAATGACCCCACAACACTGCCAGCAAAACAAGCTCTTTCCATGGCAACAAACATGGGTGCAAAAGCAATCCACCTCGATCACCTCACTGGATCCCTTGTACCAGGTAAGCGCGCAGACTTGATTGTTATAGACCTTGACGTATTACATAATTCACCCAGTTTCAAGCGAAGCCCCGATGGAGTCTACGCTCAAATTGTCTACGCATCAAATTCAAATGACATAAAAGATGTAATGGTCAATGGCAAGTGGTTGATGAGAGACAGACAGTTGTTGACACTTGATGAACAACAAATAAAACGCGAAGCGCAAGCCTATGCAGAAAAAATCGACGCATTCTTAATAAAAAGAGAACAATCTGTTTTATCTAAACTTATTGCTATCGGCGGCGCGATGGAAGAAGAAAGTTTCGAGGTCCAATCGAAAATACGCATTGACGATCCAAAATTAATCCTTGGTAATTTAGAAAAAGAAGCTATCAATATTGAATATACACGGCACTATCACGAATACGATACCTATTTTTTCTTTGAGGATGAAACAGAAGGGTTACTTCGTTATCGAGAGGATGAATTTATTAACCAAAATGGTGAAACGACCAATGTGCGCGGTCGGTTAACTTTGGTGGGTTTAACTTCAAAAGAAGCCTTCGAGCACGATGTGATGCTCTCTCGCAGTCGTTATTATGCACCTGCCACGCATTCTTTACGGTTCTATCATGAATATTTTGAGCCTGTCAAATCGCTTGATATCGAAAAAGATCGCCTGAGATTTAAAATTCAGTACAAAGATGTAGATTTTTATATCAATATCGATTCTTTTGTTAATCCAAATATCGGGAACTTCTTTGAAGTTAAAAGCCGTACTTGGAGTCGCGATGACGCAGAACAAAAATCGAAATTAATTCCTGAACTGATCGCCTACCTCGGTGCCTCACCAGAGCGAGTGGAAACAAACGATTATATTGAAATTGTTCAAAACTATTTAGGGAAATAATTTAGGGAGCTTTTCGACGATGACCATACACGTGCTTTTTATTGCAGCAGAAGCTGAACCTTTTATTAAGGTCGGCGGTCTTGGAGACGTGGCAGGTGCCCTGCCGGAGGCTATCCATAACGTTTCAAAGAATCAATCACAATCTCATAAAGTTGATATTCGCGTTGTCCTCCCATTTCATCATTCCATCAAAGAAAAGAATTTTGATACAACCTTTTTGGGTGAATTTGCTGTTAACAAAAAAGAAGAAGAAATTTTATGCCAGGTCTATCGATATAACCAGTCACAAATTCCAATATATCTTCTTGATGGAGCGCCCCTTAATAATTCGCCTGTTTATTCACCCGATCCAGCTAAAGATGGGGAAAAATATATATTTTTTTCTTTAGCCTCTCTCAAATTGGCAGAATTTCTTAATTGGCGTGTTGATGTTTTGCAAGCAAACGATTGGCACACGGCTTTTGCAATTTATGCCTTACATGTATTACCTAAACCTTCGGGATACTTGGCAAAAACAAAAACACTGCATACTTTACATAACCTGCCTTTTATGGGATACGGAACTCAAACTGCAATGTCTGCATATGGTTTGCCACCAACAAAAAATCCTGTTCTTCCGGAATGGGCTCGACATACCCCTTTACCTTTAGGTCTGCTTTACGCCGATAAAATCGTGGCTGTTTCCCCTAATTACGCAAAAGAGATTTTGACACCAGAGTTTGGCTGCAGTTTAGAAGATTTTTTAAAGACAAGGGAGTCAGACATCACTGGGATTATAAATGGCCTGGATACCGATACGTGGAACCCTGAACATGACCCTGTGATTTCACACAATTATTCATCGTCGACTTTGCCCGAGAGAAAACTCAACAAACAATACCTTCAAGAGAAATTTAGCTTACCCGTGAGTGCAAATATTCCGTTGCTGACGTTAGTTAGCAGAATGGACCCGCAAAAAGGAATCGATATTGCCCTGAAAGGATTGGCTTACTGTCATAACGTACCCTGGCAGGCAATAATCCTCGGAACAGGGACACCAGCTGTCGAAAATTTAGCCATAGATTTAGAAGCAACTTTCCCAGACCGAGTACGAAGCATCATCGATTTTGACAATAACCTTGCTCATCAACTCTATGCAGGCGCTGATATGTTCTTGATGCCATCCAGGTATGAACCGTGTGGCCTTTCGCAGATGATCTCAATGAGATATGGCTGTGTTCCGATTGCCAGAGCAACCGGCGGTTTGGCGGATACCATTATCCATGTTTCACGTACTGTCAATGGCGGGACTGGCTTCCTATTTACAAAACCATATCCCTCCGTGTTTGCATCAACAATAAAGCACGCGATTCGTTTTTATCAACGATCAGAAGAATGGCGAAAAATTCAATTAAATGGAATGAAGATTGATTTTTCTTGGGAAGGTTCTGCCCAAAAATATATAAGCTTGTACCAGGCGCTTATTGATAATCGATAGCCATCAAAAAGGATAAATCATGGATCAAAATCGAGCTTCTGGAATCCTTCTTCATCCGACCAGTTTGCCAGGGCCGGATGGCATCGGCGATTTAGGCCCTGAAGCCTATCACTGGGTTGATTTTCTACATCGTTCAGGTACACAATTATGGCAGATTTTACCAATCGGACCAACAGGTTACGCTGATTCTCCATACCAATGCTTTTCTGCCTTCGCGGGGAACCCTAACTTAATTAGCGCTGCAATATTGCTGGATCAAGGCTTGTTGAACAAATCAGATTTATCCGATCGTCCGCATTTCCCGTTAGAAAGAGTCGATTATGGGCCAGTTATCCAATGGAAAACGAGGCTCATGAGGCGGGCATTTAAACACTTTCGAACGGTAACCAATAAACAGGTTCGTCAAGAATACGAAGAATTTACATTAACAAACCAATCGTGGCTTGGCACCTTTGCTTTGTTTATGGCAATCAAAGATCAACAAGGTGGCGGACCATGGAGCGACTGGCCAGAGGCATTTAAGAAACGTGACCCTAATACACTTGCCGAATTCACAAAGGATTCACAAGAAGCTATTAATTTTCAAATATTCCAGCAATTTACTTTTCACAAACAATGGGCTGCCCTGCGAGATTATGCGCATCAGAAAGGCATTCGCATCATTGGAGATATTCCCATCTTTGTGGCTTATGATAGTGCAGATGTTTGGGAACACAAAGGTTTGTTCTACTTGGATGAGAATGGATTGCCTGAGGTCGTCGCTGGCGTTCCTCCAGATTATTTTTCAGCGACTGGTCAGCTGTGGGGAAATCCGCTCTATAAATGGGATGCCCATAAAGCTCAAGATTACCGTTGGTGGCTGGATCGACTAAATGCGGTATTAAACCAGGTGGATATCGTAAGGTTAGATCATTTCCGTGGTTTTGAAGCTTATTGGGAGGTCCCTTATGGTAATCTAACGGCTATCGAAGGACAATGGGTGAAAGGTCCTGGCCATGAATTCTTGAGTGCAATTAAAAATAAATTGGGAGATTTACCCATTATTGCGGAAGACCTTGGCCTCATAACTGAACCAGTAAGAAAATTGCGAGATTCATTCAACCTGCCAGGAATGAAAATCTTACAGTTTGCTTTTGCTTCAGATCCAGATGACGACTTCCTCCCCCATAATTACCCCGTAAATTGTGTTGCTTATACCGGCACACACGATAATAATACAAGTTTAGGTTGGTACGACTCAGCACCAGAGCGAGAAAAAGATTTTTGTAGGCGTTATCTTGCTCGCCCCGGGCACGATATTTCATGGTCGTTTATCAGGGCTTTATGGAGATCAACTGCTGCCTGGGTGATCGCGCCTATGCAAGATTTTCTAAGCCTTGGAACATCAGCAAGGATGAATTACCCCGGTACAGTATCTGGCAATTGGGGTTGGCGGATGCGCCCCGACGCGCTCAATGAAATTATCCTTACAAGACTACGCGAAACCAACTATTTATATGGGCGTTTTCCCGAAGCTGAAAAACAAACAATTCGGCAATCGATCTTAGAGGAATTAAAAGGTCAAGTTCTGCCTCATTAACTCTGTGGTTTTCTTTGTGTAGACGCAATAATAATTCCCAATAATATCAAACCTGCCCCTAAACCTTCCAGCAAGGTTGGCCTTTCGTTTAAAAAAATTAATGCCAACACAATAGTTCCAATTGGTTCTCCTAATAATGTGAGAGAAACAAAAGATGCAGGTAAATACTTAAGCGCCCAATTTAAAGACGAGTGCCCAAGTAATTGAGGAAAAATGCCCAGGGCTAATAACCATAGATATGTGTGACGTGAATATGTGAATACAGGTTCAGCACGCAGAAAAACAATTAACGATAAAATCGTTGCAGCAATTCCATATACCAGGGCAGTATAAGGAATTGTGTTTTGCTTCTTTCGTAACTGCCTACCCATCATCATATAACCAGCCGCCATCCACGCACCAAATAACGCCAGAAAATTACCCAACAGAGCTTGATTTGATGCTCCAAACGCGAAACAAACGATCCCCTCATGCGAAATATTACAATTGTTTCCAATACCAACAACGGTGCTGCCAATGATCGAAACAACTAAACCTATCATGACCGACCGTTGAATAGATTCTTTCAAAACAAAGGGGGAGAACAAGGCGACCCATAAAGGCGTTGTTGTAACCAACACCACTGAGCTCGCAATTGAGGTTAACGCTAAGGAAGTCGTCCATGAAGAAAAATGGAGTGCTAAAAATAATCCCGAAAGCACGCCCCGCGCCCAATCCTTGCTGCTTAGCTCTTTAAATTCTTTTAGATAGTTTGCAATAGCTAACGGAATCAAAATACAACTGGAAATCAATAGCCGTGATGCAGCAATAACCAATGACGATGCTTCTTCTTGTGCAAACCGAATGAAAATCGACGCAGTTGACACAAATAAAATCCCTAACGCAGTAGCAAAAATTGGATGATATTGTTTAGTTCTTTGAAGAAAATTATGCATACTGGTCAATTGTAAACGCAAATCATACGCTTGACAAAGCCTACATCGAATACTACAATTTCAAAAAACTATCATTTCGGAGGAGCGATGACACATATTATCACCAGCCTATGTATTCGTGAAGGAAGTTGCACGACAGTTTGCCCAGTGGAATGTATTATCCCTGGTAACCCTCAAGATGTATGGCCCTGGTTTTATATTGATCCTGATACCTGTATAGATTGTGGGGCTTGTGTTCCCGAATGTCCTTTTAATGCCATCTTCCCCGAGGATGAAGTGCCAGAAGATTATATTGCCATAGGCGGTGAAGTCCAGGCGATGCCCATGGGTACGCCCGGCTTTGATGAAGTATTCATAGGTTACGACTATGAAGGCAACATAGTGCAAATTGATACCACTCGGAAATTATCTCCTGGAGAACATATTAACCTCAGAGATGATATTCAACCAAATTATGATTTCTTCAAAGATGGCCCAGGTTATGAGGCATTAATGGATTTAGAATAATAGATATACCAATTATCTTTATCAATAAAAAAACTACCAATTACACGGTAGTTTTTTACTTTTTTAAGGGTTTTCGCGAAATTCATTCGCAACTATTATTCAAGTGTTCTTCAAAGGTTGTTGCAAAATTATGTCGACCCGATTCATCACAAGCTGCCCGAAAATAAAAATAAGGTGTTTCTGCAGGAAACGCAACAGCCCTAAGCGAATCGATATTTGGACTGCATATTGGTGTTGGCGGTAAACCGAAATTAAGATAGGTGTTGAATTCTGAGGGCGTCGAAAGGTCGGCAAGAGTTAATGGAGACTTCCACCATGACTGAGATTCAACGTCAAAACCGATAGCGTATTGGACAGTCGGATCAGTTTCTAATCGCATATGATTTTCTAACCGGTTATAGAAAACAGATGCAATCATCGGTTTTTCTTCATTAACAATGGCTTCTTTTTCCACGATTGAAGCCATAGTGATTGCCTCGACCAGGTTTAGTCCCTGACGGTCAAAGCCATCGCGTAAAGTTGAATCCATCTGGCGATTAAAATTATCCAATATCATTGCTATCAGTGCATTTAAATTGGTATCTCTCGGCAAGGTATAAACAGCAGGAAATAAAAATCCCTCAAGCGTTGTCAAGTTGTTCATTGAAAGGATAGACAAAAATTCATCGTCAGGAGAGGTGACAGCATTAATAAATTCTTCTGCGGTTATTTCCAACCCGCTTTTTTCAACATTAGCCGCAACTTCTTCAAGCCTCCAACCGGGCAAAATAGTGACAACCGCATTTCTTTGTGATGCATCAAGAAGTTCAGCAACAATCTCCACCGGCGACATTGAAGCGTCAAGGTCGAATTGTCCAGCTTTCAATTGACGATCCAGCCCCGTATACACCAGATATGTCCGGAATAATTCAGCATCAGAGACCAACCCTGCTTTTTCCAGCCTGAGAGAAATCATTCCAACAGATTCTCCTTGCTCGATCGTAAAATTTTGGTCACTCGCAATATTTTTCGTTGCCTTCAGTAAGGTATCCTTGTAAATATAAAGTTCAATCGGAAAAACAATTTTTTGCACCAGGGATAAATTAGTTGAAGGTTCGCCAAATTCTTGTCCGACAGCTTGGCGGATAAACAAGTATCCGCCAAGGGAGGAAACCACAATAAACGCACCAACTGTTAAAATTATAAAAAATGCTTTACCGGTTTTACTTTGTTTTTTCATCTTTACCCTGATCATTGATAATTCGATTTTGATTTGCAACTAAAAAATCTTGAAGCAAAATACTGGCTGCAACATCATCGAGATGGCCTTTGCGCTTTTTTTTAGAAACACCCATTTTCGCCCGGCTAAGTATTGCAGCTCGTGTGGTACCTGTTTCGTCCCAAAATTCAACAGGTGTTTCAGTCTCTTCCTGTAATGCTTCAGCAAGCCGTACCGACTTTCTTGCTTGATGACTAATCTCGCCATTTGCGTCCAGGGCTTGTCCTATAACGATCAATTTCACGTTTTCATCTTTGGCAATTTTTGCAATATTTTTAGCATCTATAGAACGAGCCTCGTGATTGAGGATAAATAAAGGGCGAGCAATCGTTCCAGTTGGGTCGCTAATCGCAATGCCTATTCTTTTTTCACCGGGATCAACTGCTAACACTCTCATCGCAAAGCCACTTTTTACAATACAGATTTATCAACACAACTTAAAATTTTGGTAACAGCAGTAGATAATTATATAAAATTATACATGATTCTTAATCAACAAATCAAAAGTTCCTGACACAACAAGTCTGCCAGGAACTTCAAAACGAACTCAAGTTGAAAGTTCTAAAAGTTTAGATCGTCATTAGCACTTAGGTGAATTCGAATAGCAGGTTTTTTTCTTCCTTGCAAGGCTTCCAAATCACCCTGTGCTTGCGCTTTTGCAAGGGTTCCAAAAGTGAAGTTCATTCCAGGGATGGCAAGGTCTTGCTCATCATCTTGCGTAATTTGAATAAATAAGCCATTTTCAGCCCCACCTTTGTGAAGTTGCCCGGTTGAATGCAAAAATCTCGGGCCAAAACCAAGCGTCGTCGCCCGGCTTGTTTTTTCTAATATTCGTTTACGCAATTCGCTAAGTTTATGTTCATTTTTAGCATTCCGCGGCAAGTAGGCATTTATTGCCACATAACCTCCATCTTTCGATCGAGAAGAAAACTTTTCAATGACATCTGCAATTGTCTTGCATTCACTTAAATCAAATGATATGTCTCCATAGACATAAGTATCATCTTTTTCCCAAAGCGGGTCACCATCAGGCAAATGACCATTTTTTTCGTAATATTCGAGTTTCGCTTTAGTGCGGTCTTTACTATCCTGGACGTCAGGTTGATCAAATGCATTTACGCCTAAATAACTGCAAGCGATTGCCACAGCAAATTCCCAAAGATAAAATTGAGCAGACAAATCGTAAATATCTGCCATCTCTAATATGAGCAAAGGTTGTTTTACTTTTCTTAATGCCTCGACCATCTCATCATGTTGACCCGTTAAGCGAACATACACAAACAGACGATCCTTGCCATATCTATTAACATCCACTAACGGTTCATCAGCAACAGGAACGATGCCTTTACCATCCTTACCGCTGCTTTCTGCCACCAATTGTTCAAGCCATGCTCCAATTGGCGCGGTCTCCTCATCAGTGATCAGGGTTAATTTATCCTTTCCATGTGTTGCGTGGGCCCCAATGATGATCCCTAATAAAGCACCCAAGTTAGATTCAAGGTGTTGAATCGGTGAACAACTGTTAGCCATCACTTCAGCCCGTTGGATAAAGTGTTTAAGATCTATCCCAATTAGTGCGGCAGGCACTAAACCAAAATGTGTTAACGCAGAGTAGCGCCCACCTACGTTCGGATCAGCAGTGAAAACCGTTCTAAAACCCATCTCCTCACCTAATGAAGCCAGTTTACTGCCGGGATCTGTAATTGCAACAAAATGCGATGCCCAATTTTCACCAAGCGCTGCTTGTGCTTTGTCTTTAAAGTATTTAAACATCGCAATAGGTTCACTGGTTGTGCCCGATTTACTGGAGACAATAAATAAGGTTTTCGAATAATCAACCCATTCTTCCAGAGAATTAACTTCATCTGGGAGGGTTGAATCAAGAATTCGCAATTGTACACCCTGATTGTTGTTGCCAAGGATCAAACTCATCGTTTCAGGCGCAAGCGAAGACCCCCCCATTCCAAGGATTAAAATTTGCGTTAATCCATCTTTTCGAGACTGTTCAACAAAAGCTTCAATTTCAGGCAGGTAGCCATAACTTAACCAGGGTAAATCCCGCCAGCCCAACCTGGTTTGAACAATCTGCTCACCCTCTGGCGTTGTTGTCCACAAAGTTGGGTCATTACGAAACATCCTCGCAACCATGTCTTTATCTTTAAACGTCGAAAAGGTTTTAAATATTTCATCAGCCAGGTCGCCAAGGTCTGCCACGTATTTTATTCTTTTGTTTTCAATAGTCGAGATTAAATTTTCAAAAGCGACTGAGAATAATTTTACGGCTTCATCTTCTAATTCTTGTGTGACCTTGTCTAGCGAAATACCTAAACTTTCCAGTTTTTTAAGGTCATCTTTTGCTCGGTCCAAATCCTTAAAAATCCTGATTTCAGGATCTCCATGATCTAAAAATTTCACAAGCGTATCTGGAGGGATGGTGTTAATTGTATTTTCAGCGATTAATTCTTCCACATACATGATTTCATTGTATGCAGGGTTTTTTGTACTGGTGGATGCCCACAAAGGTCGTTGTTTTTGTGCCTTTGCGTCTGCCAAGGTTACAAACCTCGGCGAGGAAAAATATTCAAGATATGCTTGATACGCCAGGCGGGTGTTATCGATCCCGAGTTTGCCAAGTAAATTTTTGGCAACTTCGGCATCCTTTCCATCTTTAGAAACAATACGCTGCAAGCGAGCGTCTACCTTGCTATCGACTCGTGAAACAAAAAAAGAAGCTACAGAAGCAATTTTTGAGATGTCTTTTCCCTGGTTAAGCCGCTTCTCTAGCCCCGTGGTGTACGCGTGCATAACTTCCAGGTATCTTTTGATTGAGAAGATCAAAGTCACATTGATATTAATTCCCGCGGCAATCGATTCTATAATTGCTGGCAAGCTTTTTTTCGTCGCTGGGATTTTAATCATTAAGTTTGGGCGGTCAATTTTTTCCCATAACCACTTTACTTCCTCAAAGGTTTTCTGCGCATCATCAGCCAGGTTTGGGTTGACTTCAATGCTAACAAATCCATCCTCACCATTGCTGGTCTGATAATATGGAAAAAATAAATCGGCAGCATCTTGAATATCTTTTATTGCTAATTTATAAAAAATTTCTTCCGAAGATAGCCCTGCCCAGGACATCACTTTTAAGTCAGCTTCGTAATCATTATCACTTTTAATTGCTTTCTCAAAAATACTTGGATTCGAAGTCATCCCCAGAATTTCACGCCGCTCAATCATGCCTTGAATTGTGCCGTCTTTGATGAGCGACCGTTTCAAACTGTCATACCAAATTGATTGCCCTAACAATTCCAGTTGAATGGCTTTGCTCATCATTAACCTCCGTGAAGTTGACGGGCTTCTATTGCTTTAATCTTTCCAACACGGCGTAAGTGTCGCGGGTCGTCAGATGGTTGCGCATTTAAGAACGATTTTACAACTTGAATCGCTAATTCAGATCCAATAATCCTGGCGCCTAAACACAGCATATTCATTTGGTCATGCTCAACACCCTGAAAAGCAGAATAGGTATCGTGGCATAAGCATGCATATACGCCAACAATTTTGTTCGCTGCGATATTAGCACCCACACCTGAACCACAGATCGATATTGCTCGGTCTGCTTCACCATTGATAATTGCCATACCGGCTTTTTCCGCAAAATCGGGGTAATCCACACTCTCAGTAGAATTGGTGCCGAGGTCAATCGCTGAGTGACCAGCTTCCTGAATAGCCTTTATTACCACGTCTTTTAGCGGATATCCTGCATGGTCAGAAGAAACAGCAATAATCATTTTTCCCTTCTTTCTAAAAATATTTTTACCGGCTCCTAAACAGCAGGATTTAATACTGTTTTGGCATGATTAACGACATTTTCAACGGTAAAACCGTATTCTTTCATCACAAAATCACCAGGTGCAGAAGCGCCGAATTTGTCGATGCCAATGACTTTGCCTTCATCACCAACCCAACGCTCCCAACCCAGGGTTGTGCCAGCTTCAACTGCTAAACGTTTTTTGATAAGAGGCGGTAAAACATCATCTCGATATGAACGATCTTGTTGTTTAAACAATTCCCAGCTTGGGAAGGATACAACCCTAACGTTAACACCTTCTTTTTCAAGGGCTTCCGCTGCCCCTATGATTAAATCAACCTCAGATCCCGATGCCATTAAAATCAACTCTGGCTCGCCTTCTCCGAAATCTTTCAAAACATACGCCCCTTTGAATAAACCCGCAGCGTCAGCATACACTTTTCGGTCGATAATAGAAGTGTTTTGTCGAGTTAAAGCCAACGCAACAGGGCCATGATGATCAATTGCATATCGCCAGGCTTGCGCGGTTTCATTAGCGTCAGAGGGTCTTAAAGTCACCAGGTTAGGGATCAACCGTAGGCTAGTGACATGCTCAATTGGTTGATGGGTCGGGCCATCTTCACCAACGCCGATAGAATCGTGGGTAAACACCCAGATAGTTGGATACTTTGATAGCGCAGAAACACGTATGGCACCGCGCATATAATCCGAAAATACCAGGAATGTCCCGCCATAAGCTTTTAATCCGCCATGCACAGCCATTCCGTTGACAACGGCACCCATTCCGTGTTCGCGAACCCCAAAATGCATATTCCTTCCTTCAGGCGACCCCGATTGAAAAGAAACTTCTCCATCAATCCAGGTTTTGTTTGAAGGTTCTAAGTCCGCAGAGCCTCCCATCAATTCGGGCAACCTCTTTGCAAAGGCATTCAAGGCTTTTCCCGATGCTACCCGTGTTGCCATTCCTTTTTCACTTGGTTCATAAACAGGTGTGAACGATTCCCAATCCCTGGGCAGTTCTCCCTTCATACGGCGGATAAATTCAGCTGCTAATTCAGGGTATTCTTCCTGATAAGCGGCAAGTTTATCAGCCCATTCAGCTTCAAGCTTTCGGCCCTCTTCAACTTTAGTCAAAAAGTGTTCGCTCACGTCATCAGGAATGTAAAATTTAGGTTCGGTCGGCCAACCCGCATTTTCTTTTGCCTGGTTAATTTCGTCCCAACCGGGGGGTGTTCCGTGCGCAGTTGAAGTTCCAGCCACTGTCGGCAACCCATGACCAATTTCAGTGGGCACAAAAATAATCGAAGGTCTTGGATCTGCCTTGGCTTTTTTCACTGCCTCAGCTAATGCATCTATATCAAAAGGATCTTCAACCCGGAGCACTTGCCACCCATAGGCTTCAAACCGCATAGCACGATTTTCTGTAAACGCCACATTGGTTGATCCATCAATTGAAATTTCATTATCGTCATAAAAATAAATTAATTTGCCCAGCTGTAAATGACCAGCCAGCGAAGCAGCTTCACTGGCAACCCCCTCCATTAAATCACCATCGGTCACAATCGCATAAGTATAGTGATCGACAATTTTATGTCCTGGTCGATTAAAAATAGCCGCTAAATGCGCTTCTGCAATTGCCATACCGACGCCATTTGCTAAGCCTTGCCCTAATGGACCAGTCGTCACTTCAACACCCGGGGTCTCACCGAATTCAGGGTGACCAGGAGTTATGCTGCCCCATTGCCTAAATGCCTTTAGATCGTCAAGCGAGAGATCGTAACCCGTTAAGTGCAGCAGTGAATAAATGAGCATAGAGCCATGACCACCCGAAAGTATAAAACGGTCTCGGTTATACCAGTTTGGGTTTCTGGGGTTAAATTTCATACTCTTCATGAACACGGCATAACCGATCCCTGCTGTGCCCATTGGTAAACCTGGATGTCCTGAGTTCGCGGTTTGAATACTGTCTAAAGACAAAAATTTTATCGTATTAATTGCTTTCAATTGAAGTGGGTTTTGGCTCATGTTAGTATCACCTTTCTAATAATAATTTTATAAATTTTACTACACTGACGCTTTTTTGTCTTGACAAATAAAGGGTGAGCCGTAGGTAGAATTATTTTTTTAAAATTTTTCATTTCAGATGGCTAATCAATTAGGATGGAGTAATATTCATTGAGGATTAAATTTTGATCATAATTTCTTTTAGATATTAACAACATAGTCAAATAGGGTAGTTTTGAATAGAAAAAGTTTTCTCAGGTCTGGATTGGCAATAGGTATACTCGCAATATTTTGGGTCGTTATGACACCAGCGCTGTTTCCAGGTAAGTTACAAGGCGAGATATTTTCTGCCCCACATCCCGGATTCATTGCCCCATCCTTCACCTTAGAGACACCCTTTGGAGAAGAATATAGTTTAGATGATTTTCATGGCAAACCTACCCTGGTATTATTTTGGGCATCCTGGTGTTCTGTGTGTAAAACAGTTATGCCTGGCCTCGAACATATTTATCAGGAGTTTTCTCCTCAAGGGTTTCAAATATTTGCGATTAACGCCACTCAACAAGATATTTTAATGAATGCTATCAACTACTTTACCTCTCAGGGCTATTCTTTCCCGATGCTCGTTGATGCAAATGGCGATGTTTCGCATGCCTATTATGTGCGCGCTTTGCCCACAGCTGCCTTAATTGATCGAGATGGAAAAATCACCGATGTTATTATCGGCTCCAGCCTGTCCGAAGGCTTCCTTCGATCCCGCCTTGACCAATTATTATCCGAACGGAGTGATTGAGCCTGTGTTTCCTATCATCAACATTGGCCCTCTCGCCCTTCAGGCGGGTGGTTTTATTTTCTTAATTTGTTTTTTTATTGGTACCTGGATGACAAGCAGGTTATCTTTGTCGATTGGAACCCATACAGATGCTATTGAAAATATTTCTCTCTACAGCTTAGGGCTTGGTTTATTGGCAGCAAGGCTGGGATTTTTATTAAAAAATATTTCTGTGTTTTTAAACCACCCACTTAGCCTGCTTTCGCTAACACCATCCATGCTGGATTTGGGTTTTGGAATTTTAATAGGCATATTAACAGCCATAATTCTCGCCCAAAGAAAACACCTCCCACTTTGGCCAACGTTAGATACTTTTTCGCCCTTTTTATTGCTTTCATTTATCGCCTTGCAGTTGGCAAATATGGCAAATGGAAATGCATTCGGACTACCTACGAACTTACCATGGGGTGTTTTGCTATGGAATGAAACCCGTCATCCCGTACAAATTTATGCCTTGTTCTTATCGGGAGCTGTATTGATTTGGTTTTTATTGCATACGAAGTTATTAAAAACAACCGGTTTTGCTCACAGTGGGGTTTTATTTAATGTAACAACAGGCTGTCTGGCGCTTATCAATTTGTTCATTCAAGCTTTTGTGGCAGAAAAAATACTTTTTGGGCCTGTTGATTTAATTCAACTGATTAGTTTAGGCGTATTTATCATTTGCATATATTTAATTGATATGCATGCTTTTCCTAAAGATAGCAAAGTTAACGCCTTTATTAGCATGGGGTCTAATATTGAACCCCAGTTAAAGTTAGATCAAGCTGTTGGGCTTATCTCACGTGAATTTCAAATTCATAATTTATCCAGCAGATACAAAACGCAGGATATAAATCAAGATCCAAAAACGCCGGATTTTATTAACCAAATCATCGAGATTGAAACTGACCTCTCGGTAAATCGCCTTCTAACCACCCTAAAATCGATCGAAGGTAAAGCCGGCAGACAACATTTAGATGAACATTTGGTTGCACTTGACCTTGACCTGCTCACTTATGGACGAGAGGTGTGCCAAATTGGGGGTAAATCTATCCCTCCCGCTGATCTGATAAAATACCATTACCTCGCGAGACCCTTAGCTGAAATTTCGCCCAGCTTTCGACATCCAGCTAATGGGCGTTCTATTACAGAAATTATCGAAACAATTAGCGGTGAGTTAAGAATTATTAAAATAAACGAGGGTTAATATGAACTTAAATAATAAAACTGCGTTAATTACCGGTGGGGGTATACGTTTAGGGCGTGCTTTTGCGCTTGCCCTGGCAAAAGAGGGCGTTAATCTCGCTGTTCATTATAATAAGTCCGCCGAACCAGCATTCGAAACCGTTGAACTTGCAAAGTTGCATAACGTTCAGGCATTACCATTTGAAGCTGACTTTTCAGATATGCAAGCGGTTTCTGAATTAATACCTCGAGTCGTTGATAAGTTTGGCCATATCGATATTCTTATCAATAACGCAGCTATTTACCTGAAGAAAACAGGGTTAGAGACTGATTTTGAAACCTGGGACAGGCAATTTAAAATCAACCTTCAGGCTCCTTTTACGCTCATTCAGGCCTTTGCCCGCCAGTTGCCAACCAACCACGAAGGGCGCATCCTAAATATTGCAGACGCCCAAATAAGCCAGCACCTTCCTGATCATTTTGCGTATCGATTGACGAAAGTTGCGATAGTCGAAATGACTCGTTTATTTGCGCTTGAATTAGCCCCTAATATTACCGTAAACGCATTGGGCTTAGGCATTATGTTACCCCTCGCTGGGCGCGAAGATGTAGACCTTGAAGCCTATGCCAGAAAATATGTCCCGTTAGACCGCATTGGCAGCCCCGATATAGCCGCTGAAAACGCTCTACACCTAATCCGTAGTGATTTTACAACAGGTACATTTTTAACCGTCGACGGTGGCCAATACCTTTAACCCATTATTGGCAAAGAAACCCCCGATATCGCATCGGCATCTGAAGAGGCCAGGAACAAAATCCCTTTCGCAATGTCGTGCGGTGATATCCATTTGGAAAAATCAGAATTTGGCATCGCTTGTCGGTTTTGGGGCGTATCAATTGTTCCCGGAAGAATACAATTTGCCTGAATATGAAAAGGCTTTAGTTCTGCTGCCATGCTCTCTGTTAGCCGAATGACAGCAGCCTTTGCTGCTGCGTAAGCTCCCATCTTAGAACCGCCTTTCAACCCTGCACCAGCTCCGATATTGATAACTTTTCCCTTGCCAGCTTCGATCATTACCGGAACAAAAGCCGCAGCAGAGTTTAATAAAGGTATTACGTTTATATTGATCATTTTCTCCCAAGTTTCTGGTGAGGTTTGATCAACACGTTCTCCCATGGTAAAGCCACCTACCGTATTTACAAGCACGTCAATCACGCTGTGTTCCAACACAATTTGTTTGCCTAAATCTATCGTCGCATTCCGGTCGTTCAAATTTACGTTTTCATAAATGGACAAACTATTCTCTTCTGGGAACAATCCAGCCAGTCGCCCATGCCCATGGTCCAAAGCACACACAGTAGCCCCGGCTTCTAAGAAGGATGCGACCACAGCCTTGCCTAAGTTTCCTGCAGCGCCTGTAACCACGACAATTTTATTTAGAAATTTATTCATAATTCTCCTTTCATGTTTCTTTAATTAACTTACTTAATCCATTGGAACAAGCCATGTTTTATCCATCCATTGATCCCATTGTTGATCAGTGATGCCGTTATTGGTGGCTTCTCGTTTGGTAAATTGCGGTTTATTTTTCAACAATTCAGTAAGCGTGATCTCTTTCTCGTATTCACCCCTAAAATCATGGAAAATCCTTTGCCCATGAATATAGCACCAGGGTGCCAGAAGATACAACTGCTCATCATTGTATTTAGGTAGACCAAATTGAAGAGGCGGGAGCTTTGTACTGTTCGTAATAATATTTACATAACTGGATATTTGCCGCCGAAAATTCATTTTTGATTTTAAATAGGCCAGGCTTTCTTCCGCATTTTGCCTTTTCCCTTCAGAAATCGCTATTACACGGTCAAAAACAGAATCAATATCCCCATAGTTAACCTTTTCTATCAAATCATCAGGCATCATCGTCCGATGTACCCCAACTTTCGCAACGATGCTCGGTGTTCCACAAGCAATGGATTCGTAAGCAACGTTACCAAATGCTTCGACAAAATTGCCAAGGCATAATGTTACATCACCCAGGCTGTACAAAACAGGCATCATCTCTTGGGGCATCCACGGGATGAAGATGAAATGATCCCAAACGCCCAATTCCTTCATCAAAGATGACATCTGTCGATAAAACGCCGATTCGCCAGTAGAAACCATCGTATCTATCCATTCGGGAATCAACACTCTCACTTGTTTCATCCCGTGTCGGTTGATCAGTTGATCTGCAACTTTAATAGTCTCTGGCAAACCTTTCCCTGGTTCGGGTCGGTGCGGGTGCAGTAAAACCAGGTGGCGCTCTGGATCTATGCCAAAGGATTGCACCAGTTGGTTTGGTGGTGTTGGTTTAAACACCTCAAAATCTATGCCATTATTAACTTGATGTATTCTTGAATTCAAATCGGGCAGATAACGCCCTGCCGTATGTCTTATTACCTCAGCGGAGTACGCCGACACGCTTATAACATCATCAGCTTTGCCAATAAATGTTCCTAAAATTGATTCGGGATAAATATTGTCGCGGTAAGAAATAACAGTCGGAATCCCGCCATATACGTCTGGCAATAGAAATTCACCGTCATGCATATAAAACCGATCTGCATCAACCAAAGCTTCTCCAAGTCGGTTAACAATTAACCCCAGGTCTGCACCGCTAATTGCATAGGGTTGAGGAAAAGGAATGTGAAATGGTAGCACAGGAAAGACCTGAACATTTGGGGACCAGGCAAATTTTGGGTGATCTTGGCGCCCACGGGCACAAAATATTTGAACCTGATGGCCAATTTGCCCCAGCGCCCGCGAGACATGAAAAAGATGTTTTGACGCGCCACCAGTTATTAAATCGGGAAAAATAGGGTTAATTGAAAAGATGACAATTTTCATCACACCTCTGCCTGAGTTAAATTGGTACAATTAATAAAAAGAAAGCTGACCACGATGGATAAAATTTTTATCAAAAAACTAAAAGCCTTTGGCATTTTAGGGGTTCACGCCCACGAACAACGCGCCCCTCGTGAGATCATCATCAGCGTAACCATTTTTACCGATATCTCCACCGCAGCCCAGGGAGATGACATCACCCATACCATTGACTATTCAACCCTTTCAAAACAGATTAGAGCTTTTACCGAGGGCAATCAATTTTTAACGATCGAAGCGTTAATCGAAGCCCTCGCTGCAGAAATATTAGTCGACGAGCGCATTCGGTCTTTGAAGTTGCGGGTAGAAAAACCAAATGCGGTGACTGAAGCTGAAACTGTCGGCATCGAGATCGTCCGTCCCTAACGCACCTAAAAATCTAAGGGGGTTGCACCTCGCGAAATATTGTCTAAAAATTCCATCCTGGTGGAGATATCCTTACGGAACTGCCCCAGCATAGCGGATGTCGTCATCCGGGCGTTGTGCTTTTTTACGCCCCTTAGCATCATACACATATGCAAACCTTCAACTACAACCGCAACACCCCTTGGCTTTAATACCACATCCAAATAATTGGCAATTTGAGTTGTCATCCGCTCTTGTACCTGCAGCCGTTTTGAGAACATATCCACAATTCGAGGGATTTTCGAAAGACCAATCACCTTTTGGTTTGGAAGATAGGCAACATGCGCTCGCCCCAAAAATGGCAGCATGTGATGTTCACACATACTTGTAAATTCAATATCACGCACAATCACCATTTGATCATAAGCAACATCGAAAATTGCATCGTTAATGAGAGCTATAGGATCCATCCGATAGCCGTGTAATAATTCTGAGTAACTTTTCGCAACCCGATGCGGCGTTCGCACCAATCCCTCACGCTCAGGGTCTTCCCCAATCGCCACAAGGATATCTTTTACAGATTTCTCAACCTTATCGGTGTCGAGGTCATCCTCACAAAATAAATCTGCTGCTAAGTTTAGGGGGTGATCACAATTTATGTCCATTGTTTTTCTTCCATTTCTTTTATTTATTCTTATTTACGTTCTTTTACCCTCTTTATCTTATTACAAAAGTATTAATAAAAAAAGCGGCTTGTGTTAGGTTGACCTCACAAGCCGCTGAATTCAAAAGTTACTTATCCAATTTCAGGGATAATAATCCCATAGTTTCCATCTCGACGGCGATAAAGCACATTAAATTCGCTGCTATTTGCATTGTAAAAGAGGAAGAAGTTTTCGTGTCCCAAAAGTCTCATTTGTTCAATTGCTTCAAGTTCGTCCATCGGGACGACTTCAAAGCGTTTTCGTCGTGCAATCACCGGCTCTTCTTCAACTTCATAAGGTGCAGGTTCAATGCCCTCAACCAATTCCGCAATGGTTTGCCCGTCGCCTCGACCACGTGAGCGTTTACCTTTAAACCGTGAGATTTGACGTCGCATTTTATCTAAAGTAGCATCGATGGCTGAAAAAATACTGTCCGATCGTTCCTCAGAACGCAGGATAAACCCCTTGCCACGCAAGGTAAGCTGAGCGACATACCGATCGCTTGCATTTCTCGCTGTCTTGGCATGAGAAAGGTCAACCCGACATTCATCTACATCGTCAAGGAATTTTTCGAGTTTTTCAACTTTTGTGGTGGCATAATCGTTCAGCCGATCAGTAAGGTCTATGTTTTTTGTAAAAATATCAATTGTGACAGACATATTTGCCTCCATTTAGGGTAAGTTGGTCAAATTATACTTGATGCCAGGGTAAATTGGGTCATCGCCACGCAAAGCAAATCGTCCTAATGTTAGGCAGAATACATCGTTTGCGCCAGCAGATTTCAATGCATGCACACATGCGAACAAGGTTGCCCCGGTCGTCATCACGTCATCAACAATCAAAATACTTTTTCCTGTTACAAGTTCAGGAAAAGCATTAAAAGCACCTAATACATTTTTACGCCTTTCGTCGCCAGTAAGCCCCACCTGACTAGGCGTTTCTCGCGTGCGTTCCAGCCCATAAGGGTGAAAACGTAGCCCTACACGATTTGCTAAAGGTTTTGCCAGGCAGCTCGCCTGGTTATAACCGCGCTCTACTTCTCGTTTTAGACTTAATGGTACGGGAACAACCAAATCGATTTTCCAATTATTTTTTATTACCAAATCAGCCAGGTCTCCCGCAAAATAATCGCCCAGCGCCTGGTTGTTTTGATATTTCAAGGCGTGCACACAATCGCGAATTACGCCTTCGTATTTTGCCAGGTTACGCATAGCTGTATACGGAGGTGGGTGCAACAAGCAAGATTCACAAATTCTCTTTGCTGTTTGGGCAGGTTCGCCACAAATTGGGCAACAATTATCTTGAATAAAGGAGATTTTTACTCGACAAACTTCGCAAAGTCGAAAACCAGGTTCACCACAACTTGCGCACACAGGCGGATAGATCCAATCCATCGCCATCCAAAACCCTTTTGAAATCAGTCCTGTTATCTGTGGTTTCACAATAAAATCCACACTTATCAACAAAATACCAAAATGTTCACTCTATTGCAAAGATTCAAGAAAATTCTGCCAAACCATCAATAAGGCAGGCTTAAGTAAAAGAAATGCTGTAATTAATGCTAATATTATTAAAACTGCAATCAAAGTCCATTCAATCCATCCCATCCCCCGATTTTCTCCCGGTTTTGCCATTCTGCCTCCGTATTAATTGCTTACCATCATTATAACTTAAGTCGAAAGCGAATTGATAAAACCCGCAATAATTTGTAATCCTTGTATAAAAGGATATGGTATACTTCTTTCGTTCATTCAACCATTATCTAATTAACAAATAAACAAAGTGACAGCTGCATCTTACACAAAAAAGTTATCAACCAAACAAATCCTGGCTACCTGGTTGCCCCTTGTTGCCAGTTGGTTATTGATGAGCATCGAACTACCCGCCATCAACGCCATCATCGCCCGCCTGCCAGATGCTGAAGTCAACTTGGCTGCGTATGGTGGTGTTGTTTGGACGATTGCTCTGACTGTGGAAGCGCCTATCATTATGTTATTAGCCGCTGCTACCGCCCTTAGTCGAGATTGGGTCTCTTATCAAAGGTTGAAAAAAATCACCCTGTGGATGGGTGGTGTTCTTTCAGCCTTGCACCTTTTGATAGCGGTTACACCCGCTTATGATTATATTGTCAAGGTTATTTTACAAGCCCCACTGGACGTGCTGGAGCCAGGACGCGCGGGCTTAATCTTCCTGACCCCGTGGACGATGGCGATTGCCTACCGCCGTTTTCAACAAGGGACGATGATCCGTTTTGGTCATTCTCGCATGGTCGGTGAGACGACAGCTGTTCGCCTGATCACCGGTGCTGTCACACTTGCAATCGGTTATTCCCTTGGAACCATCCCCGGCACGGTGTTAGCCGGGTTGACCCAGGGGCTGGCAGTAACCGTTGAGGCTGCTTATGCTGGTTATCGTGTTCACAAAATTCAATACCTGATTAAAGCAGCACCGCCAGCAGCCAACCCTTTAACGCTCAAGCGCTTTATCGAGTTTTACATGCCTTTAGCGCTCACTTCAACGCTGTGGCTGTTATGGCTTCCCGTCGTGACTGGCGCAATTTCACGTATGCCCGAGCCCCTGGAATCCTTGGCGGTTTGGTCAGTTGTCAGCGGGATGATCTCCATTTTTCGCAACCCGGGCGTCGCCTTTAACGAGGCGGTGGTAGCCCTGCTTGAGGAGCCATGCGCCTTCCCTGCTTTGCGGAAGTTTGCCAGCCGGGCCGCTTTGATTATCGCAGCAATTGCGATCTTGTTCGTGTTTTCACCGCTTGCCAACGGTTGGTTTACAGTTATTGCCAACTTACCCACCGACCGAGCTGAGATCGCCCGTCGTTCCTTAGCTGTGGCGATCCCCGTTACCATTTTGAGTGTCTATATTAGTCTTTACCAGGGGATCATCGTCCAGCAAGAAAAAACCAAACCTGTCGCAGAGGCGGTGACCGTCTTTTTGCTGGCGCTATCCGTCATTATGGTGTTAGGCGTTGTTAGCAATACTTTTATGGGGGTTTACATGGCTGCCTTTGGTTATATGTTTGCCCACTTGGCGCAAAGCATATGGTTGCAATTCAGAAGCAGGGCACAACGCCAAAGCCTTTCCATGTGTGATTAAATAATTTCGTTAGTAAAAATTAGAAACTTTCTAAATTTTTTGAAGACTTTGAAAAATTTAATAATACAGGTTAAAACTCCCCTCAAACCCATCGAGGGATTAAGAAGTTGTCAACTTTTATTGTCGTCTTTCCAACAACATTTCAGACAGCGCTATCAAGGCACGCGAATACGCATTTGGGGAATTAATCAGCACATCCAGTCGATTAAAAGCTTCACCGGTAAAGAATTCAGCTTGTTCCCGCACAAAAATTCGTGCGCCGCAATCCTCCAATGCTTTTGCCATCTGTTTTATCACATCTGGGGTCGGGTTAACAGTCTTCCAAAGCGTACGGAATTCTGCGCTTTTTTGTAAGCCGAACAAAATAGGCAGTGTCTTTTTGCGTTCTAATAAATCGCTGGCGGCGGATTTTCCAGTAACCTTAGGGTCGCCCCAGATGCCCAGTTCATCATCTTGAATCTGAAACGCCAACCCCAAATTCTCGCCAAATTCACGCAGCAGAACCAGGCTTGTTTCATCTGCGCACACGCTTAAGCCCCCGACCCAGGTGGAATAAGAAATTAAGGCAGCTGTCTTGCGGCGAATCATCCCCAGGTAATCCTCTAATGAGACTTCATCGCGTGTTTCAAAAGCCATATCCAGGTATTGACCGCGTGTCAAACGCAAACACATTTGGTTAAATTCTTGTGCCGCTCTGATCGCAGTTTTAGCATCACAGGTATCAGCAAGCCCCAGCAATGCAGATTGTGCAATGCTATATAGGGCATCCCCCGCGTTGATCGCCTGGGCAATCCCCCATATCTTCCAAAGCGTCGGGCGCCCATGGCGCATCGCTGAACAATCTTCAATATCATCATGAATCAAGGTGAAGTTATGTAAAAATTCAATCGCCATAGCAGCTGGCATCGCTGTGCGATAATCTCCCCCGCAGGCACCCGCACATAGCAGCGTCAAAACTGGTCTTAGGCGCTTCCCGCTCCTGCCATCTACCCAACCCATATGGTAAGAAAGCATCCTCCCTAATTCGTCACTGGCACCAAACATAAGGTCGGCAAAAAAGCCTTGCAAATTCTTTTCTATCTCGCCTACCAATAAGGTAAGGTTCTCATCCAGGTTCATCATCATCCCTCTCCTGGATTAGGCGTTAGTTTGTTCGTATTTAATTCAGCAAGGCTACCCGCCCCGCTGGCAAACATGGCGATGCGCACCTGGTTCGCCATCATCTTCATCACCGCCACTGCCGCTTCTTGTGATTCTGCAGCTGCTTTCAAGTAAGGGCTTGCCATCCCACCCAGGTTAGCACCTAAAGCCAGGCATTTTGCCACATCCACACCGTTTCGCAGACCACCCGAGGCAAACACCGGCCGGTCATGAAAAATCTGCTTTGCCGCCAGGAGCGACTCAACCGTAGGGATTCCCCAATCGATAAACACAGCTGCAGTTTGGGCGCGATAGGGGTCTGGGTTGCGATACATCTCCACCTGAGACCACGACGTGCCCCCCGCTCCCGCCACATCCAGCGCGTCTACGCCGGCTTCGTACAGCCAGCGGGCAACCTGCGCCGAGATGCCCCAACCCACCTCTTTGACAATCAACGGCACAATTAGCTTCTGTTTTAGCTGTGCAATTTTTTTCACTAATCCGGCAAAGTTCACATCCCCCTCAGGCTGAAGCGCCTCTTGCAGCGGGTTGAGGTGCAAAATCAACCCGTCGGCTTCAATCATATCCACCGCTCGACGGCATTCATCCACGCCATACCCCAGATTAAGCTGCACTGCACCCAGGTTTGCCAACAACAGCGCCTTGGGTGCATTTTGGCGCACTTGAAAAGTACCTGCCAGCCCCGGGTTTTCCAACGCTGCCCGCTGAGAGCCAACTGCCAACACCAAGCCCACTTCTTCAGCAGCCACAGCCAGGCGTTGGTTGATCTCCCCACCATCCTGACTGCCCCCCGTCATGGAGGAGACCAGCAAAGGCACCTGTACCGTTTTACCGAACAGCACCTGCGTCAGGTTTATATCAGCCAGGTTAAGTTCAGGCAGCGCCTGGTGCACCAGGCGGTAACGTTCCAGCCCGGTCGTCAACCCAGAGGCGACGTCTTTTTCCAGGTTGATCCGCAGGTGGTCGTCTTTTCGATTTGTAATTTGCGTGTCTTTTTTCATCATCGCGTGTTATGTATAGATGAAGCATAACCCAAGCCTTGACAGAACGCCAAGGCTGGTTAGAATTTTAAGTATTATA
This sequence comes from uncultured Candidatus Brevefilum sp., assembly GCA_964411385.1. Classification (GTDB taxonomy): domain Bacteria; phylum Chloroflexota; class Anaerolineae; order Anaerolineales; family Anaerolineaceae; genus Brevifilum. The sequence continues at coordinate 118,026 of CAYPKT010000003.1, read as the reverse complement.
AACCACAAAGGAGCCGAAAATGTCAGATACGTTAGAACAAGTAAAAGAAGTTATCGCCGATGTGTTGAAGATCGACGTGAAGGGCGTCACCCCCGAAACCCGCTTTATCGAGGATTTAAAAGCCGATTCTATGGACCAGTTCTTTTTGATCGATGGGTTCTGCGAGAAGTTTGATATCAACATTTCGGATGACGAAGCCCGCGCCATCCAAACCGTGCAGGATGCCATCGATTTCATTGAAAAGGAATAGGGGCTTAGGTAGTAGGAATTAGGGAGTAGGAATTAGGGATTAGGTAGTTGGCTGGTTCGATTATTAGTAGCGAGCCAGCCTGGCCCGCTGTTTTAATAACGCATATTATTAATAAAAGTGTGGGACTATTTTCAGGTCTAAATTTGGCTTATGCTTTCAGAAATGAAATCAAAATATTTGCTTTTGGTGGTTTGCTAAATATGTCCTTCCAGCATCGCTGATTTCCCATATCCTGCGCGGCGAAGTAGAAGACAGGTAACCCTTTTCTACTAAAACAAACCTTGCCCAATGAGCATTTTTTACCCAGCGTTTAGTTTTTGGGTTTAAAGGAAGCAATTCATAATCATATTCGTTCAATTGTTCTGCCATTATAGTTTCAATATTTTTTAAAATCTCATGTAACCTGATTCGACCGCCTAATTTAACAAGGGATTGCAATATCAGCAATTGAAAGAAAAAATTCATGTACACCCCATTGTTCCAATTTGAAATAATTTGTTGTTTTCGGTAATTCAAGGCTTATTGTAAGTTAAAGACATTGCTGACCAATGAAAGTATAAAAATAAAACCTGAACTTTCCCGATAATTTTTTCACTTTTATTTAATGATTTTATATTTCCAAATACATATTGTCGGAAACCAAGAAATGAAATAAACACGTAATTATTTGATGCGCGAATGATGAATCTTTCATCATTCTATTAACTGTACATTCCCACACAATAAAACATTTGATTTTTTCAGACAAAAGTCTTTCCCTAACTAACTTATCTCTTTTTATATTATTTTCGAATTTTAATTTCCAAAACTCAATATGGCTTTTTGGCGTATATGAATATTTACAATCTTTATGACGATGCCAAAAGCATCCATGAATAAAAATCGCTGTTCGATACTTCTTAAGAAATATATCGGGCTGTCCGAAAATATATGCAGTATTTTTCCTAAATCTTAATCCATATGAAAAAATTGTTCTACGAAAGAATAATTCTGGCTTTGTGTCTTTACTTTTAATAGCCGCCATATTCTCACTTCTTTTTTCTTTAGATTTGATATCAGTCATTCTATATTCACAACTCTTTAAGATATTTGATAAATTTTACAATAGTCCAAATTCTACCCTGTCGATCTTTTGGATAATTTGATATATATTCTTTTGGAACAACCAATATAACTTTTTCAGCTTCCATCTCATCCATTTGTGCTGGCGATACACCTTGTTGCAATGTACAGAGAAATTTATTATCGTCTTTTAATCTATTTGCTTCATTCAAAATTTGTCTCCATCGATCTTTAAGTGTGGTTTTTGCAGCCAAAGTAACTATACGATCTTTAGGAAATGCAGAATTTTTATAAGCATCTATTGAAGGGAAAAGGAAATCAGGTCTTTTATTTCCCTCTGTAATTGCTTGGGCTGAATAATTTATTTGATTAGCGTCAAATATTGCAGCAAGATGATGTTCCAAACTTCTCCCAGCACGGCTTTTCCTGCGGTTTAGTATTTTATTTGCTGTTTTTACAAAATCTTCAAGATCAATAAATCCTTTGGTAATGTTATCTTTATATCGGTCTTCTTCTATGGCCATAAAAAGCCGATACTCTAACTTCGTCCACTTCAATAAGATCTTATCTGGGTCTGCCCAAACATAGTTGTGGTGATTGTAAACATTATTATAAATTTCTCGTGCAACCTTTGACATAGTTTCAGTTGTAGGGAATTCAATCGTTAAATGAGATAAATATTTTTGTATTGCTTCTTTCTCTCGATTGTCTAAGCTTGGTGTTTGACTTCGGATTAGTCTGTTGGTTTCGGTTACACTTAAACCAAATGCTCCCATGAATTGATTAATCTCATCATCTGTATTTAATATAAAGCCTTGAAAATATTTTTCGCCTTCTTCAATCAATACAAACAATGCACCCGTATAATCAGATCTTAAATAGGGGAACCCTCTTCCAAAATTTGTAATACGATACTCATCCCTTGTTCCTCGTCCATAATAAATAAAACGGGTTGTTGTTTCAAATTCATTTTGCCATTTAATTTTTACCCATTTGTCTTTATTTCCCCCCTTTTGACCAGGCGTATCAAACAAAATAGGAAAAGATTCCTTAGAAATATAAATACCTGCTTGGTGTCCCCCCGTTACCCCAGTATCATTAGCGGATAAAAATTTACAAAATGCCTTCTGTCCTTTTAATACAGCTTCTATAGCAGTGCTAGCAAATTCAACCATTTTAAATAGACGTTTACTCTCTTATATCCGACAGGTTATTTTTAAAGATAATTTCTTTTTGACTATCTAAGTTATTTAATTTTTTTACAATAAGTTTTGCCACGTTTGCTATCAAAGGGACAACTACGGAATTGCCAAATTGCTTATATGCCTGAGTATCAGAAACCACAATATTAAAGTTTTCTGGAAAACCTTGTAACCTGGCGCATTCTCGTGGAGTAAGCCTTCTAGGGTTTCTACCGTTTTGATTTATTAATATTTCTGAACCGTCTTTGTAATATCTTGCACTTAAGGTTCTGGATATTCCATCGATAGAGGCTAATGAATAACCAAATCCATTACCAGCAGCTTTATGTTTTTTTGCGTAATTTTGAAGATATAACCAAAGTTTATCTGAGAGGGTGTATTTTACATCAACATTTAATTCAAGAATATCTTTCAATACGGGTTTTGGATTAATTGGAGTTATGTCAAAATAAAAATTTATGTCATTACCATATCTTTTACGATCAAAACCAACAATTAGTATTCGTTCTCTATGTTGGGGAACAAAATCTTGGCCATCCAAAACCTGATAAAAAATATTATAATCTAACTCATCGAGCGCTTCCTTTATTACCGTAAATGTATTTCCCTTATTATGGCTTCGTAAATTCTTTACGTTTTCTAACAAAAAAGCTTTAGGTCGTTTATCTTTTAATATTCTACAAATATCAAAAAAAAGAGTTCCTTGTGTTTTATCCTCAAACCCAGTTGCATGTCCAAGACTATTTTTTTTAGAAACACCTGCAATAGAAAAAGGTTGACAAGGAAATCCAGCAATTAATATATCATGATTTGGAATTTCGCGAGGATTCACTTCTGTGATATCACCATCCGGTACCTCACCAAAATTCGCAAAATAAGTTTGTTGACAATATTTATCCCATTCGCTAGAATAAACACATTTTCCGTTAGCATATTCAAAGGCCAACCGCATACCACCTATCCCTGCAAATAAATCAATAAAAGTAAAGGCAGTTTCTTTATTGTTTTTATTTGTTAATAATTTCTCCCTGTTTAATAACTGCATAAGCGCTCCTGATACACAATCTTGCATAGATTGCCCTGACTCTACTGCGTAATCTGAAAGCGCCTCATAAACAAAATTATTCAAGCGAACATGAATTTGCTTTCTAATAAAATACCTCCAATTTTATATTTTTCTCTATATCATAGATATTATAACACTAATTATGAAAAAAAACAATTTTCTGGGAAATTTAATATACCTTTTAATTCCGATTAAATTAATTGATTAATTTTTTAATATTATTTACTTTTTAATTTCCTGTGTCATACTTTATGTAATAAATTAAAATAACCTTCTTTTGTTTTATTAAATTAAAATGGATAATTTATTAATTGGCGTCTTTCCCATCGCTATACCCCTCATTATCCTGGGTAAATATCTCTGCCAACCCCCGCTTTAGGGCTCCATACTCTCTTGCTGCCCCCGGGTGAGCCCGTAAAAAATCCCGCACAGCCAGGTGCCGGTCGATATCTTCTCGGTTTCTCGCATCAAACACATGCACATGGTGGGTGCGGTTGTTTCCCCCCTTTCGAAAATACCTCCTGCCGGGGATGCCAAACTCGCCCATCGGCTCATAGCCCAAGGCTTCAAATTCAGCGTTAAAGCGGTCAACTGCTGTGATTTCCCTCACCACGGGCATGATATCAATGATTGGCTTGGCGGCCAAGCCCTCAACCGCCGTGCTGCCAATATGGTATATTGCCAGCAAATCGTCTCCCAAAATCGCGCTAATGTTCTGGGCTTCAGCACAGTATAAATCTTTCCATGCGGGGTTATAGTCAACTACTTTGATTTTCATCGGGTTAACCACCCTACCCCCTTATCAGCGCGGCAATCTCCTCGGGTGTGCGTGCTACGCGCACCCCTGCTTCCTCCAATGCCGTCACTTTGTCCGCAGCCGTTCCTACACCCCCCTCGATAATCGCCCCGGCATGCCCCATACGGGTCCCTTCCGGTGCAGCCTGCCCAGCAATAAATGCCACCACGGGTTTGGTCATCGAATTGGCAATGTACTCAGCGGCTCGTTCCTCAGCACGCCCCCCAATTTCGCCAATTAGCACCACGGTGTCGGTAGCAGAATCCTCCTCAAAATACGAAAGGATATCCACAAAATTTGCCCCGATGATCGGGTCCCCGCCGATGCCCAAACAGGTGCTGGTGCCAATTCCTTCCCTCTTCAGGGCATGCATCACCTCATAAGTTAGCGTGCCGGAGCGTGAAACCACGCCCACATTCCCCGGCATGGTGATCTCACCAGGGATGATGCCTATTCGCGTATGCGGCGCCGAGAGGATTCCCGGGGTATTGGGCCCTAATAAACAAGCCTCTTGTCGGGCGATCATATAACGCACCTTTAGCATATCCTTCACCGGGATACCTTCGGTAATACACACAATAAGCTTAATCCCTGCATCGGTTGCCTCGAGGATCGCGTCCCCCGCAAAACGAGCTGGTACAAAGATCACACTGGTGTCTGCGCCCGTCATCTCCACAGCAGATTGCACCGAATCGAACACCGGTATTTTCCCCTCTAAAACCCACTCCCCACCTTTTCCGGGGGTTACCCCAGCCACAAGGTTCGTCCCATAATTCATCATCGCCTGGGCATGAAAGGCACCTTCATTACCGGTAATTCCTTGAACAACCACTTTTGTATTGCCGTTTGCTAAAATACTCATCATGCCCCCTCTGCCGCCAATTCAATTGCTTTCCGAGCCCCCTCACCGAGTGAATCCACGGCGACCAGGTTCAACCCCGATAAAATTCTACGCCCTTCTTCCTGGTTAGTCCCTACCAATCGAACCACAAATGGCAAATCTGTTTTTATTTCGCCTAAGGCAGTCTTAATACCCTGTGCCACCTCATCACATCGTGTGATGCCCCCAAAGATATTAATCAGTACAGATCGTACCTGCCTGTCTGCCAGTAAAATGCGCAAAGCCGCGGTCACTTTTTCAGCGTTGGCACCACCGCCAATATCTAAAAAATTTGCTGGTCTGCCGCCCATATGTTGGATAATATCCATAGTTGCCATCGCCAAGCCGGCACCGTTTACCAAACAGCCAATATCCCCATCCATTTTGATGTATGCTAAACCAAATTTTCGGGCTTCTACATCTGCTGGTGCCTCTGCCGAGATATCGCGTTTATCAAAAAACTCGGGGTGGCGATAGAGCGCATTTTCATCCAAAATGATTTTGCCATCAAGCGCAACCATCCGCCCCTCTTCGGTAATCACCAGTGGATTAATTTCTGCCAGGGTGGCGTCAAGGTCTTGATAAGCTTGGAAGAGGTTCAAAGCAATGCCAATAAAATTACGCCATAACCTGCGGGGAACTTCAATTTCTGCAGCCAGGTTGCGTACCTGGTATTCACATAAGCCTAATAATGGGTCTATGCTAACCCTGGCAATTTTCTCAGGTGCAGTTTGCGCCACACTTTCGATATTTACGCCACCTTCAGCGCTAACGATAACGATCGTTTCCGCTGTATCACGATCCACCGTCATCCCTAAATAAATTTCTTGCTGGATATTGATAGCTTCTTCAACCAGCAGTCGCCTTACCGGCAAACCTTTGATATCGCGCCCAAGGATTTTAGCCGCTTCATCTTCTGCCTCTTCTGGCGAATGCACCAGGCGAATACCGCCAGCTTTCCCCCTTCCTCCAACCAAAACCTGCGCTTTTAGAACAACCGTGCCGTGCAATTCTTCAGCGACGAGTTTAGCTTCCTCAGGCGTTGCAGCGAGCTTCCCCTGTGGAATTGCGATTTGATGCTCGGTAAATATCTCTTTAGATTGATACTCGTGTAGGCGCATGGCGTGGGTTTAAAATTCTATCGTTGTCGCAAATTATACCATGCCTTCATTTTTTACAATGATTTCGAAAATCAATTTGGTTAATATTTCCCATTAACCCTATTCCTGAGAAGCCACGACTCATAATTCCTTATTGGCTATCCCCTATTAAAACTAAAAATGCCCCGCGTCAGCAGGGCATCGTATTGATTTTCGATTAATAAATAGGTAGCAATTAGCCCTTCAAGAACTCTTGTAACGCGTCCTTGCTAATACGATATGCGCTTCCAATTTTACGAGCCTGCAAGTCACCAGCTTCAATTGCTGCTACCACATCTTCAGCAGAGACTTTCAAAAATTCAGCGGCTTCTGTGGGTGTCATAATGTCGGGCATCACTGGCGCACCACCACCAGCCGGTGGCGTGGGTGCCCCACCCTGGGGTTGCTGACCAACCTGCCCCAAAGCAGAACCAAGCACATTGCCGATCCCCATACCGGCACCGATGCCAGCCGTCAACCCAGCGCCACCCGAGGGGTTCTGAGCAGCATCGCGCATGGCATCTGCAGCTTGCAGTTGGGTATAGGTTGCCATATCAAGCATACCCATGGCCCGCAGTTCCTCTGCCGATTTATCAGAAGGCTTCAGGTTGCCAATGTAAAACGATTTCAACGCCAGACCGATAGCTGCAAAATCATCCTGCGCTTTTGCACGCACACCAGCCGAAAGCTCGTTGGTCAAGCCAATCAATTCAAGCACATTGCTTTTGGCTGTCGTCTCGCCCAAGAGATCGGTCAGCTTAGCAAGCAGCATCACACGCAAGCGATTTTCAATATCACTGGTGCGATAATAACCCTGGGCTCCAACAACTTGGGTAACAAACTGCTGAGGATCAGCCACCTGGAAGCTATAAGTGCCAAAACCCTGCAGTAAAGCAACACCCAGTCCAACACCGGGGTTGCGTACGATAATCGGTTGCGGCGTTCCCCATTTTTGATCGACAAATTCCTTCATCGACACATAGAATACCTCAGCAGTAAAAGGCGTCCGGTCTCCAAATGCCTTACCAATCAAGTTTACCAAAATCGGGATGTTTGCCGTGGTTATGGTATGACGTCCAGGTCCAAACACATCCAGGGCTTGTCCATCACGCATAAAAATAACATTTTGAGATTCACGAACGATAACCTGCGAGCCAATTCTCAAATCTGCGACGCCTGTCTCAGGGAAGCGGTGCACGATCTCGTCCGTCATCTCCTTCGGATATTCAACAACATCAAAAATTCTAGCCATATTTCTTAACTCCAATTTCTTGCTATTATCTTTTTCTATTTTTTTATGATCTCATTTACGCAATACCGCGCATAACTTCATCACGTTTGTTGAAGGCATCCACACAATCCTGACTAGCCGTAGTCAGATTTCTGATGGCGGCATCCAAGCCTTCGGTACCGATAGAAGTTTCAACATTATCGATCGCAGCGCTTACTTTGTCTCCAAGTTCAAGGAGAGCATTATCATACGCATAAACCTGGTCAAGTTCTTCTTCTTTGATCTTTATTGCATCAAAAATTCCAGCGTATCCATAAGATGCCGTCCGTATCCTATCGGTGAACTGGCTTAATTTTAAAGCTGCGTTTTCAAGGCTGCCTACATGAGCTAATTCACCCTGGTCGACCAATTCACGCTGGAGGGCAGATACACGCTTATTCAGTGTGGCAAATTCATCCGCAATTTTTTCTCGCAGCAGTTTATCAGACATTCGACGGTCACCCCGTTCGATGTAGCCTTTAAACCCTGGTATCTTAGCAAGGATTTTTGTAAAAGCATCCTTTTGACCTTGAACCTTATCAAAAATATCACTCATAGTTCCTCCATTAATGACTAATTAGCATGTTCCCAGTTTTTAATAGTTTTCTATATCTTTAATTATACAAATGCATCAAAATTCGTTCAATAGATTATCTACCGTATTTTGATTGCATATTACCTAATTAATTATACAGGATTAATCTTAATATTTTGTTATTGTTCGTAAGTTTCCTATCCAAACTGAGTAATAACTCAGTTATCGTTCGAATTAATTGTAACAACTCTACCAACAACCTATAAGAACTCTTAACCTCTGCTGCCAAACTCTAATATTCTAACGGCACTTTTTGCTAAAATCGCCGCTGCATAGGGAAAACAATCCTCATCGACGTCAAACTTTGGGTGATGATGACCAAAGTTTAATCCTTTTTCAGGGTTGGCAGATCCTACCATCATATAACAACCAGGTGCGGCTTCGAGCATAAACGAGAAGTCTTCACTGCCCATCGTCTGATAGGTAGAATTAATTTTCGCATCGGCGTCAATTTCCTTGGCAACTTCTGTTACCAAAGCCACAATTTCAGGGTCGTTGACTACAGGCACCGTAACTTGTAGCAAGTCTATTTCAGCTTCGCATCCCATGGCTTCTGCGGTGTTGTTAACAATATTGTAAAACCGTTCGAGCAGAGTATCCGTAACTTCCTGTTTAAAAGTCCTAATTGTACCGTTTATCTCAGCCTGAGACGGAATAATGTTAAAAGCCGTTCCACTTTGCATTTTACAAACAGAAACAACAGCAGTGTCAAGTGGAGCGATATTACGAGAAACAATGGACTGAAGTGCAGTAATAATATGGGCTGCCGCTAAAATTGGATCTCTGGTTGTGTGAGGTGAAGCTCCGTGCCCCCCTTTACCGGTTATCTTAATTGTAAAAATTTGGGCACCAGACATAGATGGCCCCGGCGTTAATGCATACCAGCCTACAGGCATCTCATTCCAAACGTGCATACCCAGTGCATAATCGGGCACAGGGTTGGTTAACACCCCATCTTCAATCATCTTTTCAGCTCCGCCATCACCTTCTTCTGCTGGTTGAAAGACAAATTTAATGGTGCCAGGAATAGATTCCTTTTGAGATGCCAAAATCTTGGCTACACTTAATCCTATAGCTGTATGACAATCGTGCCCACATGCGTGCATTTTTCCAGGGTAAACTGACGCATACGCCGCCTCAGTTTCCTCCTGGATGGGCAGCGCGTCCATATCAAACCGTATTAACAACACGGGGCTTTCTTTAGCACCACGTAAAAGACCCACCACACCTGTTACGCCCACGCCAGTTTGAACTTCCAACCCCAATTTCGTCAGCTCTTCTGCCACAATCCCAGCGGTACGAACCTCTTCAAGCCCCAGCTCAGGGTGACGGTGAAAATCTCGCCGTCTTGCGATCATCTCATCCTTCAAATTAAATGCTTCTTCTAAATAATTCATTCGGTCTGCCTCCTAAATATAATTCGACGAAACTGTTCTTCAACCTTAAATTCTTCGTTATCGCCATTATCCAGGCGATCAAACATACGCTTTTCAAAAGCTCGCGGGTCTCCAATTTGAGATGCATGCTTTTTTAACGCTCTAATTTTATCACTCCATTCGTCTGTTACATCTAAACAGACGTTAGGTTCATTGGTTAAACTCATCCAAACTTCATCAACTTCGTGAGGAGTTAACCCTTCTTTTAATAAATCAGGGAAGAAAAACAAATTTCCAGCTGCAGGAAAAACCGCATCAATAACGACTTGTCCAGCATTACGATGATCTGGATGGTTGATATATTGCGGTCTGGGGAATATATTTGTTGGATCACAAGTTACCAAAATTTGGGGCTGATACATACGAATATAGCGAACAACTGCTTTCCGCATATCTAAATCGGGGATCAAGTATCCATCCCGATAGTTCAAAAATTCTACCGATTTTACCCCCAAAAAGTCTGCAGCTTGTTTTTGTTCATTAATGCGAATTTCAGCAACCGCTGCAGGGGAAAGCGAAGTATCTTTTGAACCTTTGTCACCTTTGGTTAATAATACATAGCGTACTGTGTGCCCTGCTTTAATCCAGCGAGAAATGCTGCCGCCTAAAAAAAACTCTGGGTCATCAGGGTGAGCCAATACAACCAGGATTTCTTTATGTTCCTCCCAGTTTTCAGATATTTTCATTGTGCCCTTTTCTTTCTACCTAAAATCGTGGGATTATTGTCGATTACGACGATCTGTTTTACGTGTTACAGCTCCTCGTTTTCGTCGAGATGAATACCTGCCTTTTGGCTTTCGTTTTCTATTTTCCTTCAAGTCAGTCACTTGGTCTTCCGGACGACTAATAACCGTTTCTGGCTCAGGTTCAACAGGTGGCAGCGGTTTTACTTCCTCCCCTTTTGAAATTTTTTCAGCTCGATTTAACTCTTCAATTGTATATTGTCGCGGTCCCACTTCGGGTAAATCAACAATCACAGCTTGTTGTAATGGTAAAATCTGAATCACCTTACCTTCGCCTGAAGGGGTAACAACTTTACGTTTTCGCTTAGGCAATGTTTTGATCGCCTCAACATATTGGTCATATTCATAAATTAAACAGCATCGCAATCTTCCGCACATACCGGTAATTTCTGATGGTGTCAAAGAAATATCCTGCGTTTTAGCCATCCTGATTGAAATCGACGCGAAATCAGTTAAAAATTTTGAACAGCAGCGCGTTTCCAACCCGCAAGCTCCTAATCCTCCCAAAATTTTTGCAGCATCGCGCGGACCTAATTGGCGCAACTCAACATCCACTTCGCGCAACATAGATTTTATTTCCTGTTGAAGTTTTTTCGCATTTAGATCAACCGAAGGTTCAGTATTTAATAGAACAAATAAACGCTTGCCATCTAAGGAATATTCTGTAGAAAGAATTTTAACTGCAGCTAATCCCTGGTTTTTTAAGTGTACATGAATACGATCCAGGATATCTTTTTCTTTTTCAATTAACGCCTGCCGGTTCAGAAGGTCTTGCGGAGTAGCCGGTCTTTCGACTGGTTTAAACCCATTTAAATCTAAATTTTCCACGTCCAAACCAACTTTTATAATCGTAGCCAATTGCAATCCACGACTGGTGTGAACGATTACAGGGTCTCCTGGTTTTAAATCAGGAAAACTTGAGGCATCGAAATAATATTGCTTTCCAAGTTTTTCGAATTGAACACTAATAATTATTTTTTGAGTCATATTTAAATATTCTGTTGCTTATTTAGAACGTAGACGTTAATCTTATTCAAGATTTACCATGCTCATTCTGGCTGCAACAGACATTGATAAACCGATCAATGCCATCGCACTGGGTGATTTCTGGTCAGAAACTACAACAGGGGCGCCTTTGTCGCCACCTTCTCTAATACGTTCTTCAATAGGAATGTTTGCCAGCAAAGGAGCCCCAGCCATCCTTGCTAATTGTTCGCCGCCACCCTCGCCAAACAACCGCAGCAAGGATCCATCGTCCAATTTCAGGTAACTCATGTTTTCAACAATCCCTAATATTGGCACGTCCATTTTCTTGAACATCGATACTGCTCTTGCCGCGTCATCAAAAGAGACCTGCTGAGGTGTCGTCACTATCACACCACCGCTTATTGGCACTGTTTGTACCAACGAAAGTTGTACATCACCAGTTCCGGGCGGTAAGTCGACAATCAAATAATCAAGTTCACCCCAATCAACATCATTTAAAAATTGTTGAATTGCAGAGTGAAGCATAGGTCCACGCCAGATTAATGGCTGACCTTCACTCACCATAAATCCAATCGACATCAACTTAACCCCAAAAGCTTCTGCTGTTTGAATTCCTTTTTCCTGCGGAGTTGGAGGCAAAGAAGTCACCCCCATCATCTTGGGTACATTTGGACCATAAATATCTGCATCCAGTAAGCCAACTTTCGCTCCACATTGCGCCAGTCCGACAGCCAGGTTAACAGCTACCGTAGATTTTCCAACGCCTCCCTTACCAGAACCAACGGCGATAATATTTTTAATCGCCAGGTTTTTAATTTTTTTGTCTTCAATTACACGGGCCCCCATGGTAACCTCGACAGTTTCAACTCCATCTATAGCGAGTACAGCATTTTCTACATCTCGCTGAATTTGTTGTCGTAGTGGGCAAGCTGGGGTCGTCAATTCTACAGTAAGGCTAACCTTGTTGCCTGAAACTTCAACATTTTTGATCATATTTAAAGAAACCAGGTCTCGTTGTAATTCTGGATCTTGAACCTGCCTGAGCGCTTTTATCACATCTTCCTGGGTGACGACTGACATAAATAATCCTTCCTAATTCTGAGCTTTGACTTAAAAAAATTAAAGCTCTTATTGTCATTTAAACAGTGCAACTCTTTAGAGAAGTTGCTCCATAGGGATACATAAAAAATAACACACAATGTATATTCTACCCATTAATAGAGTATTTTTCCATCAATAGTTAGCCCAATGACGACCATCCAATCAAAGAAAATGGATAATTTAATTAATAAACTTTATTATTCTTTAGGCATAGTCGGGAAGTATTGAACGTTTAATTTTTCAATATCTTCCTGTTTGTCGACATCTAATAATATTCGTTCATCTATCCACATCAACTCATCAACTGAAAAGGCGTTAAACGCTGACCTCCCCCCCTGGTCACCTTGTAATGTTTTAAGAAACGTAAAAGTTTCATTACCAAATAAAACCGGGTTACCTCGACGTGCTGGCGTCAATGGAATGGTGATCGGTGCCCGGTTAAGGTTATGGCGTTCGATAAGTTGGCGGATCAAAGGTATGCTGATCTGTGGTTGATCGCTCAAAAAAAACATCACGCGGTCGCAACCCTGCGGTAGATTCGTTACCCCTGCTCTAACAGAGGTAGCTTGCCCTAAGCTCCATTCTGGGTTAAAAACACATTTTACGGGCAAGCTGTTCAATGCATTTTCAATTAATTCCTTTTCTGCCCCAGTTATTACAATAACTGGGTTTAAACCCGCTACCAAGGCTGTCTGCGCAATGTTCTTAATATAAGGTTCATCATTCCAACTTAATAGTTGTTTGGGCTGGCCTAAACGTTCACTCCTGCCTGCTGCAAGGATCACCGCTGCTGTATGGCTATGAACGCTGCTAACCGGTTCTTCTCTGTCTTGTCCTTGCAAAGAACCAATTAATACCCGGTCATAAACTTTTTCCAGTTTGGAGGCCAACCAGGCAGCTTTACCAGCTATTAATTCATCATCTACCTGGCTCAAAAATAGGATCCTTCTTGTACTTTTATTTATTTCTTTCAGCTTACCAGATAATGAATCTAACGCTTTTATCATTTGGTGAAGGAGAATATTATCGCCGGTTTCCATTTGTGCTAATTTGGCAAAGTATTCAGGGTGTTGTTCGGGATCTGCGTTCAAGTTTATCCAAAGCCGATTCATACCTGCCACTACGACTATGGTGTCAACCCACGATATAATCTCAGGTTTTAATTTCGCTTGACCTTTCGAAAAAGGAAGTTTGTCTTCCTCGACTTTAATGAAGAATAAACTCCCTCGGATTTTACAAAATTGTTGTATTTTTTTCAAAACCGTCAAATCTAAACCGCTAAAAAGGTTGTTCGAGATTAACGGTCCAGTTAAAAGAAGGGATTCTCCCGGAGTTAATTCCAGGTCGTCAACTTCTTCTATTGATGAAATAATTTTGTGGTCATCACAATACGCGGTTTGACTCACTTCGATTTGTGTACGCATGCTGATTACCGTTGCTTGTTTTAATTCTTTCGCAAGAGTAAATATCGCGCAGGATTTTCCGCCAGTGCTAATAAAAGCAACCGTTTCATCTCCTGCCAAACCAAGTGCATGTGACAATTTCATTGTTTTCAATTATCTCATCGTTTGTGCCAGTTTTCAATTGGTGTCAGAAGCAACCGGTGAAAAGAAAACGCTACGGAAAACAGCAATTGTCCTGTCAGTTTCTACCATCAAAACTCGAACGCATGCTTTAAAAGTAGCCCTGAACGCCTTACCGAAAGCTAAATTACCACCCTCTCAAACTGGTATGGATTGTTTTATTTTATTTTTCCTAATCCTCGTAATACCCTTTCGGGTGTTAGGGGGAAGTCATGAAACCACACCCCGGTTGCCTGGTGCATAGCTTGCATGATGGCAGGCGCTAACGGCAGGAAGGGCATTTCAGCCATGCCCCTGGCTCCAAATGGACCGTTTGGGTCTGGATATTCTAATATGATTGATTCAATCTCAGTTGGAATATCCAGGACTGTCGGGATGAGGTAGTTAGAAAGCAAATTTGTTTTAACATAACCACCTTGCTGAATAAAATTTTCCATCAGTACATAACCAGCGGTTTGTACCAGTGAACCTTCAATTTGTCCAACAATCTGCACTGGATTAATGGCCTTCCCAACGTCATTTGCACAATAAATTTTTAACAAACGCACTTCACCTGTGTCGGTATCGATTTCCAATTCAACCGTTTCAGCCACATATCCATACGAGAAATTTGGATAACTCTCGCCTGTCTCTGGCGCATAAGGAGAAGTTGATGGCGCCTGGTAGGTGTATTCAACGGATACCGGTCTTTCACCAGACTTCCACTTCTCCATCCCCAGCTCTGCAGCGCCTTTAATAGCATTGCCAGCCATAAAAGACAGACGTGAAGCAGAAGCACTCCCCGCATCTCCATTTTTAGCTGTATCTGAAACGACAAGTTCGATGGATTCCATAGGAATTTTAAGAACTTCAGCTGCGATTTGTTTGAATAAAGAATGTGCACCCTGACCAACATCCGCCCCCGCTTGATACAAAACTGCGCGCTCGATTTCTTCTTTTCCAAAAAGTTCAATTTTTGTGTGACAGGTTTCTTTTGCACCAAAAGAAAACCCGATATTTTTATAGGCACAAGCAATTCCGCGCCCGCGTTTAATAGATCCTTCAGATCTCAAAGAAGATGGAGCTTTCCATCCGTTCTTTGTTTGGGTCCAACCTGAACGTATTGCGCATGTTTCAACAACTGGCTTGATTGATACCCCTTTGGGTGGCTTCGTATTGACACTTAAGATCGAATCATCATCGATTAAATTACGCATTCTTAATTCAACAGGGTCCATATTCAACGCTTCAGCTAACCGGTTAATTTGCATTTCAGCTGCAAAGGCACCTTGCGGCCCTCCAAAACCCCGGAACGCGCCGGCAGGTAAGTTGTTCGTATAAACTGCTCGGGAATCCACCCACACATTGGGTATCTCATAAGGGCCTACACCCATTAACGTTGCATTCCCTAAGACCTTATTAGAGGTATACACATAAGCACCTCCATCTGCAGTGATATCAACTTGTGCTGCCAGGATTTTCCCATCTTTCGTAGCCCCCCATTTCGAAACCAGTTTGTATGCATGTCGTTTGTGGTGTCCAATAATGGATTCCTCCCTGCTCCAGACAATTTTTATTGGACGATTAATTCCTCTTTGGTGAAGACGCCAGGCTGCCAATGCAAGCACAATCTGAATAGACATATCCTCTCGACCACCAAAAGCGCCCCCAATCGCAGGGTAAATGACTCTGATTTGCTCCAAAGGAATATCAAGCGAATGAGCTATTTGTGCCTGGTCTTCGTGTGTCCACTGACCAGCCACGTATAACGTGATAACTCCAAATTCATCAACAAAGCAAACGCCGGCTTCCGGTTGTAAATAGGCGTGCTCTTGCACAGGCGTATAATATTCACCCTCAATAATCACATCACATTCGCGAAAAGCATTCTCAATATCGCCATGACGGATTTTAAAACCAACGAATACGTTCGATTCAAGATCAGGATGTACCAAAACGGCGTCTTTTGCCAATGCTTTTTCAACCGTATCGACGACAGGCAAATCTTCATAATCGACATGAATGTTTTTACAGGCTTCTGCTGCGATATCTTCAGTCTCTGCGATCACCAATGCTACCTGATCTCCAACGTTACGTACACGATCTGCAAAGAGTTTGGAAGATCCTGGCCCACATAATACAGGTTGATCTCGTGTCCCCAAACCGTATTCATTGACGGGGACATCTTTAGCTGTCAATACCGCTAATACGCCAGGTATTGCCTCTGCAGCCTGGCTATCGATAGATTTTACAATTGCATGTGGTCTGCCAGCAAACAGGATTTTCATGAAAACCTGGTTGGGTAAATTAATATCACCTGGGTAAATCGCTTTACCAGTTACTTTGTCTTTTACATCTACACGTATTACAGGTTTACCAATATAAGACATCATCGCTCCTATCCAGCATCAATCTCGATTATTCCAACCAGATGAAAGACTGGCTTTTTCAATAGCCTCGATAATTTTGTAATAGCCAGTACAGCGGCAAAGATTTCCAGTTATTGCTTGGCGAATTTCATCTTGAGAAGGTGTCGGTTTCTCTTCTAAAAGTTTGGCTGCAGACATCACAAAACCTGGTGTACAGTACCCACATTGAACTGCACCGTTTTCGATAAAAGCTTTTTGAACCACATGTAAAGTATCACCGTTTGTTAAACCTTCAATGGTGATAATTTTTGCTCCATGAGCACGAGGTGCTGGAACCAAGCAGCTCATAACTGCCCGACCATCCAAATAAACTGTGCATGCACCACACTCTCCCTCAGAGCAACCTTCTTTTGTGCCGGTCAGGCCTGCCTCTTCCCTAATTAAGTTCAGCAGTGTTTTATTAAAGCCTGAAGTAAAGCGGTATTCCTTACCGTTTATCCAGGTATGGATCTCATCACCGGACCAGGGCTTGTCAACAAATCCATCATTTGAACTTTCGCTCATCAGTAAAACGGGATGTTCGGGAATTTCATTTTTATTAACGCCTGACTTAATCGCTGTGAGCGCTCGTTTGCCTAATACCCCAATCATATAGCTGCGATAATCTGCTGAACCGCGTATATCCGAAATTGGGCGTGCGGATTCTTCGATTAAAGTGGCTGTTTCGAATATTAACTGTTCATCCAGGAGTTTACCACGCAAATATTTTTCAGCCTTCAAAGCACGGATGATCGTTGGCGCAGCCGCACCAAGCGTAATTTTCGCATCTTTGATTGAATTTTCCTCTATGTCAAGCAAAACACTTAGATTAATCACTGAAATCGCTTGTGCCCGGCGCAAGGCTGACTTTATGTAATAAGATTTTTGGCCAGGTTTAAGTCCGTCAAAATAAATATCAACAATTAACTCATCCGGTTCCATCACCGTTTTTCGCACACCTAAATAAAATT
Organism: uncultured Candidatus Brevefilum sp.; assembly: GCA_964411385.1. GTDB lineage: Bacteria > Chloroflexota > Anaerolineae > Anaerolineales > Anaerolineaceae > Brevifilum. The sequence goes on along the minus strand of CAYPKT010000003.1, from coordinate 100,558 downwards.
CTGAGAGTGGAACCGTTCTCTCACCACGTACCGAGCGCAATTTTAATTTCGCATCAAAAGCAATTAAGGGGCTTATGGTATCATTCGCAGGTGATGCGGTTGCCAGGTTTCCTGCCACCGTCCCCCGGTTGCGGATTTGCGGCGAACCAACTTCCCAACAAGCCTGTAATAAAGCAAAAGCTTTCTCGCGAATTAATGTAGACGACAACACATGGTTGTGCGTAACCAATGGACCCAGATGAATTACCCCTTCTTTATCTTCATAAATCCGATCTAACCCTTGGATTTTTGTAATATCAATTAATGTGTTAACGTCATTACGAGAACCTCTTTCCATTTCAAGAATAATATCAGTCCCACCAGCAATAATTCGGGCTGATTTACCTTCTCTTGCTAATGCGTCAACGGCTGCATCCAATGACTCTGCTAAGGTGTAATTTTTCCACATGCTCCGCTGTCTCCTAAATCAATTGCTTTTGATAACGTTTTTTCTCATGTTAATAGTCAATATTACCAGCCTACGAACGGAGTACAATCTCAGTTAGGGCTCCAATAGGTATGAATATGCCAATTTGAAATTTTTCCCAGTTTATACGCTTAGGTGAAGGCTCCATAACAAACAGTTTTTCTGGATGTGCCTCCATTTACCTTTCAAAGCAGTCAAACCAATCTATGGCGTGTTTGGTTTTAATAACGTTGGCAACCTTTCAATAACAACTTCCAATCAATAAATCGATCAATGCTATACGCAAACAATGTCGTTTGCTATGGTAGGTATTTGTTTTGCCCACATAAACAATTCATGGGCAATTAACGTCGGTGGTTTTACAAATAATTCAACCAGGTTAGTTACTCCATTTTCTGTGACTGAATCTATTCTTTGCAATCCATTGTTTTATTCTTCAAGCAAGCCCAAAACCATCGGCAATAATTGTTTCTTACGAGAAACCACACCTTTAGCCAGGTAAAGCCCATTTTGCGAAGTCGAATAAGGCAAGCCACTCAAAAATCCATTGTCATCAACGGTCAATAATCGGCTATCACCTTTTATGACATCCGTTACCATCAAAATTGAAAAGTCCAAATTGTAAAGTTCAATCAGCTCACCAAGCGCATCATGTAATTTGTCTAAGCGTTCGTTTAAATCGTGAAAATTTGGCACCTCAACCTGGGTGATTGAAAACCGAATTTGATCGGTTTCATACTTTTTCATATCAGAATTTATAACGTCATGAGGGTCTCGGCTTTCTATGCCTGCCCCTGCGATTATCAATTTCTCACCAAAAGTGTACATGTCTTCACCATCAAGAGGAGAACCCCGAGTAAACGCCCAGCGCGAAAGCCTTTCAGCAGCAGTTTTATCGCGCGGTGTAGTTGTTGGTGATGTTAATATTAAGGTATCGGAAAGCAATCCCGCAAGTGAAATCCCAGCTAATTGAGGAGGAGCACTTAACCCAGCTTCTTCGATCATCTCTGATACCAACGTACTGGTACTGCCTACGATATCAACTCTAAAGCGAATAGGTTCCCGGGTCGTTAAATTACCCAGCCGATGATGATCTAATATTTCAAGCAAATGCGCTTCTTCTAATGACCCTATTGCCTGCTCCGGCTCGTTATGATCCACAAGAATAATTTTTAAACGTGGCGGGTCCAATAAATCTTTTTGACGGCAAATGCCAAGATAACGGTGATTTTCATCTACAACCCAAAATTCATCCAGCTCATAACGCAAAATACGCCTGATCACATCACGAATCCGTGTAGATGCAGTAAAACGTGCCGCATCTGTTTCAGCCGCCTCATGGCAAGGGACTTCAAGTAATTCATCTAAAGTCATATTTCGATAGCGTGGATGTGGGCCAGTAATTCGACTTAAAAAGGTAAAAAGAGATTTACTCGAGATCAAACCATATGGCGAACCATCTTCATTGACGACCGGAGCTATGCCCCCAGTCCTACTTAAAATCGCCCAAGCCTCGCTTAAAGGGCTGTCTGGTAAGACAGTATCGAATCGTCGCATGACGGATTCAAAGCGTGGGGAAGGGTCAGTGAATAAAATTGGGGGCTCCAAGTCTAAAGCTTTTAACGCCCATGCGGATTGAAGATTAATGTCTCCTGATCGTGCTGCAATGGTATTAATCCCATCCCTTTCTCGCAACAACCAGGCATAGCCCATAGCGGATGCAATCGCATCCATATCAGGGTTTACATGTCCAATCACAAAAACCTGGTTTTCAGTCCCGATGTGGGGTGAATAATAATCTTTTACAGCCAATTTAAACCTTTCGACTAATTTATTTATCGACCAATTTCCGCCATATTTCCTCAGGCAGAGTAGGGATCTTGTTGAGCGATGCACCGCAGGCGTCGAGGATAGCATTACCGACTGCAGGCGCAACACCATCTAATGGGATTTCTGCTACAGCTTTTGCCCCAAAAGGATGAGAAGGTTCATAGGTTTCAACAAATATTGTGGTAAGCTCTGGCATCTCATCGGCACGGAAGATATGATAATCAACCAGGTCACGCTCGCGAGGCTGCCCTAATTCGTTATACACAATTTCTTCGCTAACCGCATAACCCAAGGCTTGAGCCATCCCCCCTTCAATCTGACCAGATGCCGTTACCGGATTGATAATTACCCCCCCATCAACCACCATCACCAATTTATCGACGGTTACCATTCCGGTTTCTACATCAACGGTAACTTCAGCAAACTGCGCTGCAAAGGGTGGCGGGGCAACCGGTGAGACGTGTGAGGCAACCCCCATAATTTGCAGTTGGTCAGCTGCATGCAAGGAGTGAAGCGCAATTTCTTCAAAGCTAATCGACTCCCCCGTCGGAGAGAGTGCTTTACGATCCTCCAGTAAGATTTCAATCGGGTCAACTTGTATACCCTGTTCAGCGAACAACATAGCAGCTCGTTCCCGAATTTGGTCGGCAACTTTTTCAGCTGCTTTAAAAACCGCAGTTCCAGAGATATAAGTCGTGCTTGAAGCATAAGCTCCTACATCGAAGGGCGTAAAGTCGGTATCTGACGAAAAAACAACGATATCTTCTAATGGCACCCCTAATGTTTCAGCTGCCATTTGCCCTAATACAGTATCAGAACCTGTTCCCAGGTCTGTTGCACCTACCAGAAGGTTAAACGATCCATCATCGTTCATTTTGATGCTGGCGCCGCCCATGTCGAGGTAGGGTATTGCCGTACCTTGCATAACCATGGCTACGCCTATGCCTTTACGTAAATGATCTAAACCCGGTACGTTATGCCAATCAATATTGCCAAATTTATTATCCCAATCAATCGCCATTCGCCCTTGGTTCACACATTCCTCTAGCCCGATGGTGTAAATCGTTTCGGGTTTTGGTTCGCGTCCTTCACTCCAGGCTGTGCTAAACGGATGCAGCTCGCCTGACCTTAAAGCATTTTTTAAACGAAATTCAATTGGATCCAACCCTAATTCGCGTGCAATGGACTCCATGTGCCGTTCTACGGGCCAAAATCCCTGGGGCACACCATAACCGCGATAAGCTCCTGCTGGCATCGTATTCGTGTACACAACATCAGCATAGAATCGGATGTTTGGTTGTTGGCGATATTTTCCATCACCCACATATAAAGCCATCCCCTTATGCCCGGTATTGCCCGCTACGGTGAGCGCGTGCCCGCCGTATGCTCCAGTATCACTCAAGCAGATCATTTCGTTTGCGGTTATAGTTCCGTCATTTTTTACGCCGGTTCTCATTTTTAATTGCATGGGATGCCTCGGGCGAGCATCAAGGAATTCTTCTTCACGGGTCATTTCGTAAATCACAGGCCGACCGGTAGCAATTGTTAAGTGTGCAGCCACATCTTCAACCAGGACTTCTTGTTTTCCACCAAACCCACCACCAATGCGAGGTTTAATCACTCGAATTCGTTTAACTGGTAATCCCAACACTGGAGCAATTTGACGTCGAACGTGAAATGGAACCTGTGTACTGGTACGGATCACCAAACGATCATCTTCATCCCAATAAGTAACCACCACATGTGTCTCAATATGTGCTTGGTGAGCTTTCGGAACAGAATATTCTGCCTCAATAATTCTGTCTGCCTCAGCGAACCCTTTTTCTACATCGCCAATATCGATTCTGATTTCTGCAGCTAAATTTCGTGAAGGATCTGAATTATCAAAGTTCACGTAATCATCTTCATCATGAATAATCGGGGCATCTTGTATCATTGCCAACGTAGGGTCAATAATGGCCGGCAGTAATTCATATTCGACTTCAATTAATTTTAATGCTGCCTCAGCAATTTCAGGTCTTTCTGCTGCAACCAGTGCAACCCTGTCACCAACATAGCGTACCTTTTTATCCAGTGAAAACATGTCTAATGGCCCTGGTATAGGATGCGATTGCCCAGCCGTTGAATAAGCAACGCGCGGAACATCTTGCCAGGTTAAAACCGCTGCTACACCTGGTAATGCCTTTGCTGCAGAGGTATTAATATTCTTGATTAACGCATGGGCATGGGGGCTATGTAAAACTTTGGCGAACAACATGTCTCGTTTTTCAAAGTCAGCAGTGAATGCAGGTTTCCCTTGTACAAGTTTTACAGCATCAACCTTTGGTTCAGCACGCCCGACTGTCTTCATCGGTGAACGTTTATCAATAACTTTTAATTTGGGAAAAACTTTTGTATCAGTAAGCGTACCGTTTCCAGGGGTTATTGGTACATCTTTTCCATTTTGGTCAAACCCAATGTCAAAGGCCCCATCCATATCAAACAAGTTCTCGAACGAGGTGACCTGTTCGCCACGTAAAATTGCCGCGGCGCGTAAAACAGCTTCAACTGGTTTAACATAGCCTGTACAGCGACACAATACGCCAGAAAGCGCTTCACGAACCTCCTCCTCTGATGGCGAAGGGTTCTTCACTAAGAGAGCTTTCGCCACTAAAACCATGGCTGGCGTACAGTACCCACATTGAATTGCGCCAGTATCGATAAATGCTTGCTGAATGATATGAAGACCATTTGTGTGCTTCCAACCCTGTTGTGGGTGCTCACCCATTTTCTCGACCGTTTCAATGGTGTGTCCCTCTGCCTGAGCTGTCAACATGGTGCAGCTGTTTACAGGACGACCGTCAAATAACACAGCGCAAGCCCCGCATTCCCCTTTCTCACAACCCCCACTTTTTATGCTAAAGAACCCCAATCGCCTTAGCGTATCTAATAAACGTTCTTCTTCAGGAACATTTAAGGGATATACCTGGTCATTAATGTTTAAAATGACTCTCATCTCAACCCTCACTTTTTTTAGTTGCTTCAATTTGTTTTAAGCATCGCACCGCAAGTGTTGACGCTACTTCACGACGATATTCCGCCGACGCCCATTGATCGCCTGCTTCATAATAAGCATCCCTGCAGGCAATATCAACACCAACACTGTCAGGGCCGTCCATGGCAATAATTGGGGATTTTCCAAATCCCCCCAAGGCAACCCTTGTTCTTCCAGACCCCCATTGACCAATTGCAACAATAACCGTAGGTCGATCCTTCGGAGAACGAGCTATGTAGTTAAACGAAAGTTTTGTTCTTGTGCTCCACAGGGTTTCTTTAAGTAAAACTCCTGGTTGCTTTTTCGAGCGTAATGGCAGCCAGTCTCCCATTTGTATTTCTTTACTATTTGGTTCCCAAACCATCGATAAATTTAATGCTAATAAAACCGTCGATAATAAAGAACGCCCATCACTACTTATCAACCATCCGCCCAAAGTAGCCATATTTAGCGTGTTTTGCCCTGCATCAATTTTGATTGCGCGCTTAATTTCGGGATGAACATCCGGTTGGTCTAAAAGTTGATCTAACCGTGCAGTTGCGCCCACCCTTAGAATATTCCCTTGAGCATGGATATAATCTAATCCAGTATTTTGCAAATCTACGACACCGAATTGATCGCCTTGTTGGCGGCTAATGGTTGTGCCGCCCGCAAGCGGTTTTCGAATTACATTTTCTTCAGATAAAAGGGCTACAGCTTCTCCAAGTGAAGCTGGTCGTAAATATTCGTTGATCATTCTTCCTCCTCGTCGGGATAAACCCGCCATCCTAAATCTTCAGGGTCTACATCTCTAAAACGCTCTTCTGGGATATCAATCAAAACTAATTCTGCTTCTGCTAACAGCTGACCGTCAATATTACGGATTTCACTATGTGCATAAGATACCCGCCCTCGACGATGGCCAGCTTTAGCACGCACAACCAGTCTCGTCTCAGGGGGAACTGGCAGCCGATAGCGAACATTTAATTGAGCGGTAACTGTAAACCTGTCAGGCTCCAACATCTGTGCTCTTCCCCCGCATTCATCTAAAATTGCTGCAATTATCCCACCGTGAATCGTATCAGGATAACCTTCATATTTTGCAGGAATGACAAAGTTGGAATAAACTGTGCCAGGCGAATCGGAATAAAAATCCAGCTTTAAACCAACAGGATTTTCACGTCCACAAATAAAACAATTTCGAGATCCCGGTTGTTTTTCAGTCATGGCTATTGCGTTGCAAATGCATCGATTAATTTTTTTACATCACCACCCACCGGGTAAAGGATCGGACAAGTCGCGCCATTGTCGATATACGCTTGAACTTTTGCCCGAGCTTCATCAGGCGTACCGCTTGCTGTGATATGGTGGATCAATTCGTCAGTAACCAGGTGTTTAGCTTTTTGAATTTGCTCGTGTGTTGCAGGCCAACCTAAAATCGATTGTATTTCATGGACGACGTCCATCGAAACCCCTGATGCTGTCGCAATATGCGGCTGTTGTGCTAAATATTGTGTCAATAGCTCTCGGCTGGTATCAATAGCTTTATCACCATCATCATCCACCGAACACACCACCAATTGAGGTCGATCCATATCATCCAAAGTCCGACCAGAGGCTTTTAACCCCTTTTTTAATTCATCAATAGCTTTTTCATTGTATTCTGGCGGAACACAATAATTTAACACCACACCATCTGCAATTTTTCCAGTCAGCTCAAGCATTTTTGGGCCTGTGGCGCCAATATAAATTGGAACATCCCGTGGTTCGCGCCGCCCATGAACAACATCTAACTCGATGTTGTTTACACGAACAAATTCACCATCGAAGGTTACCCGCTCCAAATTCAACAATTGACGCAAAACGATAATAGTTTCTTCCATGGCAACCATGGGTCGTTTTCGGTTAATGCCCACATTTTTAGCAAGAGGGTCCCACCAAGCTCCAATACCACAGATGATCCTATTTGGCGCCAGGTCATCCAGTGTTAAAAATGTCGAAGCAAGCAGGCCAATATTCCGTGTCCAATTATTAATAACACCAGAGCCTATTTTAATTTTTTCGGTCACAGCCGCATAAGCTGCCATAGGAACAATCGCATCGCGAACCAATCTGCTTTCAGCTTGCCAAATAGCTTCAAATCCGCGTTCTTCAGCATACTTCACATAATCCAATCCATCGCGCAAATCATGCGCATCCTGCAAGTAGAGTGCAACCCTTTTTATCGTCATTATGCCAGTCCTTTTATTAAGTTGAAGGTGAAATTACGTTATAATCGGTAAATAATTATTTGACTGAAGAATTTCATAATCTTCAGGCACATCCAAATCTAAGGCAATGCGATTATTTTCATAAACTATGACATCAGCACCAGCTTGCTTTGCCATGGCACAATGTCGGTCAAAAGAATTCACCCCAAACGAAAAAGTAATTAGATCTGCCGGATTAATGAGCAACATATTTGTCCCCAATTTCCTGTGATCGGGGCTGATCACCATCATAGGGGCGTTTTTGCGCAAAGCAATAAAATCGCTCACATCAGCAGGGGTTAACATTGGCAAATCCGCCGGAACAATTAATACGCCTTCTGTTGAAAAAGTTCTCGAAAATAAAGACGCTCGGCGCAAAGCATTATTTAACTCTGGGGTTCCGTTCTCTGTTACCGTACGGACTCGTTCATCCCTTGCTGTGGTTAAAACTGTTGTATCCCTGCTAACAACAAGTATTTCTGTTATTTCTTTTACTTTTAATAAAATTTCAATGGTGTGCTTAAAAAGGAGTTGATTTAGGCTAAACCGTTCGTCATCCGTCAGAATACCAGAAAGTCGGGATTTTCCGCGCCGCAATGGTTTTACCGGAATAATTGCCCATAGGCTCATGTCTTTATTGACTCCTCCTCAGAATCATTTTACCAAATTCGAGGGTTTCCTCAGCCAGACGAATACGATCGTGTACGTCCTTCATGATGATATTCGTGGTTACCGAAATTATACGCCAACCTTGAATTTTTACCAATTCATTTTTATCTTGTTGGTCTACCACGAAACCGCTCAATAACCCACGATAATGATTTGCTACCGCTGAAGCCGAAGGTTCTATGCCCAATTCTCGATACATTTTTGCCGCGGGTCCTTTTAGGGCTTTGCCCCCGATGATAGGTGATACACCAATAACCGTTTTCTCTTGTAAAACCTTTCGATATCCAGGAACTGCCAAAATCGGGTCAACACTCACCCAGGGGTTGGATGGGGCAAACACAACCAGGTCGGCTTCAGCAATCAAATCAATAGCACCTTCGACAGGCGTTGCCTCAGCTGCACCGATAAACGCAAAAGACTTTACACGCGGCTCGCATTTATGTTGAACAAAATACTCTTGAAAACCAAGTACGCCATATTCAACCGTATTAACCATGGTTCGAACGGGGTCATTGCTCATAGGAAGCACACGATGTTTAACTCCCCATTTTAAACACAGATCCCTGGTAATTGCAGATAAACTCTCGCCAGTTGCCAACCGGTTCGTGCGGACAAGGTGAGTTGCCAGATCTTTATCGCCCAGTTGAAACCAATCGTGACCACCTAAAGTGCTTACCGCTTTCAGGGTTTGCCAGGTTTCATCCTGCAGCCCCCACCCGGTTTGCGGGTTAGCCAGCCCAGCCAGGGTATAACACACGGTGTCTAAATCGGGGCTAATTTGAAGACCCCAATACTCAAAATCATCGCCCGTGTTAACAATAACTGATAATTCATTGGGAGAAAGCAAGGCTGCTAAACCGTGTACAAGTTTGGCTCCCCCAACACCACCAGCAAAAGCGACAACTTTCATGCTGCTTCACCCCCATTTCCGAATCGGTATTGATACAGTTCTTGATTACTATCTTGTTCATTTTCTAATACAAGAATTAAATTATCGACGGTTATATTTAGGGTAAAACCATCAAGCGCAATTAATTTAAGAGCACAAGCCAGGTTTTCCTGATTCAAATCATTAATCGCCATGGTGATGTGCGGGAGCCAAAACCGAGGGGAGTAATATGCATGTGGGCAATCGGTACAAGACTGTAATTCATCCCATAATTTGGCATGGATGGTGATCATCTCCTGAGATTTAACTACTGGTGAATATAAAACAGGCCTTTGCCCTGAAAATAAGCCAAAGCCAAAAGCATGAGTCGTTATTTTATTAGTTGTAATTGCAAAATACTCAAGAATGGATTGTGCTTTTAAAAGGTCAATTTCATCAGCAACAAACCAGGTGAAGTGGGGGGTTGGGAACTGATATATCCCCTTCAACCCGCATGATTTGTGCAGTCTTTCCCATAAATGATTAACGCGAGAAGAAGAATCAGCGTCCAATGTACTGATAATTGAAACCATGTCTATCAACGAAATAGATCGACTTCTTCAGGACGTATCAACTCAGACAATGAAGCCTCTCGAAGCGGATAGGGAAAACCCCTGACCAGGACAAGAGGAATCCCTTCATTAGCCTGGCCCATCATCAATGAGGCTCCAGCTGCCAGCTCATCGCTGGCTGCGACCTGTGTAACCCGTAGTTGATAGTCAAACAAATCAGCTTTGCCGCGTAAATCTACCAAACCCGGCATGCCCGATAAACCAATGGTTACACCTATTGTTCCCATCCGCCAGGGGCGCCCATGTGAATCGATAATCAACACACCCATGGTGCATTTGTAATGGTCTTCTAACTTTTTACGTAACTTATCCGCAGAAAAATCGGGGTTTTCTGGCAGTAACAACACCCAATCTTTTTGATCTCCCCATGGACCGGATACATTCGAATGGTCAATACCTGCATTTGCGCTAATAAACCCTAAACGATGTTCAACAATCAACACATTTTGGCGGGCACGCACCACTGAACGGCTTTCAGAAAGGATTAATTCAACCAGCCTCGGGTCCTTATCCACAATTTCTGCATATTCTAAAGCCTTTGTTGAGGGTGTTACGGTGGTTAAGTTGACTAAACGCCCTTCTGCTTTCGAGATGATTTTTTGGGCAATGACTAAAACATCATCATTTTGTAATGCTAAATCGTTTTTTGAGAGTGTTTCTATGATGAGCTCCGAGAGGTCATCCCCTTCTGAAACTAAGGGTAAGCCTTTCAGCGGGAAAAGTGTCAATGTCATATTATTCCTTATCTTTGATGCCTGTTATCCGAATACCAGCAGCTTTTACTTTATATTGAACATTCAACCCGATCAACACCGAAGTCAACCCTTCGATAACGACCGCATTTTCAATTGGGCCTGCGTCCCAGCCTTTTAAGCCAGCGTCTTCAACTAAACCAATCACAACCTCGCGGGCAGCTTTCCCCTTCCCGCAAACAAGCACATCGCAATCAATATCTTCATGACCCATCAACCGTTCATAGGAGATATTTTGAAAAGCATCCACCACTCTACAGGTGTCACCCAAAATTGCCTGTGCCTCCTGTGCAGCAGAGCCCGCCGGGGGCATTTGTACTTTTGTAACTTTTGGCGGAACAAGTGGTACAACGACGTCGATCACTATTTTTCCTTGAAGGGCGTCTCGTAGTGTTTCGAGGGTAGATTTATGAGCGCTATACGGTACAGAAATAACAGCAATATCACACGCTTCAGCTGCATTTGTATTTTCCATTCCTTGCAAACCCTCAGGCTTATAACCCATAAAGTCAATCAGCTCATCAACTGCGCGTTGTGCTTTTTCTAATTGACGCGAACCAATAATAACGCGATGCCCCGCTAAAATCCAACGGTAAGCTAAACCTTTGCCTTCTTTACCAGTCCCTCCTACAATCCCAAGTGTGTAAAGTGTTTTTGTGTTTTCAGTCATTTCTTTATCTCTAATTTCGACTATTAATCATGATGAATTTACCTGGCGTTTGAAATCACCTCAAAGCGCTTCCAGGTAGCAGATGAAACCTCAAGTGCTTTTGCAGAGATTTCTTTTTCGTCAAGCGTCAACAGTTGACGTCGATACATCAATGGTTTTCCTGCAACAATCGTCGCTGTAACCATCCCTTCTTGAAAGCCAAATAAGATGTGCCAGGGAAGATTTCCCGCAGTCAGTTGAGTAAAAGGATGGTAGTCCACAAAAATCAAATCAGCAGCAGCGCCTTCTGTAATTTCACCAACACGCAATCCATCGAATAAATCCGTAACCAGGTCAGAATTGTTCTCAACAGCAATCCTTGTAATCGTATAACCTCCCATTCGTCGGGGGTCACGGTTTTGAAGTTTATGTAATAAATACGCCTCTTTCCACTCCAGCCACATTGTATTAGAAAAACCATCGTTACCCATCCCAACACGCACTCCACCTTCAAGCATGTCCTCAATTGGTGCTACCCCGACTGCATTGTTCATATTGGAACGAGGCTGATGGGTTAACCATGAACGCGTTTCTGCCAGGCGTTTAATTTCGCTGTCATCAATATACACGCCATGAACCAGAATCGATTCAGGTTTAAGAATATCAAATTGGTCTAAACGATGGACAACTCGCATTCCCGTTGTTTCAAGGCTGTGTATTTGGTCGGCAATACCTTCCGCAGCATGAATGTGAAACCCAATGCCCTCAGGGCAAAGTTGCCTTGAACGTTCTAAAGTTTTATCCGAAAGTGTCAAACTGGCATGTAGGCCAAAATGAGCTCTTAAATTTTGGTCTTCAAGCCGCCTTTCTTCGACCCGTCTAATAAAACGAAGATTTTCCTCCAAACCTTGATTAGTTTTTTCTTCACCGTCGCGATCCGTTACCTCATAACACAGTGATGCTCGCAACCCTGCTTGGTTGACAGCCTCTGCGATGATGTCTAACGACCCATCAATGGCGTTCGGTGATGCGTGATGATCAATTAGTGTCGTTGTCCCATGTTTAATCGCATCAATTAATAAAACAAGGGCAGAATAGCGGGTTCCCTCATTGTCTAAAGCTTTGTCCAGGTTCCACCAAAGTTTCTCTAAGATTTCGGTGAAGTTACTTGCGGGCTCTCCAGGGATGCTTAACCCGCGTGAAAAAGCTCCATAAAAATGGGTATGAGCGCAAATATTTCCAGGCATCACATATTGACCCTCTGCATCTAATCGTTCTTCATCAGGGTATGTGAGTAGCAGCTCATCTTGTGGAGCAATTTTCTCAATAATCCCGTTTCTAATCAACAATCCATAACCAGCTGCTAAGATTTGGTTTTTTACCCCCCACGTGATTAGTTTACCGTTGATAATTAACATCTTGTCACCTTATTATATTTAGAGTAAACCAGTTTTTATTATGAAAATTATAGCATATTGTTGCGTCAGATTTTTTGTTCGTTAAAAGGCTTTAAATAAAAATAAAACCATAATCACATTTTCTGGCATGTTATAATTAATAACGACTTGGATTGGACCTTTACCAAATAAGTATTTAATGTTTTACGAAAGGGACATATGAAAATTCTTATAACGGGTTTCGAACCTTTTGGCGACCATAATTTCAACCCGAGCGAGCAATTAATGGCAGAGCTCCCGAATAAACATCAAGACGCCGTGCTCATTAAAGGTACCCTTCCTGTTCACAATCAGCTTGGTCCACAAAAATTATTGAGCCTCCTCGAAGAACACCAACCAGATGCTGTGATTGCTTTCGGTTTAGCATCCGGAAGAGCTGAAATATCACTCGAACGCGTCGCAATCAACCTCATGGATTACTCCATTGCTGATAACGCGGGCAATAAAATCGAAAACCAGCCGATCATAGAAGGCTCTCCGGCAGCGTATTTTAGTACTTTACCGCTTCAAAAAATCCACAGGGCGTTGATTGAAGCAGGTATCCCCTCACAACTCTCACTCTCAGCTGGTGCTTATTTATGCAACCAGGTGTTTTACACCTTAATGCACACGATTAATCTTAGAGGTTTAAATATTAATGCGGGTTTTGTTCATCTACCCGACCTACCCGAACAAGTTGCCCTTAGCCAAAAATCTATCCCGTCGATGAGCTTTAGCCTAATACACCAAGCAGCTATTTTATTAATTGAAAATTTAATTATTTAACAACCAATTTCTACACATCCGAACAGCTAATTCCTATTTAAAATACAACAAGGCTGCCTGGCTTATAATGGCAGCCTTGTTTTTATAAAGTTCTTAAGTTTTCCCCCTGTCAGATTTAATCTGAGGTTATTTCAATATTATTGATCTTCACTCCAGGATGCCCTGGGTGCATTGGATCACGTGCAGGAATTGAAAACAACACCTCTAACCCTTCCACAACCTGTCCGAATACGCTATGTTTTCCATCCAACCAGGGGGTGGGAACATGGGTGATAAAGAATTGCGATCCGTTCGTGCCCGGACCGGCATTAGCCATCGAAACGACACCTGCTTTATCGTGCTTCAATTCCTTGTCAAACTCATCATTAAAGCGATAGCCCGGGCCACCCCTGCCAGTTCCTGTTGGGTCTCCGGTTTGCGCCATAAAATCATCAATCACCCGATGAAAAATTACGCCATCATAAAAACCTTCTTGCGCCAAAAACACAAAATTATTTACAGTTAGCGGTGTTTTATCAGCAAATAATTCTATTTTGATATCCCCTTTTTCAGTATGCAGAGTAGCCTGGTAATTTTTACCTGGTTCAACGACCATCTCAGGAGGATTTTTCCAACTCTTAGTTTTATTTTCCATAAAAACCTTTCTATTTTGTTTTCAATACTTAATCGGTAATTTCGTAAAGTTCAATTAAGACACCATTAGCCGCTTTTGGATGAATAAACGCCATCCGTCGACCAGGTAAATCATGGGGCGTCTCATCGATTAACCTTACCCCTTTTTCTTTTAACCTATGTAAAACACCTTCAATGTTTTCCACCTCAATACAAAGGTGATGCATTCCTTCTCCACGTTTTTGAAGATACTTTGCCAAGCCACTTTCGGGATCTGTCGGCTGAACTAATTCGACTTCCCCATCACCAATAGGTATAAAGGCAACTTTAGAAGCTTGCGAAGGAACGTCTTCCACATGGTCTAAAGATAAACCTAATTGGTCTCGCCAAAAAGATAAAGCTTTTTCAATATCTTCAACCACGATGGCGACATGATTGATTTTTTTAATGATCGTCATCTTAAATTTCCTCGTTATTAAATAAAGGTCGGTGGTTGGTATTGTCCCCATACTTTTCTTAATACACCGCAGATTTCACCTAAAGTCGCCAAGCTTTCGGCACATTGGATGAACACCGGCATCAATGGCTGTTCGCTTTTTGCCGCCTCTTCAAGTTTAGCAAGATCCCGATTAACCTGTTCGTTATTTCTGGTTAAGCGTAATTCTGCTAAATTTCGTTTTTGAAGCTCTTCAATCTGCGGATCAACCATTAAGGTTTCAAGTTCGATATGTTCTTCTACCTGAAAGTCGTTCAACCCAACCACAATCGATTCTCCTTTTTCAATTGAGCGTTGCGCTTGATAGGCAGCATCAAGAATTTCATTTTGCATAAACCCCGTATTGATCGCTGATAAAGCTCCTCCTAATGCATCGATTTTTTCAATATAATCGAAAGATATTTTTTCAATTTCATCTGTTAACATCTCAACCAGGTAAGAACCAGCAAGTGGGTCAACGCTATCGGCAACCCCCGATTCATGGGCAATGATTTGTTGCGTTCGTAATGCTACCTGCACCGATTTCTCTGTAGGCAGCCACAAGGCTTCATCCATACTATTGGTATGCAGCGACTGAGTCCCACCTAAGACCGCGGCTAATGCTTGCAGGGTGACCCGAATGACATTATTTTCGGGTTGTTGCGCTGTTAACGTAGATCCAGCAGTTTGCGTGTGAAAGCGAAGTCGGCAGGAACTGTCCTTTTTTGCGCCAAATCTTTCTTTCATGATCCGGGCATAAAGCCTCCGCGCAGCTCTGAATTTGGCGATCTCTTCAAAGAAGTTGTTATGTGCGTTGAAAAAGAAAGAAATCTGGTTGGCAAATGCATCAACCTCTAAACCAGATTCGATTGCTGCCTCGATATACGCGATGGCATTCGCCAGGGTAAAGGCAACTTCTTGGGCTGCAGTCGAACCAGCTTCGCGAATATGATATCCCGACACACTGATCGTATTCCATGAAGGGATATGGTCTTTACAGTAGCTAAACACGTCGGTGATCAAACGCATCGAAGGTTCTGGGGGAAAAATATAAGTACCTCTTGCCACGTATTCTTTCAAAATATCGTTTTGAATGGTTCCCCGCAGTTTATCAATTGCCACGCCCTGCTTTTTTGCTACAGCAATATAAAAAGCAAGCAAAATTGAGGCTGGTGCATTAATGGTCATACTGGTAGAGACCTTATCCAAAGGGATCTCCCTAAACAAGGTTTCCATATCCAACATCGAAGAAATTGAAACCCCCACTTTGCCCACTTCGCCCAACGCCATTGGGTCATCAGCATCGTAACCAATTTGGGTTGGCAGGTCAAAGGCCACAGATAAGCCGGTTTGACCCTGCTCAAGCAGAAAGCGATAACGCGCATTTGACGCTTCTGCGCTGGCATACCCTGCATATTGGCGCATGGTCCAAAACCGCCCTCGGTACATCGTGGGTTGCACGCCACGCGTAAATGGAAATTCACCTGGGAACCCCAAATCTTTTAAATAATCTGTTTCCAGGGATGGCGTTAATACCGGTGGAATATCTATACCAGATGTGGATTTAAAATTATTTTTTCTTTCGGGGAATCGATTAATTGACGGGTTGTAAATTTCATTTTCCCATCTTTTCTTTTCATTTTCAAGTGACATAAACGCCTCATCTTATTAGGAATTTACCATAAACAAGTATACTCGAATTTGTTTTTACTAAATATCAGACACTTTATCGTATAGGCTTATTGCCCTCGGTCAAGCCACAAGGTAGAATAATCAAGCTTGTTCGTTGTACCCTTCGATCAGGTAAATTATCAAAAACATAAGAAAGGGCTTGAAAAATGAAAGTATTATTATTACGAGACGTCTATAAACTTGGACGTGCGGGGGAAATAAAGAAAGTCGCAGCAGGCTACGGTCGCAATTACCTTATCCCTCAAGGGATGGCAATTCAAGCGACTGCTGGCAGCACCCAACAAGCGGAGCGAATTAAAGTTAAAGCGACAGAACGCCGTGCAGTCCTCAATGAAGAACTGCGGGATGTTGCTGAAGTTCTCAATGGTAAGGTTCTTCCTTTCCCTGTCAAAGCAGGTGAAACAGGTAGGCTTTATGGCTCCGTTAATAACGATGAAATTGCAAAAATGGTTTTATCAAACTTTGAAATTAAACTTGATAAACACCAGATCGAAACCGAACCAATCCGTCAACTGGGCACTTATAAAATCCCTGTGCATTTAACGATGGACCTGGTACCTGAACTAACGGTCATCATCCATCGCGAAGGAGAGACTCCCCAGGAAGCAGTTGAGGAAGAAGAACTTGAAATTAGTGAGGATTCGGTTGACGAAATTGTTGATGAAGTTCAATCCGAACTTCCCGATGACGAAGTCGTAAAAGAAGCTGAAGCTTAAGATTCTGACACCACTATTGTTCAAATAAGTTAACCGGCTTGTAAGGAAATACAATACAAGCCGGTTTCTTTTTAGAATATAATACGCCTATGGCACCATCAATTGGAGCACAGCTCAAACATATTCGGGAATCTCAGGGGATTTCTTTAGAAACGATTTCACAAAAAACTCATATTTCTATGGTGTATCTTAAGGCTATCGAGATTAACGACCAAGCATCTTTGCCTTCAAAAGTTCAATTACGGGGGTTTCTGCGCTTATATGCCAATGTTTTAGGTGTAAATATTGATGCGCTTACTGTGGGGGGGTATCACCTCACTCAAGATACTTCAGAAACTGAAGACGAATCAGAAACTACTATTGACACCTCTCAAACAGAATCAGAACCTGGAGACGACCATAATCTACCTCCGGTCACTTCTGAGGTCGAGGCAGAAACCTCAATTGAAATCGAACCGGTTTCAAATTCACAAGAACTGCCTCAAGCTGAAGAGAGTTTCTTTTCACCTTTTGGTGATCGTGGATCAAACGCATCAAATTCACTTTTTGAAAATATAGGTCAGGGGCTTAAACAGCGGCGGGAACTGTTGAGCATCTCTATCAAAGATGTGTTTGAATCTATCCACATTCGAGAAGAATACATAATTGCAATAGAATCGGGACAATTCGGTCAACTTCCTTCACCAGTTCAAGGCAAGGGCATGCTGGTTAACTATGCCAACTTTTTAAGTCTGGATATCGATACTGTTCTATCAAAATATACCGACGCTTTGCAGATGCAACATTCTGAAAAGCAAAAGGAAGTTGAAAACAGATCCAGGAAACCCGCCAGAGAGCTTTCTACCAAAGCATTAAAATTGAAAACATTTTTCTCACTCGATCTCCTCATCATCCTTGGTTTGTTCTTCGTCATTGCCACTTTTGTTATTTGGGGTGCAAATCGAATCATTAAATCGCAAACTCCCCTTGATAAACAAAACGAGCTTCCGGGAGTTGCAGATGTTTTATTAGCCACACCTACTCGTACGCCTCGCATTCCATCGACGGTTGAAACACAACAAAATAATGAGGCTGAAGATGAATTGGCCGATCAAGATACCAGCGAAGAAATCCCTCTCTTTACACCGGCGCCCAGTAATAAGCCGATTAATTTGGTATTAATTCCGCGTCAGCGCCTCTGGGTTAGAGTAACGTCAGACGAAAAGGTTGCCTTTCAGGGGCGCTTAATTCCTGGAAATGCTTACGATTTTTATGGGCAAAATCAAGTTGAAATATTAACCGGCAACGCTGGATCATTGCAAATTATATTTAATGATAAAGATATTGGCTCTTCAGGGTTAATGGGACAGGTTGTTAATCTTTCATTTACTGAATCTGGTTTAGAACTGCCAGCCACCATCCTTACGCCAATCATCATTGAAACTCCCACTGGCACACCAACTTCAGGAGATATGAGTGATTAAGCCGAACAGAGGATCCTACCACCTTATTTCATTGGGATGTGCAAAAAACCTGGTCGATTCAGATTCTATGGCGCAAATAATGCTTCGTGGCGGGTTACAACCTAAAGCATCTCCTGATGAAGCTGAATATTTAATTGTAAATACCTGTGGATTTTTGAAAACAGCCAGAGACGAAGCGATAGAAGTGCTAACAGAACTGGCTGATAATAAACTTCCATCGCAAAAACTAATCGCTGCCGGGTGCATGCCAGAACTTCATCAGAACCTAATTCTCGAAGCGGTTCCTGCTCTGGATGGAATACTTAGCACGCGCCGGTGGATGGATATCCTAAAGGTCATTGATAATACAACCAAAACGAGATCACCCAAGCCCTATAGTCATTTGTCTGAATCAGGGTTTATTTACGAAGGTGAACATGGGATTCGCCAGGCGACCATTCAGGGTGGGAGTGCGTATCTGAAAATTGCCGATGGTTGTCGACGGTCATGCTCATATTGCTTGATTCCATTAATAAAAGGCCCTCTTCGCAGTAGGCCAATGGATAAAATCCTGGATGATGCTATGGCTCTTCAAGATAAAGGCATTAAAGAGATCATCCTCATTGCGCAAGATACAACCGATTATGGCCATGATCTTGGCATGCACGATGGTTTAACTACTCTGCTTGAAGAGTTACTTAAAGTAGTGCCATATATTCCATGGGTCAGGATTATGTACGCATTTCCTGGTTATATTAGCAATCATTTTATAGCGTTAATGAAAGACGAACCTCAAATCCTCCCTTATCTCGACTTGCCCTTACAGCACGCTGATCCAAATATATTACGTTCAATGCAGCGTCCGTCGAATATCGATCGGGTTTTAGACACTCTCTCTATAATGCGTGAATCAATTACCAATCTTGCACTTCGAACGACGATGATCGTCGGATATCCGGGTGAAACCAAACGTGCTTTTAATAGATTAATCAACTTCATCAAAGCTGTTGAATTTGATCACTTGGGGGCGTTTTCTTATTCATTCGAACGGGGCTCGCCAGCTGAACCACTGGGTGACCCGATACCGGATAACACCAAAGAAGACCGCAGAGCGGACCTCATGCAAATTCAAGAAAAGATATCTTTAAAAAGGAATCGGGCTTTTATTGGTAAAACATTGGACGTTCTTATTGAGGGGGTTGACCCGGAAAATTCAATTTCAATTGGACGCTCCTATCGCGATGCACCTGAAATTGATGGGTTAGTCTTTGTGGAAGGGATTGCTCCAATTGGTGAGATCGTAAAAGTAGATATATCAGACGCAATCACTCACGATTTAATCGGGAAATTAAAAAACTCAACCCTTTAAAATAAAAAGCAACCAGGTAAAGGTTGCTTTAATTTACTAATATTATTTATTCATCTGGTTCTGGGGTGGGCTCTAAAGTTGGTCCTTCGGTTGGTTCAATCGTTGGGTCAACAGTAGGCTCTTCACTCGGGGCTGGGGTTGCGGTCGGCGCCACAATAGGAGGCTTTACAGTTGGTGCTGGTCTTTCACCACCTTCAGGATCTGAAGGTGGATTGTTTTCTGATTCCCAACACGCTTCGCCAGCTTGTTGGGCGAGTAGTTCAATTTCAGAATCGCTGGCTATCTCTAAAGATTTCTGGAACATCTCGTGTGCTTGGCAATATTCACCAAGTTCTAACAGTTCCTTACCAAACTCAAACGCCCCAAGTCTAAATCGTTCTCTTGCTGTCATAAAGGTTCCATCATGAAGGTTCGGCAAGTGTGGGTAAACCTGTTCAAAATAAAAAACGACTTGAGACCAGTCGATGCCCCAAAAGCTGGCACCGGTTAAATATAACCTTGTCCATGTTCGAATACCCTCTGCTTGCGAGTCCAAAGGTCCAAATCGTTCAGAAAGAGTCAGATCGTAAATGCCCGGCTCAAGGCTTCCCTCGCCAATAATTTTTTCTATACCTCGATTGCGTAAGGCAAGAAACAACATACCGTCTACATGGACAGTTCGAAAAGTAATATCATTTTCTCTCAATGCTAATATGGTAAGGATACATTCGTTCCATTCCCGGTTCAGAAAATAACTTTGAGCTGAATTAAACAGGTCTTCAGCCCCTCGCGTGTCAGGTGTGGGCGTAATTTCTGGCACGAATGCGGTTGGCGAAGGTTGCGGTGTTGGTGTTTTAGCATTCGATATAAGTACAAGCGTTTGACTGTATAAATCCCCTACATCCGCCAATTCTTCTTCAGATAAAAACTCTGTCATTTCATCTAAAATCCAGTTTAATCGATCTAAAGCAACCTCGTATCGACCTTCCTCAATATCTAAACGTGCGCCTTCCAATTGAGCTTGAATTTTCGGAGCAGCTTGGTTTTTCGCCAATTGCACCCGATCATTAATGCCTTTAGCAACACCAATTGAAGCACTTGTTACCAAAATAATTAGTGCTAAGATAGCGGCTATAATGAACCATCCAGAACGCCGTTTAAAAAAATTCTTTTTTGTTTTCTTTTGTTTTTGTGTTCCCGAGTTGGGTTCAATATTTTTATCGATTTCGTCCATGGAAAAGATTATACCTCATGCTTTTACAGGTTGATAAGAAGGCGAATTTCTGGCCAAATCGGGATTATCGCGACAACAGCACTTAAACCAATAGCAATTAATGCCAAAACTAAAACTGGAAGAGGAAGGGGTATCGCCGCGATAATTAACCAAGCAGTTCCGCCTGCCAACCCAGCACTTAATAATCCGCGAGCAAAGGAATTGTTCAACCTGAAGTGATCAACAAACCCACGTCCTAATAAGAGAACAAGCGCTAAGGCTTGTATGCTATACGAAATTGAGTTTGCCAATGCAATCCCACGATAAGACATCAACCTCACCAATAGGATTGCTACTCCCAGGTAAACAAAAAACCCAGCACTTGAAATAATTGTTGGTGTCCAGGCGTTTTGCTTTGCATAAAAAGAACGCACTCCTAAATCAACGATATTATGCCCTAATAAGCCTACTAAAAATGCCTGAGTAGCCAGTAAAATCATCCTTGAGCCCTCAAGTGAGAAGCCAAATGCAGTTTGAATGAGAGGCAACAGGGTTAAAGACAAAATGACTGCAATCGGTAAGGAAAGGGCCATTAAAACTCGCAAGGAACGCTCGATAGTCTCTTTAAATGCCAATTTATCTCCTACCGCTAAATGATCAGCTAAAGTAGGTAGTAAGGCAGTTGCAATCGCAGTTCCAATCATTGTTTGTGGCACCTGTTGAATCCACCACCCGTAGGTTAAGGCAGTTAGTGCCCCTACTTCTAAGCGCGAGGCTAAATTATCTTGTGCGACAAAAATTAATTGGATAAAAATCATGCTCACCAAGCGTGGTCCCATCAAACGTAAAACTTTTCTGACAGATTCATCTTGAAAATTGATTGATGGAGTCCATTTGAATTTGTATTTTAATAATCCTGGCACCTGGATTAATAAGTGAAGTAAAGCGCCAATAATCACACCATATACCAACCCATGAATCCCCATTCCAAAGCCTGGCAATTTCAAACCTCCAAATTGATAGCCAACAGTAGGGGCAAGAATGACAGCCCCTATAATTTTTCCAACTTCATACATCAAAGGAGATGCAGCAGGTAACAAAAAGTGTTGGTTTGCCTGCAGGCCAGCCATCACCAAACCGCTGATTGAGAAGATCAAGGTCGCTACCAGGTTTAAGCGCATCAACTCGACCGCTAATTTTTGTTGTTCAACATTAAACCCGGGTGCAATGCCCAGCTCCCATTGAACCAGAGGTTTTGCAAACACAGCAATGACAATTGCCAATCCTGCAGTAACCAGGAAAGCCAAATTACCGATTTGAGAAAACAACTTCCAAGACGAAGCTTGGCCTTCTTTTTTACGAGTTTCGGTTAATACAGGGATGAACGCAATTGCCAAAGCACCACCAGAGATGAGGGCAAATAATAGATCGGGATAATTATTGGCTGCATTAAAGACGTCATGTTCAGCGGACAGCCCGAATTGTCGTCCAATGATAATCGTTCGTCCTACAGCTAAAATTTTGTCTAGGCCAAAAAAGAAGAAAAGCAGTAAGGATACTCGAGATAAACGGCTGGTTTTTTTCATGATACTCCGGGTCTAATATCAATAATTTTATATTGATTATTCCATATTACCCCACAGCCGATCAGAAATGGCAGTTTGCTTCACACCTCTTAGGTGAGGATGATACAATTAACCCATGACTTTATCACTGGAAATTGGGAAGTTATTTATTGTAGCCACCCCTATTGGCAATCCTAAGGACATTACCTTGCGCGCTTTAGAAGTTTTACAGAATGTTGATGCCATAATTTGTGAAGAATATCGTCAAGGGAGCAGACTTTTAAACCAACTTGGTGTAGAAAATCAGCTCCTTACCCTGAATGAACATAATGAAACTGAAGAAGCGCAGTTGATCGTTGACAGGCTATTGCAAGGTGATTCTCTGGCACTTATTTCCGATGCGGGGACACCCATCTTTGCTGACCCTGGGCAATATTTACTCGGGTTGCTCTACCAGGCAGGTGTACCTATCACGCCAATACCTGGGCCATCCTCCTTGATGGCAGCCCTTTCCCTGTGTGATTTTTCACTCGACCATTTTGTTTTCGCTGGTTTTCCCCCTCAAAAAAGTGGTTTGCGTAAAGAATTTCTCAAAAAATTTCTTAATGAAAAGGTTCCGGTCATCCTTATGGATACACCCTATCGATTGTCTCGTTTGCTTGAAGAGGTAGCCATGGTCTTTGGTGCTCATCAGCAAATATTATTGGCTTGTGACCTAACATTAAAAAACGAAGAAGTTTTTCGAAGTTCTGTTGGTAATATTTTAGCCAAAGTTTCAGGGCAAAAGCGTGAGTTTATTTTAATTCTGAATCTCCCCCGAAAGGAATTTGTGCTTTAACATGAAGACAAGTCAATCACTTCGGATCCGAGATAAACAGATCAATTTCCCTGCCTTTTTTCCCGATGCTACCCTGGGGTATGTACGTGCCGTTGATTCCCAAGACCTGGAACGTGTAAAAATCCAGGGTTTGGTGATGAATACCTTTCATCTAATGCAAAGGCCAGGGTCGAGCACAGTTCAGGCCTTGGGTGGTTTACACCGCTTTGCAGATTGGAGCAAACCAATCATTACCGACTCGGGCGGGTTTCAAGCATATTCTCTCATTCGTCAATCAAACAAATTTGGTTCAATGACAGACCGAGGTATCTTCTTTAAACCCGAAGGAAAAGGACGCAAATTTTTCCTTTCGCCTGAAAAGAGTATTCAACTACAAATTTCTTTTGAAAGCGATATCGTCATTTGCTTGGATGACTGCACTCATGTAGATGCTTCTCGAGCTGAACAAGAAGTTTCTGTACAACGCACATTAGATTGGGCTAAGCGTTGTAAAGCAGAATTCATTCATCAGCTTAATCAGCGAAAGGTTGAAGAGTGCCAACGCCCTTTAATATTTGGCGTTATTCAGGGTGGCGGTTATCCCGATTTACGTAGAAAGTGCGCCGAAGGACTTTTAGAAATCGGCTTCGACGGTTTCGGCTATGGAGGTTGGCCATTAAACACAAATGGAGAATTATTAACCGACATTGTGTCGTTAACTCGCTCGTTAGTGCCAGCAGAGTACCCCATGCATGCACTGGGGATTGGACATCCTATCAATTTACTTAAAACTTATCGGATCGGCTACGATATGTTTGATTGTGCTTTACCCACCAGGGATGCGCGACACGGTCGCTTAATGCGATTTACCGAACCACCAGAAACGTTATTAACTGGGGAAAATTGGCTTGAATACGTCTATATCCAAGACAAAAAGCATGTCAAAATTGATCAAGGCATATCCGAATATTGTGATTGTCCAGTGTGCAGCCATTACAGCCTGGGATATTTACATCATTTGTTCAAAACAGGCGATTGGCTTTATCAACGGTTGGCAACCCTTCACAACCTCCGTTTTATGACGCAACTTACCGATAGGTTAGAACACGATCGTGAGTGAAGTTGACCTCAGTAACCTTGTTCAAAAGGTTATGGCTAATCCAAAATATGCGAATATCACCGAAAACCTGGTTTTTCGGATAAGCAAAGAAGCGCTCGACAAAGGTTTTTCTGAAAAAGCAGCTTTAAAATATGTCCGAAATAAAATACATCAGGTCGGGGGTGCCTATTTAAAAGAAAAAATTGACTATGTTAAGTTATTAACACAGCTTCAGACAATACCTAATGACATATCTGCTGAGCTTGTTCGCAATTTTTGCTGCTCAACCATGAAATTACACGCGTCTACAGCTGAACGATTGCCAATTCTCAACACTTTTTTTAGTACCTGTCTTTCTTCTATTTCACCTATTACCAGTATTATGGATTTAGCTTGCGGGTTTAATCCGCTGGCTGCAGCCTGGATGCCGCTTTCTGATAAGGTAAACTATTTTGCTTGTGATATTTACTTAAATTCCTTATCATTCATCAAATCCTTTTTACACCATGTAGGAATAACTGCATCGACCACTTCTTGCGATTTAATTGAAGAGACCCCCACACAAAAATCACAGCTCGCTCTTTTGTTAAAGTCTATCCCCTGCCTTGAGCAAATGGAAAAATCCGTCACACTTCGTCTTTTAGAAAAGCTTAACGCCGATCATATCCTGGTGTCGTTTCCGGTCCATAGTCTTAGTGGGCGGAAAATCGGCATGGTAAACCACTATCGCAGCCATTTCTATGGCATCATCAACGACAAACCCTGGCAGGTACAAGAATTCCAGTTTTCAACCGAATTAGCATTTTTGGTGAGCAAATGATTCCAAGTGAAAAAACTCTTGAAGATTGGGTGAAAAGAATTCTGGGGTCGAAAAAATATCGTCAACTTGGATTAAACGCATATACAGTAAAGAGCCTATTTTTGCAGGAAGCTCCAAAGCACAAGACAGAAAAACTTCTACTTAAAACGGTTAAACGCAAACTCCACAATATTGTCGCCCCTTACTTAGGAGAACCTGATTATGAACTCCTAACCTACGAACTCAACCAGGTTGAATCAGCTACACTTGAATCTCCTACTCTTCGTAATTTTTGCAGAAAAACCCTTTTAGAACATGCATCCACAGCAGAGCGGATTCCTTTATTACCCGATTTTTATCAACGCCTTTTCGAAGCAACAGGTCAACCATCAACCATTTTAGACCTCGCATGTGGATTAAACCCTTTATCTTTTCCCTGGATGGACCTGCCAAGGACTGTGCAATATTTTGCCTATGATATCATCCAACCCCGAATTGATTTTATTAATAATTTTTTTGTGAAAATCGGCATGAAGCCCTTAGCTGAAAACCGTGACATTTTGGCTAATCCGCCGACACAGCATGCTGATATTGCATTTATTTTCAAAGAAGCTCACCGTTTTGAAAAGCGAGATCCAGGCTCTAATCTTGCGTTTTGGGAAAGTATTCCTGCCAAAGTAATCGCTGTTTCACTACCTACGCGAAACCTTGCGGGCAATCTAAATTTATTAGAAGGTCATCGTCAGCTTATTCTTCATAACTTACCCCAAGGCTGGTTGATGAATACCATTGAATATGAAAATGAAATTATTTTCTTATTGCGAAAAGGGGAGGTAAAAATATGGTAAAAAAACCATCATCTCGCTTCTCTGATAGCCTGGCTCGATTCAATCACATCTTAACTGAAAAAGAAATTCAACAAATTATCGATTTGCAAGCAGAACCATTGCCAATAGGGATTCGGATGAATTCTCTCAAAGGTGAACCTTCGAAGGCAATCGAGGCTTTAGCAGCCCGTTATCAGTGGGATATTGAACCAATTCCTTTTTGCGAAAATGCCTGGCAGATAAGACCTCCCGAATTCTCCCCGGGCAGAACAATTGAACATCGTTTAGGACAGTACTATTTACAAGATCCCGCCTCGATGGTGCCGGTCAGTTTGATGGATTTCGAGGAAGATCAACCACTCATCCTGGATATGGCCGCATCCCCCGGCGGGAAGACAACCCACATGATCGATCGAACCCGCGATCGTGGGTTTATCCTTGCCAATGATGGCAGTCGTAGCAGAATCGCGGCCTTACGTGCGGTGCTAACGACCTGGAGCGGTGCCAATACCGTCATCACAAATTACCCAGGTGAACTATTTGGATCCTGGTTTTCCGAAGCTTTTGATCATGTTCTCCTTGATGCCCCTTGCAGCATGGAAAATTTTCGGCCGGCACCAAATCGCCGTCTTCGTGAAACCACGGATACAGAACGAAATCGATTGCAAGAAAGACAGGTTCAATTGTTGATTAGCGGCTTAAAAGCCTTGAAAGTAGGCGGACAACTTGTTTATGCTACTTGTTCCCTCGCGCCAGAAGAAGATGAAGCCGTCATCAGCCAGGTTCTTAAGTCTTTTCCGCATATTTTCGCTGTTGATGACGTCGCCATGAAAGTGCCCTTTGATGTACCTGGGTTAACGGGTTACGAAAGCAGTTTTTTTCATCCTTCTCTTGTTCATAGTTTACGTCTTTGGCCTCATATCACTGGGATGTCGGGCTTTTTTTGTGCCCGTTTAACAAAATTAGGGAAATTTTCAGATCAAAGTTCAAACCCACCGATCCGTGAATTCTCGCTTACTGGGTTAACCCCAGCCCCAACTTATTTAAAAAGCCAAATAACTGAGCAATTAGCAAGCGACTATGGTATCAACTTATTGCAAATTCTTACTGATGGTGACTTAAAATTATTTACAAGATTTGAAGATATTTTCCTAATCCCAAAGGTATATCTTTTAAAGTTTCCTTTACTTCCATTCGAATATTTGGGAATGCACCTCGGACAGACCATAAATAAGAAATTCCAACCCTCATCCGAGTTCTTTAGTCGTTTTGGGCATACTTTTACCACAGGCACTATCAAGCTTGATCATGGGCAAGTTCAACAATGGATTCAAGGTCACGACATTCGACAACCTGAAACAGACCTTGAGCCTCAAGGACAATATTTATTGGTAATTGATGAGGAAAATCGCAACTTAGGTTTGGGAAAATTGCTCGTGAAGCGCCTCAGGAACATGCTTCCAAGAGGAGTAATCTAAATATTTGATATATTTTTTTTCATCCATGCAAATGTTGGAATAAACTCCATGATATTGTTCGGGCATAAGCTCAGCGATTTCAAGCATAATTGCATCTGCAACCTCTTGAACAACTTTCTTATCTATCAAGGTCCCATTCAAATCTAATTTAAAAGGATGTCCAACTTTAATGATCATCTTCGTTCTTTTAAGTTTTCGAATATTCGTTTTGAATTTTTCATGTCCATAAAACGCAATTGGCAAAATTGGGACATCGCATTTGTTTGCAAGAATAACAATCCCCGGCTTGCTCTGTTGTAAACGGCCATCTTCAGAACGTGTCCCCTCTGGAAGAACCGCCAAAATTTTCCCATCACGAATAGCCACTTTAGCAGCTTTAAAAGCTGCAAAATCTGCTGTCGACCGGTCAAGCGGAATCCCATCCCACACAGTAAATAAAGAGCCAAGGAATGGATTGTCCCAGGTTTCTTTTTTTACAAATGCGGTTAACGGCCGCGGTTGCAAGTGTGTGATTAATGTCGGCGCATCTAAAAAGTTGATATGGTTTGCTACAATCAGTAATGGACCATGGGTTGGGATTTGATCGATCTCTGAAGTATCAACTTTTAAAAAGAAGAAAATAACAGATTTTATTATGAAATTAACGAATAGCTTAATCATCAGAAGTACTACAGACCAATTCTAATTTTTTATTTACCACCTCAACTTCGAGATGATCCCCAGCTACACAAATCGTCTCGCCATCAGCATGTACCGGAAGAGTTCCTGAAATTGCTTTTATGTAAACCTTTTTTCCAGTTGGCATTTTAATGGCAGGATGTGTTTCCTGTGTCCCAGCCATCACTTTAGAGAATAAACCCAAAATCTCCATACGGGTAACATCTCCAACGATGCACAGGTTTAATAAACCATCATCGGTTTCTGAATCAGGTGCAAACATAAACGAGCCGCCCATTCGACGTCCATTCATCAATGAAACCAATAAACAAGGCTGCTCGATAATCGTCCCGTCAATCTCTAAACGAATCGTCGGCGTATTAAAAAATAAGAAAATTGTTTTTAGCGCGGCGATAATGTACCCCGGAACTCCACTTATAAATGGTGGAAGTTTTGCAGCTTCAAACCCTACGATTGTATCAAATCCAATCCCAATACCGTTGCCAAAGTAACGCCCTTCCGGGTAATCTCCGCCTTTTATGAAGCCTATATCAATTGGACGAGAATTTCCTTCAACTAATAATTGACATGAACTTTCAATATCTTGTGGGATCCCCATACCAAATGAAAAATCATTTCCACGACCGACGGGAATTACACCAAGTTTAGACGCAGAGTTGGTTGTTGAGAGGGCATTCACAAGCCCATTTATAACTTCGTTGGTTGTTCCATCTCCTCCCACAGCGACAACAGCATAGAAACCGTTATTTGCAGCCTCTTCTGCCAATTTAATAGCATGGCCGGGGTATTCAGTCAAGGTAAGTTCATAATTCACCTGTAAAGCTTGCAAAGCAGATTCAATAGATCGTACAGCTTTTTTTCCTGCGCCTTTGCCTGCGGTTGGGTTAACAATAATGTAATAGTTTTTCAAAGTTATCTCCAGAATATTAAAGGGCTATTTCTGTATAACATAACCCATAAGTTAGAAACAAGTTACAAAATCATATCATAATAAAGGAAAGTTGGCTGATTTTTCTTCTAATTCGTGCAGCACGATTGCAGGAAAAACAATGGCTGCTGTTTCCATGCGCATAATTCGTGGGCCTAATGAAACCATTTTACAGCCTAAACCTAATCCAGTTTCGACCTCATTTAAAGAAAATCCTCCCTCAGGGCCAATAAAAAGCCCTATTCTAAAACCACTAAATTGATCCAACAGCTTGTTTACGTCTTCTCCTTTATTAAACGCGTTTTCCCAGGCAATCATACTCAAATCATGGTTATCAATAAAACTATCAAGATTGGGAATCAGGTTTTGTGGAAGATTAAGCTCTGGCAACCGCCCCCGACCAGATTGCTCTGCTGCCTCGCGGATGATACGATTCCACCGATCAAGTTTGTTCCCAGAAATTTCGACTGTTCTCACCAATGACCTGGAAGAAACAAAAGGTTGAAATACAGAAACACCCACTTCAGTACCCTTTTGTAAAATCCAATCCATTTTTTCTCTGGCAGTTAGTGAAAAATAAAGGGTAACCTTCGTTTTTGGCTCAGTTTCATTAAGGGTACTGCTTTCAATTTCTCCAAACAATTGTGAACGTGTATCAACTTTTTCTAACCTAACCTGGTACAGCATCCCGCTATTGTCTAACACAGTTACAATATCATTAGTAGTCAACCTTAACACATGCTTAATTTGATGTGCGATTTCTTTTGGAAAAATAACTCGTTGAAAATTAATTAATTCGGGGTCAATAAAAAAATGATGCATCTCAAGGTATACTTATCAAGATTTCAAAATCAAGTGAGCGATATATGGAGTCTCTTACAGATAATACCAAATTCAACACCTTTAAGTATCTCGACATTCTCACAACTTTTTTTGTATTAATTTTGGTCCTTAGTAATGTCGCCTCGTCCGCCAAGGTGATCGATTGGGGGTTAAGTCTGGGGCAGCTTCATTTGAGTTTTGACGCTGGCACCCTTCTTTTTCCGATCAGTTATATCATCGGTGACGTATTAGCTGAAGTTTACGGTTTTAAACGTTCACGACGTATCATCTGGATTGGATTTATCGCTTTAGTTTTTAGCGCTTTTGTGTTTTGGTCGGTTCAACAGCTTCCGGGTGAAGCCACCTGGCAGAACACCGTTGGACAAGCAAGCTACGATTTGATTTTAGGCAGCATGAGCTCCGGCGCAATCGTTGTTGCCAGCTTAGCTGGCTACTTAGCGGGTTCTTTCTCCAATGCCATTATTATGGCTCTGATGAAGGCACGTACCCAGGGAAAACTGCTTTGGGCCAGAACAATCGGTAGCAGTATCGTTGGCCAGGCGTTTGATACCTTTGCTTTTGTCTTCATTGCCTCCGCTTTAAACGTTTTTCCATGGCGTTTATTTTGGAGCCTGACTGTAACTAATTATATCTTTAAACTTTCCATTGAAGTCGTTGTAACACCGATCACTTATTGGGCTGTTAATAAGCTTAAAAGCAAAGAAGGTCTTGAGGTTATCGATGATGAAAACGATCTTTCCATATTAAAATTTTAGATCTACGTTTTACCTTTCCCTTCGATCACAATGGTATATTCACCGCGCGGTGCTTTTTCAATAAGCAAATCCTGTAGTTCACTCAATTTTCCTCGGTAAACTTCTTCAAATTTTTTGGTAAGGTCATTGGCCAAAGCTGCTTTGCGATCACCCAATTCTGCAAGCGCATCCTTCAAAAAAGCTTGTAACCGGTATGGGCTTTCATAAAATATCAAAGTATGAAGAGACTCCTTTTCTTCAGCAATAAATCGCCGGCGAGGACCAGGCTTCCTTGGAGGAAAGCCTTTATATGTAAAACTATGCGCAGGAAGCCCAGAAAGACTGAGTGCCATCACCACAGCAGAGGCCCCCGGTATCGCTGATATCGGTATTTCATTTTCTATGGCAGCCTGAACCAGAGAATATCCAGGGTCAGAAATTACCGGCGAGCCAGCATTAGTCACCACAGCGATTGATTTTTCTTCAAGCAAAAGATCAATCAATTTTGGGACCACCTTTTCTTCATTAAAAGCATGGTAGCTCTTTTGGGGTTTATGAATATCGTAATGATTTAACAAAATCGATGTCTTTCGTGTGTCCTCACTGGCAATCAAATCCACGTTTCGTAAAATATCCAACGCGCGCAATGAAATATCACCTAAATTACCGATTGGAGTTGCGACCAGATAAAGCATTATTTACGTCCTTTCGTATATGATGTGCGTTAATTCATGTATGGCTTGCCGGGTATTTTGAAAGTGAACAGCATGCATTCCAAATTTTCGTGCAGAAATAACATTTTCATAATAGTCATCCAGAAGTAAAGATGTGTCAGGATCTGCTTTCATACGGTCAAGAGCTATTTCAAAAATTCGGTGATCTGGCTTAATCACCCCTTCCTCAGCTGAGATAATAATTTCTCTTACATATCGATTTAAACCGTAGGTTTCTTCCATCAATTCGCGTGAACGATCACCTGCATTGCTTAAAATAGCGGTTTGATGTGTTTTACTTAATTCAGCTAAGCTCTTAATCACCTGGTTATTTAGTTGCCTTTTCGAAAATAATTTAAGACGAATTTTTTTCAGCTTTTCAGGGTTAATTTTTAGCCGTTCTGCCATCAAAATCCATAAATAATCTTCTGAAACCGCCCCCAGGCAAATGTCTTTAACCAATTGAGCTTCATATGGGTTTTCTAACATTTCAAGAATTTCAGGGTGTTCGTCGATACTTAATCGTTTTTTTAGCCATTTTCTCCACCATAAATTCGGTGGTTTAATTATCACGCCGCCAAAGTCAAAAAAGATTGTCTTTATCATAAAATGCTCTTTATCAAAAATTCAATTTGTCTAATTGTACCGGAAAGGCAGATGGACGAATATCAAAATAAAACAATAAATAAACCGGTCATCACTGTTAATTATCATGTTTTTTATCAATTTTAGAAACTAATTTTTGATACAAAGGTTGTCGTATTTTGTCTTATTTTAAATATTATTTAAGGACGATTTCACCTAAATGCGGGTAAAATAGGCACAATCTTTTTTTTTTTAGATATTTATTAATTAACCCAACCTTTGTTAAGTGAGTGTTTATGGAAAGAACCGTCCCCACCAGATCATCTGAAGAAATTGAACTCTATATCCGCACAATTTATTCTCTGCTGCGTTCAACGACTTGGGTGCGTATTCGTTCGTTTGAAGAGGTACATACTGGTATGGATTCCTCACTGCACCCCCTTGCCCAACATGATGAACCCGATATCTCCTCCTTCATCTATGCGAATTTGCGTTTGCCAGATTGCATGCCCGATGTCAAAGCAGTCTTGATGGGACAGAGTGCAACCGTATTTCGCCAGTTTGACTATCAGCAAATCGAAAACTGGGCAGAGGTCAGCGCGCGTGCCAGGCGCCGTCGATGCTTTTTTGATGGAGTAGACCAATTAGCTTGTTTTATTGCCTCTCGATCGGATATAGAAGATATTATTTCATTGCTAACTGCTTACCAAATTGAGTGGAATAAACTTCATTCACTACTTAACAATATTCCAGATGAAATTTTCAGAGATCAATTAGAGCATATTGCAACCGAAAAAAACAACCTTGCAATTGGTTTAAAAATTTCCTCAGAAGATTTAAACCGATTAGAGACCATTTGGGGTGAGAACTTTGTTCAAAATTTGCAAAAAATCCGATCTCAAAAAATTGATCTGGTTGTTCGTTTATTTAGTGGGTCGTTAAATGAATACCGCAGGGCTACCCGATTCTGGTGGGAAAACATTCAAATCCGCTTTCCAGAAATCAGCCAACGCCCCGTTTATTTTATCTCGAGCAATACCCACAGTATCCCAAACTTGTTGACCGGATTCGCGCTTTCACAGCAAGATCGCCTGGAAGAATTCCTTCACTCTGCAGGGGATGAAAGCTTATTAGCAGAATGGCATGATATTAGCCAGGAGAAAATTTCTTCGCGCCCAGAAAATTTTTTATATTACATCCTCAAGAAATACCAAGCTACCTCTCAGGGTAAAGATTTGATACGTGCTCAAAGTGATTTTGAAAAGGAACACGGTGTATATCGATTCCCCAGCGAACACGCCTTCGATATCGAGGCACAGATCATCGACCTGGCATCCCTCAATCCTGATACAATCGACCCTCGTTTGAGGCCTGGCGGAAATGATAATCGCTCTTTTGATTGGTCATTTCTTAAAAAGAGCGATGCATTAATTCTAAATATTGATTATCCTTTGGGCTTGGCTGCTTACAATTTACTGGTAAAAATAGCAGAAAATATCTATCCGTTGCAAGGTGTGTACATCATGGGCAAAGCTGCCACACTCAACGGGCGCATGGGTGATGTAATGATCCCCAGCGTAACTTACGATGAGCAATCACAAAACACTTACTTATACAGTAATTGCTTTACTGCTGAGGATGTAAGCCCTTACCTGGTGTATGGAACCGTTATGGATAACCAAAAATCCGTTTCGGTCTTAGGTACTTACTTACAAAATGCTCGCATTATGCAAGTGATCTATCGCGAGGGTTATACCGATATCGAAATGGAAGCTGGGCCTTATCTTTCCGCTGTTTATGAGTTGTTTCGTCCAACCCAACACCCTATTAATGAAATCATAAACCTCTATGGACTGCCTTTCGATTTTGGGATTTTACATTATGCATCAGATACCCCGTTGACCAAAGGTGGCAACCTCGGCGCAGGAACCATGTCTTATTTTGGTATGGATTCTACTTATGCAACTTCTTTAGCTATTTTGCGCCGCATTATACAACACGAATATGACAGACTTGCATAAAGAATAATTTTTTATTCAATTGATCAAAAACTCCCTGCCATTCAATAGAAGCAGGGAGTTTACATTTTAATTACGCTGTCAAAAAGTCTATGTAGCTTAAGCTAATTGTTGTTGTAGCTTTCTTGCAGTCTCTTTATAGCCATCCAACTTTTCACGTTCCTTTTCTACCACATCTGAAGGCGCTTTTTGAGCAAAGGGACTTGCAAGTAATTTTTCTAAGCGTTCAATTTGTGAATTTGTTTCCGCTAATTCTTTTTCAAGCCTGGCATGTTCTGCCTCAAGGTCAACCAACCCGGCTAAGGGCAGTGAAATTTCAAGCGCTGAAACGACCAATGTCACTCGATCTTCAGAAGGAGATAAAGGTTCTTTCACAATTTCCAGTTCGTTTATATCAATTCCTGCTAAAGCAGCCAAAGCCTTAGATTGAGAACGAATAAGCTCAACATATTCACCTGCGCTAATCGTGCAGCGAATCCTGCGCCCTGGTTCAACCTTATATTCCGAGCGAATGTTTCGAATCGCCCTCACCACTTCCTGAATCAGGTTAAAATCATCAATTGCGTTATCTTCCCAACCTTCCATTGGCAGCGCGTCAGGCCAGCGCGAAATAATTAATGCCTCTTCCCAGCCACCCTCAGGGCTCAATAATGTCGAGGTTTCCTGGCACGCATCTCGCAAATGCCCCCAAAGTTCTTCAGTTACAAAGGGTGTAAACGGATGCAAAAGCCGCAAACATACATCAAGAACCTTCACCAGCGTTTGGATTGTCGTAAAAGCATGATCTTCGCCATCCCCAATTTGGACTTTCGAAATTTCTACATACCAATCTGCAAATTCGCCCCATAAGAATTCATAAATTTGCCTGCCTGCCTCTCCAAATTGGTAGTTTTCAAACAGTCTGTTCACTGTTTCAAGAACCTGTTTTAAGCGACCCAATATCCATTGGTCAGCCAAAGTCGGTTCTGGGTCATCTTTAAGACAAGAGGGCATATTTTCTAAAGTCCTGATCACATAGCGACCTGCGTTCCACAGCTTATTTGCAAAATTACGGTTCGCCTCTACTTTCTTAATCGATAGATTCGTATCTTTTCCAATGGTTGATCCCACCAACAACGTGAACCTTAGCGCATCCGTACCTAAATCTTCCATCACGACCAATGGGTCAATTACGTTATCTTTGGTCTTGCTCATAATTTGACCATGTTCATCTCTCACCATGCCATGTAAATAAACCGTATGGAAAGGCACCTGGTTTGTAAACTCCAACCCCATCATGATCATCCGTGCAACCCAGAAAAATAAGATGTCGTATCCCGTCTCCATGACTGATGTCGGGTAGAAGTATTTAAAGTCGGGTGTTTGCTCTGGCCACCCCAAGGTTGAAAAAGGCCATAAAGCCGATGAAAACCATGTATCGAGCACATCAGGGTCTTGTTCCAGGTTATGGCTGCCACAGTGCTGGCATACATCAGGATCATCCCGGGTTACCGTCATCTGATTGCAATCTTGACAATACCAAACCGGGATGCGGTGACCCCACCACAGCTGTCGGCTAATGCACCAATCCTGGATATTTTCAAGCCAATTATAATAGACAGCTTTAAAACGCTCAGGGATGATTTCAACCCGACCGTCTTTTACCGCTTCCAGTGCGTTCGCTGCCATTTCATGCACATCAACAAACCACTGCGTTGAAATCATCGGCTCGATCACTTCACCACCCCGTTGCGATCGGGGAACTTTCATCAGGTAATCTTCAACTTTAATGGTCAAACCAGCTGCTTCCATATCATCCCAGATACGTTTACGGCACAAAATTCGGTCTAAACCAGCATAGAGTCCCCCATTTTCATTAATCGTTGCATCTTTATTGAGCACATTGATGAAAGCCAAATGGTGGTTTACACCAATTTCGTAATCATGGGGGTCGTGCGATGGGGTAATTTTCAACGCTCCAGTGCCAAATTCACGATCGACATATTCATCCGCAATCACAGGAATTTGGCGATTTAAGATTGGTACTAAAACTTTCTTACCAATAAATCGTTGATAACGTTCATCATCTGGATGAACAGCCACCCCAGTATCGCCTAAAATTGTCTCGGGGCGTGTGGTTGCCACAGGAATAAATTCATCGCTGTCAGCTAATCGATATTTAAAATAATACAGCTTCCCCATTTCCTCACTGTAGATAACTTCTAAATCCGAAACTGCGGTTTGCAAACCAGGTGACCAATTAATCATCCGTGGACCACGATAAATCCACCCTTTTTCATATAGCCCAACAAATGCCTCTCGTACTGCTCGAGACAAGCCATCGTCCAACGTGAATCTCTCTCGACTCCAATCGCACGAAGCGCCCAATCGTCTAATTTGCTCTGTAATGATACCGCCGTACTTATCCTTCCATGCCCACACTTGTTCGAGGAACTTTTCTCTGCCAATTTCAACCCGGCTGGTGCCCTGTTTTTGCAGCATTTTTTCAACTTGTAGCTGGGTGGCAATACCTGCATGATCTGTCCCCGGAACCCAAAGGGCAGGTTCACCCTTCATCCTATGGTAGCGGATCATTAAGTCTTCCAGGGCAACAAACATGACGTGACCCAAATGCAAACCACCCGTCACGTTAGGCGGAGGAATGGAAATAACAAAAGGTTTTTTATCAGAATCAAAGTTTGGCGAGTTAGGGTCGTTTGAAGGCTGAAAATAACCTGAATCCCACCACCATTGATAAATACGCTGTTCTGTTTTTTGAAAATCATAAGCTTTCGCTAAGTCTTTTGCCATCGGTCAATCTCCTCAAACACAATAATTAAAAAAACCTTTCATCCCAGAGGACGAAAGGTTACTTCCGCGGTACCACCTCAATTCGCTGATCAGCATCAGCGCATCTTAGCCAGGTTTTCACCCGGTCATGCTATAACGGGCGCACCCGTGCCGTTCTAATCACCTTTATGGTTTTCTTCGGCAATACGCCTTGGTGACTTTCGCTCATTTGGGTGCTGCGGATGCTTTCAGACGGTGGCGGTCCTTCTCTTTCAGCCCATCATGAGGTACTCCTCCAAGGGTTACATCTTTATATAGTATATCTGTATTTTACCAGTTTTACAACCAGCTAATGGTTAATTTATCTATACTTGCTTGCTCATTAGTCGATAAATTATCGACCCATAGAAACAACCTGGTCTTCCCAGCGATGCCATCCTGAAAATTTTTCCTGGATAATCTTTTTTCCATCGCCTGGGGCTTCTAAACCCAACAATTCCATATCTGCATCGACCATAATCCTTACCAATTCATGGAATTTAACTTTAGGCTCCCAATTGAGATGTTTCTTCGCTTTGGATGTATCTGCTTCCAAGAAATCTACCTCGGTAGGACGATAGTATCGAGGGTCAATCCGAACAATTTCGTGCCAATCCATATTGACATATCCGAAGGCTTCGTCTAAAAATTCGGCAATTGTGTGAGCTTCGCCTGTGCCAATTACATAGTCTTCTGGATTGTCCTGTTGAAGAATCAAATTCATCATCTCGACATATTCAGGGGCATACCCCCAATCTCGACGAGATTCTAAATTACCGAGGTAAAGATGTTTTTGATTGCCTGCAATAATATTTGCTAATGCCTTCGTAATTTTCCGGGTAACAAAAGTTTCACCGCGGCGGGGCGATTCGTGATTGAACAAAATGCCATTAACGGCGTACATTCCGTACCCCTCACGATAGTTATTTGCCATCCAGTAGGCATAAAGTTTAGCTGCTGCATAAGGGCTGCGCGGTCGGAAAGGTGTATTTTCATTCTGAGGTGGTTTTGAATCCCCAAACAACTCGCTCGAAGATGCCTGGTAATAACGCGATTTCATCCCTGCTTTGCGAATTGCTTCGAGAATTCGCACAGTTCCCAACCCCGTGACGTCACCAGTATATTCGGGCATATCAAAACTAACTCGAACGTGGCTCTGAGCTGCCAGGTGATAAACCTCATCGGGCTTCACGTTATAAAGGACATCTAATAAAGTGTCCCCTGCTGTCACATCACCATAATGAAGAAACAGGTTCACAGTTCCATTATTTCCATGCGGGTCGCGATAAATATGGTCTATACGAAGGGTGTTAAAAGTGCTGCTGCGGCGAATTAAGCCGTGAACTTCGTACCCTTTATGCAGCAGGAGTTCAGCCAAGTATGAGCCATCTTGCCCTGTAATGCCTGTAATTAATGCAGTTTTCAAAATTAGCCTCCAGTGATGAAACATGCTGTATTCGAATTGAAAGTATAACCCTACCCAACTAACATGTCAAACCTCCTTTAATCTTATTTTCATTTACTTAAAATTATTTATATTCGCAAAAAAAGCAATAACGACCCTGTTTTCCATAGCTTACTAAGTGTGGGAGTTTGCACTATACTCAAGGCATCAAAGTTAGTTAGGTTTGCAATTAATCAATTAAAGATATGGTCATTATAAAAGGAGATTGTTAATGCAACAACTATCCATTGGCGATTATGCGCCCGATTTTTCACTACCAGACCATCGGGGAAATATTATTCAACTTTCGACAATTTTAGAGAATCATAATGCGTTGCTCGTATTCAATATCGGCTTTGCCTGAATCCATTGTCGAAATCATATGGCGCAGTTGCGCCATGACTACGAGAAGTTCCAGGCACTGAGTACTGAGGTGCTTGTGATGGTTCCTAACGGGCCTTTTATGATTAACCAATACCTGAAGGCAAACCCTGTGCCCTATCTAATCCTGACTGATAAACGCTCAAAGGTAGCAGCACGATACTTCCAAGTTAAACAATTTTTTGCAATTGGGACCCCTACTTTATTTGTCGTTGATCAATCGGGGAAAATCTCCTATGCACATTATGCAACATCAGCTTTAGAAGAACCCAGCACTGACGCACCGCTTGCCGTATTAGCAAATTTAGCGAGTCACAAATAAACCAAGGAAAAACTTATTCCACGTATTTCTGAAAAAATTTCTCTCTGATAGCACCTTGCCCGAAATTATGGTTTGTAAGTAAAATAGGGTTGAGATGAAACATAGACTAAACCTGCCAATCTTCCGCTGGGCTGCGATTATTGTCTTATCTTTGACGTTGATCTTATCCATCGTTCAGCTGACAAGCTATAGTCGTATTCGTAATAACTTCCCGCGCGGGTTGCAAGTTGGCGGTGTACCGATTGGGGGTTTAAACTACGTTCAGGCTGCCGAACGGTTATACCTGGTGTTTCGGTCTCCAATTGAGATCCTTTATGCCGGCAGCCCAATCCAAGTTAGACCAGCTGCTTTAGGTTTTGAGCCCGAAGTCGACCGCATGCTGGCAGTCGCAGACAATCAACGCGTTACCGAACCCTTTTGGAGGGGGTTTTGGAATTTTCTTTGGGGCAGTCAGATTGAAAATATAAATATCCCCTTAAGCGCAAAATACGATGAAAACTTAATTCGCAATTATCTTATTGACGAGGTCAGCCCACGCTACGACGCCCCTGCCTCCCCCCCTATGCCAATCCCCGGCAGCCCGATATTTTCTGAAGGCGCCAAAGGGACCAGTATTGATGTCGATCGATCGACCTTGCTGGTTATCGATGCATTAAAATCTCCGGCTCATCGCAGCGTAAACCTGACCCTAAATCAAACCAATATACCTCACCCTGTGTTAGCAGATTTAGAATTGATGATCCGTCAAGTTATCGAGGTTTCAGATTTTGGGGGAATCGTAGAAGTTTATTTACAAGATTTAAGCTCACCACGGAATATTTTGCTCGCCCATTCAAGCGATGGTGAAGAGTTGGCCCCGAACATCGCCTTTTCCTCCTGGAGTTTGGTAAAAATCCCATTAATGGTTACAGCTTTCAGGTTTCTTGAGCCACCCTACCCCGATGACGTTATCAAATTAATGGATGAAATGCTTCAACAATCTGAAAATACCAGCACCGATGCACTTGCTAAACAGGTGATTGATCCAAACCTGGCACCCTTAATTGTGACGGAGGATATGCACACCCTGGGCCTCGAAAATACCTTTTGGGCAGGTCATTTTTACGTTGGAGCGCCACTGCTGCGCCAGTTCGATACGCCTGCCAACCAACGCACAGATATTGATACCGGACCCGACAGATATAACCAGACCACTGCTGCAGACATGGGTATGCTAATGGAAGATATTTATCGCTGTGCAGAGCAAGCGGGTGGCACCCTGATCGCTGTCTTTCCTGGGGAGATCAACCAGGATAAATGCCAGAGGATGATTGATGCTATGGCAAAAAATAAACTCGGCGCGCTGATCCAGGCTGGCGTCCCTTCTGGAACGACCGTTGCCCATAAACACGGCTGGGCAATTGAAAACGATGGGCTGGTTCATACTTATGGAAACACCGCCATTATTTACAGCCCTGGGGGCAACTACGTTCTTACGATTTTCGCTTATCACCCTGTACAGGCTGTGTTTGTACCAGTTAACGAATTATTCGCCGATATCAGCAGCGCGATTTATAATTTTTTCAACCATTAATTTCACTTTTTACAACTGATACCTTTTCCTAAAAATTTATTCCTATGAGTTAACCAATAAATACCTCTACGTCTTCATCGCCGTCACTCACTTGAACATAAAATGGGTCTTCAAGCGAAAGGTGATTTAGGATCTTAATCCAATCTTCGAATGGTTGATCTTTCAGCCCGGGGATTTGGCTTCCAAAAGTTTTTAAAAACCAACTTGTTAGCGGAATGTATAAAGGAAGGCTGAATAATATCAAAGGCGGTTTCTCCCCTGGTTTTTGTTTAATTCTTACATGCAACCACGGATGTTTTGGGGAAGGAAAACTAATTGTAAGCAATAGTAAACCAACAAAAAGAACAAAACCTGCCAGCCAAAAACCCCAGCCAAAGCCTTTACGAAAATAACTTAAACCCATCCAAATTGTGCCGAGAATTGTTACAAATGTACCAACGCCAAATGGAATAATCCACCAATGTTTCAGGCGTTTTATCCTTAATAGATCACCCTTTGTGATCTTTTTATTTGATAATTCAGGTTTTAATGTGCTAAGAATATTGCTCGTTGAGGGCTGGGTTTCATCCTGATTCCCTCCACTTGAATAATCGTTGGTCCCCATTGCATCGATCAATCTAAAGCCCTCTTCAGCAGTAATATCTCCTGC
This sequence comes from uncultured Candidatus Brevefilum sp., assembly GCA_964411385.1. Lineage (GTDB taxonomy): Bacteria > Chloroflexota > Anaerolineae > Anaerolineales > Anaerolineaceae > Brevifilum. The sequence continues at coordinate 59,449 of CAYPKT010000003.1, read as the reverse complement.
TTGAATCATTTCTAAAATTTTCAATTCTGCTTCATTTACCATCGGGTTTTTATCCTTCCATCGCCTTGAAGAGCGCTTCAGCTTCGTCAACGGTAATTTTTTTATCTTGAAGCATTTGCAAAATAAATAAACGTTCTTCATTGGTTGTGCCTTTTTTATCAAGTGACTGCGCTGTGGACGCGGAAATTCCTTCTTCATTCATCATCCATTGTTCTTTAGGATTCAATGTATCTTTGGCACTTTTTAATAACGCGTCAATACCTAAATTTAGCGTCATGTCACGTTGCAATTCAGCATGTTCTTTAATTTTTTCAAGGCGAGCCTCAGCAGCCTTTACTTTTTCTTCAGCGCGCTGGGTAGCGGTTAAAACACGTTCTTGAATAATCTGGGTAATTGGGGATTCTTTGAAAATGAATCGACTTGTGAGGTCGCCAATGAAGTCATCACCTTCATCGTCCTTATCTTTTATAAGGATGGACCCCCCTGCACTCATTTTTATTTTCCTGGACCCATCGCCAATTTGATGATCATATTCTCCGCTATTAGATGTAATATCATCCTCGCTGGTTTTGATTTGGATTCTTTGTGCACCTGACCGCAGCTTAAATGTGCTATTTTGCAGGTTTACAGGCGAGATGACCTTGATATTCCCACCAGCGGTGATACCCATTTCATCATCAAATTCACAACCAAACAGCGTAATACTCCCCCCAGCTTTTACATCATCTAAGAAACGAACGTCACTTGCTTTAATCGATCCCCCAAATTTTGATAAAATCGCCCCCCCTTGTAAACCCGTAGCAAGACATTTTCCACCAGCATTTTTGACCCTGCATTCCCCTTTAATATTGACGAGGGTGCAGCCGCCACCGACCTTGTAACAATCAAAAGACATTACATCCTCAACGGTTAAATTTCCGGCAACTTTATCAACCTGAACATCACCAGAAGCCTGTTGAACCGAAAAACTTCCGCCAATCATACCAATTGATGCAGAGCCGATATCACTTAATATCAAATTGCTGAGCACTTTTTCTGCCTTGATAACCCCCTTGATCCTTTGAATTTTCATCGAGCCCATCGCCCGTTCAATTTCGATTGAAGCATTTACTGGCAGCTCTAACCGACAAGCATCATTAACCGTAATATAGACATGGCCATCCTCCTCGGTTAAAGTTGCCAGCTGAGGCGTATCAATAATACAAACAGCTTCTGCCCTGTCGACGCCTTCGATTTGTACACTACTGTAAGCTTTAAGGTGAATCACCGGGTTATCTTGTGATAGATTTAATATGTGTGTCATCGTCAATATCCTTTTGGTTTAAGATTAACAGCTTTTATGTAAAGTTAATTAATAAAATCATATCAGTTTATTAGATTTTGTCAAGGGATAATTCAATATTATTGATATTAAAAACATAGAATGAGATATTGTTAACAATTGAAAGAAGCAAGGATTTTGGGAATATTTATGTTTAAGTTGACAAGTAAAGTTGACCCATCAAAATATTTCGCGGTATAATAATTGCATTACGCCCCCGTAGCTCAATGGATAGAGTACCTGACTTCGAATCAGTTGGTTGCGCGTTCGAGTCGCGCCGGGGGCGCTAAGTGTTTAAGGAAACCTTATCTTCAGCAGTAGAAAAACCCGTCCTCCAGGTAATACTCAATAAAACGTATGAAATTTTACACGGACGTGATCAGGATGGCTGCCAGGAAGCTTGCTATCAATGCCTGCTTTCCTTCTATAACCAGCGAGATCACGAAAAATTAAACCGTCACCTGGCTCTGGATTGGGTTGATGAGCTGGGCGAGTTTGACATTCTTCAAGAAAGCGCCACTAACCAGGACCACTTCGACGCCTTACTGGCACAAACCGAAGCCCAGTCCGAAAGGGATGTATTGCACAAAATCAGGGCGATGAAAATTAGGCTCCCCGATGAAGCTCAAAAGCTGATCGTCGATAGCCAGGGCAACCCTCTTGCCCGTACAGATTTTTTCTATCTCCCCAGAATTTTGGTCTTTGTTGATGGAAGTGTGCATCACCTGGATTACGTCAGGCTCGGTGACGAGAACAAGCGTAGAGCCTTAAAGGCATTGGGTTATCGCGTCGTGGTGATTAAAATGGATGAGATGGAAACCGGCCTGGAAGAGCTTAAGTCCAGGCTGTAAAAGGTTTGTTGCCGGGGGGCAACAAGCAAGGGATATGGGCCCAACGATTGGCGATAGATGACACCTTACACTTGAATGTATCCGTCTATACTGCGAAACCCAAGAAATCCAGGGATGTAAAATGGGCATTTAGCTGGGGGAAACAAAACGAGAAAGTCGGTAAACAAAGCTTCGATACAGGTAATCGTTAGCTCAAGGTCGGGTTCTTATCCACAAAACCCTGGTTATATTTCATAATCATTAAATAAAAATACCCGAGCACAATTAATCCACCCCATGCCCGGGTAAGGTCAGGTTAATTATTTAAAATTATTCAACAACTGAAAAGAAATTCAGCACATGGCTGTGACTTTCATCAAACAGCGTCAAATAACTACCGTCGATAGAAAACCTTGTTACCTTATTCAAAGCAGTCATAAAAGCCTCTTCAACGTCCATCACGTCAGATTCACACATCATCGCGGTCATCGCACCCGGTTCTATTTGGATTGATTCCATATCAGCTGTGAAAGTCGTTGTAAAGCTATTACAGCCAGCATTTCCACTTGCAGTGCCATCTTCACCAAACAAAATGAAAACCCCTTTTCCTACAGGCATTATTAATTCTCCGCCCGGAGTAGAAACAACTGATAAAACCCAGTTTGTTTTTGCCAGCGTTTGATCTATTTGTTTTTCAAACACAAAGCGGTCATACCCATCTTCAGTTTTCTCGAAGGTAATAAACAGCAAACCTTCTTTATCAAAGTAAAAACCGCTTGCCGTTTGAAGAGCAGCTAAGAATTCACCTTCTGCTTCCATCGACCCTTCGCAGAACATCATGGTGGACCCTAATGGCTCAACAATGGTTAGATTACCATTATCGGTCGCTGTAAAAGATCCGAAGAAATTATTACATCCCGATTTGCCAAAAATATTGCCATCTTCTACGAGCTTGATGAATATCTCAAGTCCCTCTGGGATAGGTTCGGTTTCTTTCTCGTTGCCGTAAGCGACCAACACCCAGGTTTTATCATACAGGTCTTTAGTGGAAGTTAATTTCGTTCCGCCGCCCCCGCTGCAAGCCGCCAGGAGCAAAGCGCCTGTGAGTGCAACCAGGATTAATTTGTGTAGATTGTTCTTATTTTTCATTTCTTAAAATTCCTTTCATGGTAATTCATATCATTATCTACTAATTTGTGTGGAAGAAGAAGCCCCAGCATAATTTTGATATTTTCTTGTCTTTCTCGGTTATTTATCAGCCGAGAAATCATCTTCCACCCTTATTGAACGTTCATTACAAGGAAAAGGTTCCAAATTTGTAAAATGTCCCTCACCAGCGTTAAAAATTGAATCTTCCATGCTTAGCTGCTTTTCAAGAACCAGCAAACACGTTTTATTTATTGCGATTTAAGTGCCAATAATATGCTCATTCCCACAATAAGGGCATTGATAATAATCCGTTATTTCAGTCTTTAATAGCCCTCCCCCGCAAGTCGGGCAAAGCAGCGTAACTGGGCTGGTCGGCGCTGGGTTGGGTGGTGGTTTGGCTTTTTCTTCAAATATGATGACAATTTTAGGGGGTTCGCTTTGAGGCTCAACCTTTTTTGGTGGAATACTCACAGGTGCGATTTTTGGTAGAACACTGGTTGATGATATCTTTGGTGGGCTAGTTGTTGATGAGACCCTAGACAAAAACCCGACCTTTTGCCAGCGGGAACCTCTTCTCGTCGCTTTTTGAATTTCCTTAATTTTCAATCTCGACCGATGGTCGCTCAATGCACCGCCAACAAACGCATGATAATGAGAATGCTTAACCAGTCGTCGGTGTGCTTTAAGCATTCTTTCGTCTTCAGAAACGTCCTTGGTGGTAAAAACGTCACCCAGGTCGCGAATTACCTTTTTCATCACTCTGACTGAAACTGATTTTCTACTCATTTATTTTCTAATCCGTTTAGACCTTAAGCTCAATAAAATAATAGAGATTCTTTCTTTTTCAGGTTTCATCTACCATGATCCAATTAAGGATCTTAGAAGGGTTTAGAGGGGTAATACCCATGATGTTCCTTCAAGGTTTTGACGACCCAATCGCCCGAGATCCAATCCTCGACATTTTTCCCCGACCTATTTTCTGCGTAATCCCATTTATAGTGTCTGCGGTCCTTTAAATAATCTAACGAGCTGCGTGCAAACCCTGATTTCCCGCCAACGAAACCGATAATCACCTTATCCCCGTACTCTGCGCAATGGGCAACCATCTCATCAAATTTATAAGTACCCTGCCAATTTGCAGATCTTCTTTTTCGTTGTTCATTGTTAAGTAGAGGTACAGGCTTGGCATATTTCTTTTTGATATTGATAAAGTTAAGAAACGTATTCCCTCTTATCCAGTTTTTTCCTTCTTTTTTGCCGGTTCCTCCTTTAGCATCATCCCACTTATAAAGTCGGTTTTCTAAAGATGCTAAGTCCCTGCCCGCAAGCTCATTTTCGCCACCTGAAAAACCTACAGCGATGTCATTGCCAAACTCTTCACATAACATCAAAATTTCTTCAAAGCTGCATTTATCTAAATAGTTTATCCGCTCTGTAGGGGTTGTCGGCGGCGAAAAAGCCAGGTTTCTTATCCGCTTCGATGAGGCATCAAGGTCACACAAGTGCCGCTTAATAATCTGCCACTCCTCAGCGTAAGGCCCCTCGATCGATGCAGCTAACCCGCCAAAGGTCAGCGTGAGATCAGCATGCTTTTTTACGTTGGATTCAGCACTCTCGGGCACCAGGTAAATAATACTGGCATCATAGCATTGGGCAAGCTCTTTCTTATACGACTCAATTTTATTCTCAATAATAAATTGATACTTACCGCGTTCCGAAGACGCATCCCTGATTATCTCCAAATCCTGGTGGAGGGTTACACCACTTTTTTCGCGCACCTCTCGCTGCTTGATACGATACATGTCAACTTGATGGATGTCCACCGAGGTATCAGAGGTCTTCAGTTCCACAAAAAGCAGCTTTTTCTGGTCGCGGTTGTAGAGCAAAAAGTCTATATTCGTCGATTGGTTGTTATCAAGCTTTTTAAAGGGGAACTCTGGGCAAACCATCTCAATGGTGCCGGCTTGTTGGGGGTATTGTTTTAATGTTTCCGTCAGCACGTCCGCCAGGAACATGCCCAAAATGGGCCCCACCGCCCGCTCCACCTGGACTTTCGGGATCATCCTGGCTTCCATAATCTGGCGCATCAATTCGTCAATAAATGGTTTCTCCATCTCACCCTCCTATTTGGTGATTTCGTTTGGTAGCCGACCAAATATAGTAAGTTTTATTCCCTTGTAATGGTTAATTCAATTTGTGGTTTTCAGCTTCCTATTGGCTGAAAAAAATTGACATTTTTGTTGTAGATGAAAAATATACGTTTCATTCATCCAGTGCGAGATAAATTAATTCATAAGGTTCTTTTCGTACCAAAACTTCGTGCTCAATCAGCAAATCCACCAATTGTTCACCATTCATAAGAGCCACTGGTGTTGCATCTTTCCTCGAAGCTTCATCGATCGCCCCTTTACTAAAATCGCTGCTTGTGATGATCATACCCTGTTCATGAGCGCCTAAACTTCCTCGCACTTGTTGAACGACCGGCTTTTGCACATTGTTTTGCCAACGCTTAGCCTGAACTGCCATTTTGGTGCGGACCACATCGCCAACAACCAATGTTCCACGGATATCTATGCCACCATCGCCAGATAAGCTTGTAACCTCAACTTCTTCAAAGCCCATTTCACCTAAAAGAATACCGATCAATTGCTCAAATTCTGCAGGTGAAAGGTTTCGTAAATGAGCAAGAAGTTGCTTTCGAACATCTTTATTTTGTTGGTCTATCTGATAAGCCAATCCTTCGCCTACCCAATCCCTCAAACCAATTATGCCTTTGCCGTACTTAATAAACCGGGGTTTCTTACCTTTTACAGAAGCCCGTTTTATTTCAGTTAATACCATGGCATACAAGGTTGCTTCAGGTGTTTTGCCCTCAGTTTCGACTAAATTAAGTTCCATTACCTTTTCTGTTATCTCACGATAATGCATTGGTCTTTTTTCAGCGAATTTTTCGAGTATATACTCTGCAGCATCTGTAAAACTATATTTTAATTTAGCATCAGCATGACTTGTTTCATCATTGTCTATATCCGCCCATTCTCTTAATCCATATGTACCAGGACCAGTTCTAACAAAACGTGATTTATCACCATACCGCTTTATATCAACTGACAACCTTGCATTAATGGTTTGTTCGGGTGTCTTTCCCTCAGATTGCCAAAAACCTTCCTCCAAAATTTTTTTTGTAATATTACGATAATGCAAGGGGTTTTTTTTCAAATGAAGAATTTTCTCAACGGCATCTAATGGGTCCATGGTCATTCCTCTTTATATTATTGCTTCTAAAATAACGTTTTAACAAGTCTTCGGTTAATGAGAACATCATTTAGTGTTCGCTTTTCGTCCAGGGACATATTTTTTGTTTTCTTTACCAATTAGCCTTTTTTATCATTCAAATGCTTTTTCCCAGCCTCTGTGATTTCCCAAATACCTCTGGGTGATGTGCGGGAAAGAAAGCCCTCATTAACAAGAGCTTGCCGTGCCCAAGCTGCTGTGTTTTTCCATCTTAACGATTTTTTATTTGAGGGTAAGGATTGCCAATCATAAATAGTAAATTGATCCTTCATCAATTTTTCAAGCTCAGCAAAGACTTCTGTATTCTTTGCACTGCCGCCTAAATTCTCAAGCGCTTGCAAAATTGGCACCTTAAATGCTTCATCAGGCGTTCTATATCCTTTTTGTAATTTTCGATATGTCTTCTTTTTGCCTGGTGTTGTTTTTCTTGCCCTTATCGGGACGTTTAAGTCAGCCCATTCTTGACGCAGGTTTTTTACCTTAACCTCAAAGGCAATAACGTTTTCTGCCTTTGCAATAATTTCCTTGGCTTCCAAGTACTTTTGATCGTCCATAAGTTGCTTTGCATGGTTATTCAACTCGGGAATAATATTTTCTAACTCCTCAAGGAGCAAATCAAAAGCAGGGATTATTTCTTTGTTTATCATAGCAAGCCCACCTCCATGACTATTGATTGGGTTTTCTCTAATTTATTATAACAGGTTTGATCGTGCATTTATTTTTGCACAAAAAAGATAACTATTAAGATCACAAACACAACTCTCAGTCCTCCCCCTGCGAAGTGATCGCACCTCTTTCACACCCTAATTATGGTATCATTGAGCTTGACATCCAACCATAAGTTTCAAGAGGGAACCCTATGCCAGGAACAATTTACGGACCCGACAACCCCCATCCCTTTTCAACCATCCGCACCGAGTTAATCTGGGAGGGCAAGTACGATGTGTATGGCAACCGCCGCGAGGTGGATATCGCCGGCGCTGCCATGCCCCTTCAAAAAATTGAAACCGTCGATGAACCACGCTCGCGCGCCGAAGTCCAGGGGACCCTGTTCGACCCGCTCACCGCCCACCGCGATGACTTCAGGAACATGCTTATTTGGGGCGATAACAAGCTGGTGATGGCTTCGCTGCTCAAAGACTTTAAAGGCAAAATTGACCTAATTTACATCGACCCGCCCTTTGATGTGGGTGCAGATTTCACCATGAACGTGCCCATCGGGGATGGCAAAGATGCCGTTGGCAAAGACCAA
>CAYPKT010000003.1:0-51503 GCA_964411385.1 uncultured Candidatus Brevefilum sp. | reverse complement strand
GATTTCTTTTGCGGCTCCGGCACCACCGGCGCCGTGGCTGAGCGCCTGGGCCGGCGCTGGATCATGGCAGACCTGGGGCGGTTTGCCATCCACACCTCTCGCAAGCGGTTAATCGAACTTCAACGTCAGCTCCACGCCGAGCATCAGCCCTACCGTTCCTTTGATGTTTACAACCTGGGGCGTTACGAGCGTCAATGGTGGCAAAAGGAAGCCCTGGCTGGCGCCGATGCAGAACACATCGCCGGGTCGTGCTGGAGTTTTACCGCGCTGAACCCCTGGCAGAATCCCCTTCACCCCTTTTGCATGGGCGCAAAGCCGGTGCCTTTGTTCACGTCGCTAACATCGACTCGATCTTCACCCGCGAGGATGCCCAAGCCGTTGCCCTGGCTGCCGCCCAGGCTGGCGGTAAGGCCATCAGCTGCCTTGCCTGGGAGTTCGAGATGGACTTACGCATGCATTGCGATGCCCTCGAAAAAGAGCTGGGTGTTCAAATCAAACTGGTTCGCATCCCCCGCGAAATTATGGAGCGCAACCGCAAAGAACCGCCCCCGTTTTTAGAGGTGGCATCCCTGCAAGCACAGCCTATTATCAACACCACGCAAACCGGTAAAACCGTCGACATTAAACTAACCCGGTTTCTGCCCTCGCTTTCAGAGGTGCCAGCAAAAGAGTTGAATGCCCTGCGAGAGCGTGCCACGCAATCGGGGTTTGATTTTATCGATTTTTGGGCAGTGGATTTTAACTATCATCACGAGCAGCCTTTTAACCATCACTGGCAAGCCTACCGCACCCGCAAAGATCGCCGCCTGCCCACCGTAACCGACCAAAAGTTCACCTACCCCGCCCCCGGGGTTTATACAGCCTGCGTTAAGGTTGTGGATGTTTTTGGTGCAGATACATCGATTACCGTTGAGGTGATTGTTTAATCCTTTTTCAAAGGGGAAGCCTTATGACCAACGAAACTATTAATTTATCCGCCCTGGAACCACTCTACACCCCCTGGGAAGAACCCAATCAGCACCGTTTAAAAGCTGAAAAACCGGGCGGTGAAGCGCGCATTGCCAAAGGACGCAGGCAAAGCGTTATTAGCATTGCAAACAACTTGCGTTATGAGCTCAACGCCTGGCGCAATGCAGAGTATGTTGGCGCTTCGGATACCACCAAAGACCTTTTAAATCACTGGTTCGAACGTGATCATCGCCTCCTTAAAGCTGATGGCACTTCGTATGATTTTCGCTACTGGTTTTGCCAACGGGAAGCGATCGAATCCTTCATATATTTACTAGAGATAGCCAACAAGCGTACGCTTTCTGAATATACAGCAGAGTTTGGCGGCGCAGATGCCGAACGGGCTGCTTATGGCATCACCCCCGAAGAAGACTTATGGCCCCGCTTTGCTTTTAGGGTCGCCACTGGTGCCGGCAAAACCAAAATTATGAGCCTGGCAATTGTCTGGTCTTATTTTCATGCCCTGCGCGAAAGTGAAAGCCCCATGGCTCGCAACTTCCTGGTGGTGGCGCCTAACCTGACGGTTTTCGAACGCCTGAAAGAAGATTTTGGTGATGGTCGCATTTTCGATAGCGACCCGCTTATCCCACCCGCCTGGCGCGGGGATTGGAACCTGTCTGTTGTTTTACAGGATGAAGCCAGCGGTGCAGCCACCAGCGGTACCCTTTACCTCACCAACATTCACCGTCTGCACGTAAAACGTACCCGCACCAAAGCTGTGGGCGAAACCTACGATTGGATGGGTCCGCCTGTCTCAAAAGCCAGCGCCCTGGATACAACCGAGGCGCTTCGCAAACGCATTACCTCTCATCAACGCCTGTTGGTCTTAAATGATGAAGCCCACCATCTTTGGGATCCAGACTCCGCCGCGATGGAGGTGATGGGGTATTTAGACCGTGCCTATAAAAACCGCAACGGTGTAGGGATCACTGCCCAGCTGGATTTTACAGCCACCCCAAAAGACAAGGGGGGCAACCTTTTCAAGCAAATCATTTGTGATTACCCCCTCAGCGAGGCGGTTGATTCGGGCATCGTCAAAGTGCCGGTTATCGGCCATGTTGGTCAGCTTCAAGAACGAGCAGACCATAACGCTGCAATCCGCTTTGATGAACATTTGCGCTTGGGTTACGCACGCTGGGAAAAATCATTCCAGGAATGGAACCCCAGCGGGTTTAAGCCAGTTCTGTTTGTGATGTGCGAAGATACCAAAGCCGCAGACCAAATTGCCCAGCGCTTAAACACCGACCCAACCTTTGAAATGTTGAATGGAAAAACGCTTAACCTCCACACCAATTTAAAGGGAAAAATAAAAAAGATTAAGCGCGGTAAAACCTATGAATACCAATTTATCGAAGATGAAAAAGCCATTAGCGAGGAAGATCTTAAGCAGCTGCGCCAGCTTTCGCGTGAGCTCGATGCTAACACCAGCCCATACCGCTGTATTGTATCGGTCTTAATGCTGCGTGAAGGCTGGGATGTGCGCAACGTAACCACGATCGTCCCGCTAAGACCCTACACAGCAAAAGCCAATATCCTGCCCGAGCAAACCCTGGGGCGCGGCCTTAGAAGGATGACGCCCGCAGGTGCGGCTTTAGAAATGGTCACCGTCGTTGAACACCAGGCTTTCCTTCGGCTTTACCGTGATCAATTCGAGCAAGAGGGTATTTTTCTGCCGGAAACAGGCATTGAAAACGTCCCTCTGACAACAGTAAGTATTTTCCCCGATCCTAAAAAAGATCAGGCCAAATTAGATATTCAACTGCCCAGGATTACACCTGGTTACCGGGTGATGTCAAAAATTGATGACATTACATACGAAGAGGTTCGTCAAGCTGCTGCTGGATTGGGTAAACTGCCCTTAGGCGAACCGCGTGACGTAGAGCTTGATTTTGAAGGACGGTCGTTGATTACGCAAGAAGTCATTGAGCGCATGAAAATTATCATGCCTCTTTTACAGGATGGCTTTGGCGCAATTACCTTTTTTAGAGAAGAAATCGAAAGCTCCTGCGGCATTCGGGGGCTGCATGATCCTTTGGCACCGCTCATTCAGCGTTATCTTGAGGAGGATTTGTTCGACACAAAAACCATCCTCACGGACGGTCGGTTAATCAGTCGCCTGCCAGATTCAGACGTCAGAGAGCATATTCGGGCTGTCTTCATCCCGATGATCCTTAAAAAGATTTATAAGCCTGAGCCCAGAGCAGCCAAATCGGAGTTTGTCTCCCTTACAACCTGGAAGCCTTACCAAGTCACCCATTCAGAAAATCATCCCGCAATCCCAGCTGTAAATACGCTTTTTAACCTCGTGCCATGTAACCGTCAGTTAGAAGTTGGCTTTACTGAATTTTTAACCAGGGCAGAGGATGTTCGTTCTTTCAGTAAAAATGCAGGGCCGCAAGCCTTACGGATCGACTACCTGTCGTTGAAAAATCGCTTATCCTTTTACACGCCCGATTTCTTTGTGCGCACCAAGGATGGGGCCCACTACCTTGTTGAAACCAAGGGGCAGGTGGATGAAAGCGTCCCGACAAAAGCTCGTGCTGCTGTTGAATGGTGTAAATCGGCTTCTGAATCTGGTGTAACATGGGAATACCTCTACGTGCCCGAAGGTATTTACAGTGAATTCACAGGGTCAACCATTTCTTTGTTAAAAAGCGCATGTTCACCTGAGCTTAATCGCATCCTCGCTGTGGCAGAATCTATTCAACCCTCACTCCCCTTTTACCAGATTTCTGTTGAGCAAAAAGAAACCTTGCGAGACCAGTTTATTAAACCAGAAGATTTTGAGCAGCTCCCCGAATCTTACCAAAAGATGATAGAGGAATCCGTCAGCTTGTTTAATTTCTTGCGCAACAAAGAAGGTTCTTTTACTGCCTGCTTTACGCCTTTACTAAAATCGTTAGATACAGCCTCAAAGGCACTCGTGCTCAGTTTACTGGAAGTTTATGTACCGAAAATTAAAGCGCACCAGGATGCCTTTTTTATGCCCGATTATTTTTCACTAAGTGATAAAGACAAAAATTGGTTAATGATTAATGCCAAAGGGTTAAAAAAGGCGTTGGTTTATAATAGCTTCATCATGCCCATTGGCATGCTTGGTTTCTGTCTTGAATACGCCAAAAAAGATCCGCCTCTTGAAGTAGGGGGGGTTTTCAGCACAATTCGCAAAGAGTTTGAAATATTCAATCGTTCCCAACTTTCCGAACGGGTTGAACATATCAGGCTTTTTAGAAACAAATACGTCGCCCACCAGGCTGAAGGAGTCGAGCTGGTTGATGTCAACCAGGCTCAAACCGAATTAAAAAATTGGATTACGGGCTTAAGTGCTATTCACAAAGCAAAAAGCGTAGGGTAATTTATCATTATTACCGGTTCTTTTGACGTTCTTTACTTATGATCATTAAAAGCTTATCTGCTGACCATTAAAAGCATATCTGCCCCGCGTTATACTAATTGCACTGCCGTTATTTGCCTCACCCTGCTCCACCCATAATTTCTTCAATCCTCAGGGTTTTTGTTCTTTCTGGGCGTTTTTATTCGTTTTCCCATCAAGATCAAGATAATAGTAGCCCCGTATCCAAAGAGAGCAATCGAACAAATTGCCATCAGTGGTGCGTCAACTACCAAAGCAATAATAATGCCCATTGTTATAAAGGGTAACATCATACTCCCGCCCCTGCCATAATTTATAGTTATCTCATTAACTCCCTTCATAGACAACAGCTCATCGATGGTGACGTCAAAAAAGCGTGCCAAACAGAGCAGCGTAGATAGATCAGGTTCACTACGTCCCCGTTCCCATCCGCTTATTGTTTGGCGCGTAACGTGGATTTCTTGTGCAAGTATCTCTTGCGTAACACCTTTTTCCAAACGTAGTTTTTTTAATCGCTTACCAAAACCAGGTTTAATTTCAATAGTTGCCACAGGCTGGCCTCCTCTTTATATACATTCTAATTAGGTAAGTAAAAAACATCAAGCAAGCGAATGTTGCAAGGCGTATAATTTTCTTTTTCTGTCCATCAATTGATTTTAGGAAATCCCTCCATCTCTATTGACTTTCACCTTCTTTTGACCTATTATAATTATCGATCTATTCTAAAATAGAATCATTCTAATATCTATGCATAACCTAACCCCGACCACCCAACTTCTCGTTGATAGCGGCATCCGCCCTTCTTATCACCGACTCAAAATCCTGGAATATCTCCAGGCGCACCTTTCCCACCCCACCGTGGACGATATCTTCACTGCTCTATCAGCCGATATCCCCACCCTCTCCCGGGCAACGGTTTACAATACCTTGCGCACTTTCACCGAAGCAGGGCTGGTACACGAATTAACCATCGACCCCGATGCCCAACACTACGACCCAATCCTCACCGAGCACGGGCATTTCAAATGTAAAGCCTGCGGCGAAATATTCAACTTTGACTTGGATTTCACCCACCTTCATCCCGTTGGTCTCGATGGTTTCCAGGTAGACCATAAAAATGTGTGTTACTCAGGGCTCTGCCCTGGTTGCCAATCTAAATAAAAATTAATAATAGGAGAATTATGAACGACAAAAAGAAACTAACGACTGCCGCTGGGGCACCTGTCCCCGAAAATGACAATGCGTTAACCGCTGGCCCGCGCGGCCCCATGATGCTGCAAGATGTTTGGTACCTCGAGAAGCTGGCCCACTTCGATCGCGAGGTCATCCCCGAGCGACGTATGCACGCCAAAGGTTCTGGCGCTTTCGGTACTTTTACCGTTACCCACGATATCACCCAATACACCAAGGCGAAAGTTTTTTCAGAAATTGGTAAAGTGACCGACACCTTCGTTCGTTTTTCAACGGTCGCTGGTGAGCGCGGCGCTGCCGATGCCGAACGTGATATCCGCGGTTTTGCCATCAAGTTTTATACCGAAGAAGGCAATTGGGACCTGGCTGGCAATAATACGCCGGTCTTCTTCCTGCGCGATCCACACAAATTCCCCGATTTGAATCGTGCCGTCAAACGCGATCCTCAAACCAACCTACGTTCGGCGAAGAACAACTGGGATTTTTGGACAAACCTGCCCGAAGCGCTCCACCAGGTCACCATCACCATGAGCGATCGCGGTATCCCCTACTCGTACCGCCATATGCACGGTTTCGGCAGCCATACCTTTAGTATGTTCAACGCCAATAACGAACGCGTGTGGGTTAAGTTCCACCTAAAAACCCAACAGGGCATTAAAAATCTAACCGATGCAGAAGCCGAAGCGATCATCGCTAAGGACCGCGAAAGCCACCAACGCGATCTTTTCAATGCCATCGAAAAAGGAGACTTCCCCCGCTGGACGATGTACATCCAGGTGATGACCGAAGAGCAAGCCAAAGCGATGCCTTACAACCCCTTCGATCTAACCAAAGTCTGGTACATGAGCGAATTTCCTTTAATTGAGGTTGGTGTGCTGGAGCTCAACCGCAACCCAGAAAACTACTTCCAGGAGGTCGAACAGGCCGCCTTCAACCCCGCTGCTATCGTTCCTGGCATCGGTTTGTCGCCCGACAAAATGCTCCAGGGGCGCTTGTTCTCCTATGGCGATGCTCAGCGTTATCGCTTAGGCGTCAACCATCACCAGATCCCGGTCAACAGCCCCAAACGCGCGCCTGCACACCCCTCTCATCGAGATGGGCAAATGCGGGTCGATGGCAACGCTGGAGCTACCATCGGCTACACACCCAACAGCTATGGCGAATGGGATGCCCAACCTGAGTTCAAAGAGCCCCCGTTTGAGCTGTACGGCGCGGTTGATAATTGGGATTTCCGTGAAGACGATTCAGATTACTACACGCAACCTGGCTTACTCTTCAACTTGATGAGCCCCGAACAACAGCAAGTTTTATTTGAAAATACCGCTCGGAACATGGGTGATGCCCCCGAATTCATTAAGATTCGTCACATTCAAAATTGTTTGAAGGCAGACCCTGCTTACGGTGCTGGCGTAGCCCAGGCACTTGGCATCTCACTCGATAAAGTCGAGTAAAAGCTTTAGCGTTCAAAATAGAATGGGCTCCCAATTTAGGGAGCCCATTTTCTATATTTTTTAAGGCGAATCTTTTAAGCCTTTTTATCAAAAAATATTTGATGTATACGTCTATCAGTCCTTGTCAGTTAAGAAGTTAAAATCCACTCCTTCAATTTACGTAATTACAAATCTCCATAATCCTGATACCAGGAATCATCGATCTCTTCCTGAGGATAAAACGCATAGAACGGTTTTCCAAGCGCATCGCAAAGGTTCGTCACCCTTTGCATACGTTCTAATGCAATTCTATTCAGAAACAGGTCTAATTCATAATCATTTTTCCCCACAGCCTCTTTCCAAACTGCTCTACCCGCCATCGCACCGCTGGCACCGCTTTCACAAGCAACCGTCAACTGACGCAAATATGTATCAAAATTTACCCCTGCAGAAAGTAGTACCCACGGCACTTTTGATGCCTGCGAAACCTCTTTACACGCTATCTCCCATTCTTTTTCGTCCGGGGTTTGATGAACATCCACAGGGAATTCAGCTTTGAGAACATCAACACCCTCTTTGGTTAATGTTTCAGCAGTTTTGATAACCACTTCGCGCTTTTCTGAAGATGTAAGTTTACGATTTGGATCCAAAGAATAAGAAAGCGGTTCAAGAAAAAATGCAAGATCATAATTTCTACATTCTTCCGCTACAGAGTTTACGAGTTCTTCTTGATGTGCTGCCAATTTTGAATCGGGATGATAGTAAATCAATAATTTTACAGCAGATGCGCCCATTCGACTGGTTTTACCTACACTCCATCCTGGCAATACCTGGCTTATCCTCGCTTCAGGCTCCCCTGTATAACCAGTGGCTTCTAAAGATACCACCAAGCCGGTCCCCCCAGTGAGTGCCCCAGCATTGATAACCTGTGGCGCTCCAAACTCTGGGTCAAGCAAAACAGCGCTTGAATGGGGCGCAAGCGCCTTAATTAAACGCACTTTAAATTCGCTCATCACTTTCGGCGTAACCTGTTGAGGGTGCTCAGGGTTCATTGCATTGCGCAAATTGTTTCGATGATCAAGAGCAAGGATAGAAAATACGCCGCGCGTAGTAGAGCAGGATAATAATCCCCTTCTCTTTCCTAAAGATAATTTCATAAAAGGTTCCTTTTAATGATTTATAGTACAAGCGTAACGATAATCTCGCACAGTAGACTTAATTCTCTCATAGAGTAGAGAAATTGGGTCGTTTTCGAGCTCGCCTTCCATTACTTTTCGATACTCTCGCGGCATATATTGAGATAACAAGCTAACCGGTACAGGATGTTGACCTAAATTTTCTAAAAGACGTTCAAGCGCTTTTGTTACATCAGCATTTGGCCAGTAATAACGCGAACGGTCGCTATAACTGTATTTACGAGCAAAACGCAGGTATTGTTCATCACCCTGGTAATATTTTTTCCAATACACCGGGTTAGTTAACATAACATCTTCTAAAACATCTTGAAAATGAGAAAGCTCTACACCTTTTCGACCTCCAAGCCATTCTTTTTCCATCAGGTCTAAAGCGAACACAGCTTCACGGAAGGCAAAGGTTAAGCCAGGCCCAACTTTAAGAATTGCAAAATGATCTTCTACCATTTGCTTTAAGTGTTCAGGCGTTTGATAATCGGTCGAGTGCGCTTCAAAAACCAAATTACGATATCCTTCAATAAATTTCTTCAAACCCTTTGCTTGCTCACGATCATATACAATCAAAGAAGAGTCGCCAAATTCAACTCCCGGCTGAACCACCAAGCCAACCACTCTTTCCCAGGCGTCTTGCAGGCCTAATTTATAAAAAGCTTCTCTTGTTATGTCAATCGTCTCTTGAGCATGTTCTGTTTTCGTAACTTCAAATTCTGTTTCACCCGAAAGCGTGCCCCCTGGAATAGGGACTTCGGTACCGATAATATAACAAGGTTGAAACTTCGATGTCAATTCAGATTGAAAAGCTATTTCAGCAGCCTGGCACATTTGGGCAGCTCGTTCTGCAGAAATTCGAGTGTCAAGTGGACGGTCGGGGTCGTCATCAGCGCATTTCATACTGGCATCAAGATGTATCTTCGAATACCCTGCTTTGATTGAATCCGCAACAAGCACGCAAGATTTTTCCATCGCAGTCGTTGAAACTTCATTTTGCCACACATTAGGCCCCAAATGGTCGCCTCCTAAGAGAATTCGTTCCTCAGGAAAACCTACTTTATTTGCAATATCACAAATATATTTACGAAAATCAGCGGCATTCATTCCAGTATAACCGCCGAACTGGTTCACCTGGTTAGAAGTAGACTCGATCAGAACATAATCATCCGATTGTAACTCTTCGAGTAAGCATGCTTCAATTACAAACGCATTAGAAGAACAAACCGAATAAATACCTTTAGGTTCCCCAGATTTTTGAGCTTTGACAATATCAACAAGTGGATTAACTTGAGTCATTATTATCCTTTCTTTTTTAATCTAATGATCCATCTATTTGAGCCACACGCATTGCCTCAGCAAGTGTGGGTTGAGCAGCCGTGCCACCGGGTTTTCGTAACGATAGCGTTCCGCAGGTGACACCAAGCTTTAGAGAGTCTTCCAAGCTCCACCCGTTGAGATAACCGTAAGTAAAGCCTGCGTTAAATGTATCCCCTGCGCCAACTGTATCGGCAATTTTTTCAATTGACGGCGGTTGAACACGCACATCTAAATTATCCTTTCGAACAATAGCGCCTTCATGCCCCAGTTTTACTGCGTTAATCAAACCATAGTTATCGATCGCAACCAGAGCTTCCTTTAAAGTTTCATTTTTCGTTAAAGATAGTAGTTCGTTTTCATTAGGGAAGAACAAATCCGTAAAATTAAGTACTTCACTCAGCCCCTGCCACTCCTCGTTTGGGTCCCAGTTCGTATCCAAAGAGGTTGTTAATCCATTCTTTTTTGCGCGTTCAAAAAGTTTTTTTAATCCTGGTCTCAAGTTGTTTTGCAAAAAATAACTGGCAACATGCAAATGCTTGCTGCTATTCAACAGAGAATCCGGTATGTCTGTTTCTCGTAATTGATCAATAGCTCCCATATAGGTGATAATAGCCCGATCATCAACACGATTAAGGATGACGCTAAACCCGGTTTTTAATTTTGGGTCATAAATAACATTTGAGACATCAACATTAAGAGCTTTTAAAGCTTCAATCATAAAATGACCAAATTCATCTTTGCCAACCACGCCAATTAAAGCTACGCGCAGCCCCAATTTTGCTAACCCGCATGCATAGATTGCAGAAGAAGAGCCAATCGTTAAGGCTGCGTCTTCAACCAAGATTTCAGCCTGTCCAAATTTTGGCATTAAGTCAGGATCACTTAAGATAAGGTCTGGGTTAATCTCACCTGCCACAAGAACATCATATTTTTTGTCTTCAACTATCATTGTTACCTTAAAACTATATTTTTACATATTTTGGTTATATAAAGCTACAACCACATGGTTTGTGGTTGCAGCAAATAACACATTTTTATTTCTACCCGTTTTACTGACTAAAATAAGCTAAATCATCCTGAGATAGATGGTATTTGTACGACAGCATCCAGGTTTTGGGGTTTATCTGGGTTCTGACCCCTCGCAATAGAACGATGAAAAGCCAGCAATTGCAACATAGGTAAGAATAACAAAGCTCTGACAGGTTCGCTTACCTTAGACCCTAATTCAATAACATTGCCTATTTTTTCTAAGCGGGGATCTTTCTCCTCTGCAATTGCCAGGATTTTCCCTTTGTATGCCGCCATCTCTTCTAAAACCGGGATTTCTTGATTCCGAATTGATTCGCTGACCAACCCGATAATAAGAGCATGCTCATCAACCATAGATTTTGGACCATGCCTAAATTCAAGTGTGTGGAAGGCTTCGCTGTTTGAAATCGACATCTCCTTCATTTTTAGCATGGCTTCGCTGGCGATACCATAATTGTATGCAGAACCAAGATAAAAAATCCTGTCGATTAATGCGTCATTTCCAATTTCTTTAACAATGTCACTATATTTCGAAAACAAAGACTCAACAATCTTAGGGAAATCATTAAGAACCTCAACCGCATTTTCGCCGCCAATTTGAAGCGAGAGAGCCTCAATTAAAAGCAGCATACTTGCAAAAGACCTGGTTTGGGCGATGCTTTTTTCTTGAGCTGATTCTGCAATTAAATTCAAATCGGCAAGCTTATTAACACTACTATCAGGCACGGTTGTCACCGCCAGAACTTTGCCGAATTTTCCTTCTTTAAATAATTCAATAGCATGGATTGTTTCACTGGTTTCGCCAGAGCGCGAAACTGCAACCAAAAGCGTCTTTTTATTTTTGTCAAAATAAATGTCACTAAACAAACTCAACTCAGATCCCGGCAACGCAATCGATTGAACGCCAGTATACTTTTGAAAAATTACTGCAGCTGTTTGCGAAAGATAAAAAGTTGAACCACAACCTGTAAAAATTACCAGTTCATAATTATCGTCTTTCCAAAATGTTTCAACCTTTGGCGTGTTTTCTTTAAAAACCTCTAACGTTTCTGCCCATACAGTCGGTTGACTTAATATTTCTTTTAAAGTGTTTTCACCTTTATTTGTCATTTTTTCCTTTCTAAATCACTGCTCTTTTAATCGATGCTGCTGATTTATTTCGTAATTAATTTATAAAATTTCCAGCAATCATCGTTCTTTGTACATTAAATTCATCATCTAAAATAATAATATCTGCATCAGCGCCAGGTTTTATTGACCCTATTCTATCTTGCCATCCCATTGCCTCAGCAGGCACTGAAGTTGCCATTGGGAGGATATCTTCAAAAGGTAATGATGTAAATTCCATCGCGTTTCTAATAGCTTTATCCATCGTTAAGGTGCTGCCAGAAAGTCCTCCGGCTGGGGTACGTGCGATCCCATCTCTTACAATAATTTCCAAACCAGCAAAATTGTAATCGCCATCTTCTAAACCTGCGCCGCGAATAGAATCTGTTATCAAAATCACACGACTTGTTCCTTTAGCCTTGATCAACAAGCGAACAACAGCTGGGTGCAAATGGATTCCATCACAAATCAACTGTGCAAAAATCCGATTATCATCAAGGATACCACCAACAGTTCCCGGGTTACGATGGTGCAACCCTTGCATACCATTAAAAACATGTGTGGCTTGCCTTACGCCTAAGTTGGCTGCTTCAACCACTTGCTCGTATGATGCACCCGTATGCCCAATGGCAAATTCCACGCCTCGTTCAAGTCCCTCCTGCACAAATTCTAAAGAGCCTTTATTTTCAGGCGCAAAAGTGATCAGTCGAACCAAATCACTTTCAAACCAATTTCGATATTCGTTTACATCAGGATTACGAATTAAACCAGGAAGTTGGGCCCCACGAAACTCAAGATTTAAATAAGGTCCTTCAATGTGAGCACCCAGGTGTTGGGCCCCATCTTTAATTTGTGCGGTTTTTGCAAGGCTTTCTAAGGTTGAATACGTCAACTCTGGTGTCGCACTCCAAGTTGTGGGCAAAAAACTGGTGACACCATGCTTGGCAATATAGCGACTAATGTTATGAATGGCGTCAGGTGATGCATCCATCATACTGACACCCATCGCGCCATGAATATGAATATCAATATATCCTGGTGCCACATGAAAACCGTGAACATTTATGACATTCGCATCGTTTTCATATTCAATAATCTCATTTGTTATTCGGTCAATTTTTCCGTTATTAATAACGATTGTCGCCTTATCAACAACTTGGTGTGGTGTATAAATTTTTCCACCAACAAGATAGGTCTTCATAGGGATTACACTTTACTTCGCTGCGCCCATGGTTATGCCTGCAATCATTTTTTCCGATAGGAAAACGTATAAAACGATTGTAGGGATCATAATGATCACAAGTCCGGCAAACAAGCCCACCCAGTCACCAGTATATTGCATGGCGTTTTGCATTGCATACAAGCCCAGGGATATCGTCCTGTGCTTATCGGTATTCATAAAAATTAATGCCAGTTGATATTCATTCCATAGGCCGATAAAGTTAAATATTGCAGCAGTAATTAACCCAGGCGAGGCTAATGGCAGCATAATTTTTGAAAAAACCTGGATATCATTACAGCCGTCAATAATTGCTGCTTCTTCCAGTTCAGTGGGCAATGAACCAAAAAAGCCAGTCAAAATATAAACTGTAAATGGGATCGAAAGGCTTACATAAACCAAAGTCAATCCAACAAGGCTATCTGTAAGTTTTAGGCTCGCTAAGATAACAAATAGCGGGATAAATAGTAATGGGTATGGAATCCCCATGCCCGCTGTGTAAATCATTGTAAGCAAGTTGTTACCTTTAAATTTCACTCGGCTTAATATGTATGCCACAGGAGCAGATACCAGCAAAATAAAAAATACTGAAGCAAACACAACAATTAAACTATTGAGAAAATAGTCGCCAAGTTTCACGACTGTCCATGCTTTGGCAAAGTTTTCAAAATGGAATTCGGTTGGCAATTTCCAAACTTCTTTAAATACTTCTTTATTAGATTTAAACGCGCTAATTGCAATCCAAGCTAAAATAAACACAGTAAATAAAGACCATACGCCAGCAAAAAGATAGCTGGGCGTGTGGGCTATGATTTTTAAAAATTTGCCTTTTCTTGCGCTTCGCCGATGGATATTTTCATATTCTTTGTTTTCCATTTGATTATCCTCAATCTCAAACCAGATTAATATTCCAACACATCACGCTTAAGTAATGAACGTAAAATTACAAAAATAATGACGACACTTAACAAAAGTAAAACACCAATTGCAGTTGCATACCCAAGGCGATATATCGGATACCTCTTTCCAAAGCCCATGATGTATAAGTAAATACCTATGGTATAAAGTTGAGATGGAACTGCTTGCCCATAAAAAGCATAAGGAAACTCAAATATTTTAAGGGCACCGATGCTGTATAAAACAATAGCGATAGATAAAACATCCCAAATTAGCGGGACAGTGACTTTGAAGAATTTTTGTATCTGGTTGGCGCCTTCAATTTCTGCTGCTTCGTAATACTCTTGTGGAATTTTATCAACACCAGCCATTAATAACACCAAATAGTATCCAACTTCAATCCAAACAATTGCAATCAAAACGGACCAAAAGACATTTTCTGGTGCTGTCCATAAAAATTTAGAAAGTTTTTCAAGCCCCAACGAGGTCGCAATATTTGTAATTAATCCGAATTTCGGGTTGTAAATCCACGCCCATAAGGTGGTTAATGCAATAGTGGCAATTACATTTGGTAAAAATATTAAAGATCGAAATAGTTTTTTCCCTTTTATTCCAGAATTAAGTGCAATCGTCATTAGGAAAGCTAAAGTAAAAATAATGATTCCACCCACCACCATAATTAATGCCGTATTTCTAAAGCTCAACCAAAATAACTTATCTTTAAATAATTCTGTATAATTAGCAAATCCAATAAAAGTTTTTTCTTCACCAAACCCAGACCAGTCATAAAAACTATATTGGAAGGCTTGTATAGCTGGGAGCAGGAAGAAGAAAAAATAAAGCAGACTTGCAGGAAGTAAAAATAAAAATATAACCCTTTTTCGAACTCTCATCTCATCAGCTCCTTATCATAAATAAATAATCATTATTTTTGGATAGAGAGTTGAAATATCACAACTCTCTATCCATCAGTTATTTAGGCTATTTCGAAGCCCAGTATGCAGCTGAATCTTTAACCATAGTTTGAATGAATTCTTCAGGGGTTGCGCCTAAGGTAAAGAATTTGTTAAAGGCTGGGGTTAACACAGTTTCTTGGTATTCAGGATAGAATGCCTGGATTCCATCATTTGGCAGCATTGCTGTTGTTGCGCTTGAGGCTGCTGCTTCACCATCTTTAAGAACTGTAGGCCATGAAACTTCTTTCCGTGTCACACCAACGAGTGCCTCATCAGACATAATTTGAGAATTGGCTTTTGTTTGTGTGAATTTCAAGAATTCAAACACCTCATCAGGATGTTCTGTGTCTTTCAAAATCATGAAAGAAAGTAACCAGGCAGTTAAATCATCAATATTGCCTACACCGCCGTCAACGTTGGGGAAACGTAATCCACCCCAGTTGAAATCTTCGCCAGCAGTGTCACGCAGTTCAGTCGGTAACCAGCTGCCGCACATCTCCATTGCAGCATCACCTGTTGCTAAAGTCATTTGTCCTGCAGGCCATACGTACCCAGCAGTTTCAGGTGGGATAAAACCCTTGTCCCAAAGTTCGCGGATCATCTCGGCTGCTTGTAAGAACACAGGGTCATTCCATGCTTCGCCTGTTGTATCTTCAACAGCTTTCAAAAGGAAGCCAGGGCCTTTTAATCGTGCGACAAGATAGACGTAATATGGGAAGTTATAGGTGAATTCACTGCCTTCTGCAGCTAATACGACATACCCAGCGTCTTTGATTTTTTGGCTTAAGGCTAAAAACTCATCCCAGGTTTGCGGATGTTCTGTGACGCCAACCTCATTAACGATGTCCATATTCGTCCAAAATTGCCAGGTATTATAAACATATGGGAACAGGTAGTAATCATCGCCTGTTTTGTGAAGGTCAATAACACCAGGTAAAAATGCGTCTGCAACTGTGCCGTCGTAATCAAGTGAGGGTTGCTTTAGGTAATCATTGAGTTTATATCCCATACCTTCAGCCATTAAACCACCAGCAATTTGGTCAGCGTCTTGATCCATAAAATCAACCTTGGTGCCGCCTGCAAGCGCTGAGCGCAGTTTCGTTTGATTTTCACGGCCATTCCAGGTGGCATTGATCTTAATATTAGGATGTTCAGCTTCAAAAGCTTCAATGTATTTTTGAAGTGCTAAAGCTTGTGGTTCAGAAACATTCCACATTGACCAAAACTCAAGAACTATTTTGTCTCCTTTGTCGCCTGAGTCAGCTGGTGCACCACCGCAGGCTGTTAAAATTATGCTCAAAGTAACAAACAAAACAACAAAAAACCTCATTTTTTTCATTATTTCTCCTTTTAATTTTTGTTTCACAAGAGTACTTAAAAACATAAAAATATTTTACCTTGTTATGAGCTACCACCTCCTTCGTATCCATTACTAACTATGTTTTTTATTAATTATAATTCTCAATCGTTAGGGATTTACATAAAAAGGTTAATTTATATTAATTAATCTTTTTGCATTTAACGAATAAACCTTGTGTAAGACTTCGTCTGGTAAGTAGATCCCATTGATAAACCATCTTCCCTGCCTCGGTGGGTCAGTCAGGTAATAGTTAAAGTATTCATCATCGGTTTCAAGAAATCGTGCATAAAGTTGGTACCATTCAACGCTTGGAACGCAATCAATTCCAAATAAAATCCTATCTTGATAATCGAGAAAGAATTTTCGTGCCGAATAAGGTTGGCGCCCCAATTCACCAATGCGCTCCGAAATATCAACATTGAAGTTTGGGAACTCGTCTAACATGGCACTCACCCAGGCGAGGTTTTCTGAATAGCAACCAACATGGGCACCAATAAATATTGTGCGCGAATGTCTTTTAATAAGGGTTTTAAAGTCTTCCATGATTGATTTAAAAGACGGGAAAGGAGGGCTTGGAAAATGCCATTCTGGGTGTTCATGAAGTTCATCCCACCTTTCATTAGTTGGATCTAACGGATTAAAAAAAGCGACTGGGTCTGCAACGTGAATAGTTACTGGAATGTTAAGGTCTGCTACTGTTTCCCAAATTGGTGAGAAAACGGGATCATCAATTTTGATTAATTCTCCCTGGGGGGTTTTAAATTCTAACCCGAAACGTTTATCAATTTTCAATCCTTGCGCCCCATTACGGACATAATACTTCAATTGTTCAACTGCATAATCAGGGAATTCGTTCCCCATTTCAGCATATTTGTCCCATTCAACACCGGTGTAGATTATGAATCTTTCTGGTGCGGCTTCTTTAAAGCGTTCCCAGTGGCGTTTATAAAAATCTTGCCCCCAGGCTGCATCTAAATCAACGATCGCCTCTACGTTCGATTTGTCCATCACTTCCAACAATTCACTCACCGGGTGTTCGATCCAATAATCGCCAATAATTTCAAGGTGATTATGTGCATCAATCGTGGGGAATTTGGGTTTCACAATTTTTGTTGTTTTTGTTACCAAAGCTGGTATTGGCTTGAATTGATTAAGATAAATATCTTCTGACATGGTTTACTCCATTCATTAAATAACAAGTCCTTAAACAACATGTACTTTAATCATTAAATCTTCAAAAGCTGAGATCACCTCTTCCGAGACGCCTTCATCCGTAATGATTGCATCTACATCCTTAGCAGAAGCAACAAGAACCGAGCTAACTTTAGAGAATTTCTCATGATCAAAAACAAAAACAATCTCCGGCGCAATTTTTAGAATCTCTCGGTCAGCAGCAGCTTCAGGCAAATAATCATTTGTAAAACCATGAATCGGATCTGCTGCCCGAATTCCCATAAACACTCGATCTGCCCGAAATTCTCGAACTGCCTGATCTGCAATATGCCCTACCATCGAAAGTTCCGATCGACGCAGCATACCACCGATGATGATAATTTCGATATTTGGACGAGAAACAAGCTCATTAATAATTAACGCCGAGTTTGTAATAACTGTAATCGAAATATCATATGGCAAATGTTTTGCAATTTCTAAAACTGTTGTACCTGATCCTAAAAAGACAGTCTCACCCTCATGAATCATGCTGGCAGCTTTTTGACCAATTCTCTTTTTCCCCTCAGCGTTTAAATTGATTCGATCAAAAATTGGCGGCTCTTTACGGGCTCGTTCAATTTTTACTGCCCCTCCATGCGTTCGTCGCATCCAACCACGATCCGAACATTCTTCAAGATCCCTTCTGATGGTTGCCTCACTAACATCAAACAAAGGGCTTAATTCAAACACAGTAACCTGACCTTGCTCATCTACAATTCGTTTTATCTGAGCTTGTCGCTGTGTTTTTAGCAGTGTGTCTTTTTTCCTCAATTTTTCACCTATATTCTACGCAACCCAAGAGATATTTTTTAAAGTTTTACTCTGACATTAAATAAAATATTCTATCCCTGTATTTTTCTATCATTCTTGCATTGTATTCTTCGCCACCATCGACGTTTGCAGCCACAAAAATTGGAGGGATGACATCACGTTCGAGAAGTTGCTCAATTGTTTCTGCCATTAAACTATGTAGAAGAGCAATACTCGTAACACCTGAAACCGCACAGAATTTTGCTGGGATTCTTTCATCACTCAAAATCGCATCGCCTGCTTTTGTCTTATTATCTAAAACCACATCGGCGTAAGCATACATATTTTTTCCACCCGGATGCCGGGGTTCAACAGTTGTTGAATATTCATAACCAGTTACAGCAATCACTTTGATTCCTCGTTCACTGGCAACTTTTGCCATCTCAATGGCTACTGAATTCCTACCCGAAACAGAAACGCAAATTAAAACATCGCCTTTTCGGATGGGCGTGTGGTCTAAAATAATTTCAGCATATCCTTCCAAACGTTCGATGTAACTGGTGAGGCCAAACGGCATAGCTTGTAAAGCTTCAAGCCCGGGGATAAAAATCGCATTGATTAACATCAAACCGCCTGCTCGCATATAAATATCTTGCATTGTGGTTGCAGAATGCGTGCTCCCCCAGGCAAAAATACGTGCATCTCCAGCGACAGCATCAGCTAAGATTTTTCCAGCTTTTTGCAAGCTTTCTTCCTCTTCAGTTTCAATTCGATCAAGAAGGTTCTTTAATTCATCAATATATTGTTTATAAAATTTGCTCATTATTGCTCCAAGTCCTCTACGTTTTTTCTATTATCCAAATTACCCTTCGAATACCAAAAACAACTATAAGTTTGGTAGTTTTTTGGCTGCATCTATATTTTATCATAATTATTTTTTTCTTGTCAAGGAATAAGCATTAATCGTATTGTTTTTGCAAGATTGTTAACATTATTTGCAATATTTGAGCAAGAATAAACGATTGTTTATGAATATAATGTTATTTAATAAATAGCACTTGTTCGCTTTTGTAATAAATTGTATTTATATTTTCAAAATAATCACGGAGAGATCGTTTTGAATTAGGTTATAATTTGGTTGACAAAAATCAAATAAGATAAACAATGCTCAAATTTGGAGATTCTTTCAAATGAAAAAAGATATAGTTCAAGCAATTGGAGTTGACATTGGGGGAACATACACAAAAATAGGTTTAGTAAACAATAAAGGCGAAATTTCAAATCTCCAAAAAATTCGAACTATTGTTGATAAAAATAACCCTGCAGAATTTATTAAAATAATCAGTGATACCACAAAACTACTCTCTCGAATTTATAAGGGACCTATTGTAGGAATAGGTGTTTCCTGTTTAGGGATGCAAAATGAAGAAGGGACCGGCCCATGTGTATCGGTAAATATTCCTGAATTAAATGGCTTCAATATTCGCGATTGCTTAGCAGGATTCACTGGTTACGATGTAAAAATAACCAACGATCTTATGTCTCATACCCTTGCAGAATATTATTTTGGTGTTGGCCACGGGAGCAACCGCTTTATGTGTGTTCCATTAGGGACAGGGATTGGAGCCGGTGTTATTATCAATGGTGAACCCGTTGAATTATGGTGTGGAACTTCAGGCGATAGCGGCCGCATCTCTCTTGATTTAGATTCCGAATTAATTTGTGAAGGTCATGTCCGCGGTTCAGCTGAAGCTTTGTGCGGTGTGGTTGCAATCGAAAAATATGCTCGAATGTATTATGGCAAAGAGGGAATAACAGCAAGGCAAGTCATCGAAGCTTGCAAGTCTGGTCAAGATCCAATCGCTGAAAAGATCATTACAAAAGTAGGGCATTATACTGGGCAATTAATCGCCACTATTTCTATGGTTTTTGCTCCAAATATTGTTGCCCTCGCTGGGGGAACTACCAACGCTGGTCCAGTCCTCTTAGAGAGCTGTCGTGAAAAATTTAACGAAATTGCTGGTGGATTTTTTGACCTGCTTGTAAGCTCCAACTCGGGCGTTCACTCAGGTGTAGAAATAATCTTTGGAGAAATTAAAGGCGAAGCAGGATTGGTTGGAGGTGCCCTGGGTGTGTTAAAACCTTTTCTTTAAACCCTGCAGTTATTCCGCCATCATCAATTACGTTTTACTTAAATAGGCAATTTTCACACCTCATATGCAACTTTTCCTGAAACCATCGTCATTTGTGGCACAAAATCTTCATCAAAAATCGCAATATCCGCTTTGTAACCCTGTTTTATAGCGCCAATTTTATCTTCCATATCAATGCTTTCAGCAGGAACCGTCGTCGCGGATCTCAATATTTCTTCTAAACTTCTGCCGGTAAACCCAATCGTATTCCGGAGTGCTACATTCAGTTTCAATGTGCTTCCAGCTAAAGATCCCGAAGAAGTACGTGCAATCCCATCTTTAACAACAACCATCTGGTCACCTAATTGATGGGTTCCATCTTGGGCTCCAGCAGCTCGAATTGCATCGGTGATTAATACAGTCCGATCAGTTCCTTTAGCTCTAAAAATCAGATCAACAATGGCAGGGTGTAAATGAATACCGTCCGTAATAATTTGTGCGTATACACGATCGTCAGTCAAAACAGCGCCGACTACAGCGGGGTTACGATGATGAAGCGGGGGCATTCCGTTAAATAAATGCGTTGCTTGCGATAACCCTCGATCAATGGCTTCTTTCATTACTTCGTAACTCGCGTTTGAATGACCCACTGCAAATTTAACACCCATTTCAACTCCCTTTGAGATTAATTCAAGAGAGCCTTCAATTTCGGGTGCAACGGTAATAATCTTGACAACTCCTGAATTCAACCATGGCAAAAATTCTTCGGGAGTTGCTGGGCGTAAATGCTGTTCGGGCTGTGCACCTTTATAAGTAAAATCAAGGTAAGGGCCTTCTAAATGAATTCCGAGTATCCTTGCTTCTCCATCAGATTGGGCAAAGGAGACTACTCGTTCAATAGCGTTATCGGTATCAATACTTGAAGCAGCAACGGTTGTGGGTAAAAAACTTGTTACCCCAGTAGATGCAAAAAATCGTGCCATTTCATTCAAAGCTTGCCGGCCTTCATCCATAGTATCAAATGTATTGCCACCATGAACATGAATATCAATCAAACCGGGTGTTATTAATCCCCCCTTCGCATCGATGGTATGAATGCCTGTCGGGAAAATTCCTGAGTCCCCTACTTCTATAATCACATCATTTTCAATTAATATCCCGTAATTTTTAGGTAATGGATCGGGTGAATAAATAGAACCGTTAATTATTTTTTGTAACAACTATCCTCCTAACAAAAATTGGGATTTGCGAGGGAGAAATCTACATTTCTCCCTCGCAAACTATGTAAATATTGGCATTAGGCGCCAAACAATTTAGCAATTGCCCAAATAACAATACCAGGGACAATCGCATCTGGCACAGTAAAGCCTAAACCTGTTGCACCCATGGCGGCTAAATCGCCAAAAACCTGGAATTTATAAGCAAAGCTGATTAAAAACCAACCCACGAATGACCATAAGAAACCGCCAGCCCAAGCGCCTCTTTTGCCTCCAGTTGCGTTACCAAACACAGCCGCTGCGCCGCTTGCAAAAAATGCTGCAATCATACTCGGAAGCGGAACTGGCCAGCCCATAAGCGCCAAAACCACCATGGCGATTACCTGTCCAATTGTTCCAGATATCAAACCAATGATCAACGAATTTGGAGCAAAGGGGTAAATAACTGGGCAGTCAAGTGCTGGTTTCGCACCAGGGATTAATTTTTCAGCAATACCTTTGAAGGCAGGTACGATTTCGGCAATTAACATTCTAACACCTTGTAAAAGTACCAATACCCCAGCAGTGAACTCAAGTGCAGTTAAGAAGGTAAACAGAATGAAATTCTGTCCACCAGTGATCTGTTCTTGTACGCCAGCTACGCCAAGTTGAACAACCGCCAAAACCATAGCAATCGCTGCCACGATTAGCATTATGATCGAAATCGACATCGCCATATCTCTAAAGAAATCAAGCTTTGAAGAGACTTTCATCTTTTCAGCTGAATCTTTAGGCTCACCGATCAGTTTTCCTACCCAGGCGCCCAACATATTAAGCAGTGTTTGCCCATGAGCAAATGCAATTTCGTCGTTACCTGTAATCTTTCGCATTACCGGTTGGGCAAGTGCAGGCATCAAGGTCATATAAAGACCATCAAGGATGGATGCTAAGAGAACCGTCCAGAACAAGGGTAACCCAAAGGAGTGAAACAAAATTGCAAAAGCTCCTGCATGAACCCAGAACATATGACCGGTTAGGTAAATGTATTTAAATTTGGTTACTCTCGCCAGGATAATATGGATTGCATAACCAAACAACATTGTCCACGCGATGGCAGCCCCGACGCCTGCTACATTTGCATCTTGAACAGCACCTACAACACCCTCATCAAAAGTAACAAAGGTTGTAAACCCTGCTGCAGGAAGGCCCGCTTCAAACAGAGATTGAATAGGGACCAACGCATTAATTAAAGCGCCAATACCTACACTCATGATCAATAACCCGAGAATGGTTTTAAATGTACCTGTTAATACTTCTGAAAATGGCTTTTTTTGAAAAATCAATCCAATACAAGCAATCAAGCCCAGCACGAAAGCCGGCAAGGTTACAAGTTCAAGGATAAATGAAAATATTTGCATGAAAAACCTCCGCAATTAATCAATTTTGACAAAATAAAATGGACGACTAACAATTACACCCGCAAACACCACCTCCTTAAGCAAGCTAGGTTAACTTAATTAATAGAGGATTAATTTACTCAGATAGCTCATTAATAGCCTTCATCACACTTTCTTTTATTTCAGCTTTATCAACCAGGTTTTTAATCAGAACAATTTTGCTTTCTGAATACTTTAAATGCCTCTCCATATCAGTTGGCGCTACAATAATGTCTGCATTTTGCCCTTTATGGGTACCTAAATCCCAAGAAACAACTTTAGCTGTAACCCCTTCATTCTTTAGAATTTCTTCAATGAACAATTTTAGCATCATACTTGTGCCAAATCCCATCCCACATAATGTAGCAATAATCATCACAATCTCCTTTTTGTTTTTTATTTATTTTTAAAAGTAGAGCCCTTATATTCCGAGAAAAGCATTCAGCAATTCAATATCGGTGTTAGCTGAACAGACATTTTTAATTACCTCAGGGTTTCCCAATTGAATCGCAAGTTGCTGCAACGCAGGAATGTGGGATTCTTTATTGATGGCACCAAGTGCAATCACTATTTCAACAGGGTCATTTTCAGGGTGGCCGAAAAATACCGGCTCCACAAGGGTTATTAATCCGATGCAATTCACGTTGACCCCGTCTTCAGGGCGAGCATGTAACAAGGCCACACCAGGTGAAATTACAATATATGGGCCTATTTCATCTACATTTTGTTTCATTTTTTCAACATATCGCTGCTCAACCTTTTCAGAACAAACCAACAGCTGGCCGACAATATCGGCAGCTTCTTTCCACGAAGCTGCGTTTATCTTTGCTCGAACATTTTCCAGTAACAGTATTTCTGAAAGTCCTTGCTCAAAATTTAGATTATTTGTATTGTTCATTAAAATCTTTCTAATAATAGCTCACTAATTCCAACTTTAATTTTTAAAAACCTTACCTTAATTCAAGGTTTCATTTTTTATAACAGACGGTAAACCAGGCTGTGTAATAACAGAATCATAAATTATTGGTCGTCAAATTAATTGTCTTATTTTATGTTGGTAGATTTTAAAAATTTTGGTCTCGACAATTAAAGGGTGTGGTCAATGATCAACATAGAGCATTATGATTTATCTTTTTTCTCAAGCTTTATTGATTATTGTTTTCATTCGTAATAAATAAATCAAAACTCATCTCTACAGTTATTATAATATAAACAAAAAATATTATCGCAAGGTATTTTCTAAATAATGTTCGTAATATATTGATTAATAGCTAAAACTTTTAATTATTAACATGAAATGGTATTTATTAAACATAATGCAACATTTATCATAAAAAAATCGAGCATTAGGATCATCAATATTAAACCAAAATTTGTTAAAATTTGTCGATTATAATAACTATATGCATATCCTATTTTCAAAAGAAAACAACCCTTTGCGGGTGTGGATGGCTCGACTTTTAATCGCTATCGTCTTGTTTTGGAACCTGCAGGCTGCTTTTTTGTTTACATTTAAACCTCTTTTATTTATTGCATCATTTCAATTAGATGGTATCCCTGGCAAAGCTGCAGTTGCGGGGTATGGCATATTATTTTTTATGTGGCAGGTGCCTTACGTTTTTGCATTTTTGCATCCCGTCATATTTAAAATTTCCTTATGGCAAGCTCTCATTATGCAATCAATCGGAGTGCTTGGCGAAACCATCTTATTATCCACAATATCTTCTGATTATTATCTTTTAAGGTCCAGTGTCCTCAGGTTCATCGTTTTTGATGGTGTTGGGATTATTATTTTATTTGGGTCGTTGTTACTAATAAAAAGGATAAATGTTCAGAAGGATTCCTAAAGTTGATCTATCCAACCAATATTCAATCGTAGAAATTACTTTTCGTAAGGAGGACTAAATGACAAAGTTATCTGATGCTTATTTAGATGGCGTGATGGAATTGTTAACTCGAATTAAAGTCGAAGAAGAGGGTGCGTTAAAACAAGCCGCAATCCTGATCACCGACACGATCTTGTCGGGTCATAGATTGTTTGCTTTTGGTTGTACACATTCCTCTTTGGTTGTGCAAGATCTTGTGTATCGTGCAGGGGGAATGATGTTGGTTAATCCAATTTATGGGCCGGGGATTACATCGTTAGATATCCGTCCTGCTACGATGACCTCAAACATTGAACGCCTTGAGGGATACGCAAAGATCCTATTAGACAGCAGCCCTATCCAAAAAGACGATGTTCTTATCGTGATTTCAATCTCAGGGCGGAACGCAGTTCCAATCGAGATGGCCCAACTCGCTGCTGAAAGAGGCATTCATGTTATTGGGGTAACATCTTTTGATTATTCAAAAAATGTTAAGTCTCGACACCCTTCAGGTAAACTAATGTATGAATTTGCTGATATTGTTTTGGATACAAAAGTCCCCAAAGGTGATGCCTTAGTCGAAGTTGAAGGGTCAGACATTAGATTTACTCCGGCTTCAGGAATAGCCAGTAACGCTATTTTGCATACGTTAATGACGATGGTCGTAGAAGAAATGATGAACAGAGGCGAAGAACCACCCGTTCTAACTTCTGGTAATTTAGATGGCGGCATGGAACGTAATCAACGTTTGTTTGAAAAATATAAAGATAAAATTTTTTATATGTAATTGATTAAAATAAACAACCTCGATAATTTGTTTTTATCGAGGTTGTATTTGTAATAGGGACAGAAATCAATCGTGCCTTTAATTTAAAGTCTTTTGGTGGTATTTAATTAATTCAAGAGACTTGTTAAAAATATGCTCAAGCATTTTTTGGCCTGTATCTGCAGTTGCCACTGTCGCATCACCGATAACACCGGATTTACAAAATTCATTCCACGGTATTGTGATTGCTCCAAATAATGGGTCCACCGGTGGGTACTCACTAACCGCTTTTGTCATATCAACAAGGTCTGGGCGGATTGCCAACACTGCAGAAGTTTCATATTCTTCTGCATGAACGTATGTTTTATGCCATCTTTTAGAAATACAATACTTTTCAAGGGCTTCTGTGTACCCAGGTAAAACCAGGTTAACCAAACGTCCTTGGGATTCATTTGAAATTAATTCGCGTTCAGCAGCTTGGCATGCTGCTGCAGCACCCAGGTGTGCAACAAATACATAAATGTTTTTAATCCCGTGTAAGAATAATGACTCAGCAATTTCTTGAATTTCTGTAGATAGTGTGCTATCAGATACTCTAACCGTGCCTGGGTATAGCCGTAAAGAGAATGATGGCGTGTAAGCCAAACTTTGCAATAAAATCCCTCCAGTTGCACATGCCAATTTTTCGCCCATATACTCAGCGATGATGGTGTCGGTGTTCATCGGCAAATGGGGGCCATGCTGTTCAATGGCACCAACCGGGAGGATTGCGAAATTCGTTTCTCGCACTGCAATTTCAAATTCAGGCCAACTCATCTCAAAGTGTCGTTTTATGCCATCTCGAATCATCTTACTATCCAATCCTGTTATGCTTTTGTTGGGTTAAAAACGCAATTATTCTTGAACTTTAGTAGCGCCTTTAATCCCGCTAATAAGGTCTGCCAAGCCTTCGTAATCTTTTTCAGCAATACGCTCCATAAAGGTCGTTCCGATAATCACACCATCGGGGTCAAGCGCAACGCCCTCGCGCACACGCTGTGGATCGCGAAGCCCATAAGCTAACAATATTTTTGCATCTGTCCCAGATGCACGCACGCGATCAATCAGTTGGCGGTTATTGGGATCAACAGTTGGCCTTTGTCCGTCTTCATCCGTAATAGATTGCAAAATCATAAATCCATGTCCATTTTCAACGATGTCTGGTAATAAATCTTCACGGAAGGGGTGTGGCATAAACCGAATGCGAACAATTCCAGTCTTTTCCAATTC
Source organism: uncultured Candidatus Brevefilum sp. (assembly GCA_964411385.1). Lineage (GTDB taxonomy): Bacteria > Chloroflexota > Anaerolineae > Anaerolineales > Anaerolineaceae > Brevifilum. Next base: position 24,806 of record CAYPKT010000003.1, on the reverse strand, counting down.
TTGGTCCAATTCTTCAACCAATGACGCTGGTGCTGCAATTGAATCAGCCAGTAAGTGGGCGTGGATTTTTGCATCTGCCAGACCCGCGACGAATTTCTCTGGGGTAAGAGATTGAACAACGTCAGAATAGGTCATCACTTCAAAGGGTTCTTCGGGATGATTTTGCCGGATCTCTTTAATTAACGACAAATAATCCTCATAATTTGGGTTATTATCCAACGCTCGTTGGCATGATTGGTGCAATTGTGGGCTATCAAAGTACGGCCTTTTGCTGGGAATCATTAATTCTACGATATCTACACCGGAATTGATAAATAAATCAACCATACGGTGAGTTGTTTCAAAATCTGGGTCGCCTAATGGTAGAACAGCACACAAAATTTTTTCATTGCGGGCTAAAACATCACGCATTCGTTGGTTTAAGTCTGTCATATTTACTCTCTCTTTTTTTGTGTATTTTTCCTTTTATTCTTATTACCTATACGAAGAAGTTATACTAAATTTCCTGATACAAGTAATTTTATTTTATATATACTTGTCGATGCCGCAATATAAAGCGTATTGTAATCTTTCCCTCCCCAATTCATATTAGCAACCCGCTCAGGAACCAAGATTCGCCCAATTGGTACACCTTTTGGGGTAAATACCCAAATTCCTAACGGTCCTGTACAATAAACATTCCCCAAAACATCCACCTTCAAACCGTCAGGTTTACCTTCGCCTTCACCTTTCACATCGCACAGCCAATCACCACCTGTAATTTTGCCATTTTCATCGACATCAAATATACGAATATGCATACGAATAGTATCATTTACATACAGTTTGCTTTCATCGGGCGAATAAGCCAATCCATTAGGGGCGTCAAAATCGTCGGCTATCAAAGTTAATTCATCTTTACCCGGTGTAGCTTGGAATACCCCTTGGAAATCAAGTTCCTGTGTTCCAATACCGCCTAAATTTGGACGCAAACCATACAGTGGGTCTGAAAATAAAACCGAACCATTTTTTGCCACAATCAGGTCATTGGGTGAATTCAATTTTTTCCCAGAATATTGATCCGCAAGAACCTCAACGCCTACATCTGACCTTGCGATTACACGTCTTGTTCGATGTTCGCAGGCCAGTAAGCGCTGTTTTGAATCAAACACCAGTCCATTTGAAAAGTTGCTCGGTTTAATATGTACCGAAAGTCCTTCTTGTTCAGAATAGCGGAAAATGGTATCGCTAGGGATATCTGAAAAGTATAAGTTGTGGTCTATTCGATTCCAAACAGGGCCTTCTGTAAATTGAAAACCGGTTTCAAGTTTAATTAATGAGGAACCCTCTGATATCAATTCTCTCATTTCATTTTCAAATACTTCAACGAACATTTTATTTTTCTTTCTTGATAAGCTTTCTTGCAAAATAAAGTAATTTCTATAATCTATCAAATATTTTGCAAAAGTGAAGGGTAATTAATTCTTCTCTATGATAGTAAGCCCATTTCAACAAATTCTCGATAAACCTTTCTTTCGATATCTTCATTCAACGGTGAATAGGGTAGCCGGGGATAACCGGCATTAATACCACGCATTTTAAGAACAGCATAACACACCACTAACGTTGGAGCAAATTTTAAGATATTTCGTGCCTTTAAAACCTTAAGCTGAAGTTTGCCAATTCGCTCTTCCTCATGGTTTTGGATGGCACTCCACAATTCTTCCATAATCTCAGGCCAAACGTTAGCCAACCCAGAGATGACACCTTTCGCCCCTGCTTGCACAGCTGCAGCGGCAATTGCCTCAGTTCCAATAATGTGAATAAACTCAGGTGAATTTATTTCACTCAAATAATTATAGAAAGTTATCAAATCAAAAGAGCTATCCTTAACTCCCGCCAACCCTTCGCTTGCTAATTGTTTCAATAAGGTTGTCGACAACGGGTTATTTGAAAGTTCGGGGTTATTGTAGACAAAAACAGGGATATCCACTGCATTTAGTATTGCCCGAAAATGTTGTAACAAGTCATCCTCAGGGTACCTGTAATAGTACGGCGGGATTGCACCAACAGCATCTGCACCAATATCCTCAGCATGCTTTGCCAGCTCAACTGCTTGAAGAGTATTGATCGCTCCAACATGAACAATCACCGGGACCCTTTTATTAACCTCATCAACAATTACTTCAGCAGTTTTTTTGCGTTCATTCACATTCATCAATGGACCAGAGCCATAAGTCCCAACAGGATAAAACCCATTAACCTTTGGCGTTAAAAAGTTTATCACTTCTCGTTGCGCTTTTTCATCAAAATTTCCTTTTTTATCAAAGGACGTAATTACAGGGGGAATTATTCCAGTAAATATTTTTGTCATTTTATTTCCTTAATCTATTCTTTTCTAATAAATATTTTAATAGTGAGGGGGGTTCAAGTTGAAACTCGCCTGAAAATCTTTCAAATGAAATATTTACAGGGGCACCTTCATATTTTTTACTGCCATACGATACATGCAATCCAGGATTAATTGAAGTTAATTTCATCCCGAGTTCCTCCAACTGCCAATTCTCAAAAGGAATATGGTAAATAGGAAAATTTACTTGTTTTGAAGTTGCTAATATAGCCAAAAATCGAGCTGCGTCTTCGGTATGTAACAACGGAATGACTTGGTCTGAATCAAAACCAAATGAAATTTCTCCACCAGGATTTAATAAATTAAACATATCAGCTCGCCACGCTGAGGTTTCTGTGGGTATGCCTGGTCCAACGATTAACGGTAACCTGGCGATAATAAATTCAAATCCATAAATTTTTGAAAATTCCAAGCCATATTTTTCAACAAACTCCTTCGTTATTCCATAAATATTAGTTGGGTTTGTTATTAAATTTTCATCCACATACTGCGCTGGGTCTTCGGGCAAACCTAACGCTGTATATGAACCAGCGAAAATATATCTTGGTACTGAAAATTTTTGTGCTAAATCAAGGAGGTTTAAATTCCCCGTAACATTGACTTGAAAGCTTAACAATGGGTCATGAGTTGAGCCAGAATTCAAAATAGCTGCAAGATTAATAATCGTTTTTATTGGGTATTTTTGAAAAACGGTTTCCAGTTCTTCACGTTTTCTAATGTCAGCATGATGATAAATATTCAAATTGCAGGGCGGAGGAGAAATATCCACACAGACAACAGGATGACCAAGTTCAATGAACTTTTGACAAACAGACAAGCCAAGAAAACCGGAACCTCCAGCTACTAAGATCATAACAACCTTTTTCTAAAATTTTTAGTTATTTGACACGCGTTATTTTGGGATCATTGAACAAATCGACTTTTTCGTTAAACGACAATTAACAGAATAACTTGTCAATTTTATAACTCTCATGTAGAAAGAACTATGAAATTAAATCGTCGTTCCCAATTCTCCTTGTGCTTGATGTTAATTATTTGTAAACCAATAGATATCACAAGAAGATTATAAGCATCTCTTTAGTTTTATCATAAATCATTAGAATCATTCGGGATAATTTGCACAACAATAATGGATAAATGTAATATTTTCAAATAATAGCTAAAGAAGGTTTTCAAAGAACCTGTTATAATAGCAATTAATCGGTTTACAGCCCATCAAAGATTCCTTTTTTATTCGACAGTAAAGGAGGTGCTTATAAGTTAACCTCAACGATCTACCCCTAATTTTAATCATCTAAATATTTTCGGGAGGTACTAAGAATGGAATTTATTAAAAATTTCCTTGAATTCTTTGCAAATAACATATTCAACGAGGTGGGAATTCTTCTGGGGTTGATCACAATGATCGGCCTCATTTTGCAAAAAAAATCATTTGATGAAGTAATAGCCGGAACGCTTCGTGCAGCAATCGGTATCTATATTTTAACAATCGGGACAGGAATCTTTGTTGGGGGGCTCGTTTCCTACCAAACTGTTGTTTCAAATGCACTGGGACTTACACCACCGCAAGCAACGAATACCCTTGGAGATTTCCTCGGGTCACATGGTGGTACTGTTGCCTTAATCATTACCGTGTCCTTCTTAATCCACTTGCTGATGGTCGGAATTTTCAAAACAAAATACGTCTATCTTACCGGGCACTTAATGTATTGGATTTCAATCCTGGTTGCAGCATCATTTGTTGAAATTTTTGGCGACTTAGGACAGTGGGCTCTTGTCCTTCCTGCCTCGCTAATCGTCGCAGCTTATTGGACGCTTCAACCCCTTTACCTCGAACCACTTATGAAGAAGATAATCGGGTCCACCGATTGGGGGATGGGGCATACAGGATCTGCATCTTACCTGATTGGTGGCTACGCGGGTAAGCTTTTTGCTTCGAAAAAAGAAGAAACAACAGAGAAACTTGTCCTTCCCAAAGCTTTACGTTTCTTTAAAGACGTCAATGTTTCAACAGCGTTGGTGATTGGCATTATTATGCTAATCTCAATGATTTTTGCTGATAAAGGTGTTTTAGCAGAACAAGCTGCTGGTTATAGCGCCTCGGTTCATCCCTGGATTTGGGGGATTATCTCAGCCTTGCGGTTTGCTGCAGGTATAGCAATACTAATGTTCGGTGTACGTATGTTCTTGGCTGAAATTGTCCCCGCCTTTAAAGGCATTAGCGACAAAATTCTGCCCGGTTCAAGCCCTGCACTTGACGTGCCTACTGTCTTCCCTTATGCACCAACTGCGGTCATGTTAGGTTTCATTTCTGCCATGGTTGTGTTCTTGATATTAATGATCATTTTTGCAGCAGCAGGGTGGTTTGTCCTTGTTCCATCGATGATTATGATTTTCTTCATCCCCGCTGGCGCAGCAGTATTTGGTAATGCCACCGGTGGATGGCGCGGGGCAGTTTTAGCAGGCGCTTTAGCAGGTTTGTTCTTAGCCGTTGGACAGGCCATTACCTGGCCCTTACTTTCTAACACCGCACCAGAATTGGCAACATTAGCAGACCCAGACTGGTACGTCCTTTCATGGCTAATTATGTTGATTAACAAACCCTTCCAGAGTCTAAGCCCAGCAGTTGGGATTTGGATAGTCACAGCCGTGATTTTGGTTGTATTCATTGGCTTAATCTTTATCCTAAAGAACAAATTCTCAAAGGAAAAATAATTAGCTGAAACACAGTAAATGATATAATTCACAGCTACATAATAGTTTGAAATCATTGAGGAAAATACAAAACAATGAAAATTCTTAAAGATCCTATAAAAGCAATTACCGTTTGCGGTTTAGGTGTGGGAAGCAGCATCATACTACGTATGACCGCTGATAGAGCATTCAAAGAGCTGGGTATCGATGTCGAACTTGATTCGGCTGATATCAGTTCAGCACGAAGCATGAATGCCGATATAATCATCGGTCAAAGCATTATTACAGAAGAAGTCGAAGGGCTCGCTCCAATAGTTATATCCATTAATAACTTTACTGATGTAAATTCTCTAAAAGAAAAAATATTGAATCAATTGGTTAACCATGGGTGGGTATCAGAAGAGTGATGTTCTCAACCCACTATAAATGGCTGCCTTTTAGATGAATGTTCATTATGCAAGCGAGGATCAAATCAAAGAATCACACTCTATGCCATTTTTATTCTGAGGTTCTTTGATACCTAAAAAGGAATCTACTTTTATAGGCGCATAATAGGATCTGGTAAAACGGTTTTCATAATAAATTTAGATAACTGATTTTGAAAGCAAAAATCATTTTCCTATGATCTCGAACTTTTTGAAAAATACAAACACCTTGTAGACATCCGTTATTCAGTTATTGGGTTAACGGATGTCTCTTTTATTTATGTGAGGAGGAAGAATGTTTGAAATTATTGTAGAGACTGTCGCAGATGCCAAAGCTGCTGAAGCTGGAGGTGCCACCCAATTAGATTTAAAATGTGATTATTTGGAATTTGGATTAACCCCCTCGATCGGCATGGTTGAACAAGTAAGCAGTCAAGTTAATATTGATGTCCTTATGATGGTTCGCCCAAATGCAAACACCATGGTATTCAATCCAGATGAAATTAAAATAATGTGCACAGATATTCGTCTCGGTTCAAAATTTGGTGCGAAAGGTTTTTTATTAGGTGCACTTACCAGTGATGGTAAAATTAACGAAAGCGCTGTCCTACGCTTTCAGGAAGCTGCAGGTGAACTTCCATTACACTTTCACCTTGCTTGGGAAATGACAGCCAACCCTCACGAAGCTTTAGAGACCTTAATTAAGTTAGGTGTAAAAAGTGTTAGAGCTTCAGGAAACCAGGGTGTTGGCGGTGAGGTTGCCCAGGGATTAGCAGCGTTAAAACGATATCAAGAACAAGCTGCGGGGCGAATTAAAATTCTTTTAGCGGGTGGCGTTAATTATGAAAATATTGAACATTTTATTACAACGACAGGGATAAAAAACGCTCATGCTGGCACGGCCGTAAGGACACCCATGACAAAAAAGGGGGCAGTCATAGAACAAAAAGTTCGCCAACTTAGGGCTGCCTTTGATGAGGCATTGAAACGCATCGAACAGTAATTGCTTAATTGATCAACCTAAGCTTGTTTATAAACCAATTGCTCGTCTCAATGTACTTACTCGGTTGATCACGATATAACCCTGCTTGATCATTGCCAATTCGTTGAAGTCAGAAAAGGTGCTTTCCACGATCAACACGCCAACAGCTGGCTCGATTGTGGGTGCGCAAATCACAGCTGCACCACCTAATGAAATTCCTAACAAGTAAATTTCATTTATGTCAAACCCGTACCCAACATGAAAATCTATAGCCCCAGGAATGTCACGCCATTCATGAAAGCCAAGAGTGTAACATTTTCCCTCACTTTCACCGTGTCCACGCAAGTCAATCATCAATACAGCCAACCCGTTTGTATAAAGCTCAGCTGCCAAATGTAGCGTTTCCCCTGAAATAGGATTTTGTCTACTGGCATTGCGTCCATGTACAAGGATTATTGCTCGCTTTGCATTTTCGTTGGGTACATACCAGCCCACAATTTTTAAATTATCGTCTCGAGAAGCGAAGCTAATTTTTTCATAAGTAAGGCTAAAAGTGCCTGGAAATCGTTATATACTACAGGTGTTCTTCTATTTTCTTCAGTGTCAGTGCGGCATATACCCCAATACCAAAATACAATAACAGAGCTTAAATAACGAAAATTATTATCCACAGTCGTATATCCAATCGATATTCAGCCCCAATCTTCTATTATTAATTTGCTTCCTTCCCTGGTTAACCACTGCATAAAATTATGCATCTAAAAAATCACTATTATAATAAGAGTAAAACCATTTGTTGTAACGAAAAATTAAGGCTAATTATGGAAACAAAAACAGCAGAATTACTACTTCACGTTCAAAATTCACTCGGCGAAGGGCCTGTTTGGCATCCGCATTTAAATTGTTTATTTTGGGTAGATATTACTGCCGGAGACTTGTATCAGTCCACGTCTAACCTGAGTGGTTATTCAAAAACTCATTTCGACGTTGATCTTGGCGCCTTTTGTTTTACAAATAAGGGTAGCTTTATCCTCGCAACATCTCAAGGTTTCCTATCTTGGGGCGAAGGCTTCGCACAACCTGAATTGATTTGGAACCCATTACCAAACCGTTCTGAAGTTCGGTTAAATGATGGGAAGGTAGACCCTGCTGGCAGATTTTGGGCTGGCAGCATTGACATCCAACAAGCAGAAGGAGAACTATATCGGTTAGATCCAAACGGCTCGCGCCAGGTCATGCTGAGGCAAATCGGGATTTCAAATGGTATCGGATGGAGCCCTGATCAAAAACGGATGTACTATACTGATTCGCACAAACGAACCATCTATGTTTACGACTATCAACTTGAAACCGGCACCATCAGCAATCCACGGGTTTTCGTAGAACTGGCCCCAGATGCAACCGATACGGTTCCAGACGGGTTGTGTGTCGATGTTGAAGGATGCATTTGGAGTGCATATTGGAATGGCTGGCGAGTTGTCCGTTATAGCCCTGATGGAAAACCGCTTATCCATATCGAGGTCCCAGCTCAGCGGGTAACCTCTTGCTGCTTTGGGGGGGAAAAAAGGGACTTATTGCTGATTACAACCGCACGCAGTGACCTTTCAGAGAACCAATTGATTCAACAACCTAACGCAGGTGATGTATTTGTTTTCCAAACAAATACCGTCGGTCAACCCACTAACTTTTTTGGGTAAACAAGTCACAGCTTTAAAACAAAAAGGAGCTTTCAGCTCCTTTTATTGTTTAAAAATTTATTTTGTCTACCAATGCGTATGAAAATTGCCATCTTTATCAATACGTCGATAAGTATGCGCACCGAAATAATCTCGCTGCGCTTGGGTTAAGTTTGCTGGCAATCTTTTCGATCGGTAAGCATCAAAATAAGCTAAAGATGCGGATAACCCATAGACGGGAATGCCCAGTTCGATTGCTGTTTGAAGGATAATTCGCAAATCAGCCTGCTTTTTCGTAACCACTTTACTAAATTTTTCATCAAGCAAAATGTTTGGGATCTCAGGTCGACGATCGAATACGCTCATAATATCTTCTAACAACCCAGCTCGGATAATACAACCCGCGCGCCAGATTTTTGCAATTTGGCGCATGTTTAACCCATAGTCATACGCTTCCGATGCCAGTTGCATCAAGTGAAAGCCTTGAGCATAGGTGATTATCATACTAACGTACAAAGCATTTTTAGCTGCTTCAATAATAATTCGGCGATCCCCATTAAATTTTGGTGGTGAAATAGCGAGAACTTTATTTGCGTTTACACGCTCATCTTTCATCCCTGAAATTATACGGCTGCTAACTCCGGCGTTAATGGTATGCGTCGCTGCTCCAAGGTCTAAAGCATTTTGAGTGGTCCATTTGCCAGTTCCCTTTTGCTGGGCTTCATCTACTATAACGTCGACCAAAGGTTTGTCGGTTTCAGGATCGATCCTTGCAAAGATCTCTGCTGTAATTTCAATAAGATACGAAGCTAACTCTCCCTCGTTCCAATCTGAGAATAACGTGCTTAATTCCTCTGAAGTCATGCCTAATCCACGGCTTAACAAATCATATATTTCCGCAATCAGCTGCATTACCCCGTATTCAATCCCATTATGAACCATTTTTACATAATGACCTGCCCCACCTTGCCCTACGAAATCAACACAAGCCTCACCATCGTTCGCTTTCGCTGCAGCATCCATGAACACATCTTTTATAGCCTTCCATGCTTTTTTACTGCCACCTGGCATGATGCTTGGTCCGTGTAGTGCCCCTTCTTCTCCACCCGAAACCCCAGTCCCAAGATATAGAAAGCCCTCTTTTTCGAGTGCTTTAAAGCGACGTTCTGTATCTTCAAAAAGAGAGTTTCCACCATCGATTAATATATCACCCGATTCTAAAAAAGGTTTTAGGTCATCGATTACAGCATCAACTGGTGATCCAGATTTAACCATAAGCATAATCCGCCGGGGAGTTTCCAATTGATTTACTAATTCTTCATAAGAAAAGGTGCCGACAATCTCTTTTCCTTTGGCAGGTCCATCTAAAAATTCTTGAGTTGTTGCGTGGGTTCGATTATAAACAGCCACTGGATACCCATGATTAGCAAAGTTTAAAGCCAAATTCTGACCCATAACACCTAAACCAACGACTGCTATTATATTTTTTTTCATATTTCCTCCGTCAGAATACCTCACACCTAAGATAAAAGATTGAGTATTACTTCCTTGCCATGTCTATGACACTAATCCATAAAATAATGGCAATGGTTCGTGCTCATCCTCACCAATTCGGACAGCTCGCTCTAAGTGTGCAACGCCTTCAGCTAAAGATTTTTCATCATGGGCGTTAATAATAAATAAAGGCTGTCCTTCCTCAACAAAGTCGCCTACTTTAACTAAAACCGAAATACCAACCGCCAAATCTATAGGATCATCTTTTTTTGTGCGTCCTGCGCCTAATAATACAGCGCTTTCACCCACCAGCTGAGCATTCACTTCATGGACATAGCCCGTCGAAGGTGCTTCGAATATCGATTTAATAGGTGCCTGTTGAAGTTTCTCTGGGTGGTCAATCACACTGACATCCCCTCCTTGTGCTTCGACTAACATCTTTAAATATTTCAAACCCAGCCCTGTATCTAAAGCCGACTTTGCCATCTTCCGGGCTTGATCCATGGAAGTCGCTCGTTTACCTAACAATAACATATGGCTAGAAATTTCTAAACAATGCTCAACAAAATCCTTAGGCCCTTGCCCCTGTAAAGTTAATATCGCTTCTTTCATTTCTAATGCGTTACCAACTTCCTTCCCAAGGGGTTGATTCATATCTGAAAGAATCGCTACAACTTCTCTGCCTGACAATTCGCCAATCGAAACCATTAATGCGGCTAATTCGCGTGCTTCATCCAGGGTTTTCATAAAAGCCCCATTACCTATTTTGACATCTAAAACGATCGCCTGCGCACCAGCAGCAATCTTTTTACTCATTATAGAAGAAGCAATGAGCGGGATTGATTGTACAGTTGCGGTTACATCACGTAACGCATACAATTTTCCGTCGGCAGGCGCCAAATCAACACTTTGACCTGAAAGCACCATTCCAAGAGACTTTAATTGCAGCAGAAATTCTTTTTTGCTTAAATTTGTTTTAAACCCAGGGATCGATTCAAGTTTATCCAATGTGCCACCACTAAAACCTAGTCCTCGACCACTCATTTTTCCAACTGCAAGGCCGCATGCTCGCACTAATGGCACTACTACAATCGATGTTTTATCACCCACCCCGCCCGAGGAATGTTTATCGACTGCAATATCGACAACACCCGTCAAATCTAGGGTGTCCCCACTGTTTGCCATCGCCAAAGTTAAATAGGTTGTTTCTTCCGGTGTCATCCCGTTCAGGAAGATTGCCATCGCCAGTGCAGAAGCTTGGTAATCTGGTATTTCCCCACGGACGTACCCTTGGATAAAAAAGTCGATTTCCGTAGTAGATAAAGCTTTTTTATCACGCTTCTTTTCAATAATATCAACTATTCGCATTTCAACCTCCAAAATTAATTCTACCGCATCAAAAAACCGTAAGAGCAATAATCATAATTGTTCTTACGGCAATTTTCTAACCTTCAGCAGAGACTAATTTTTATAATATACAACAACTTTGCGGGTTGGTTCTTCGCCTTCGCTTTCAGTTCCCACTTGAGGGTTTTCACTCAATTCCAAATGGATAATGCGCCTTTCATTTGGCGGCATACTTTCTAAAGCTTGGCTGCGGTGGGTAGACACAACTTGGTCGGCAATTCTTCTTGCCAATTTACGAAGCTCATCTTCTCGGCGTTTTCGGTATTGCTGAACATCAATTTGTATGGGTATCCAGCGGCCAACTTCTCGGCTAACAATCAAACCGGTAATAAATTGAAGCGCATTAATCGTTTCTGCCTTACGTCCGATCAAAAAGCTGAGATCATTCCCTTCAATGTCAACTAAAATTGGCTGAACCCGCCTGTCATCCTCCACACCTAAGCGCACAGTAACAGTTGCCCTCACATGCATTTTTTCCAAAATGGTATCTACAACCTGGTGGGTAATTTCTATCTCTTCAGATGCGGTAGACAGCGTTTTTTCAGCTATATTTGGGCTTTCAAGGGTTAGAACCTCATCTTCTTCGATTTCCAAATTACTTTCGTCAGATTTAATTCTCAACGCAATTCTTGCATGTCGTGAACCAAGCCCAAGCAAGCCTTTCTTACCCTCATCTAAAATCTCAATATCTACGTCATTTTCAGTTAAACCAAGCTCTCTTAGCCCATTCTCAATAGCTTCCTCAATAGAAGGGGCAATAACTTCGAGTTTTGTTGTTTCTTTAGCCATATTCCACTCTCACACTACTTTCGGCAAGTTCATTAAACCATAAATTAAAAATCTTTATTTTCGTTTAGAAGTTTGTTTTTTAGGCATTGTCATCCGTTTATTGGTAGCACCTTTTTTAGGTTTTTGTTTTGGTTTCGGCTTTTCCTCGGGGACGACATCAATTATTTTTTCTGCTTTAGATTCATGAGGTAATGGTTCTTTTTTCTTCATGCCAGGGATAATGTTAGAAAAATCTGCCTTGCCAAGAACAGCATATTGAAAAATTCCAATCACGTTTCCAGTTAAGAAATAAAGGGCAAGCCCTGACGCCAAAGAATATGCCATAAAGCCCATTAAAAACGGCATATAAAGGTTCATCGACTTTGTCATCATCTCTGCTTGCCCTTCTCCCGTAGAAGGAGGCGAGATTAACTTCGATTGTAAATAAGTCGTAATTACAACCAGGATAGCAAGCACAGGTACGCCAAAGCCAAAGATGGTCAGCCGTTCTGGCTGTCCAAGGTCCATCCATAGGAATGCATTATGCAGAGGGAGCACTTTGGCTGGGTTGATAAAACCAGGATAAATAATTTGTTCAAGTCTAAAAAGCTCAAAAGGGGTTGCTGCCATTGCGCGAACCACACTTTGATATAACCCTAAAATAAGCGGTAGCTCAATTAACGTCGGCAAACACGACCCCATTGGGTTTATTCCCAATTCTTTATAGAACTTCATTTGCTCTTGTGCTAAACGCTCTTTGTCATCTTTATATTTTTCTTGAATTTTTTTATAACGCGGATCGTTGTTCAGTTGTTGCATCGCTTGCGTCGATTTAATTTGTTTAATTTTTAATGGGTGCGTAATCAGACGTATTAAAATCGTAAACAAAATAATTGAGATGCCAAAATTGTTGACCAATGAATTGATCAATAAAATTATATTAACAAAAGGTTGAATAACAAGCTTATCCCACATGGATCTGTCCTCTATTTCTCAGGGGTCTTTGACCAAATTTGTGTTCCCGCACGATCGAATGCATAAAGCAGGTGGTCACTCTCTATAGCACCAATGATCAATTGTTGATCATTAACGACCGGTGCCTGGAAAACCTTCCCAGTAACATTAGTTTCCCATTTAGGGCTGCCAGCATAATTGAGGGCTTTTAGCGTGCCCTGTTCAGTTGCGATTACAATCCCATCTGGTATTGCTGAAACTCCCCCAACAATCGAGCCAGAGATCTCCTGCTGCCATTCAGGGGCGCCTGTATCAACATCAAGAGCAAAAACCGTTCCCGAACTATTTCCGAAATAAAGCTTCTCAGATTCAATCACCGCTTTACCCCAGATACTGTCTCCGGAATCAAAAGACCATTTGATATCTCCATTAGCAGTATCAACCGCTGCTATTTCATGGCCTATCGAGCTAACGAACAATGTCGATCCATCTTTGCTTAACACGGGCGTTGCAACCACGGCTCCTATCATTTTTGTAGACCAAAGTTGTTTACCATCTTTAGAAAGTGCATAAACATAGTGATCCATCGAAGCAACGTAGATGGCATTTTCAGAAATTTGGGGTTGAGCCCAGATGTAATGGCCGGTTTTAAATTCCCATTTTAAACTACCATCATTGGCATCAATGGCGTAGAGTTTTCCATTATTATTAGGTGCATAAACCACATCATTTAATTCATTAGCTTTTCCAATATAATGGCCATTGGCACCAGTAAAAGTCCAAACATGTTCGCCGGATTTTTTGTCAATTTTATGGAAGTTGTTCGTTAAATCTCCAAAATAAAGAAAGTCTCCAGCAACAAGCGGTGGTGCATAAAACATCGAGTTATTTTTCTTTTCTTGAGGATAGCTCCATTCGATATTACCAGTCTCTACGTTAATTGCATCAACATGGCTGCCATACGCAACATAGACGGTTTTATCGGAAAGAGTTACCCCTGGCGTGCCAGTCACTCGAATACCTGGCGCACAGGAACTTAGAAGAAGGCTTAATCCAACTATGATTCCGATTAGATAAAATTGCGGTCTTTTCATTACTATTTCTCTTCTCAACAAAATTAAGGTACCGGGTCAAATCCGCCCGGGTTAAAAGGGTTGCATCTCACTACCCGTTTGACAGCCATCCACCCTCCCTTTATCGCTCCATATTTATATACTGCCTGGTATCCATAGTGAGAACACGATGGATAAAAACGACACGTATTCGGAGGGACATAAGGGGAAAAGATTTTTTGATAAATACGAATCAAAACCAGCAAGAACCAACGCGGCAAAGTCTTAAATTGGACTGGAATATCCCTCAACCGAGGCTCGTTAGCATTCGTTACAGTTACAATAGCTTGCTCAATCAATTCGGTATTCTTTCAATAATCCTGCTCGTTGAATTAGATCTTTCAATTTTTTAGAAACTACCTGAAATTCAACCTGTAAAATTGGTTTTCTTGCTATTATCATCAAGTCATAACCGGGGTTAAGGACGGGGATCAAATATTGTAAAGCAGACCGTATCTGCCGCTTAGCAAAATTCCGGTGAACCGCTCCACCAACAGATTTTCCAGCTACAACAGCTATTCTGGTTTGGTCCTTCAATGTTGGTAAAAATACGATTACAAAAATCGCGTTTGCCAGTGATTGACCTTCCTGACGCACGCGTTTGATATCTTCACTCCGGGTTAGTCTTAACCTTTGTTGCACTCAATAGCCTGCCCAGCAGGATGTTCACATAAAATATATAAGATGATATCCGCTTCACCCCTAAGAGGTTACCAACGGACTTTCTTCACGTGATTGTTGGCAGTCTTTGCCAATTCTTTCCGTCCTCTTGCACGGCGACGCTTAAGCACTGCTTGACCGCCTTTTGTTTTCATACGCGCTCGAAAACCATGCACGCGGACGCGACGGCGACGCTTTGGTTGATAAGTTCGCTTAGGCATTCTTTACGAGTCCTTTCATTCGTTTTTTGCTAATTACCTTAATACTCGCGCATCAAGGACAGCTAAGCATTGTACCCCTTGCGGCGCACTGGGTCAAACCAAATGCAACAGCCATCCTTAAAGCTAATTGATTTTATCAGAAGTGGTCTAAAGGTCAAGTATTTAAGCCAACCAATATTAGACTCCGCTTAGGATTTCACCTAACAATGCAGGTCGGCTCGCATGGTGATCATAAATCCTAACTGGGTTAATTGTATTCCACAAATCTTCATCAGCAAACGCATAAACTCTTAGGTAATTATCCGTTAACCCTGAAAGGTGCCAAACTTTATTTTCATCTTGCTGACTTGATTCCCATAATACATTTATTGTTTGATTTATGAATTTAGCTCGAAAACTTAGGCTGCTTTGCTCAAACAATTGTTGTAAAGCTGCATTCCGTTCTTTCTTAACCTGGGGTTCAACCTGACCCACCATGTTAAAAGCTGCAGTTCCTGGTCGTGGAGAATAGGTAAACACATGACCACCAGCATAATTGATCGACTTAATGAAAGCCTTTGTCGCATTAAAATCTTCCTGGGTTTCTCCAGGAAATCCAACTATTATATCTGTTGTAATTGCTACCTCTGGAATTACTTGTCTTATCTCATCAATTAAATTCGCATATTGCAAGGTCGAGATTGGCCGCCCCATTTTTTTTAGTATTCGATCACTACCAGATTGCAAGGGAACATGTAAATGTCGGCACAGGCGTTTATCATTCCATAAAGAAAACATTTCAAAGTCTAAATCCCAGGGTTCGATGGAAGAAAGGCGTATTCGTTCTAAGTTGTAATTTTTCAATAATTCAATAATCAAGTCTTTTAAATTTTTTCTATCAGAGAAATCCCTACCCCACGCCCCCAACTGAACCCCTGTCAGCACAATTTCTCTTGCCCCCCCATCTATAGCGGCTTGTAAATCCCGATCAATCTCTGTAATTTTTCTCGAGGTAGACTTACCCCTGGCAACCCTTGTTAAACAATAAGTACAAAAATTATTACAACCTTCCTGTACTTTAATAAACGCCCGGGTTCTTGCTCGTTCACCTGGCAATGGTTCTCGTTTAATCGTCAAGGAAAGAAGTTGTTCAACAGGGATATTTAGAAATTCAGCAACCAGTAACTCTTTTTGATCATTTGAATACACCCATTCTACACCAGGTAGATTACGTGCAGAATCAGGCTCTAACGTCGCCCAACAACCTGTTGCAATTACCATTTTTGCTCCGTTTCGGTAAGCTCGACGTAATTGCTTGCGAGAATCCGCCGCTGCTTTAACAGTGACTGCGCAGGTGTTGACAATAGCTACATCAGCATTTGTTGGACTGCTCACAATTTGATGGCCAAGTGCTCTGAATTGGTTGGCAATGGCTTCGATTTCACTTTGGTTTAACCGACAGCCAATTGAATTGAGAAAAATACGCATGATTAAGGTTTACTTATTATGAAATAGTTAAACAAAATGTCAGATCCTGAGTCAGATAAGTTACCTGCAATCATCCCAACGTCACCAAAAGACAAAGAATCATCAACAACCTGTAATAATTGTGTGTCATTAACAATTAATATCAGTTTATCATCTTGACAAATTGCTTGAATTTTATTTAAGCCACCTTCTTGATTGATGATAGAGGAATGCAACATTTCTTGGCTGTCAACCAGTTCTCTTCGACCAGATAAGTTTTTAAAAATACCGTAATAGCCATCAGAGCTGATCAAAAAAGCATAGTAATTGTCGCTGTCTTGGTGGCGACAAGTCACACCAAACAAATTATTCTCAGGTCCAGATATTTTTTCTACACTTGTGTGCACACTTACATTTTGAAAATTTAACCCCGGGGTACTCCAAATCAGATAATTGGGTAGATCAACCCATAACCTGAACCCATCAACAACATAACCAGCAAAGCTTATTCTGTCATCCAGGGTCTTCCAGCCTCCTGTTTCTGCAGTGAAGTCATCAGCAAATAATATCGGCATATCACTCACCCATGGCAAGGTATCAGCGGTAAGCAGCGCAGGTTGGCAGGCGGTAAGCAACCACATAAAGAACACAAATAAAAGGGGGAGGGTATGAAAATTAAAGAAAAAAGAAGCGTATTTCTTGTTCCGTTTTGTTCTCCAAGGCATATCCAACATTATAACGCAGCCAGTCCAATAATTTAATGAGCAAATAAAGATATGACTTAACATAAAATGTCGTCATATTATCGTAAATAAATTACCAATTAACATTTTCCTTGGGAAATAGACACAAAATTCCCGCTGTGCCGTGTGCTGCGGAGTTTTGAACCTGCTTTAGCAGGTTTTGTCGTACCCGCCAGATTCGCCTTAACTCAAGGTCTATCGCGGCACTGGACGGAGGTTCGACACGTGTAAAGGGTGTTGGCCCAAAACTTATGTGCTGCATCACGTACACAGCAGGATGATTAACTTATACCATAATAAATATAACTTGAAAAGGTCATGATTGTTAATGTTTTTTTGATTATCAAATTATAGTGTATTTGAAAGGGCTTCGCTTTTAACGTCTGTTTTTGATCTAATATCTTCTTAAGATTTAAACTCCAGACGAAACTCGTTCTCGATTATTAATGGTAACCTTATAACCGTGAATGCAGGTAAAAACTAAATGAGAACATTTATCGCAATCGATTTCCCGCCAGAAACCTTAACCCAGGTTGAAAAACTTTCAAGTTTTTTCAAGCAGAAAACGCCAGCCAACGCTCTAAAGTGGGTTGGAATCTCGAATTTTCACTTGACGATAAGTTTCCTTGGCGAAATTGACGAGAAAGATCTGCCAGCAATCAAAGCTGCACTCGATACGTCTCTGGCTGGTATCCATCCTTTTAGTATTCAAATCAAAGGGTTAGGGATGTTCCCGAATGCAGCAAAACCTCGGGTAGTTTGGTTAGGAATCGATGGTGCTGACCCGTTGATGAAGATCAATCGAAAAATAAATATATCACTGAGAAGGCTTGATATTCAACCAGATCCTCGCCCTTTCTCCCCGCACATTACCATTGCCAGAGTTCATCAAGGCGCAAACACTGATACTGCAGCCCTAATTGGCAGCACACTTTCAAAGTATAGGGTCGACCCCTTAGGAGAAGTTAATATCTCTCAAATCCATCTTTACAAAAGTGTTTTGTTGCCTTCAGGATCAATCTATTCAATTCTGCATACAGTTCAATTAAATCAAGTATAATGTTGATTACAATGAAAAATACATATATTACATATATAGAGAGAGGTGACACCTGGAAGCATTACAATTAGCTAGAGAAATAGCAAATTTTCTAGAGGAAAAAAAGGGGGAAGATATTCTCGTTTTGGATATCAAAGAGATCGCATCATTTACAGATTATTTTGTCATCGCCAGCGGGTCCAGTAGTCGTACTTTACAAAGCCTGGCAAATGGCCTGGTACGTGCTGTTAAAACAAACTTTAAGAAGACCACCCAACCAGAAGGTCAGGCAGATTCCGGTTGGATTGTTTTAGATTATGGCGATGTTGTTGTCCATCTTTTTTTGCCTGAACTTCGTAATTTTTATCGGCTTGAAGACCTTTGGGCAGAAGGTCAGGTTATTCTCCGATTAATGTAAATTTATAACCGAAAAAAATGTGTGTAGGGGGCCATAAATTTAATACAGCTTATCAAGATTGCTAATCTACCTTGCAATTTGTAAAACCACCTGTCACCAGGCGGTTTTTTATTGCATTAAACTATCTCTGCAACTTGCTAAACAAGACCAACCTTGTATCGATTTTCTTAATACTTTAATACGGTCATATCAATTCAAAACGACTTCTAACACTTCCTGGCTGTGATCAGCGGGCTTTACATTTTTAAAGACGTGCTTGATTACACCTTCAGGATCGATCACGAAGGTCGTTCTAAATACGCCGTCGTATTCTCTTCCAAACATTTTTTTAGCGCCCCACACCCCAAAGGCTTCACACACTTTGTGCTCTGGGTCTGAAAGCAAAGTAAACGGCAGTTCAAACTTATCACTAAATTTCGCATGGGAAGCTACAGAATCTGGGCTAATACCGATAACCTCAACCCCTGCAGAACGAAAATCTGCATAAGCATCTCTAAAAGAACAAGCTTCTTTTGTGCATCCTGGGGTATTATCTTGTGGGTAAAAATAAACAACAATGGTTCGTCCTCGGTAGTCAGAAAGTTTGTGTAAATTGCCCTCTTTGTCGAACAATTCAAATTGCGGGGCTTTTTCTCCAGCTTTAAGTGGCATGTCACGACTCCTTTTCGTAAATATCAGAAATTTACTTTTTAATTTTATCCTTTTATTGACAAAACGATAAGAACTTACTTATCGAATCCAAAAAGTAAAGCTCAATAAATAAATTGGGATAAATAAAACACAAGCTGTTGCAATTTGCATAACAGTCCACAAAGGTTTCATCCCCCTTTTAACCCTTTCCATCAACCAAATTTGGATTAAGGCGATAGGAAAAGTAAGAAAAACTGGCCAGAGTAAAAACCAGGGGAACCCTAAAACCGCCATTAATGCAAATAAAAAGTAAGTCAAGATTATTAATAGGTTTTGCAGCACCATGGCTTTTTCCCACCCAATTGAAATCACCAAGTTTTGTTCACCAACCCGGTAATCAGAAGCATAGGTTTTTAACATACCTAATAAACGGTTACTCAGGTAACCAGGAATCAGGGCAATGGCAACCATCATCAACAAAAAATGTGTGTCACTTGATTGTAAAAAATAACCCAGTGCAGAAGGAATCACAACAAATAAAAAGGCTTCAATCAGTATTTCTAAAGGTTTAATGGCTTTTTTATTTCGCGAAAAATAATATGCTCCGCCTGTGCCGATTAATATCAACAATAAAAAAGCCAATCCCTGTCCTATAATACGTAGATGAGCCCAGTTGACGAGCATTGTTATTGCCATAGTCGTGAATGTTGCCGCAATCATGGCAACTACCGTTCTGATCGTCTTTACTTCTTTATATTGCACCCCTTTAGGCCAGGCAACTGGGTTTCGCAATTGTTCAAGCAAAGATAAACATTCTATAAGTAATGAAAATATCAACAAAAATACTAAACCTTCAATAAAAACTCGCCAGCTTTCCATTCTACGAACATATTGCACTAAACCTGCTCCAAGTAAATAGCTCATCACCATACTGGTAAGCTGGAAGGGTTTAAAAATTTTCAGTAGGGTTTTTAAGGACGTTTTCATAATTTAATAAGCTCTAATAATATTATATTTAAACATTTGCCAGTTTTTCAACAAGCATTTTTGATCTATTATGAATGTTTTGCTCTGTCGCAATGGTATAATACTTTTATATCGAAACCTAATAATAGACTCATGCGTAAATTATACTGGACCTTTCTCGTTGCCATCAGTTTGGTGATCTTTTTATTCTTATTTGTTCGCTTGCCCGAAAGTCGTGCTGCTGATGATAGCCTTCAATTGATTTCGCCTGCCTCTTGCCCGGCCTCAGGGTGTGCCCCAGGTCAGCGGCTTAATTTCGAGATTGCGTTTACTGTTTCTCCTAAAAACGCCAACCCCAATACGCAGGTATGTATTTACACGCCGATTAAACCATCACCAACAACTCAACCTTGGGGTAATGCGCAATTGGGATCAATTTCAGACGCAGGGCTAACCTCAGGTGTAACTTATCAAATCGGTCAACAATCGAATGTGTGTGAAGCAAATATCGACGGAAATGAAGAATGGCTATTGGGAGGGTATACACAGTTACAATCCACAACTACAGATCAATTAGGGTTTTCTCTTAATATCGACCAAAATGCCAACTTTGATGGTTACGTTAGAGCTAAAGTATTTCAATTATCTCCATCCACCGGGCAATGGGTGAATATGGTTAATTTAAAAGTTGATATTGAAATTTCGCAGAAAGGTTCTGTTTTATACGTAGCCAAGGATGAGAATGATTGTGGTTCTTTCGAACCCTGTTTCGTCAATTCAGGGGATGATCTTGCAAACGGAGTTGGCACAGGGTTAAGAGACGCTGTTATGGCAGCAGCTAACGATAACGAGATCCACATCTTAAAAGATTATCTCATCAAAAGTCATACCGTTTTAATTGATAAACCGTTAATCATTCGCGGGCAAGAAAACGCTTTTATTTCATATCAAGGCATAAGCTGTTCAAATAGCATGTTATTGTTCAACCAGGGGGGAACATTAACAGGTCTTACCATTAACGATGGTAATTGTAATAACCCGTCACGCGATTTAATTGAGGTTAATAGTGTTTTGCCTGTAAGCATTGAAAACAATACGCTCTTATTCGGTAAGCGCGCCATATTTATACGCGCAGAATCTTCCGATGTTACGGTCGCTTACAACCATATTACGAACCAGGATAATTTTGCGGTATTCCGTGAAGCCAGCACCAGTACCAGTACCGGTCATGTCAATATTTTTGCTAATAATATATTTGACAATCAAGCCTCTTATCAGGTGGATTGTAACAATAACGGAATTGCCAATCATAACTTCTGGGGCGAAAATGAATCTGCCACTGCTAATGCGATAAATTGCCTTGTCAATAACGGAAAGCAGTTGGGGGCTTCGATTTTACTTTCTACAGACACTGCTGGCGTTCAAGCCCAAAAGCTTACTGTATCATCTGATTTTTCTTATGCTTTTGATGAAAAAATTGGTGCCAAGCGTACATCCGGTACCGATTTTGATATTATCATCGCCAACCATGGACAGGGATTAATCTCAAACATTCCCTTTTTCCAACATGGCTCGGGAAACATCCAACCGTGCTCAAATTTCTATGATGTTTTTTTAGCCGAAGAAACTACTGCCAGCAACCTCACCTTATCATTTAAATATAACTTGAATGCAGATTGCACCGCAAAGATTGAATCAAACGATTTTTGCGGTAGCGCAGATAGCCAAAAATATCCACTTTGGTGGTACGATCCTGCCACCAATGCAACCAACGAATGGACCCGAACAGGACAAAAACCCCTGGGACCGGGAGCTGCTGGCACAATCGGACAGGAAACTTCTTGCCATAAAAACGTGAAGGAAATTCGTGTAATTATCGATAATACTGGTCGCCCAAATATTTCAACAGACCTGGGCTTTACACCCTTCGTTGTCGGGCTGCCTTTTATTAACGGTGTGACTTTAACAAACTTCACGGGGCAATATGATGGCTCCAGCGTGAACCTGGATTGGACCACCTCTCGGGAGATCAATGTGAAAGGGTTTTACGTCCTCAGATCAGACCAAATTAACGGGCCTTTTGGTAGGGTTTCTAATTTGATCAACGCTGTTGGAAATCAAACCATTGGCGGTATTTACAAATTTAAAGACAGTTCGGTTACCCCAGGAAGAACTTATTATTACAAAATCGAAGTTATAGGAAAAGATGATAAATCCATCGCAACACATGGCCCAATCAGCGCGACGACAATATTAGGGGCTACGCCAACCAGGACAATAACGCCAACAGCAACTCCCACAGGAACCATTACTGCAATTAATACCTTTACGCCAACAAAAACGAACACGCCATATATATATCGCTCCCCTACGCCAATTTATCGTCCACCTACATCGACACCAGGTTTCAATCCAACCCGTATTAGGACTTTTGGACCCACGCCTACTGGCGCCAGAACACGCATTATCGAACCAACTTCAACTCGTTCTGAGGGTTATCCAATTCCTGGCACTTCTTTACCTGGTGATTTTGACACACCTCAACCCGACAACGGTTACCCAGCCCCTGAGTTTACTTTCCCCGTTTCTGATGCGTACCCAAACCCAGAAACTTCAACCCTCGATCCTTTTAAGCCAACGCCAACATTGACAACTACGCAAGAAATAACCCCCGAATCCGGTTTAGATGTTGAAAGCGAACTGCCAGCTCAGACAATCCGTTGGGTTTTTATTCTTGTAGGCATGGCAAGTGGTCTTAGCTTATTGGGTGCCCTTGGTGTGATCTTAGCTGGAAGACGATTTTAACGTTGAATAAAAATTGAAAAATCAATTATTCAAGCCCAATTGTTTCAGAAGCTAAATAAAGGTTAACTGCTCTCTATCGTCAGAAAGTAGTTCTCTTTTTTGACTTTAGAGAATAATTGTGCTATTCTATGCAAGTAGACTAATTTTAAGGATATCATTCAGTTTTATGCTTCGTGAACGCATTTCTGATAATGTATATTGGTTTCAAAGCGAAACCTATGCGCAGGTAACAGCGGGGGTTGTCTCCAGTCCAAAATGGGCAGTTGTTATCGATACATTAATGCCCCAAGAAAGCCTCTTAATTAAAGATTTTGTTGAACGAAAACTCCAGGTCCCAATAAGATATGTCATTAATACGCATCATCACGCCGACCATAGTTGGGGCAACAGTCTCTTTCCAGGGGCAACGGTTATCGGGCATGAATTATGTCGTCAATTCTTGCTGGATCGCTCGCTTTCTGCCTTAGAAATAGCCAGCCAAGATAACCAACTCTACAAGAAACTTAGGATTGTTCCACCACATATCACTTTTTCCGAAGGGACGTTAAGCTTACGCGTTGGTAAAAAGAACTTAACCCTTTTTCATACACCGGGGCATTCTGCTGATGGTATTTCTGTGCTGGTTGAAGAAGACCGGTATTTATTCGCTGGAGATGCATTTATGCCTGTTCCCTTCATTGTTGAAGGTGATCTCGAACAATACATTCAAACCGTTAAAAGCTTTAGCAAATTGGGCCTCGAGAATATCATTCAAGGGCATGGTGAAGTTATTTTAAGGGGTGAGATAGAAGGAAAAATTAAAGAGAACGTTATTTATTTAAAGACCATTCAAAAGGCCGTAATAACAGCTCGGCGTCGAAATAACTCAATTGAAGTTCTGGATAATCTCGATATTGAAGCTTGCGGAAAGAGCCGCATTTTATTAGGAGGGCTGGCCGGCGAACTTCATCGACGCAATTTACGAGCACTTTTCTACCAATCAATTAAACAAGAAACAGAATAAATAAGACTTTTATCCCCAAAAGATGCTGATTAAAATCGTTATTACCAGCATACTGATCGGTTCGCCCCATAATGCCCTTGATTTACGTCCTTCTTCCATGGCGGTAACCAAACTGGTTAATGTGTAGGCAATTCCTAATAGCAACACACTTAATTTTATCGGGGAAAGGGGTAAATAATTTAGCCCAACAACAACTTCAGAAATAACCAAGCTGAGTAATAACGCCCATAAAAGATGCCATTTACCCAGTCGTAAATAGAGTGTCCTGGCGATTACCATCAATGCACCCAGCCACATCAACGGCAAGCGCACATACAAGCGGATATTGGCATCAAAAAGAGCAATAACCAACAATAAAAAAAGGCCAAAGGAGAGTGCGGTTAACCCAACAGTTGCAATCGGGTTTAAATAATCTTCATGGGTAACAACGCTATATTCAGCAATAAACACAGCAAACAGTAACAAGCTTCCCATTCCATAAACAACCCACCAAATTAGTCCCACCGCAAAAGCTTTCAAAGTAGCACCAATAACTAATGCAGTTAATACCGGAACAATCCAATGCGCAACATAAGCCATATGATTTTGGTAACGATGGATTTCTGGGTGACTTTGAAGCAACCAGTTCATGCCAAACCCAGCTAACAAGGCAGAAAACAAGATCACAATGTCATCGAAATCTAAAGAAAAACCAATAAAAATTCCGAAGATTGAAAAATAAAAATTTTGCAGCCGATATGAAATCAATTTCGTAAGAGCAAATGCCAACATTATTATCGCGGTCACAATTGACAATCTATTGGCGTCCGGTAAAGCTGCCTTCATTTTCATATTTTTATTTTACCATGCAGGCATCTGAACAACTATTTTATTTAAATAATTATTAGGGTAACAAATAAATGAGGGTAATTTTATTAAATGAGATTATGCAACATCTTTTCTGTAAATTCGAGACAGAAGTACCCAATGCTCTT
>CAYPKT010000002.1:0-229873 GCA_964411385.1 uncultured Candidatus Brevefilum sp. | reverse complement strand
CCTGTTTATGTCAATAAATACTGTATTGAATTACATAATTAAGACGGCGTAACGATTAAAATAGTTCCATTATTAAATACATAAACTATTTAATAAAAAATTTGTTGTACCATTTTTTCGCAGTAAATAAATTTTGTAATCAATAGAAAATACGTGATGATTAAAGTCATACTGATAACCTTATGGCATTCCCATTGACGGAGATCGAAATTTCGATTATGGTAAGACTGGAGAGTGAAAGAATCGAAATGGTCATGAATTATATTCAGACAATTTTCAAAGGAATTTACGCGGTAACTCGTCTCGGTGTTCCGCGTATTTTTTATTATAATTAGGTTCGTAACCGAGGTGGAATTATTTTAGTTAGGTAAAACCTCACCAATCACTATTAATAGGAGAGATAATGACAGAACACACAAATGCTTTAGTAATGGCGCAGAACCAGTTTGACCAGGTTGCAGACCTTTTAGGGCTCGAGCAACAAGTTCGCGAGTTATTGCGTTGGCCGCTGCGCGAATACCACATTCGCATCCCGGTGCGCATGGATAATGGCAGTATCCGCGTATTCCAGGGTTATCGCGTGCAACACAATGATGCTCGGGGCCCCGCCAAAGGAGGTTTACGGTTTGCTGCGAATGAAACAGCAGATACGGTGCGCGCTCTGGCGATGTGGATGACCTGGAAATGCGCTGTTGCGGATATCCCTTTGGGCGGCGGCAAAGGCGGAGTTGTTGTAGACCCAGCAACCCTTTCTGATGGAGAGAAAGAACGCCTTTGTCGCGAGTATGTGCGTGTCCTGTGGCCAAATATTGGGCCGCGGCAGGATGTCCCTGCCCCAGATGTCGGCTCAAATGCTCAGATGATGGGTTGGATGATGGATGAATATTCAAAAATCACGGGTCAATACACGCCAGGGGTGATCACTGGGAAGCCAGTAGGTGGAGGTGGATCTCTTGGTCGTAAGGAAGCAACCGGTTACGGTGTGATTTGCACAGTTCGCGAAGCAATGCAACATTTAAAGATCGATTCAACGAAGATGGTTGCGGCGGTTCAGGGCTTTGGAAATGTTGCCCAGCACGCCGTCGAAGGCTTTATTAAACAATTGGGTGGAAAAGTTGTTTGTGTAAGCTATTGGGATAGAGGCGATCGCGCTGCTTATACGGTTAGTAAGGATGATGGAATCGACTTGGATTACCTGGTGAGTATTACAGATCAATACGGTACGATTGATAAAGACCAGGCTGTTAAAATCGGTTACAAAATTGAAGATGGCGATGCATGGATCGCTAAGGAAGTGGATGTTTTGATTCCCGCTGCCATGGAGGGACAGATTAACGGGGATTCGGTGCAAAGAATCCACGAACGAGTTAAGATCCTGGCGGAAGGTGCTAATGGCCCTACCACCCCTGAAGCAGACAAAGTTTTGCGTAACAGCGATATCTTTGTCATCCCTGATTTCTTATGCAACGCTGGAGGTGTCACCACCTCTTATTTCGAGGGTGTACAGAACGACATGAACTTCTACTGGACAAAGAAAGAAGTCCTTGAGAAATTAGATGATAAGATGACCCAAGCATTCAATGGCGTATACGAGATGGCGCAATCTCATGATGTGTTTATGCGTGATGCTGCTTACATGGTTGCGATAGATAAAGTTATAAAAGCGATGGAATTGCGGGGTTGGTTGTAAGATTTTTATTAAAACCACCTTTATAGGATTGTTAACCTGTCCCCTGTCAAATCGACAGGGGACAGGTGATAAATAAGGACTGTTTCATTTAAAATACTGCTATATCTTGAAATTATGCGACAACAAAAAATTAATACTAAAGAAGATAAGTGGCTCCATCTTTGGAGCTGTTTTCATGCATTGGCATAATAATAAAAAGTCGTCCCATTCAGATCTCAATGGGACGACTTTTTAAATTTTTATTCACAACAGCAATTTATGCTTCTCTAAACTCACCTTCGACGACATCATCGCCACCTTCGCTGCCTTCTTGATGGGGCGTGTGAGGGGTGCCCGCATTGGGCGTTGGGCCAGCTTCTTGATAAGCAGCTTCACCGATGCTTTGTAGTTCAGCTTGTATTGAACTGATCAGGCTTTGGACCTGTTGCTTATCGTCACGATCAAGGGCTTCGCGCAGCTCTTGCACTTTGTTTTCTATACTCGTGCGCTTCTCAGAGGGGACTTTTTCGCCCAGATCTTTGAGAGTTTTTTCTGCCTGGTAGGCTATTTGGTCGCCTTGGTTACGAAGCTCAACATAGGCTTTACGCTCATCATCAGCAGAGCGATTTCTGGTTGCTTCTTCAACCATACGTTCAACATCACTTTTATCAAGGTTGGTTGAGGCTGTGATGGTAATCTTTTGCTCTTTGCCGCTGGCTTTATCTTTAGCAGTTACATTCAAGATACCGTTGGCATCAATATCGAAGGTAACTTCTACCTGCGGAATGCCGCGCGGTGCCGGTGGGATTCCATCTAAGCGGAATCTTCCCAAACTATTATTATCAGCTGCCATCGGGCGTTCACCTTGTAAAACGTGAATATCTACTGCCGTTTGACTGTCTTCAGCTGTTGAAAAAACCTCGGTCTTTTTAACAGGGATGGTAGTATTGCGTTCAATTAAGGCTGTCATCACACCGCCCAAGGTTTCCACACCCAGGGAAAGAGGCGTTACGTCCAGAAGCAAAACGTCCTTAACATCACCAGCTAATACCCCACCCTGAATTGCAGCGCCAAGTGACACAACTTCATCGGGGTTTACGCCCTTGTTAGGCTCTTTACCGCCGGTTAGGCTGCGTACCAGGTCGTGGATCATCGGCATGCGGGTGGCGCCACCTACCAACACGATCTCGTCAATTTGATTAACCTTCAGGTTAGCATCTTTAACGGCAGCATTAAAAGGTCCTTTAGTGCGTTCAACCAGGTGAGCAGTCATTTGTTCAAATTTTGCCCGGTTAAGTTTTAGCAGTAAGTGTTTTGGACCGCTGGCATCGGCAGTAATATAAGGCAGGTTGATCTCTGTCTCCATGACAGAACTCAATTCAACTTTTGCTTTTTCTGCGGCTTCGCGTAAGCGCTGTAAGGCTTGTCGGTCATCACGTAAATCGATGCCTTGTTCACGTTTGAATTCGTCTGCAGCCCAGTTGACAACAACCTCATCCCAGTCATCTCCACCGAGGTGGGTATCACCATTCGTAGCTTTTACCTCGATTACGCCTTCGCCAACTTCAAGCAGCGAAACGTCAAAAGTGCCTCCACCCAGGTCAAATACGAGGATAATCTCACTTTCTTTTTTATCCAATCCATAAGCCAGGGCAGAAGCCGTTGGCTCGTTGATGATCCGCATCACTTCCAGCCCTGCAATTCTGCCTGCGTCCTTGGTAGCCTGACGTTGGCTGTCGTTAAAATACGCAGGAACGGTGATCACCGCTCGGGTGACAGGTTCGCCAAGGTAGGCTTCAGCATCAGCTTTAAGTTTTTCCATGATCATGGCAGAAATTTCCTGCGGCGTGTAAGTTTTATTCACCACCGGGATGTGTACCCGGGCGTCACTGACAGGGCCTTCAACCACTTTAAACGGAACCATTTCTCGCTCAGATTTAACCTCATCGTAGCGGCGTCCCATAAAACGTTTGATGGAAAAAACTGTATTTTCAGGGTTTACAACTGCCTGACGTTTGGCAGGAATACCAACTAAACGTTCTCCATGCTTATTAAATGCAACAACCGAGGGGAGCAAGCGTGAGCCTTCTGCGGTGGAAATGACGGTAGGGGAACCGCCTTCAACCACAGACACGACGCTATTTGTTGTTCCCAAATCAATTCCAATTATTTTTGACATGCTTAAATCTCCTCATTACAAGATTTTTTATTACTGAGTATGAGGATACTGACGTTTTCATAGAAGAACGTTAACAGAATATTTGATTATTATTAGTAAGAAAACTGAAAGGAACTTTACTGCTTGTCTTTGTTTTTTCGCTTAGCGCTTTGGGTGCGCAGGATTAAAGAAAGGGTATAAAGCAATAAGATGCCGAAGATCAGTGCATAGCCAAGGATCATATCGTTTAGTGTGTTAGCAGGCATATTATGCCTCCTCTTCTAATAAGTGCGGGTCTTGCAATTGTGCCAGGCGAAAGCGATGCCAAACCAGGTCTACCAATAGGAGCGTAAAAGCAAACAGACTGGCAAATAAAGCAGTCAGCATGCGCGGTGTCATATTGAAGGGTGATCCACCACCAGCAGCCACCACGACAGGATGAATTGTTCGAAACAAACGGATTGAAAAAAAGGTAAGCGGAACAGTAAACACCGCCAGGATAGCATAAATGCCAGCCAAACGTGCCCGAGTTTCAGGAGAAGAAAGACCAGAGCGTAAAATGAAATAAGCCAGGTATATCATCGCCATAATTGCTGTAGTGGTTAATCGCGGGTCCCACACCCACCACGTGTTCCAAATAGGATGCGCCCACACCATTCCGCTGACGATAGCGATGATGGCAAAAACCAGGCCAACTTCTATAGCTGAAAGAGAAATACCATCCCAACGAAAACGTCTGGTAACCAGGTAAACTGCCCCCGCAACTGCGCCAAAAATAAAGCTGAGCATTCCTGCCCAGGCGGCTGATAAATGAAAATAAAACACTTTTTGAACAGGGCCCATCACCGCTTCGACTGGAGTGAAAAATAAAATCAAAGCCAAAGTGCCTAAAACCATCACCAAGGTGAAAATATCCAGCAGGGTTAACAAAAACGATTTCGATTTCACGATCATTCCTCCAGGATGGATTCAAAAAACAGCAAGCCAGCTGCATTAAATAAAAGAATGCCAGCCAAAATCAAGTAAAGCCAGTTGCTAACATCTTGCAAGTTCTGTCCCGAGAGCAAGCCCCGGCTGGCTTCTACGGCAGCAATCAAGATAGGCAAAACTAAGGGGTACAGTAAAACTGGCAGCAGAACATCCCGAGTTCGCGCCTGGATGCTGAGCGCTGAGAGCAATGTACCCAGGCTGGTATATGCGCTGATCCCCAGCAACATAACCAACACCAATGACAATTTGAACATGTTCTGCTGATAAAATAAGCTAAAAATCGGCAGCAGTACCAGTCCAACCAATGTGGTAAAGCAGAAATTGCCTAAAGATTTCCCAAAAAAAATGGCAGAACGGTCTCCTGGAGCCAACAGAAGTCCATCCAGGGCATTATTTTCGCGCTCCTGGCTGATGCTGCGATTCAACCCAAGTGTGGATGCAAAAGCTAACGAGACCCACAGTAAACCTGCAGCCAAGCCGGCCTGCAAATCGGGTGAAAGTTGGAGGGCGAAATTAAATAAGAAAACAATCATCAGGGCAAACACCAGCATCACCGGAACACCCTGACGCCCACGCCATTCGATTTGTAAATCTTTATGCAGGATGAAAAATATCAGTTTAAAATAATGCCTGAAAGAGTTCATCCCACCTCCTGCAGGTAGTGTTGCAAATCTTGGTCTTCATTTAGGTGCTCAATTGGCAGGTGTTGGTGGATAATGCCGCCTTTGAGCCAGGCAATATGTGAGGCACATTTGAGTAAACGTTGCGGGCGATGTGCTGCCAGCAGGATCATACAACCCGGTTTATGCCATTTTTGTAAAATTTCGTCAAGGAATATGGCAGCTGATTGATCAAGCCCTGCATAAGGTTCATCAAATAAAAGGACAGAGGGCTTATGTAACAAAGCTCGAGCTAAGGTAAGGCGCTGCTGCATTCCTCGAGAAAAGATACGTACAGGCTGATTTTTAAATGCGGTTAAGCCAACGTCATCTAAAATTTGTCGAATCATTTGATCCGCTTCCCTCTCCTGGTAGAGACTGGCGTAATGCTGTAAATTTTCAACTGCAGTCAGATCTTGATAGAACATGGATTGGTGCCCTACATAACCAATTTTGGCGCGCAATGCTGGATCTCTGGATGGGTTGGCGCCGTAAATGGTTATTTCACCTGCACTGGGGCGAACAAAACCTGCTAAAATGCGGAGCAAAGTGGTTTTGCCGGCGCCGTTATCCCCCACCAGAAGGCAAAAATCACCATCATTTAAGGTAAATGAGAGTTGATTTAGTACCGGCTGATAATGATAACGCTTGACCAGGTTATTGACAACGACGCGGCACATACCTAAACCTTTGCTTCCTTTATTTACTGTCGAGGTTTGTTTGGTTTGTTGGCTCCTCGGCGTAGTATTGTACAGCTTTCTCACCGGGGGGAGAGACAAGCGGTTTGCTGAGTACATAACCTGAGGCAACCACGAGGATCAAGATAAAAACGAGTAAAAGGTATTCCATTTACACCTCAATAATGGGTTTTTGAACAAGCCCCTATGCGCTGATTTTAAACAGAACGTTGCTTTTCGCGCTCACGTTCAATTAATTTGTCAAAAGTGGCTTCTTTTAAGCGCTGAATCATTTCATGTTGGGTATCGCACCAAACTTCGTGTAGCGGGCAAGAATTTCCAAAAGCACATATGGAAGGGTCTGCCGTGCATTCGTTTAATGCAATTGGGCCATCAATCGCTTCGACCACATCTAATAAAGATATTTCTTCAGGTTGGCGCGCCAGTTTCACGCCCCCACGCGCCCCACGTGAGGTTTGAATCAAACCAGCGATGGATAGTTGAGAAATAATTTTTGCTAAAAAAGAAGACGGGATCTCTTGAAATTCAGCAATTTGTTTGGTAACAGCTCTTTGATCGGGGTCAAGCCTTGCAAGAAATAGCATTGCTCTAAGGGCGTAATCGGCTTGTTTAGTGATTTGCATAGATCGTTTCTTTCAAATAGTAATCTGTTTGACTTTTATATCAATTGATATTGGCGTTCATTAATTCCTAACAAAAAAGGTAAAAATTATGTTTATTAATTATTTTATCAAAAACCATGAATTTTGTAAAGGAAACAAGTTGATTTGACTATAGATTATAGAATTAACATGAGAAATTGCTGAGAAGACCAAGCCTTAGCGATAAATCGTTGGGGTAGTTTCTGAAACTACCTCAACGATTTTAATCACGGGGGCTAAAAAGCAAAGTCGTTTTCCTGATCTATAACGATGGAAAACACGCTTTTTACAGGCTGTAGACAATCTTTCCGTTAATCAACGTCTTCTTAATATTTATTTCATCGTCGAAGGCAATTAAATTTGCTATTTTCCCTACTTCGATGCTACCTAAGGCTTGCGATTCATTAATTGCGCTGGCGGGATTGAGCGATGCCATCTTTACAGCGGCAGGTAAGCTTACGTCAAGAACATCGCGCACGTTTCTGACGCAATCCCTAAGAACAGCACTGCTGCTGGCAATGCTTCCATCTATTGAAGTAGATTTTCCGTCAGTTACGATGACTTTTTCGCCCAATAACGTATATTCACCATCGGGCAACCCGGTTGCTTGCATGGCATCGGTAATCAGTACGATTCGATCTGTCCCCAGGCAACGAATTAATAACTTCATCGCACCTGGATGCACGTGAACCAGATCTGCAATTAATTCAGCGGTTGCCACATCCGAAGTCAATATTGCACCAGCAATGCTGGGGTCTCGATGATGAAACCCCTTGTGAACATTAAAAGCGTGGGTAATATGAGTCCAATAACTATTTAACGCACGTTCTGCTGTCTCATAATCGGCTGCGCTATGCCCTAAAGCGACTGTCACACCGGCATTGTAAAAATACGCAGCCACCTCATCAGCGTTAGGCAGCTCGGGCGCCAGGGTAATTTGCTTAATCCAGCCCTGGGCAGCATCGAGAACCTTTTTAGCCTCTTCTATACTGGGCGTGCGCAACCAATCCAGGCTTTGAGCCCCTTTTTGTTGGGGGCTAAGGTATGGCCCCTCTAAATGGATTCCCAACGCCTGGGCGCCAGGGAGGCCTTTTTCAAATTCAACCACTAAAGATTTAATTAACATTACCAATTTCTCAGTGCTGGGGGCCGCAATACTGGTTAGAAACCCGGTTAAGCCGGTGGTGGCAGCCCAATTGGAATATTTTACCAAGTCATCAGCCAGGTCATCCGACCCATCAAACGCAACACCAAAACCGCCATGATCGTGTAAATCAATCAATCCTGGGGCAAGATACATCCCCTGTAAGTCGATAATTTCATCGACCTGGGTAGTTAATTCCTGCGAAGGGCCAACAAAAGTGATTTTTCCTTGTTCATCGATTCCAACTGCCCCATCCGTAAGAATCTCATCTGGTAAAACGATGTTTGTGTTCTTTATAATAGTTTTCATCGAGTTTTTCCTTTCCATACTCGTAATACGTGGATATTGTAAAATTATGTTTATAATGTTAAGAATACCGTGTTATTCTATGAATGATGTCAACAAAATTAATTAATAAATTCATATTGCATTTTAATCTTTCTGGATTATAATTTACTCAAATAATTTAAATAGCCCCATGCGGCACTCTTATCCAGAGAGGTGAAGGGACCGGCCCGATGATACCTCGGCAACCAGAAAGCCATGCTTTTATGGTGCCAACTCCGGCAGAGCGATATTCTGGAAGATGAGAGGGAAGCTTTTGCTCTACTACGCCCCTCTCGCACGAGCCAGGAGGGGCGCATCTTTTATATGAGACATGGAGGTTCTCACAATGACTTTGACATTTGCGAATTTACCTAAGTACCTGTTCACTTCAGAATCAGTTACCGAAGGTCATCCCGATAAACTCTGCGACCAGGTAGCCGATGCAGTTTTGGATGAACTCATTCGTCAAGACCCTTATTCAAGGGTGGCTTGTGAATGCGTCACTAAGACTGGGTTTGTGATGGCCCTGGGTGAAGTTACCACAAAAGGCTTTGTAGATTTTGACAAATTAGTCCGAGATGTGGTGATTGGTGTGGGTTACGATAGAGCCAAAAAAGGTTTTGATGGTGCAACCTGTGGCGTGATGGTGGCATTAGCCAACCAGTCCCCCGATATTGCCCTGGGTGTCAATCAGGCTAAAGAGGCCAAGGAAGGTCTAATGAATGATACCGACGAGATTGAAGCCCTTGGCGCCGGCGATCAAGGCATGGTGTTTGGTTATGCCTGCAATGAAACCGATGTGCTGATGCCAATGCCCATTCATTACGCGCATAGGCTCACTCGCCGCCTGGCAGAAGCCCGACGTGCTAATGAGTTAGACTTTTTATGGCCAGATGGGAAAAGCCAGGTTACCGTTGAATATGAATATGGTAAGCCAAAACGCATCCACACTGTTTTAATTAGCACACAACATGCCCCGGATGTTAGCAATGAAGAAATAAGAGAAGGCGTCATTGAGGAGATTATTAAACCCGTTTTGCCCCCCGAGTTGGTTGATGATGACATGATTATCTATGTTAACCCAACTGGTCGTTTTGTGATCGGCGGACCGCAGGGTGATTCTGGGTTAACGGGGCGTAAGATTATTGTTGATACCTACGGTGGAATGGGACGTCACGGTGGTGGCAGTTTTAGCGGAAAAGATCCAACAAAGGTTGACCGCTCTGCTGCTTATGCTGGTCGTTGGGTGGCAAAAAATATTGTTGCGGCAGGTTTGGCAGATCGCTGCGAGGTGCAATTTGCTTATGCCATTGGTGTTGCAAAACCGCTCTCTATTAATGTGGAAACTTTTGGCACTGGCAAGATCGAAGATACTCGCATTGCCGATTTAGTCGAAGAACACTTTGATTTACGCCCTGGCGCTATCATTCATAACTTTGACTTGCGACGCCCAATTTACCAGCAGCTGGCATCTTACGGTCATTTTGGTCGTGACGATTTAGATCTGCCATGGGAAAAGACGAATAAAGCTGAACTTCTGCGCGATGCAGCTGGTATCTAATAGACAAGAAGATGTCTTAACGTAGTTGCACTATCCAATTTTTAAAGTAAAGTATCAGGCGTTCGATAGAGTTTTCTCACGAACACCTGATACTTTTTAATTTAATAAATCATCCTGGTATTGGCGGGCAAACAAAGCTGGACCGCCGCCGGTATGCCAAAATAAAACTGTGTCGTCTGCGCTAAAGTAACCCTGACGTACCAGGTCGATTAACCCCGCAGCTGCCCGACCTGTGTAAACAGGGTCGACCAATAGGGCTTCAGTTTTAGCAAATAAGCGGATAGCTTCGACTTCAGCCGCACCCATCACGGCGTACCCACCTCCAATATAGGCATCACTAACCAGCACATCGCTCGTTAAAAACTTGGTCTTTTCGCCAAGTAACGCTGCTGTCTGTGTCGCCAGGTCTGCCACTCGAGATTGCAGAACGTCAGCTTGTTCGTCTACACTAATTCCTAAAATATTGCCTTTAAATCCCGTCAGATGTGCACCCACCAGCATACCCGCCTGAGTGCCAGCAGAGGAGCTGGGAAAAACAATCCAGTCGGGGTGAACGTTTTGCTCTGCCAGTTCAAGCATGGCATTTGCATACCCTAAAGCGCCGATTGGGTTGGACCCACCATAAGGGATCAGGTAGGGTTCGCGTCCTGCAGAAAGAAGGCTTTCTTTGACTTCTTCTAACCTTTGAGAGACGAGCTCACGTTCGGTAAAGATTAAATCTGCCCCAAGTAGGTGAAACAAGAGGTGATTGGCATCCGGCGGTTGTGGTAGATCGCCAAATAAAACCAGGGCACAGCACATGCCAAACCGGGTGGCGGCAGCAGCTGTTTGCCGGCAATGGTTGGATTGAACAGCCCCTGCTGTAATTAAGGTGTCTGCCCCGGCAGCCTGAGCGTCAAACAAAAGGTATTCCAGTTTACGGGTTTTATTTCCACCAAAAGCCAAACCAGTTTGATCATCGCGCTTGGTGATTATCTTAGGACCACCCAAGCGAGATGAAAGTACGGGTAAAGGCTCAACAGGTGTGGGCAGGTGAGCAAATCGTAATCGTTGTTTCATACACTTAAATTCCTTTTTGTACTCGATTTTCCACGTGCACGCATTACATTTAGTAAGCGAGGGAGGGTCTCACTATAAAGCCGATAAATCAGGGGTTGTGCAATAAAATCCCAACCACCGAGGGTGCGCACCACCCTGCCACCGAAGCCCTCTTTAAATCGGTAAACACCCCATAAAGGGTCACTTTCAACAAAGGCATCGGGTGCTCCCCACATATCATAAACATGGCAGCCAGCCGCTTTCGCAAGCAATATTGCCTCCCATTGCAGGCGGTGATTGAACATTTTCTCACGGTGTTCATCAAGCGACATGCCATACATGTACCAGGCCCGCCCACCAAACCTAAAAATAACGACGGCACCGACGGCTTTTCCGTCAACCTCAGCAATCAGGGGTTCGGCTAACTTGTCTTTGATGAAGGTTTCCCAAACGCAGTGATAATAATCTTTACCTCGAATGACAAAATCATCTCTGACAGAGGTGTAGGCATACATGCTGTAGAGCAAATCAAGGTCATTTAAACCACCCCGACGAACGGTGACGCCGCGCCGTTCTGCCAGGCGGATGTTATAACGGGTTTTGGGCTTCATCCGTGCTAATAAAG
This sequence comes from uncultured Candidatus Brevefilum sp., assembly GCA_964411385.1. GTDB lineage: Bacteria > Chloroflexota > Anaerolineae > Anaerolineales > Anaerolineaceae > Brevifilum. The sequence continues at coordinate 218,363 of CAYPKT010000002.1, read as the reverse complement.
TGTCTTCATCCTGGGCGAGTTCGATTTCAACAGAATTACGAAATTGGATCTGTTCCTTTGAAAAAATCCAGCCGCGTTCTTTTAAATCTTCCAGGGCAGCTAAACCAAGCGGGTTATCTTGCGCATGTGAATCCCCAGGAATTCCAAACCCGACGGGCACGTCAGGGTCAATTTTTAAAAATATTGTTTTTTTTACTTTTGTATAATTTTGTAAATCATCAAGAACCTGCTCCGCAAGAGGGCGATTAGACCAATCGAGAAGGGGGCCGCGGGGGATGTACATCACGCGCCAGGAGAGAGGTAAACCCCTTACTTTTATTTCGCGTTCCAATAGTAAAGCAGCCGCGTTTACCTCGCCAGAATGCCCCCGCCACAAAAGATGATGTGGCGACCAGCCAAACCGCGACTTCACCTGCCCCCAAGCCCTGGCTTGTAAGGCGTGCGAGCCGGGTAGTTGAGTGATATAGGCATCCCACTGGTGGAGATCTTGATTTTGGAGAATTTCCATATACCTACTTTCCTTAGACGCCTGCAGGGGTTTGCTGTCTTTTGGCATAAAATTGATAAGCGCGGTAGATCAGCGGCATGTAAACGCGATCCCAGGTGCCAACAGTTCGGCATACATTCCCCCCAAACCCTCGTTTGAAGCGGTAAACACTCCACAGTCCATCGGACCGGTTCAGGAAACCGTTTTCAAGCTCTTCTTCCGAATAATCGGGTACACCCCACAGGTCATATTGCAGACAGCCCCTGGCTTTTGCCCAGCGCATCGCTTCCCATTGTAAAAGATAGGTTGGCATGCGGTTGCGCTCTTCGTTGGTGGATGCGCCATAGAAATACCAGGCCGTTTCCCCCCTGGCAAATGCCATCAACCCTGCTAAAGGGTTCTCGTTGTACGTTGCCATCAGCAAAACGCAGTTGTTTTCGCGAGAAAAAAGATCGTAAACCTGTTGGTAATAATCCAGGCTGTGCACACCAAAACCATCTCGTTCACCTGTGGTTAACATCATTTGGTGAAAAGTGCGGATATCATCGCTCTTTTGAACAACAACATCTTTTTTTTCTGCCAGGCGGATATTGTAACGGGTTTTTGGTTTCATCCGCATCAGGATTTCTTCTTCCGTCCCTTTAATATCAACCAGGATGGTGCGAGGGGGCTGAATGGTGTAATTTGTCTGAACAAAACCGGGCAAATAATTTTGACCAAGGTCAGCTGGTGCTGGTTCCCAAAGATCTGGTTCAACTCGCAAAAAGACGCAACGTTCTAACCGGCACAATTGATCGACCTTAGGCCAGAAATCCAACCAAGAGCCGTTCCCAACAGGGCCACGGGGGATATACCCTACGCTAAAGCTTAGTTTAATTTCTTTAAAAAGAATCAAAGCGCCAACGTTGTTATGCTCTACATAGTGCGGCTTCCAGCCAAACTCCGATTTAAAATCTCCCCATAGACTGGTTTGTAAAATATGTGTTTCGGGATAATTTTTAATAAAACGATTCCACTCTCGCGGAACGATTAATTGCTCTAAAACCATATGATTGTTCTGCTTTCTTAAACCCTTGGCAAACGAATAAACTTAGGCTAACAGATCGATATCAAAAGGATGAGATTGGATATGTGCGCCAGGGATTGTATTAGACAGAAGGGTTAGAATTTCTTCAGATTTTCCTTCACGCGCCAATATTGCCAAGTGCTCAACCAGAGCGGTTAGCCTGTCTGATGAAAGCAGCTCTTCGCTGTCTACGCGGTTAATATCGGGATGTGCAGTAGGCGAGTATGCGAAACCAGTGTCCCACAGATCTTCGGTTAATTTTTCGCCGGGACGAATGCCTGTATACACGATCTCGATATCTTTATTGGGCTGTAAACCCGAGAGTCTGATTAGATCTTCGGCTAAATCTACGATACGAACCTGTTGACCCATATTGAGGATATAACTTTCACCGCCAAGGCTCATCGCTGATGCCTGTAAAACCAGGTGAACCGCCTCTGGAATGGTCATAAAATAACGTTTCATATCTTTGTGCGTTACGGTAACGGGCCCACCGGCGGCAATTTGACGTTTGAAGCGTGGCACGACGCTGCCGCGGCTGCCTAATACATTTCCGAAACGAACCACAGAGAACGCACGATGATATTGATGAGCGGCATTTAAAACCAGCATTTCAGCAATTCGCTTAGTGGCACCCATAACGCTCATCGGTCGAATCGCCTTGTCGGTTGAGATCATGACCAGTCGTTTGACGTTATTTTCTATAGCTACGTTGACAATATTATTGGTGCCGACGATGTTGTTGGTGATTGCTTCTTCGATATTGGTTTCCATCAATGGAACGTGTTTATGGGCAGCCGTGTGAAAAATAACTTCTGGCTGCCAGCGTTTGAACAGCACTTCGAGGCGATGTTGGTCGCGCACGTCGGCAATTAATGGAATAATCTCCAAGCCGGGAAAACTCTCCTTTAGGTCCATTAATACGCTGAAGATGCTATTCTCGCCGTGCCCTAAAATTAATAATCGCTTTGGATTAACCCGTGCAATTTGATTACAAAGTTCACTGCCGATTGAACCGCCTGCTCCGCTGACCATGACTACCCGGTTTTGAAGGACCTCGCCTAAGGCACCACGATTCATTTGCACAGGTTCTCGTCTTAACAGGTCTGAAATTTCAACTTCACGCAAGCGCGAGACGCTGACTACGCCCCCAAGCAGTTCATAAATGCCAGGCATTGTCCTGAAGGCAACACCGCGAGTTCGACAAGCCTCAGTGATTTTTCGGACAATTTGCCCAGATGCACTCGGAATCGCAACAACGACTTCATCGACGTGATGCTTACTTAACACATCTTCGATTTTATCCAAGGTAGCCAAGACGGGTACGCCGTGAATCTTACTGCCTTGCTTGGATTCGTCATCGTCTAAAAACCCAATCGGTCGCATATTAATCTGCGGGTTTTTGAGCATTTCACGCACTACCATGGCACCTGCATCCCCCGCACCGACGACTAAGACCCACTTTTTGCGCCTTGTGGGAAGAATCGATCGTGAAGCGGTTGAAGGCGGGCTTTCAGCAAGTACGCGAAAAACAAATCGCGTTCCCCCCACAAAGACGAGCGAGAAAAGCCAGTCGATGACCAATACAGAACGAGGAAAACCTCGAAATACACCCAAACCAAATAAGCCGATCATGATCCCTGATAAAATGAATGAGGCAGTAGAAACGGCAGAAAGGATTAAGATCAGCTCACGGGTACTGGCATAACGCCAAATATGGCTATAAATCCCAAAGAAAAAATACACGACCGGCTTGATAAGCGCAGCCGTTAACAACATCCACAATAGAGAATATTGATAAGTCGGAAAGATGGCAATTAATTCGAGCCTGACAATATAACTTAAAAGAACAGAGACCAGGCTCAGGAAAATATCCCCTGCTAACAGATATCGGTTGCGAATTTTTCGACTAAAAAAGCCCATTATTAATTTACCTGGGAACTATTGTCCTTTGAAACCGAGGACGTTTCCTATAGTTCGTAATATGATGGACAAATCCATAATCAAATTGCGATGTTCAATATAAAACAGGTCGAACTCTAATTTGATTGCGGTCTCTTTGACAGAGCCGGCATACCCATAATTAATTTGTGCCCAGCCAGTGATCCCGGGTTTAACCAGCAGCCTGGCGCGATAAAAGGGGATTTGTTGTTGGAAGTGCTTCACCAATTGGGGGCGTTCGGCGCGCGGTCCAACTAAACTCATCTCCCCGCGCAAGACATTGATAAATTGGGGGAACTCGTCCAGGTGGGTTCTGCGCAGAAACCAACCAACCCTGGTGACGCGTTCATCGTTTTCTTCAGCCATGCGCGCTTCGCCGTCACTTTCTGCGTCACGCTCCATGGTTCGAAATTTGTAGATTTTATAATTATGCCCGCCTCTGCCCACCCGTTCCTGTGAAAAAAACACTGGAAAACCTGTTTCCAGGATTATTGCCAGGCTAATTAATGGAAAAAAAAGGATCATAATAAGTGACCCAAATAAACCACCTACAATATCAATTAAACTTTTTGAGAGTTCGTAAAATACGCTGGAAGTTGTTTTTTCAACAAACGAACGCACAATCCATTCGGTTTCTAACAAGAAGATCGGTACTCGCCCCAAAAGTTCTTCATACACTTGTGGCATTACCTGTAAGCGAAGGCCCATTTCTTGGGCCGCAAGCAGAGAATGGAACATCGTGCCTTTAATTTCTCCACTGATGGCGAGAATTAAATCGGTAATTTGGTTGTCTTCGATGATTTTTAAAAGCTGGTGAGAATTTCCCAGCACAGAAATACTCCCAATGCTTTGACCTTGTTTATCTGGATCATCATCTATCAAGCCGACAGTATTAAAGGGGAGTGGTTTAAGCTTATCGACGACTTTAACCAGAGTTTTACCCGCATTGCCCGCGCCAATGATTAACACCCTACGCAAAAGATGTGGAGCGGTAAAAATGCGAATATAAACCAGACGCCATAATAAGGTAAGCATGGCGGCAAAGCCAATGAAAACCGAAACGCCCCGTCGAGGGAGCGAGCGAGGTGCAGAAGTGAAATATAGCAATAAGTATATGAGCGAATAAATTAATGTTGCCAGAGCTATCCCTTTGAATGTTTCTCGAGCGTTACTGGCACGGTTGGCATCGTAAAGTTCAATCAGCAGGATCATCCAAAAAAACGGCAGTAGAAAATACCAAAAAGGCGGGCGCTCTGTAATAAATTCAAGAGAAAATTTCATCCAGGCATCCCCCGCCGCCCAAATGTACAGTGCTAAAAACAAAGCAAGAGAGGCAACGACAAAATCGCCGAACAGCAGGATCCCTACTCGTTCAGAGGATTGCAGCTGCCAACGTTTTGGCCTTGGTTGGATTTGCATAACTGGTATTTTAACCTTAATTTTGTTTTATTGGGCGAAACAAGCCCCATAAAAAGCCTGTACCCCAAGAGAAGTGCATACAAAGGGTAGCCAAAGGCACACCCAGGCAATAGCTGATATCTTTATTTTTGGTTGCAAGATGTGCACCGGCAATAAATACTATCAGCAAATAAAGACCCAGGGCAAGACCCAAAGCCCAGCCAGCAGCTTTAACAAAAAATGAAAGAATGAAAAGCGTGATGATGCCGGCAACAAACAAAGGAGGCAATGCCTGGCGCCAACGAAGCGTATGCGGATAGCGCATAAGCATTTGAACTTTCCAGTAGCCATAACGCCAATATTGATGGGCAAGTGCGCCTAAACTCTCACGTGCGAAGTAAATGGTACGAATTTGCGGGTCGAACCAGATTTTTCCACCCGCCTGCCGAATGCGCACATTAAATTCATAATCTTCGTTGGTCAGTAAAGTTTCATCGTACAAACCAACTTCGTCAACTAATGTGCGTTTAAATGCTCCAAACGGAACCGTATCGACATAACCGGCTTGATCGCTAATGCGATAGCGGGCATCCCCGGCTCCAATAGGATGGCTGGCAGCTTCTGCAATACTGCGTGCAATCCAATGCTCCCTACCAGGTTGAATATCCCAGGCGCCGCCTACATTTTGCCCGATACCTTCTATCACGGCGTTGACAGAACGTTCGACATAGTCTGGGTTGGGCTTAGAGTGGGCGTCAAGACGTACAATGACTTCTCCGATAGAGGCATTAATCGCAACGTTTAGCGCAGCGGGGATAATTCTGGCAGGGTTGTTAACAATTTTTACCACTAAATCTGGATGGTCAATCTGCCAGTTTGCTATTGCAGCCTGGGTTCCATCCGTTGAGCCGCCATCGGCAATCACTACTTCCATCTCGTGTCGAGGGTAAGATTGCCCATATAAAGAATCTAATAAAAGGTGAATAGTTTGGCGTTCGTTATAGCAGGGAACAATAACCGAGGTTTTTATCGTCATTTCACATTGATAATTTCATGCCTGAATGGAAAAATGTACAGTTCTGGCAAACGAACCAAGCCAGTTATTCAGGTTTATTTTTTAATATAAAAGCTTATTTTGCACTTTTTAGAACAACAAATTGGTTTTGAAGATCCTCTACGAATTGGGCAGTAAAGCGATGGCTTCAATCTCTACAAGCGCCCCGCCAGGAAGAGCTCCCACCTGAAAGGCAGAGCGTGCAGGGTAGTTACCCGTAAAAAACGAAGCATAAACCTCGTTCATCTGAGAGAAATCGCTTATATCCTGTAAAAATACCGTGGTTTTAACGATCATATCTAAGCTGGTGCCTGCTTCTTCGAGGATGGCCATTAAGTTTTCAAAAATTTGTTTGGTCTGTGCCGGGACGCCGCCTTCGACCATCTTTCCTGTTTCAGGGTCGATTCCAATTTGCCCAGCGGTAAATACCATAGTTCCCGTGGAAACGCCCGCCGAATAAGGGCCAAGTGCTTTGGGGGCTTTATCTGTTGCAATGATCTTCTTTTCGTGCTGGTTATTACGCATCACGTTTTCTAACCTTTCTTTGATCAAAAATTTTCGGTTCTACAAAAGGATTATAACACCCATTTTGTTTGGCCTTAATCAGCAGCAAATCAATATTGGTGCTGAACTTGCCGTCTTACAAGACGATATTAACCAACCTGCCTGGAATATAGATCACCTTGCTTGGTGTTTTTCCATCCAAGAAGTTTTGGATAGACTTACTTTCTAATGCAGAGGCTTTCGCTTGATCTTCGCTGATGCTGGCGGGTACGGTGAGCCTATCTCGCAGTTTACCGTTGACCTGCACAATCAAAGTAATTAGGTCTTCTTTAGCAGCTTCTTCATCGATTATGGGCCAGCTCTGACGATGAATGGAATAAGGACGCCCTGTGCGTTCCCACAATTCTTCTGCAAAATGAGGGCATACCGGTGCCAGCACACGCAAATAAATACCTTCAGCTTCGTGCCAGGCATCACTGCCAAACGCGCCGACGTTTTTCGCCTGCCCGATCTCGTTGATCAACGCCATTAACCCAGAAATGATGGTGTTGAAATTAAAGGTTTCAAAGTCGTGGCTAACTGCTTTAAGAGTTTGGTGAACCTTACGTCGCAGTTTTCGCAGGTCTTCTTCGTTTGCCTTTTGCTGACCATCAGGCAGTTCGAGGAAGGTATTCCAAACTTTACGCAACCACCGAATACTACCCTCGATGCCGGTGCTGCTCCATGGACCGCCTAATTCCCAGCGAGCAAAGAACATTAAATACGCTCGCAATGCATCGGCACCATAGGAGGCAACCAGGTCGTCTGGTGCGACCACGTTGCCGCGACTTTTCGACATTTTTTCATGGTCTTCGCCTAAAACCATGCCCTGGTTGCGGAGTTGTTTCATCGGCTCATTTCCCTTGGTAATGCCCAGATCGCGACATGCCTTATGAAAAAACCGGGTATAGATCAAATGCATCGTGGCGTGTTCAATACCGCCGGTGTAGGTATCAACGGGCATCCAGTAGTCGTATTCTTGAGGGTCGAAGGGATACTGATCGTAGTTAGGGCTTAGGTAACGCAAGTGGTACCAGCTTGAGCACATGAAGGTATCCATTGTATCCGTTTCCCGCTCTGCTTCTCCACCGCATCCTGGGCAGGTGGTAAATCTCCAGGTCGGGTGTAGTTTAAGCGGGCTTTCACCGGTGGGCAGCCACTCAACATCTGCGGGTAGTTCGATGGGTAGCTGATCTTCTGGAACAGGCACGATACCGCACTTTTTACAATATACAATCGGGATTGGCGCCCCCCAATACCGTTGACGAGAAATTAACCAATCGCGTAAGCGGTAGTTTACAGCGGCTTTGCCCACACCCAATTCTTCTATATAGGCGATCGCTCGAGAAAAGGCCTCATCCCCTGGTGTGCCTGTTAAGGGGCCAGAGTTAACCATCTCGCCCGCGGCAGGGACTGCGGATTCTATCTCCTCTGAAGAGAGAGAAGATTCATCTGGTGGCTGAATGACGACGATAATTGGCAAACCAAATTTGCGTGCAAATTCAAAATCGCGTTGATCGTGAGCGGGTACTGCCATAATGGCGCCGGTGCCATAGCTCATCATCACGTAATCGGCTATCCAAATTGGGATGCGCTCACCATTGACCGGGTTGATAGCATAACCACCGGTAAATACGCCGGTTTTTTCGCGTTCGAGGGTTTCACGTTGAATATCCCCCATATGTTCTGCCTGAGCCTGATATTCTTTTACGGCAGCTAAGCGTTCGGGTGTGGTAATTTTAGAAACCAGGGGATGTTCTGGTGCCAAAACCATAAAAGTTGCACCCCATAAGGTGTCGGGACGCGTGGTGAAGATCTCTATCTCATCACCACCTTCGGTTTTAAAGATCACCGAAGCACCTTCAGACCGATTGATCCAGTTCGTTTGCAAAGTGCGCACTTGCTCTGGCCAATCGATGCCATCAAAATGCAGCAACTCTTCAGCGTAATTTGTGGTGCGGAAGAACCATTGCACCAGGTTCTTTTTAATCACTGGCGTGCCGCAGCGTTCGCAATGGCGATCTTCGCCATGGACTTGTTCGCGCGCCAGGGTGGTATTACACTTGGGGCAGAAATCGACCGGTGCTTCTTTGCGATAGGCGAGATTGTTTTTAAAGAATTGCAAGAAAAACCATTGCGTCCAGCGGTAATAATTTGGATCAGCGGTAATTGCCTCATGGCGCCAATCGATCATCGCCCCCATGGTTTTTAGCTGTTTACGCATGTTTTGGATGTTGTCCCGGGTCCAGATCATCGGGTGAATACCGTGTTGAATGGCAGCGTTCTCTGCTGGCAGGCCAAAGGCATCGAACCCCATCGGGAACATCACGTTATAGCCCTGCATGCGCATGAACCGGGCGCGCGCATCAGAGGGCGCTATGGCGTACCAATGACCGATATGTAAATCCCCCGAAGAATAGGGCAGCATCGTGAGGGCGTAAAACTTGGGTTTGTCGGGGTTAATATCGCTGTTGTAAAGCCCATCCTCTTGCCAGCGCTTCTGCCACTTGGACTCTATCTCATCAGGTTTATAGATGGGGATGCTAGTTGGGTCTGGCATGTTCTTCTCCATTATTTTAATAGGTATTCTTCCTTAAATAAAAAACCTCGTCCATGCAGGGACGAAGCTGGTCACTTCGCGGTACCACCCTGCTTCCTGGCGTTTATGCAATGCCTGGCAGCTTGGGCCGCGCTAACGTGCGGTAAACGTCGCTGGCTACTTAAGTTCACCAGCGCCATCTGCCCCATCGTGGGGCTGGCAAGGCGAGTTCAACCTTTGAGGTGGCGGTCCGCACCGCCTGCCGGCTTTCACGCAACCCGGCTCGCTGACGGATGGTTTACTACTCCTGCCGTGATGTTTAAGTATCAAGTTTATTGTAGCACATCGAAGATAAAATTTTCAAGCAAGCGTAAAAAATAACTAACGATCATGAGGTTAAAGTGAGATTAATCGGGGTCTTTTGGCAAATCTGCTGGGTCGCCAGGTACGGATTTGATGAACTTAAAAGACTCACCTACACAAAGCGAACCCGGTTTTTCTACCCAGGCATAGCGCACACCCTCAATCAACGGGCAGGGGAGGTTTTTTTCCAATAAGATGCATTCGGGCCAACAGCGCTTGCCTTCCTGGAGGATGCCGAGCTGCAGGTCATCTGTGCCGATGATATCGCCCTTGGCGGGCATCTCGTCGCCTTCGAGGGTGATGTCGGCGACGAAACGTGCGTAACACAGCCCGCGTATTTCAGCAGTATCGACAGCTATCCTGGATGCCAGGCTCATCATACTCACCGGGCGGCTGGCTTTCTTGCGTTCAACCCCTTCCATGCCTTCTTTGATGAACTCGGCGCAATCTCGCCCTTCAAACAGTTGAGCCACTGTATATTCTTTTTCCATGGCACCCTTTCTGTATTTGTTTGAATTAGCCATTGTCGGTTTATTATACCTGAATGACCGCTGTGTTATCTTAGTTCTCATGTTAAAAGACAATAAGCGCTCGAAAGAGCGCTTATTAACTTGGTGGACCCAGAGGGATTCGAACCCTCGACCTCCTCAATGCCATTGAGGCGCGCTCCCAACTGCGCTACAGGCCCATCTTTCAGGGTGAAAAAATTTTACCTGTTGCGGGGTGGGTTGTCAAGACTTTCTCACCCACAAGCGCCCGCCGCCCCCAGCGCGGTAGTTGCGCAGTGCCAGGCGAGTTTCTTCTTCATCGCGCCAAAAGCTGCTTAGCTGTGAGGTGTGGCATAAAACAGCCTTCTGCCAGGCTGCCAGGGCATCTTCGTTTATGTGATGCGGAACGACTTCCCACTTTGATTGTTCAAACAGGGGGTCATCATAATGCTTAAGGATATAGGGGTAATCGGCATAGTAATAGTTGACTCTGTTGGTTTTTGCACAAGCCTGTACAACAGCTCGGTGATCAACATGATTGCCTAAACCCATCGGTGCGACAACATGACTGTTTTCGGGGATTTCCTTATTCAAAAAAACAGCCAGTTCTTCGATAAACGCAGCTTCTGGAGCTTTGTTGAAAAGCTCATAAGCGTCATTGACCAAAAGGCCCTCGCCGGCAGGGTCGGGTCGATAGATAGCGTCTAACCAGTCAAAATGATGCGCCAGGGCGCCCATCACGGCGCAAGAAGCCAGGTCCTCCTCGCGGCGTATTTGAAATATTTCAGCACCAGGGGCACCCCAATCGCGGTGAAGTTTTTCTGCAAAAGGTGAGAAATCATTGCCGGCCGGCAAGCCAGCCACCAGGGTCCAAACTTCTACGTTATGTCCGGCTTGGGTCAGGCTCCACACCAAACCGCCGCAGGATAACGCGATATCATCAAGGTGAGGGGAGATAAAAATCCATTTATTCATCGTTGTCTTTTCTGCTTATCAAAATTTAGTCAATTGCTGAAGAGAATTTTAGCCCCTTTAAACTATTTTGGGCATACCAGCCAGATGTGATGATTAAACCAGGAACTTTAATTAAAATATGTTTAGCGTACCATCCCCTGAAATAAGGTAAAATTTTGAAGGGCTTATAAAAATGAGCCCTCTCTTTCAATGAAAAGGAAAACCATGGATTTTTCAACACTGTGTGTGATCGGGATGGGCTACATTGGCTTACCCTATGCGACTATTTTTGCCAGTAAGGGTTTGCAGGTAACCGGCATGGACGTCAATACAAAAATTATCGAGACACTGAATGCCGGCTGCCCACATATTTTTGAACCGGGGTTAAACGAGCTCTTCAAAACCGTATTGAAGAGCGGCAAATTGACCATTTCCTGCGATGTTGAGCCGGCAGACGCTTTTATTATCGCCGTCCCCACGCCCTTTGATGCGCATAAACACGCAGACCTCAGCGCGGTGATCTCAGCCTGTGAGGCGATCGCCCCGCACTTGCGCCGTGGAAACCTGGTGATCCTTGAATCGACCTCCCCGCCCCGCACCACGCTTGACTTGGTCGCACCTCTATTAGAACAGAGTGGACTCACAGCCGGCGAAGATTTTTTACTGGCTTATTCACCTGAGCGTGTTTTGCCGGGTAAGATTTTGCAGGAATTGGTGGAAAACCCACGGGTGATTGGTGGAATAAATGGTGCTTCTGCACAAGCAGGGCATGATCTGTACCGAATATTTGTCGAAGGCGAAATTATCCTTACCGATGCGACCACCGCTGAAATGGTCAAACTAATGGAAAACACCTCTCGCGATATCAACATCGCCATTGCCAACGAATTTTCTCGCCTGGCTGAAGAATTCAACGTTGATATTTGGGAGGCAATTGAGATTGCTAACCTGCACCCGCGGGTGGATATCCTCAAACCGGGGGTGGGTGTGGGTGGGCACTGCATCAGCGTTGACCCCTGGTTTTTAGCCCAGGGCGCGCCTGAAACCGCCCAGCTAATTAAAGCAGCTCGCGATGTCAATGACGCCCAGCCCGCTTTTATCGCTGATCAGATCGCAATGCATGCTGGCAACTTGAAGGAGAAGAAAATTGCCTTTTTAGGGTTAGCATTTAAACCTAACATTGATGACCTGCGTGGCAGCCCGGCGCTTGAACTGGCGCACCGCCTGGCTGAAGTGGGGGCACAAGTGGTCGTTTACGAACCCTTTAAAAAAGATCTGGACCAGCCTGGCTTGCAGCAAGCTGAAAACTTGGCGGAAACGCTGGCGGGTGCCGACTTGATCGTGTTAGCGGTGGGGCATCGTTGTTTTAAAAATTTAGACCCATTAGAAGTGCGGACTCAAACGGGTGCCCGACTGGTATATGATGCCGTTCGAGCCTGGGATAAAGGGCACTGGGAAGCGGCTGGGTTTGAATTTTGTGGGCTGGCACGTAAAAAGTAAGAGAGCACCAAATTAATTATTTGGTGATTTTGGTTTATAAGCAGGGAATAACGCACCCCCACATTTAAGAAGATGTGACCATCGGCTTTGACGATGATCTTGCCGCACCCTGGAGAAGCGAGAGCCTCAAAGGTTATTTACTTTGAGAAAATTGAGTGCGCACCTATCGTACCGTTTTCGATAGGAGCTGCACTTGAGCATGAATTGCCGCCCTCATCATTAGCCCATGCTTCGTATGGGGCTGTTTTCAGGCGTAAAGTTATAACTGAGGCAGGTCAGCCACCCGTAATAGACAACGCCGCATATAGCGTCAGCCCTAACAAAAAGAACAAAGCGGCGAGTGATGGTTTACTCCTGTCAGAAGTCGCCTCGGGAATCATGCTTTGTGTCACTGCGGATATCAGGAAACCAGACGCCAGCGCCATGGCTACATACACCACTGCATCTGGTTGGTTTAGCAGCAGGGTAAAGCCGATTATTACACCGACTATTGTGATTAAGGGACCTGCCCAAGTTAATTGACGTATGCTTTTTTGGGTTAGTTGCTGCTCTCGCGCTTTAGACATCATCACGAAAACAACCGGCACCATTTGCAACACAATCCCGATTGAAAAGAGCACCCCTGTCCGGAAGTCTATTGTCATGCCAATACCGATGACAATGGCGTCAACGAACAGGTCGAGCAGCACACCCAGGTAAAATCCTTTCGAAGTGACAGCCAGTTCGCTGCCAGAACTTGCCTGTGCCTGGCGCTTGTCGGAGATGTATTCGTAGACCACAAAGCCAGCTCCACCAAAAAAGAAAGCCGGAAGGACGTTGCTTAATGGCGCGTTGTAAATTGCGTCAGGCATCAGGCTGATGATCACCAGGCCAAAAATCAGCCCGGATGCAAACTGTAAAGCCGCCGCGATGGCCGGTTGCGACAAGTGTACCTTATCAGCAGCCCAGGCAGCGAGGTAAAGGAGTGCGGCAGCTGCGACAGAGTATAATGCGACCAGCAGGAAATAACTCATATTACGTCAAGTCTATCTTAGCGCCGTGAGTTAAGACCTCGCAGCCATCCGTTGTTACCAGCACCAAATCTTCAATGCGTACGCCGCCCCAGCCCTCAATATAAATTCCAGGTTCGATGCTGGTGATCATGCCGGGTTGCATCAAGGGGCTTGTGCCTCCTGGTGTAGTCCAGCGGACAAACGGAAACTCATGCACCTCCATACCGATGCCGTGCCCTAAGCCATGTCCAAAATTATCGCCGTAACCTTTGTCAGCGATATAATCACGCGCAATTGCGTCTATTTGGTGGGCATGCAAACCCGGGCGTAACCCGGCGATGGCAAGCTGTTCGGCAGCCAGTACGATGTTATAGATGGTTTTGAAGCGTTCGTCAGGTTCACCAAGGATGATTGTTCGCGTCAGGTCGGCGTTATAGCCATCAATGTGGGCGCCCATATCAATGATGATTGGTCTCCCTGTGCCGAGTTTATCTTCGCATGGACGATGATGCGCATGGGCAGCGTTTGGCCCGGCAGCGACGATGACAGGGAAGGATGGGCGTTCTGCGCCGCCTTCACGCAGGGCTTTCTCTAACATCCAGGCAGCATCAAGTTCGCTGTGCTCAGGGCGCAGCGCGGCGGTAACCGTTTCCATTACTTGGTCTGTCAACGCGATCGCCTTGCGCATGGCAACCAGTTCAGCGTCATCTTTAATTGCGCGTAATTGTTCTACCAATCCGACGGTAGGCAACAGCTGAAAAGCCCCTGAAATCCCGGTTAATAAACCGGTGTGATCAGCAAACGAAGTATGAGCAGCTTCAAAGCCAATTTTGTCAATGCTGTTTTGTTCAGCAACTTCAACCAGCCAGTCGGAAATCGTTTTACCGGGGTTGATTACCTGGCGGACGGCAAAGCCTGGGGCTTCTACCTCCGCTTGTAGCGTATAGCGGCTATCCGTGAAAAGGAAAGCCTGGTCGCTTGTGATAAGCAACCAGCCTGCGCCACCAGTGAAACCGCTCAGGTAGCGGCGATTCACCGCAGAGCTGATCAGGATCGCGGGCATTCCTTGATCCTTTAGTACAGAACGCAATTCTGTTATTCGAGTTGTCATGTTAGATTTCCTTTTTTTCTATAATGTTACTTTAATTCCGCTCCTGATGAATTTTGTCTATAAATTCTCCTCAGAAGAGAAATGTTTTTGACTGAATGCAACTAAGTTTAGCATTCTTTCTTCTATTGTACAGCGATTTTATCGATCCACCTTATTAAAATCGGTTATAGAAAATGATTTGTCTCGACCTTGCTCCTATACAAACAACAGATTGGGACATCAAAACGTGTTTTTTATCGAGGTTTTTTGCCTGGATTTCTTAATAAGAATATTTTTTGAGAGTTTCTACACCACATGCTTAGCTATTCTGATGATCTTCACAACCAGAAATATTTATTATAAGTGGAACGTCTTGATTTTCTGCCGGTAATTAGCCCCATTTGTTTAGCCCATTTTCATCCGCGAGGATAGTGACATTATTGCTTGCTTCACAAGGGGCGTCGCTGAAGCGTTCTATGGAGGTGTACCGTCTGAAATCGTCGAGCAGGCATACCATTAATTATTCGAAGAATTTAAAGAAATTTTTGACAGGTTTTATGAAATAATCATTTGACGCAAATTATGCCGTTTTAGTGAGGCGTAATTTTGAAACCTGAGACTTATGTGCTAGAATCAAGCCTTGTATACACGAAATCAACGAAAAGAGCCTCAAATTGAACCCCACCCTGGATTTTATCCACACCATCGCGACCCAGGCTGGTGATATCCTGCAAAACTTAGCCGATACCGACCTGCAAATTCGCCATAAAAGCCATAAAGACCTTGTCACCAAGGCAGATTACGAATCAGAACGATTTTTAATCGACGCCATTTTAAAAAAATTCCCTACGCATTCCATTATTGCAGAAGAATCTGGAAAACGAACCGGTGATCCAGATCACCAGTGGTTGATCGACCCCCTGGATGGCACCCTGAATTATGCCCATGGGATGCCCATTTACGCGGTCTCAATTGGTTATGCCTACCAGGGAAAGCTGGAGTTGGGCGTCGTTTATGACCCCAACCGAAAAGAGTTGTTCAGCGCGCAACGTGGAGCGGGGGCAACTCTGAATGGGCTGCCCATCATGGCAGCCGATCAAACTCAATTAATCGAGTGTATGGTGGTTAGCGGCTTTCCCCATGGTGTCAACAACCCCGGTGATGAGAAATGGGCAAAGTACTTGGCTTTGTCTCAAAAAACACAAACCTTGCGTCGCATAGGGTCGGCTGCCCTGGGCGCAGTTTATGTAGCCGCGGGCAGATTAGATGGCGTTTGGGATGTTGCGTTTTACCCCTGGGATATGGCAGCAGCAGCGGTTATCTTGGAAGAAGCGGGCGCGGTGGTTACGGATATTTATGGTGGCTCGAACTATTTAACTGCCCCAACCAGCCTGGTTTCTGCCAACCCGGTGATCCATAAACAGCTTTTAGAAACTTTACAGAACCTTGATAAGAATTAAAAACCCTGTTTCATTAAACCCGTTATACATTTGATTAAGTTAGATTAATTAAAATAAAATAATATAACGCTAAAGAAAGAAAAAGCCCCAAATTGAAACCTACCCTTGAATTTGTGCAAAATCTCGCGACCCAAGTCGGTGAAATTTTACTAAAATATTTTAATACGGATTTAGAAATCCATAATAAAGACTCAAAAGACCTGGTTACCCAGGCAGACTATGCATCTGAGCGATTTTTACTCGACTCGATCTTGGCAAATTTTCCAAATCATTCTGTTATGGCAGAAGAATCAGGTAAAAGGGTCGGTAACGCGGACCATCAATGGTTTATTGACCCGTTGGATGGCACGGTTAATTATGCGCATGGTGTGCCGTTTTATTCGGTATCCATCGGGTACGCCTTTGAAGGCGAGATGGAGTTGGGCGTAATTTATGAACCCAGTCGTAGAGAACTATTCAGCGCTCAACGAGGGGCTGGGGCGATGTTAAATGGGCGACCAATTCATGTATCAAGCAGAACCGGCTTGATTGAATGCTTGCTGGGGACCGGGTTCCCGGTTGGCCCCGTAAGTATTTACGGAGATAATGTCGCGAATTATGTGCATTTAAATAAAGCAGCCCAAGCAGTGCGCCGTTTTGGTACCTCGGCGACTGCGCTGGCTTACCTTGCAGCCGGCAGGTTGGATGGCTATTGGGATATCGCGGTAAAGCAATGGGATATTGCTGCGGCGTCTTTAATTGTCCAAGAAGCCGGCGGATTGGTAACCGATATTTATGGCGGGCAAAACTACCTGGAAAACCCGCCCAGCATTATCGGTGCCAGCCCAAATATTCATCAAGAGATGCTGGAAATCCTTCAAGCTTTGCGAAACGCTTAAACCTAAAAGTTAGCTGGACTTTTGGTTAAGTTCTCCCCCATTTTTCAATTTAAATATTAATACTTAATCGATTATCGTTTTTTCTAATCCAAAGTTAATTGATAATTTACTGTTTGGTGGATTGTGTAAAACAAATCATGTGTAGAGGGCAAAGTGCTGGAGCATCAGCTTTTGCTTAAAACAACTGTGAGCATATTTTTTTGGATGTGTTTTTTCTCGCCTGACATCAATGTAATAGCCCAGGCTAACAATTGTTGCTGGCTGTTGACCTTCGAAACGCCACGTGAAATTAGGGGGTCTACCGCTGAAGGTGTTGCTGCTACAGGCTCAGGCTCTACGATGACGGTTGAATGCCAGGGGCTTTCAACCACACATTATTGGGCAAAAACGAGGGGTTCATTTATCCCTGGGGATAGCCCGGATATGGAAGTGCGGCGTTTCCTGAGATACGACTAAAAAATTTGCGTAAAGTTAAACCGAGAGTGTTTAAAACCTTATTTTTTATTTGTAGAAATCCCTAACAGGGTGTACAGCGGGCAGAACCCGATTAAACTGGTGACCAGGAATATCACCGCAACGATACCCAGGATAACAGCCAAAGTGCCGGTAATCATGTGGGTGAAATAAAGAACAGCAATTAATGCTGCCACGATTAAACGAATAATGCGATCGGTTTGACCCATATTTTTCTTCATGTTATTTTCTTTTTCTAATTTTCTTTCTGTTTGAGGTTTAGATGCCAGAATGTGGATTCGGTTACAAACTGCTAAGCCCTTAATCTCATATTACACTACGGGGAAATGTAAAGTTTGATAAAATTAACCTGTTATCATCTTGGAGGCACCCATGCCTGCGGCTTCACCTAAGGAAGCAAAACCATCATCGCCATTTCAGGGTTTTTTGCCCTTTTTTTGGCTGGCGGTTGCGATCATCTGCGGTGTTCTTGTTGCGGATTGGGCATCACTACCGGGTTGGGTTTGGTTGGCAGGGGCGTTTATCTGCAGCGGCGCACTGGCTCTTGCGTGGGGGTTGCCGCGCCACCTGGTGATTGCGCATCACCTGCGCAAGTGGACCCGAATCCAGAAACGCTTACCGGCTGCCCTATTGGCGGCTGTTTTTTTCTTAGGTGGTTGGCGCTACGTCAGTACGCGCTTGCAGGTTACACCCGAGTTTGCCGCTTTTTACAACGAGCGGGGAACGGTTCAACTGGTGGGAATCATCATCAACCCGCCTGATGATCGAGATGCCTTTACATATTTAACCCTCCAGGTAGAGGAACTTGAGCTGATCGGAGAAACCGGGCAAACCATCCTTCCGGATGAGATTAGTGGAAGGGTGCTCGTCAAGGTGCCCCCTGGCAGTGACTGGGCTTATGGATATCGCCTGCGGGTGATCGGTCAACTTACTACCCCGGGCGAAAACGTGGATTTCTCTTACCGAGATTACCTGGCACGTAAAGGGATCCAAAGCCTGATGATCAACCCCAAGGTTGACCGGGTTGAATTTAACCAGGTCAATCCTGTAAAAGCTTTTCTTTTTAACCTGCAAGCGCGGGCTTACGTTGTTTTGCAACAACTTTACCCTTCCCCTGAAGCGGATTTGCTTGCCGGTATTTTACTTGGGCGAGACCAAGGCCTTTCGCCCGATTTGCAGGATGCCTTTCGACGTACGGGAACATCTCATATAATCGCCATCTCTGGCTTTAATATTGCCATTTTAGCAGGTTTGTTTTCAAGTTTGTTTACTCGCTTGTTGGGTAGAAAATGGGGTGCGTTAACTGCGATTGCGGCAATTTTGATTTATTCAGCCTTTGTAGGCGGGGATGCAGCGGTTACCCGGGCTGCCATTATGGGCGCTTTAGGCGTATTCGGCGGCATGTTTGGCAGGCGACAAAACGGCCTCAACAGCTTGGGCTTGGCTGTGCTGGCGATGGTTCTTATCAACCCTAACCTGCCATGGGATGTGGGTTTTCAACTCTCAGCTGCCGCGACCCTGGGGCTGGTGCTGTATGGACAGCCTTTAACTGAGCGTTTTATAAAACTCGCGTCACAGAAGTTCGACGAAGAAATAGCGCAAAAGCTTGCCGGGCCGATCAGCGAGTTTTTTCTGTTCACCCTGGCTGCACAGGTGACTACCCTGCCGATCATGATGTACCATTTTGGCGGCGTTTCGTGGGTGACATTCATTGCCAACCCGTTGATTCTTCCTGTGCAGCCCCTGGTGATGATTTTGGGCGGGCTCAGCATGCTGGCTGGCTTGATGCTACCCGGCTTGGGGCAGGTAATCGCGATCCTCGCCTTGCCTTTTGTGCGCTACACCATCCAGGTGGTTAGCTGGATGGCCCGCCTCCCCGGGGCTGGCTTGAACCTGCCCGATTTCCATATGCTATGGATTGTGGTTTATTATGCTGCCTTGTTTTTGTTGACACTTTTCCCACGCGAACATCAAAAAATAATCGTCAAAAAAGCTTTTTCACCGCAAATGGGCTTATTGATATTAACGGGATGGGTTGTGTTTACCTGGTCTCGAGTGCTATCTGCCCCTGATGGGCGCTTGCACCTCATTATGTTAGACGGTGAGGGGACAGTTTTGCTACAGACCCCTGGTGGCGCGGCAGTATTGATTGGCGGCGGTTCGAGCCCTTCATCGCTCAACCAGGCTTTGGGGAGAACCCTGCCCGCGGGAAAACGACATTTAGACGTCGTCATCATCGCCAGCGCTTCAAAAGAGGATCTACTTGGCTTGACCGGTGTGATTAAAAATTACACCATTGATATGGTGCTATTCGGGGTGGAGGCAGATTTGAACCAATCCTGCGCTACCATTCATGCCTTGCTCTCAGAAAAAAGCCTGCCTGTTTATGAAATAAGTTCGGGAGCAAGTTTAAGCTTGGAAGAGGGAACCCGCCTTGAAGTCTTGTGGAGCGGTGCCCGGGGTGCGGTGCTTTGGCTTGAATGGGGCGATTTTTCTGCTGTAATCCCAACCGGAAAAGTGGAAGACCATTGGCTAAAAACCCCCAACCAACCCGATATCGTGATATTGCCAGATGGTTTAAAGACACAGGCGTTACCTCTGGATTTAATTAATGCCTGGTCGCCGACCGCTATTTTATTTCCCCTTTCGCCTAAAGAAGCCCCTTTGGCTGGGGATCACCCGGTGATAACGATGCTGCGAGATTATCCGTTTATTAATACCGTAGAACACGGGTGGGTAAGCGTTAGCACGGATGGGTTGCAGGTGTGGGTGCGGACAGAAAAATAATTTTTCTTTCAAAAAGAAAACTGTTGCAGAAGGCGAATAAAAGCAATAAAATTTAACTTTAACGATCATCTGTTTTTTCGTTTTATTGCGTCACATTTTTACTGACTAACCTGGAGGCCCCTGTGAAACGATTACCCAATGCATTTGCTTTATCTGAAAACGTCTTGCGTGCCATAGAGGTGGGAGCGCCGGTCGTTGCCCTGGAATCCACGGTGATTACCCACGGGCTGCCAAAACCGCAAAACCTCGAACTCGGCCGCGACATGGAAGCAGCAGTGTTCGCCCACGGCGCTACACCCGCCACAGTGGCTTTGTTGGAAGGGAAAATCAGGGTGGGGTTGAGCGAAGAACAACTGACACGCCTGTCGCAAATGGAAGAATTACGCAAAATTAGCGTACGTGATATCGGTGTTGCCTTAGCAAACCAGCTGAGCGGGGGGACGACAGTTGCCGCAACCCTGTTTGCGGCTGAATTGGCAGGGATTCGGGTGTTTGCCACCGGCGGATTGGGCGGCGTGCACCGGGGTGAACCCTTTGATGTTTCAGCCGATTTAATTCAACTGGGTAAATCCCCGGTGATGGTGGTATGTGCCGGTGCTAAGTCGATCCTCGATTTACCGGCGACCCGCGAGGTGTTAGAGACCCAGGGCATCCCCGTCATTGGCTACCAGACGTCAGAGCTCCCGGGCTTTTTTACACGGTGTAGCGGCTTACCTGTCGATTATCGGATCGAAACCCCCGCAGAGGCAGCAGCTATCGCGCTGGAAACCTGGAACGCAGGCATTAAAACAGCGCTGTTGCTGGTGGTCCCGCCCTCAGAAGAAACCGCTTTGCCAGCTGATGAAGTAGAAACTGCGATTGAAACCGCGCTTAAAGAAGCACATGATTTAAATATCCATGGATCAGCGACGACGCCGTTTTTGCTCAAGCGAGTGAGCGAATTGACCGGCGGCGAGAGCTTGCAAGCTAACCTGGCATTACTTAAAAACAATGCTCGAATTGCAGCCCAGGTGGCTAAAGCCATGAGCAGCATGGACGGGCAGGTAGCGCTTTAAGTTAGCAGCGACCTCCATAAATGTTCTAATGGGTAGGTGAAGGCGTTGGCGTTTTCGTAGCGGTTGGCCAGCGCGTCTTGGTTGCGGTCGGCGTCCCTTGTTTGGTTGCCGTGGGCCAGCGGGTTATCGTGGATGTAGGAATCAACGTGGGGGGGATAGTATTTCTGGGCGTGCTTGTCTTAGATGGCGTCAGCGTAAAGGTTGCCGATTTGGTGAGTGTAATGGTTGGTGTTTGGGTAACCGTTCGCGAAGGGGTGATGGTAATGGTTGGCTCTGGTGGTTCGCCCGTCACGGTGAAGTACCCTGAAACCATCCATTCACGACCAACAAAGAGCTGCACTTCGTATTCTCCCGGGCGCCACATATCGCTGGAGGGTTCCCAATCGGTATAGCCATACCCACCGGTGCTTGTCTCCCAGGGCATGGTTTGAAAATGAACCAGCTCATCGTTCCAATACCATAAAGCGCTCCATTGAGAGCCGACTTGCATATTATTGTAACTGAACACACCGATTAAACGCTCGATGGGGTTTTCAAATGTAACATCTGGATCAATGGGCTGCCAATCGTCTGAAAGCGCGCGGGCAAAGGTAATTGGGCTAAAAACCGTATCAGGGTTGGGGGTTACCGAGGATTCAAACTCAACTTCAACTTCAGGTGGCAGGCTGGGTGTGCTGGTGATGGAAGGTGTGTTGGTGATGGTCGGCGTGAGCGTTATTGTTGGTGTCAGCGTAATTGTAGGGGTAAGAGTAATCGTGGGTGTTTGCGTGGGAGTAGGTGATGGAGAAATAAACCGATAAACAACCGGTTCAGAGAAATTAAGGACGACCCATGACAAGGGAATCAAGAGAATAGAGATGGCAATCAATCGCCAGCCGCGTGCCATCCGGTCGCGACGTTTGCGAAAGAAAGGGATTTTTCGCCCTTTTGCGAGGTGGTTAAGGCCAACTACCAGCGTAATAATAGCGGTAACAACCATGATGATTGCCGCGGTATAGACGGTTGATCGAATATCAATTTGGGGCATGAGATAACTTCCGTAAATTCAATCGAATTATAGCGTATTTTATCGATTAAGTTCGATTAAATTGCGTTTGCAACCACAAATATTCAAAGGGTGCCAGGTCTATCTCCACCCTGTTTTCGTATTTAACCCCGCTGACCAAATCGACCAAGGGGAAAGAAAACCTGTCCAACTGACCAACATATATCTTCACCCGTTGTGCAAAATCACTGAAATTGTTTAGAAACAAAATTTTTGAATTCCCCTGTGTACGAAGATAAGCAAATATGTGGGGGTTGCCTGTATCTACAAATTCAGGCAAGCTTCCACCTATCACCGGTGTAGACTTTCTGAGTTCGACCAAATGCTTTAAACCGTGGAATATTTTCCCTGGAACAGTATTGAGGTAGTCTCTTTGTGCATAGAGTTCTGTGTTAGCAGCCGTGCGGTGCACCCAGCGGCTATCACCTGCTTTAGCAGGGTCTTGGCGGTATGTGTAGTCGTTCAATGTTCCCACCTCGTCGCCCAGGTAGATTAAGGGAACTCCGCCGATAGAGAAGATGATATTATGGATTAATAAAATGCGTTGGATGGCAAGATCGACTTCTGCTTCGGTTTCTTCGTTGAGTGCTTTTTCTAACCCTGCCAGGGACGCACAAGTGCCCGAGATACGCGCATCACCAGTTTTTAGGTTTTCCTGAAAGAGTAAACCGCGCCCAAAACTACCCTCAAATCTCCCGCTATAAAAGGCATTTAGAAATTGTCGATGGTCAAAGGCGTTGATCCATAAGTCGGCTGCATCGTCATCTGAAAATGTCCAGCCGATGTCATCATGGCAGCGAACGTAGTTTACCCAGGCGCACCCATCGGGAATAGTAAATCGGTTTAACAGCGAATGAAGCAGCAGGTTCACCTCGCGTGTGGCGAGCGTGTTCCATAGCAGGGCCATCAATAAAGGGTTATAAGATAATTGGCATTCATCCTGATTAATGTATTTTGCCACTTCATCGGGGTGGACAATTGCTTCTGACTTAAACAAGAGGGCAGGCGCAACAATTTGGGCGATCGCGTTATATGCCTGGATGATCATGTGGGCTTCAGGCAAGTTTTCGCAAGTGGTACCCAGGGTTTTCCAGATGAAAGCAACGGCATCTAAGCGCAGCACTTCAACCCCCTGGTTTGCCAAAAATAACATCTCGTTTGCCATCTGGATGAACACTTCAGGGTTGGCATAGTTAAGGTCCCATTGGTTGCTATGAAATGTCGTCCACACCCAGCTTTGAATATCCTCAAAGTATGTAAAGGCGCCGGGATGTTCATCCGGAAAAATTTCGCGAAGATGAACTTCATAAGCATCGGGCATGGTGCGATCTGAGAAGATGCGATAATAGTTTCGATATTTTGGGTCGCCAGCACGGGCTTTGAGCGCCCATGCATGTTCGTTTGAAGTGTGGTTGAACACGAAATCGAGCACCAGGCTGATGCCCTCTTTACGTAGTTCACGAGTTAATTCTCGCAGCTCATCCATCGTCCCCAATTTCGGATCGACTTCACGGTA
Source organism: uncultured Candidatus Brevefilum sp. (assembly GCA_964411385.1). Classification (GTDB taxonomy): domain Bacteria; phylum Chloroflexota; class Anaerolineae; order Anaerolineales; family Anaerolineaceae; genus Brevifilum. Next base: position 194,733 of record CAYPKT010000002.1, on the reverse strand, counting down.
GCTGCTGATGGCATAGCCGCCGTCATTCTCGCCCTTAGGGCAGAGAAATAAAGGCATCAGGTGTAAGTAGGTCAGGCCAAGTTCTTTGAAATAAGGGATCTTTTGACGGATGCCAGCCAGGTTCTGGGTGAATAAATCTACGTAACAAACGCCACCCACCATGCGATGGTCATTAAACCAGTTTGGTTGTTGTTGCCGGACGGCATCCATAGCTTTTAATTCAGATGGACGTTCAGCCCAAGCCGAAAACATAGCCCTCAGCAGTGATTCAACCTGGTAGAAAAAATCATATTGTTTGCCATACAGGTGCAATAAATTTTTAAATAAACGAGGGAAATGATGGGTTAGACGCATTTGCAGGCGGGACCATTCTTGCGGTTGCTGAGCGATAATACCGGCAAACTCTTCTTCAATTCGCGGCAATAAGCGATTCAGCGTGCGCTGTGCTTCATGATTAATATTCATTGCCTCATATTGATTCGGCATAACAGTTCACACAGGGTTTACGTGGTTTGACGTTCAATAACCTTAAGCGGTAAGCGAACATGACGCAAAGGGCGTTGTGAATCTTGAATACGTGCAAGCAAGATCTCCACCGCTAACCTTCCGGATTCATCCAAGGCTTGATTGATCGTGCTCAACCCGACATAATCTGCAAAGTCCAGGTCGTCAAAACCTAAAACTGCTAAGTCTTCCGGCACACGCAAGCCAAGCTGTCGAGCTTTATTGACAACACCCCATGCTTGCATATCGGTGGCAGCAAAAACAGCCGTTGGGCGATCTGGGCGACGCAGGATGGGTTCAATGCTTTCTTCGGCATCTTTTACATCATAATGAGAATTGCAAATAAACTCAGTTGGCAATGTGAGCCCAGCTTTGGCAATCCCCTGTTGAAAACCTATCAAACGTTGGCGAATTGGTAAAATTGTGTAGGCACCCAACTCTGAGGTGTCACCCAGGAATGCCAAACGTTGATGCCCCTTCCCGATCAGGTAATTTGCTGCCATCTCACCCCCTTCGTTATCATCGATTTCAACGGTGTTGAGGTCATCTCGTGGAAATTCAATTAAAACGGTTTCGAGGTTGTAGTCTTGCAGTTTTTTTGCCGACTCATCGTTGACCCTTAAAGAGAGCAAAATTAAACCCTCCAGGTGTGCAGTAACGGGCAAGGATGCCAGGTAATGGTTGAGATGATCGAGAGATTCGACGGTGTAAATTGTCAATTCATAACGCGTGGAGAGCAAGCCTTCTGCTACGCCCCTCAGGCGCTGGACGAAGGCAGGGGCGGTAAAAAAAGGCGTCAGCACGCCGATACGGGCAAAATCTCGCATGGCACGAGCGCGGGCTTCGGCTTTGGGGACGAAAGCAAGTTGGTTGATGGCGTCTTGTACGCGTTCGCGGGTTACCTCGCTGACGGTAGAACTGGCGTTAATTACCCGTGAGACGGTGGCGATGGAGACGCCAGCAGCTTTGGCGACGTCATAAATAGTGGCGGGTTGGGTGGTTTTTCTGGGCATAGGTAGCAAGGGGCTTATTTTGATGGATGAAACTGCTTTCATAAAAGGATTTACATTAATATCTTAACATATTGTCTTTTGCGTGTCAAATTGTTTTGACCTCTCTTCCCTTCGCGGCGTATACTTTAAGGTAACGAAAATAATTAATAAGGATCTAATTAAACACACACGAAAAGGAGCAATCATGGAATATCGACATTTAGGCAAGGCCGGCGTTAAAGTTTCAGAACTATCCTTTGGCGCCTGGGTAACTTATAGCAATCAATTTGGATTGAAAGAAGCTAAAGAGATTATGGCTGCGGCATACGACGCTGGCGTGAATTTCTTTGACAATGCCGAAGCTTACGCGCATGGTGAAGCAGAAACCATCATGGGGGACGCACTCAAAGAATTGGGCTGGGCTCGTAAAGACTACTTGGTTTCTACCAAGATCTTTTGGGGCGGCGATGGCCCAAATGATACCGGGCTTTCGTATAAACACATTATCGAAGGCACCAACGCTGCTCTCAAGCGCTTTCAGCTGGAGTATGTGGATTTAATCTATGCCCACCGACCAGACCCAAACACCCCCATCGAAGAGACTGTTTTTGCCTTCAATCAGGTAATCCGTGAGGGGAAGGCTTTCTACTGGGGCACCTCGGAGTGGTCTGCCGCTGAAATTATGCGTGCTACGGATTTTGCCCGTCGCAACAGCTTGCGCCCGCCCAGCATGGAGCAGCCTCAATACAACTTATTGCACCGACACCGCTTCGAAGTAGAATATGCCCCGCTTTATAAAGAATTGGGTTATGGCACCACCATTTGGAGCCCGCTGGCAGGTGGTTTGTTGACCGGAAAGTATAACCAGGGGATCCCTAAAGGCAGCCGTGCCGACCAGGAAGCCAACGCCTGGATGAAAGAAAGCGTGCAAGACGAGGCTCGCCTGGCTGTCGTACGTCAGCTGGGTAAAGTTGCTGATGATTTGGGTGTGTCCTTGGCGGTGATGTCTTTAGCCTGGGCTTTGAAAAATCCCAACGTCAGCACTGTGATCACCGGCGCCAGCAAGGTTTCGCAGGTTGTCGAAAATATGAAAGCGTCTCAAGTGAAAAACCAACTTACCGACGATGTGATGAAACGCATTGACGAGATCATCAAAGACGTGGAATTCTAAGCGTTGACCTTTTAATAAAACCTGAAGAGCTGCCTGGTAAATTTAGGCAGCTTTTTTATTTTATAACGGCTCAGCACCCCCTCAGTTTCGGTTCCAGCTTTAATCGGATAAAATAAGGGTAATCGACATGTGGATTTAACACAAAGGACGAAAAATGCCCAAAACTTTATATTTGCTTGACGGTCATGGCTTAGCTTACCGTGCGTACTACGCGCTGACTGCTGGCGGAACCCGTGCTAACACCTTCCAAACCAGCAGTGGTGAACCTACTGCCGGCACCTATGGATTTACCAGCATTTTGATGCGCATCTTTCAACAGGAGAATCCCGACTACCTGGCAGTCGTTTTTGATACTGGGAGGACGTTTCGCCATGATCTTTACGAAGATTACAAAGGCACACGTGCCAAAATGCCGGATGACCTGCGCTCACAAGTAGAACGGATGCGAGAAATTGTGGATGCTTTTAACATTCCCCGCCTTGAAATGGATAATTATGAAGCTGATGATGTCATCGGGAGTGTTGCCCGCTGGGCAAGTGAAGAGCAAGGGTTGGATGTAAAAATTATCACCGGCGATAAAGATATGCTTCAATTGGTTACCGATCGAGTGGTGGTCAACCTTTCGGGCAGCAAACTTTCAGATGCCATGGATTATTTGCCGGAAGATGTTAAAGAAAAGTTAGGCATCAATCCAAACCAGGTTGTGGATTTTAAAGCCCTTAGCGGAGATCCATCTGATAACATCCCTGGAGTAAAAGGCGTAGGGGTGAAAACAGCGGTTAAGCTGTTGACAGAATATGGTTCTTTAAGTGGCATTTATGACCATCTGGATCAAATCAAAGGACGTGCTAATACTACTTTAGAGGCTGGGAAGGAGTCTGCCTTCTTGAGCCAAAAGCTTGCCAAAATTGTCACCGATTTGAAAGTAAACCTGGATTTAGACCAAGCACGACCTGATCACTTTAACCCCCTGGCAGTGGAAAACCTCTTTAGAGAGTTGGAATTTCGCACCTTAACAGATCAACTAAATCGTCTTGTCGTGAAAATGCAACCAGAAACGCCTCAAGGTGAACAAATGGATTTGTTCAAATCGACGGGTGACCGAACTTCTGCTAATGAAGAAGGTGGCAAGATCAACACAACAATTGTGGATGACCCTGCCAGTTTAGCAGCGCTTGTTGAAGCTATGAATAAGGCCGATATGATTGCCTTTGATACCGAAACCACCAGCACTGACCCGATGAGGGCGAATTTAGTGGGGATTGCGCTGGCGATGGAACCTGATCATGGTTACTATATCCCGCTTGGGCATCAACATGGCAAACAACTGAGTGTAGAGCAGGTCTTTCATGCGATTGAAGGGCCGCTGACTGATCCGAAAATTGGAAAAGCAGGCCACAATCTAAAGTATGACTACCTGGTGCTCAAACGCACCGGGTTAACGATAACGCCATTAACTTTTGATACGATGATCGCTGAATGGTTGAACAACCCCGCTTCTCGCAACCTGGGGCTAAAAAACCTGGCCTGGGTGCGCCTGGGGTACGAGATGACCCAAATTGAAGAATTAATCGGTAAAGGTCGTGCACAAAAAACAATGGACCAGGTCGCCATTTCTGAAACTGCCAGCTATGCAGCTGCTGATGCAGCGATTTGTTTACGTTTAATTCCACAATTAACTGCAGAGCTTGAAAGCCACAACGCAAAAGATTTGTTTAACACACTCGAAATGCCCTTGATTGCTGTGCTGGCAGCCATGGAAGAAACCGGAATTAAATTGGACACAGATTTCTTTGCAGGTTTTTCAAAAGAACTTGGAAACAGGCTGAGAGAAATTGAAAAGAAAATTCAGGATGAAGTAGGATTTGAATTTAATTTAAATTCGCCCCAACAACTTTCCCAGGCATTATTTGACACGCTAAACCTGAACCCACCAGACCGGGCTAAAAAGACATCCTCGGGCTTTTATTCCACGGCAGCTGGTGTACTGGAAGGGATGGTTGGTCAGCATCCGGTTGTTGAATGGGTGCTCGATTATCGCGAACTTGAGAAGCTGCGCTCCACCTATGTGGATTCATTGCCTTTACAAATTAACCCAGCTACCGGTCGAGTGCACACCTCTTTTAATCAAACCGGAACTGTAACCGGGAGGATTGCCTCGTCGAACCCGAACTTACAAAACATTCCTACCCGTACTGAACTTGGGCGCAGGGTGCGTAATGGTTTTATCGCAGATGATGGCTGGCAACTGCTCTCGGTTGACTACTCTCAAATTGAACTGCGGATCGTGGCGCACATGGCGCACGATGAGGCCATGTTGGCGGCATTTAAAGCTGGGCACGATATTCATGCCACAACCGCGGCCGCGGTTCATGGCATTGATTTATCGCAGGTAACACCAGAGATGCGCCGCCATGCTAAAGCAGTCAATTTTGGGTTGATTTATGGGATGAGCGCCTACGGTTTAACGAACGCTACCGATTTGAAGCTGGCAGAAGCTGAAGATTTTATTGATACTTATTTTAAAAAATTCCCTGGTGTTAAAAGATTTTTGGATAATTTGCGAAAACAAGCTGCAGACCAAGGTTATGTCGAAACTCTTTCAGGACGTCGCCGTTATTTCCCTAACCTCAAACAAGGAGCTTCGTATATGATCCGGCAGCGAGAAGAGCGTGAGGCGATCAACGCTCCCATCCAGGGGACTGCGGCGGATATTATGAAAATTGCCATGTTGAATTTACCCGGCGCGATTAAAAATGCGGGGTTAGGTGCTAAAATGCTGCTGCAGGTTCATGATGAGTTGATCTTTGAAGTGCCCGACGCACAATTAAAAGAAACTGCAAATTTAGTACAACATGTGATGGAAAGTGCGTATACCCTGGATATCCCCATCAGCACCGAGGCAAAGTTCGGCAAGAGTTGGGGTGCCATGGAAGTGATCAGCTGATACAAATCAGGTTAACAAAAAAACCCTCCTCACGCTACCCGCTGGTGGAGGGTTTTTATTTTAAGTAAGGGAATGGGATAATTTATGCCATTACAGTGGCATGTCCATACAGCTGTTCGCGGATTTGCAAAATTTGTCGACGGAAACGGTCATCAGTTTCCATCATATCGGTGATCTTCTCACAGGCGTAGATAACCGTGGTATGGTCTCGACCGCCGACAAATTCACCGATTTGAGGCAGGGAAACACCACCCTCCTCGCGCAGGAGATACATAGCAACCTGGCGTGGCAGGGCGACTTCGCGAGTTCGTTCACGACCCAGCAAGCGTTCGTTAGAAACACCAAAGGCGCGTGAAACAGCTTCCAAAACGTCGTTGGGTTTTAAGTCTGCCCCTTGGGGGAAGAAGTCGGCCAATGCTTGTTGCGCCAGGTTAAGGGTGAGGGGGATTCCGCTCAAGTCGGAAAAAGCCAGCACTCGGTTGAGTGCGCCCTCTAATTCGCGAATATTGGATTGAACCTTGCGAGCAATCATCTCAAGAATCTCAGAGGAGATATTACGTCCCCCGCGCTCTGCTTTGGCTCGCAAAATAGCTAATCGAGTTTCGATATCTGGTGGTTGAACGTCGGCAATTAAACCCCACTCAAAACGTGAGCGCAGGCGTTCTTCGAGGGTGGAAAGAGATTTAGGCGATCGATCTGACGAAATGACGAGTTGTTTATTTTGCCCATGCAGCGTATTGAAGGTATGAAAAAATTCTTCCTGGGTGGATTCCTTGCCGGCGATAAACTGGATATCGTCAATGAGCAACACATCAACATGGCGATACTTTTCTCTAAATGCTGGTGTGGCATGGGTACGGATTGCGTGAATTAAATCGTTGGTGAACTCTTCAGAGGACACATACAGTACGTTTAAACCCGAAGGTTTACAAGCGTTGCCAATGGCATGGAGCAGGTGGGTTTTTCCCAACCCAACGCCCCCGTACAGGAACAAAGGATTGTACGCTCGAGCTGGGCTTTCTGCCACAGCCAGGCAAGCTGCGTGCGCCAAACGATTATCTGCGCCAACGACGTAATTATCGAATCGATAGCGACCGTTGATCGTTGGGTTTTCAGGGAGCAAGGTTTGTACATCATCAACGACAGATACAGGGGGTGCTTCAATTTTTTGAGGATTAGCGTTCCATACCTTAAAGCTTGTGGTAACAGGATTTCCCATCATTCCTGTTAGCAGCCTGCCAATGGTAGCGCTCAGTCGATCTTCCAGCCAATCACGTGCGTAAGCATTTTTTACTCCGATTTCAAAAGATTGTGAGTCTTCATCGTAGTTTAGAAATTCCGCACTGCTAACCCACGTGTCAAAAGAAGCCTTTGACATTTCGAGTTGTAGTTGACCAAGAACGGCTTGCCAGGCATGTTCTGCATTCATTGATAATTCCTCTCAGGTGCAAACGCTGACGGGGTGACTTGCGTTCGCATTTCGATAAAAAAAGCCACTGGTTTATAAATTTCAGTGGCGGAAAGATTATTATAAAAAGGCACCCTCTTTTGTGGAGTGATGCTCTCCCGCTCTATTTTGCTTGTGATCTAATTGTAATTGAGAATATCACGAATCGGGCTTAAAAGGGGCATTTTGATGTTAAAAATATCCAGATTTTTAAGACACCCTTATCTTAAATAATATCATTTGATTCAAAGGAATTAATCTCAATGGAAAAACCCTTCTTTTACCCATTTTACTGGCACCCTTCTCAAATACCCCCGTAGATATAGGGGTAAAAACCAATAAAAACTAAAAATAGACCATATATTCGATATCTGCGATTCAACCTGTGTGGTTGAAAATGACCATTTGTTCGAAAATGAGCTACAAAAATTGGAATCATCTAATTTAGTCAGAAATCATCATCTTTGCAGCCCTGCGACCGATTTCAACGGCAAAATTTGTTCCGCGGTCCCAGGGGTAAACCTGGCTCATACTGGCAAAATATAAACCTGGAATGGGTGTACGAATTTCGGGGATGTTCTTTGAATGATTGACCAGCGGAACAGGTTGGGCATACTTTGTCCGTGAGAGCCATACTTTTTTTACCCAATCTTTAGAAAAGGCAGGGTTGATTCGCTTGAGATGAGGTAAAAAATGATTCTCTAATTCTTCCTGGCTCATCTCAAAATAAGGATGGTCGGGAGATAAATAATCGCCGATATAAATAAGATGATCGCCGCCGAAGTGTGCAGGTGAAAGGTAATTGGTATGCTCAACTAAAGAAAGAAAGGGGAAGCCGGCATTTTTCGGGATGTTATACCAGTAGTATCCCTCTTTAGAAAGTTGATGCTTAAGCGAGAGGAGCATCACCACAGCGCCCATGCTTTTTAAAGAAAGTAAACCGTCTAAATAAGACCCTGGAAGGGCAGGTGCCAGGCGAGCTAAAAGCGAAGGTGAGGTGGTAACTAAAACCTGATTAAAAGTTTGATCTTCTTCATTAGCTAATGAGATCTTCAAACGTCCTTCAGAAGTTGGCGTGATGGCGGTAACTCGTGCAGATAGATGAATGGTCACGCCCAGCTCTGTTAACCGGTCAGCCAATTGGTTACATAAAGCTTGAAAACCGCCCTCATAGGTGCCCAGGCGGGTGGTCCGTTTGTGCAGTCGAGCCCATAGCCAGGCCATATTGACGACTTTGGCATATTCTTCGCCAAACTTGCCAATCATCATGGGTTCCCACATCGATTCGTAAACTTTATCGCCGGCCCATTTACGCATCCAGGCATCAACGGTTGTTTTTTCTAATGCTTGCCAATTTCTGGTCAGACGTAAATACAACCCGACCATGCCAAAACGAATTTTGTTCAAACCCCAGCCCAGGCCGGGGTATAGCAAAGCTGCGCCAATTGAATCAAAGGGATAGAACTTACCTTGGTGGTACATCACCGTAACAGGTCGAGGAAAAAGCACTTTGTCAGACCATCCGAGTTCATCGATTAATCCCAGCATATATTGATCTGATTGAAACCAATGATGGTAATAACGCTCTACGCTCCAATCCCAACCGGGTTCTTTAAATCCAGTTGCTAATCCCCCTACATAAGGCGCTGCCTCAAATAAGGTAACCGTTTTACCCGCATTTACCAAGTCGTAAGCTGCTGAAAGACCGCCGAGCCCCCCGCCAATTACTGCAACATGCTGTTTGTCAGCTGACATAAATTTAACCTTTCGTTTAATTTGGTTTGGGAGTTTCTGCCTGGGCTTCGAGTTCTTTAATATCAAAAGACCATTTTAATCCCTCATGCAGGAAGAAATAAGCACCGAGGAGTGTGATCGGCAGCCAGAGAGCAGCCCTTAGTACCAGGGTAAACCCCAGTGCCGATTCAGCTGTTGCCCCCTGTGCTTCTAACAAGGTTCTACCAGCGGCATCAAAAGTGCCTAACCCGCCTGGCGCGGCAGGAATGAGTAATACCAGGTTGACAACCCCATTCAATAACATTAGTTGGCTAAAGTTTAAACCCAACCCCAGTGACTGATTGACACACCAATAGAGACCAGTCTCGAATAACCAGATTAAGAACGTCACCACAAATACAGTCAACGCGTGTTTCGGTGAGCGTAACCCCATTAATCCATCAAGGAATTGATCGACGATCGTCGAGATTGGTGATTGCATCCGTTCCGGCAGGACGCGACCAATAATATTTCTTATCATGCGTTGGGCAGTTTTTGGGTACATCGCCACCAGGATGAAGATAGCCAACCCCACCAGAAACAGCCCTGCAATCCAGCCAGCTGCATTCCCCAACCAGGCAAAAGATTTTGATGAAACACTTACCAGTTGCCCCAGGTTGAGCAAGACGAACCCCACCACGACTACCGCATCGAAGATATGTTCAACCACAATCGTTGCCAGAGACGCAGAGATTGATACGCCCTCCCGACGTTTGAGGACGACAGCGCGCAAAACCTCACCTAACCGCAGAGGGAATACATTATTTCCCATGTAGCCGATTGTCAGGATCGGGAAAGTCACTTTCATGCCAATTTGCTTTAAAGGTTTTAACAAGAATTGCCAACGCCAGGTTCGCAGGAACACTGCCCCAAAATAAGCAACCAGCCCGGGCAGTAACCACCATAATTGCACACTTAGCAGCGTATTCCACAATTCGCCGAAGTGGATTTCTCTAAAGGCAAAGTACAAGAAAAAGGCAGAGATTAATAATCCCAGCCAGATCATCCAGCGTTTTTGATTGGATTTCATAATTGCAATTTTACCATGTGAGCCCCTTAGGTGAGTGTAATTATTGTTTTGCGTTCTACCATCGGACTAAGCTTTAAAAAGCCTCAAACGGGTATACTTGCAGATATGTCATTGATTACTGCGACGAACCTCGCTAAATCCTTCGATCCGGTCGATATCTTCGAGGGGATCTCGCTTTCGATTCCCCTGGGTGCACGGATTGCCCTTGTGGGTGCAAACGGTGTGGGCAAAACCACCTTAATTCGCATCCTGGTTGGTATTGATTTTCCCAGCTCGGGTACAGTTCAACATGCCAGGGGTTTGCGAATTGGTTATTTGCCGCAAGTGGCAACCTTAGTGGGCGAAGGAACACTGTGGTCCCATTGTCTTGAGGTTTTCGACGAAATTATCGCCATGCAGATGGAGTTAGAAACCTGTATGCAAGCGATGGCAAACCCAGACCAGGCAGAAGAGGCCCTTGCCCGGTATGGAAGCCTGGAACATGCTTTTGAACAGAGCGGCGGTTATTCCTATGAAGTGCAGATTAAACAAACCCTCTCGGGTTTAGGGTTTGAAGAAAAAGATTATCATCGCCCAATTTCTCAACTCTCTGGTGGGCAGCGCACACGTGCCATGTTAGCCAAACTCCTTTTGGAGAACCCCGACGTGATGATCCTGGATGAGCCCACAAACCATCTTGATATCCAGGCGGTGGAATGGCTGGAGGCTTTTTTAAAAGATTGGCAGGGGGCGTTGGTTGTGGTCTCACACGACCGCTATTTTTTAGATCAGGTTGCTAACTCTGTGTGGGAGATGACACCTGCTTTAGAGGTATATCGCGGCAATTATTCCGCTTATTTATCGCAACGTGAAGAACGTTATGCCCGACGCCTGGCTGAGTACGAAGCACAAACTGCGTTTATCGAAAAAGAACAAGAATTTATCAGACGCAATATTGCTGGGCAAAACACCAACCAGGCAAAAGGACGCCGTAAGCGGTTAGAGCGATTGTTGGAGGATGCACGCCTGGCACCGCCGCCCACCGAACCTCGGCGGATGCATATTAAACTCCAACCCCTGGGACGTTCGGGCGACTTAGTATTGCGTACCTACGATTTAAAAGTAGGCTATCATGATGAAGGACGCCCTTTGTTCGACTGTCCCGATTTAATCCTCCAACGAACCGAGTGCGCTGCCATTATTGGCCCCAATGGGGCTGGAAAAACCACGTTCTTAAAGACGATCCTTAAGAAAACCCCGCCCTATAGCGGGAAAACACAGTTAGGTGCCAGCTTGTCCATTGGTTATTTTGCCCAAGCCCATGAAGATTTAGACCCTACCTTGACCCTGATGGCAGAGATTGATCGGGTTGCACCACAGATGTTGCCCGCTGAAATTAGAAATTACCTGGCTAAATTCCTCTTCACCGGCGACGATGTCTTCCGTAGAGTGAGTACGCTTTCTGGCGGAGAACGCGGCCGGCTGGCTTTGGCTAAGCTTTCTCTTTCTGACGCCAACTTGTTGCTGCTGGATGAGCCTACCAATCACCTTGATTTGCACACGCAGGAGGTGTTGGAATCGGTGCTTTCGAATTTCCCCGGAACGATTATGATTGTCTCTCACGACCGGTACCTGATTGATTCTCTGGCATCGCAAATTTGGGAAGTTGACCCAGTTGCAAGTACTCTGCACGTGTTTAAAGGGTCCTACACCCAGTACAAAAGCCATAAACTTAAATTACAAGAAAGCCAAACTGAACCCTTGGCGAGCCTGACCTCTTCTGGTAAAGAGAGCAAAAAGGAGCAAGATGTAACCGTAAAACCGCTTTCAAAACATGAAAGCCGTTTGACCCGGGCACGAATGAAAGAGATTGAAGAACAACTTGTTGAATTTGAAGAACAGCTCGGGGATTATGCAGCACGCTTGGCGAACCCTCCGGCTGATCCGTTAGAGGTTCAAAGTTTGGGTAAAGACTATGTTGATCTTCAGAACCAAATCGACCTGTTGCTTGGCGAATGGGGAGAACTTGAAGAGAAGCTGAACGCGTAAGCTTTTTAATAAATACTTATACTTATTGGCAATTTACTTCGATTTATGTATGATTAATATTAAACTGTGCCCTTCCAACTTGGAGCATGATTCGTGCGTAAGATTCTAAAAACCCTCATCTCTATGATCGCCCTCAGTTTAATTATTTCGCCTGTCATACCAGTTGGCGGACGGGAGGAGCAGATTGGGGTTCGTATTCCCGCAAGTGCATATCACGCCAGGCAGCTTAACCAATTAAAGACGGATGTGGCGGTCAATTATGGGTCTTTTGTTTGGATAGTGATCTCTCTGTCTGATCTGGCTGAGCTGGACAGGGTTGGGATCCTTCACCAAGATTACCCAAACCCATACGAGCTGACCTTAGGAGGAAAGACTTTTGACCCGCTTAACACGCTACCGACCTATGACAATGAAGATTCCCACGAAAGAGGCGCATCGCAACCTGGTTTACACCTGGTGCAATTGATTGGCCCGACTAAACCTGCCTGGTTGGATATCATCAAGAGCAGCGGTCTGGAAGTTGTTCAATATATTCACCCCTTCACCTACGTGGTTTGGGGTGATCGAGCAACGCTAACGGGGTTGACCTCGCGAACTTTTACCCGTTGGGTGGGTGAATTTTTGCCCGATTATGCGATTCAACCCAATACTTATAACCGATCAAACGAATTGACTCCTGTGCAACTTTTGCTCTATCCTGCAGCTGGATTGGCTGAAACGACAAAAGCACTTGAAGGTTTAGGCGGGTTGAACATTCAAACACAAGCGGGGCTTGATCCTGTGTTTGACATAATCACTGGTGTACTGCCCGGCGGAAGTTTGGCGCTTGCGGCAAGTTTGCCAGGTGTCTACGCCATTCAACCCTTTCCAACCGATGGCGGTCTGCGCGGTGAAATGAGCGCCCAGGTTAATGCCAACAATATCAACAATGCAAAAATCGCTTTCCCTGGTTATCAAAGCTGGTTAAACGGGTTGGGCTTATCGGGGACGAATGTTGTCATCGCCAATGTCGATAACGGTATCGACCAAAATCATCCCGACCTGGTTAGCCGCATAAAAACCTGCAACGGCCCGACATGCGGGGGTGCAGCTGCAGCTGACCATGGGACGCATACCGCGGGGATTATGGCAGGGGACGGCTCATCTGGAGTTGTAGATGCACTCGGGTTTTTACGAGGTTTGGGTGTAGCGCCCGGCGCCCGCCTGGTCGAACAACTTTATGCCCCTTTTTATCAAAACCCCGGAGGGGTGTTAACGTTGATGGCAGAATCCCATCGGAATGAGGCTGTGATTTCCAGCAACAGTTGGGGGCCTGCTGGTACCCCCCAAGGGTATGATACATACTCCCGCCTGGTGGATATTGGGGTACGTGATGCCGACCCGAATGAAGCTGGTGAACAACCTTTAACTTATGTGGTTTCCATTATGAACGGATATGGTGGCACTTCCAGCCAGGGCTCACCAGACGAAGCGAAAAATTCCTTTTCTGTGGGTTCGACCTTTATGCAGCAATATCCTTCCGGCAACCAAAACTTACAGATTAACGATATTTCAAGCAATTCTGCCCATGGTCCAGCTTTAGATGGTCGAAACCTGCCAGATATCGTAGCGCCCGGTTCTTATGTGGATTCAACAATGTCATTGCCTAAAAATGGATATAATTTAAAATCTGGCACCAGCATGGCAGCCCCCCAGGTAAGCGGAGCTGCTGCCTTGTTTTATGAATGGTATCGAAACCAATTTAGCGGGGTTGACCCCAGCCCGGCGATGGTGAAGGCAGTTTTTTTGCCCGTGGCGCACGACCTGGCAGGGCATAAAGACGCCAATGGATTTACCCTGGGGCATCCCTTTGATTCAAAGCAGGGTTGGGGACGGCTTAACCTGGCTAATGTGTTTAACCCGCCGGGATCTACGTTTTATTTTGATCAAAAGCATATATTCACCGAGACAGGCCAAACCTGGTCTTACCTAATTAATCCCGACGAACCCATCCAGGGCTTGCGAGCCATGCTGGTGTGGACGGATGCGCCCGGCCACGGGCTGGGGGGCAGTACGCCTGCCTGGGTGAACGACTTAGATCTTTCGATTGAGGTTGATGGGCAGATTTATTATGGAAATAATTTTGGTGCAGACGGGCTTTCTCTGCCGGGTGGTGCCCCCGATAGAAAGAATAACACTGAGGGCATTTTTCTGGGCGCCTTACCTGCAGGTAATTACATACTGACGGTGATGGCAGCTAACCTTAGTGGAGATGGCGTGCCATCAAATTCAGGCGCTACCGACCAGGATTTCGCTTTGGTGATCTATTTTGATGGTGAATTTAGTGAACCTTTATACAGGTTTATTTTCCAGATATTCTTCTACTAAATATTGGTCCGTCCTTTGGCATCAATGGGTTTGCATACGATGAAAACGTGGACTATTCGAAGAACAATACGTTATTGGGGGTTAATTGTTTTAATAGCAAACCTAACGATAACCAGTTGTAACTACCCCAGTTCTTCCGCCCCAAAGTTACCCCGATCTGCTCAACGTAAAACAGAAGTGGCAAATATCCTCAACCCGGTCAACCCGGGTACACCAACCCCTCAGGCAATGCTGACTGAAGGGGTCAGCGGGGTGACACCTCCTGCCAGTTCGATAGAGCATAGGAATGGATACCTGTTGTACACGACCCAGCAAGGGGATACTTTACCTACGCTGGCTAAACGCTTTGGTATTGAAGAGGTGGAAATCCAGTTAGGGGCTATGTTTTCCAGCGAAGGTTTGCTGCCAATTGGCATGGAGGTCCAGCTCCCCGATAGATTAGGTAACCTCTTGCCCTACGATGATCCACTTTTACCTGATAGCGAAATTATTTATGGCCCTTCAGCAGGGAGCTTTGATACAGTTGCGTTTGCTTCTTCGGCGGGCGGCTTTTTAGCAAGCTATTCTGAGCTAATCAAGGGAGAAATTTTTACCGGACCGAAGATTGTTCAGCGTGTTGCAATTGAAACCAGCACTAACCCGCGGCTGCTGTTGGGGATTTTGGAATATCGGTCCGGTTGGGTGTTTGGTCATCCCATTGGCGCCGAGAATAATCGCTCTCCGCTGGGTTACCATGCCGCGGTCGATACCGGTTTATATAACGAACTGATGATTACCGCTCGGCTGTTAGCCCAGGGTTTTTATGGCTGGCGAGATGGCAGCTTTTTAGAATTGAAATTTAAAAATGGTAGTCGAGGCAGGCTCTCGCCGGGGTTGAACGCAGGCAGCGTTGCTTTGATGGAACTTTTCAACGCTTTGTATCAACGCGACGAATGGCAATCGCAGCTTTATGGCGAGGATTCTTTCCTGGGTTTTTATAAAAACACCTTCGGGGATTACTGGTCACGAGCCGCGATGGTTGAACCATACCTACTTTCAACTGATCGTCAACCGGTACTTTCGCTACCCTTTGCGCCAGGCGAAAAATGGAGCCTGACGGGCGGGCCCCATATTACCTGGCAAACAGGCACGACGCGCGGTGCACTGGATTTTGCACCAATCACTGGAGAGCCAGCTTGTGCAGTCTCCTCTCGATGGGTGACAGCTTCTGCCCCTGGTTTAGTGGTACGCTCAGAGCGAGGTTCTGTTGCGTTGGATTTGGATGGTGATGGTGACGAAGGCACCGGCTGGGTTATCCATTATATGCACATCGCAGAAAAAGACCGGGTTGCTGTTGGCACCTGGGTAGGTCAGGATAGTCTTCTCGGGCACCCTTCTTGCGAAGGTGGTCAATCTACTGGAACCCATGTGCATATCGCCCGAAAATTTAACGGGGAATGGCTGCCTGCCGAAGGAGGATTCCCCTTTGTGTTGAGCGGTTGGCAAGCTTTTGCAGGAACAGCGAGGTATGAGGGTTATTTAAAAAAAGGAGATATGGTTGTTACAGCCAAACCGAACGGTGCATCGGGTTCGACTATTATCCGAGAAGATTAAGCATCAACGCTGTTTAATAATTGGCCTTTATCCCAGGTTAACCCAGTAATTTCAATCGAATCATCAGTTGAAAAATTGCCTGGCAGCAAACGTGGAAGTAACATTTTCAAAGCAGCAGGATTCCCAGTAGTATAGAAACGAGGTAAACCCGTTTTTATTATGGGGTTGAGCCGGTTTTTCGCGTTTAGCAAATGTTCGGTTTGCCTGGCGATGGCTGGCGCAGGGTCGATTGTTTGAACCTTTAACCCGGTAATCGCCTGGATTTGTGGAATAACAAACGGGTAATGTGTGCAGCCCAGCACAATGGTATCCACACCTTCTTCCAGCATAGGACGTAAACCTGCCTCGAGAATTGCGTGAGTAACTGGGGAATCTAACGCTCCGTGTTCGATCTGTTCCACCAGCCCAGGACAAGTGCATTTGAAAATCTGGACGCCATGGGCAAAACGATCGACCAAGGAGGCATAAAGTTCCCCGTTAAACGTGGTGGGCGTCGCTAACACCCCAACCTTGCCAGATTTGGTGACCGTCACCGCTGGCTTGACGGCTGGTTCCATACCCACAAAAGGAACCCCGGGATAAGCCTCTCGCAACTCGTGAAGGGCGGCGGCCGAGGCGGTATTACAGGCAACGACAACCAGTTTTGCCCCTTCTTTGAGCAAAAATTCGGTAATTTCAAAAGCAAACGTTCGAATTTGATCGATCTTTCGGGGGCCATAGGGGATATGTGCCTGGTCGGCAACGTAAAGTAGATGTTCATATGGCAATTGAGTTTGAATCGCACGCAGGACTGAAAGCCCTCCTACGCCTGAATCGAAGATGCCAATTGGAGCTTGAGATACAGGATCGATTTGCATTGAAAAAATTGTATCACGTGCCTGGTGTATTAATCTACCAAGATTATTATTATGAAACAGGTTAAGCTTGATTAACGCGAGTTAAACCAAATCTTTGCGCCAAAGTCAGTGCAGCTTGATATTCGCCGGGGGTAATGCGCCGGCTTAATTCTGAGAATTGGTGCGCTTTGTAGGAGGGGTGATATTGTGCCATGAGGTTCAAGTACACAGTTTTAGTAACTTTTTCGGCTAAAAATTGAAACACCTTCTCGCTGCCCGCCTGGTTGTTAGGCAGAACCAGGTGCCTCACCAATAACCCGCGTTGTGCTATTCCATGTTTGTCGATCTGCAAGTCGCCCACTTGACGCTGCATCTCTAAAACCGCAGCCTGGTTTGTCTTTGGGTAATCCTTCACTTTCGAATACCTTAACCCATCGATCGGATTGCTATATTTCATATCGGGCATATAGATGTCGACCACCCCGTCTAAGAGCGTCAGGGTATCTAAAGAATCGTAACCACCGGTATTATAGACAATCGGCAGGTGTAAACCAGTTTGTGCAGCCAATTCAATAGCTGCTAAGACTTGAGGGACAACATGAGTTGGCGAAACCAGGTTGATATTATGGCAGCCGCGACTCTGTAAATCGAGCATGATTTTGGCTATTTGTTCAGCGTTAACCTCGTAACCTGAGGGAGTTTGGCTAATATCTGCGTTCTGGCAATAAACACAGCGCAGATTACAGCAGGTAAAGAAGATCGTTCCCGATCCACGCCAACCACTCAAGGGGCTTTCTTCCCCAAAGTGGGGGCCATAGCTGCTTACCATTGCCATATACCCTGTTTTACAAATGCCCACTTCACCTTTCAGGCGGTTTACGCCACAGCGTAGTGGGCAGAGATCACATGCGGCAAGGCGGTCAAAAGCAAGCTGTACTCTATTGCGTAATTCGCCTTGTTCTAAAAGACCCAGGTAACAACCGACCATGTTATGCTCACTTACTCCTGCTTTACAAGGTATGCCGACGTTTAAAGGCGTCAATCACCGCCATCAAAGCAGCAGTATCATCCAGTTTTGCCCCCAGTGCCGACTTTTTTAGGAGAGGTAACAAGCGCACCTGGGCACCACCGTGGTGTAAAACCGCGTCTCTTAATGGTTTTAGCAAAGCTTCACCTAATACGTCCCCTGGATGCCCAAAAATAATTAATTCTGGGTCCAGGGTAAAGATCGACCATAATAGAGCTTTACCAAGATGTTGGGCAGCCTCATAGATGACTTGATGGGCTTCTTCGACCCCATCATTTACGAATTTAACCAGGTCATAAGGAGTCGGTGGGGCTGGCCAAAGGTTCGGAAATCGTAAGCTTGCCAGCTCTGCCATTCCCAAACCACTTGCGAAACCAGTTAAAGACCCGGGCACACCCAACCCTGATGGCCCTTCCTCAGCCATTTGCATGCGCCCAATTTCACCCGAAGCATCATTTGACCCATGGTAAACAGCCCCTCCCTGAATGATTCCCAGGTTGACTACCGGTTCCATATCGATAAAGAGTTGATCTTCAACGCTAATACCTGCCCCAAAATGCATTTCTGCCAACGCGGCAGCGTTACTGCGGTGTTCAATAAAAGTTGGCAAGTTGTAACGCACGCCGATCCTGCCTTTGATGGGTGCGTCATCCCACAGGGGCAAATCTGGTGGCGTAAGCATCAACCCATGATGTAGGTCGACTGGCCCACTTACTGCCAGCGAGATGACCTCTGGGCTGGGCAAACCCTGGGCTCGGCAAATTTTAAGAAGTTTATCTGCCTGAGAAAAAATAACATCCAGACCAGGCAAAAACTCAAGGGTAGAGAGTGTTTCGGTTTGCAGTCGTTCGTAGATTAAACCATTCATATCCCCGTAAACGGTTATGATTTTTAAACCATTGATGTTAATCCCCAATATTTTTGAAGAGATACTCAACTCTTCTAACAGGATGTTATTGGGTTGGTATGCCATTATTGTGAAATTACTCCTAATTGATTAAGATTACCTTTATTATATACGAATGGACAGTGAGGTTTTAATCTCTAACAGATGAAGAGAAATTTGTTTGATCAAATTCATAGATAACTTTGACTTTTAAGGTTGCGTGTCTTAAAATCAAAGATTGCGTGCTATCATTAATTGAATTATTTTAAAAGAGTAAGGAAGGTCTCTTAAATGAAAGAATATAAAACCGAGTCAATTCGAAACATTGTCCTGGCTTCACATAGCAATTCGGGAAAAACGATGCTGATTGAAGCGTTGGCCAACTACACGGGTGCCACAACTCGTATGGGTCAGATTGAAGATGGCACAACAATTACCGACTTTGAAGATGAAGAAATTCGACGAGGAATTTCACTTTTTACTGCCGTTGTTCCGATTGAATATGGCGGGTTAAAACTTAATCTGCTGGATACTCCTGGCTATACTGATTTTATCGGTGAGGTGATTTCAGCGATGCGGGTTGCTGATGGTGCTTTGATCTTGGTCGATTCTGTCGCCGGTTTAGAAGTTGGGACAGAAATGGCTTTGCAATATAGCGAGCAATTTAAGATACCCAGGATGCTTTTGGTCAACAAAATGGAACGTGAAAATGCTAATTTTGCCAAGGCAGTAGAATCGGTGCAATCTCATATTGAGACTCGTTTGCTCCCCTTGCAACTGCCCTGGGGTGAAAAAGCAAATTTTAAAGGCGTCATCGATTTGCTTTCTATGAAGGCTTATCAAGGGGAAGGAAAAACTGCAGTAGATATCCCGGCAGAATTCCAGGCTCAGGCAGAAGAGGCACATTTAGCCCTGGTAGAAGCAGCCGCTGAAGGGGAAGACGACCTGTTAGAAAAGTATTTTGAGAATGGAGACTTGACTGATCAGGAAATTATGCGTGGGTTGCGAAGCTCAATTTGGGCTGGTAACTTTATTCCCGTTTTAGTGTCGGCTGCTGCACACAAAGTTGGCTTAGAGCCGTTGCTTAAAGTACTGGCAAACCTGATGCCCTCACCGGCTGATGTTGCCCCTGCGAAAGCAAGAAACGGTAAAGGCGAAGAGGTTACTCTTGATGCTAATGATGATGGGCCTTTGGCTGCTTATGTTTGGAAGACAACCGCAGACCCCTTTGTTGGAAAGCAGACTTATTTCAGAGTATATTCGGGGAAGATGGTAGCTGACGAACGGGTTTGGAACAGCAACAAGGGCGAAGAAGAGCGCCTTGCAGGGATGCAAACCCCTTACGGCAAAGAAGGTAAACCGATTAGCCAACTGCACAGCGGCGATATTGGTTTGGTTGCGAAATTAAGCGTTACCACAACCGGTGATACATTAAGCAGAAAAGATCTCGGTTTAGTGCTTCCTTCGGCAGAGTATCCTAATGCGCTTTACCAGGTCGCTGTATTCCCTAAAACACAATCTGACGCCGCAAAATTGAGCCAAACCCTCACCCGGTTGTGTGAAGAAGATATGACCTTAACCTGGCATAGTGAACCAGCCACCCGCCAAACAATCTTGCAAGGGATGGGAGATCAACACATTGATGTGACCATTCGCCGGGCAGAAAGTAAATTCCAATTAGGAATGGATATTCAAGAACCGAAAATCCCCTACGAAGAACGGATCACTCGTGAAAACTCGGCAGTTTATCGCCATAAAAAACAAACTGGCGGGGCTGGTCAGTTTGGCGAGGTACATTTGAAGGTTAGCCCGCTTCAGGAAGAAGATTTTGAATTCTCAAACGATGTGTTTGGCGGCTCAATTTCAAGCAACTATATGCCCTCAATTGAAAAAGGGATCCGTAATGTGATGAAAGAAGGCGTTGTGGCAGGTTACCCGGTTCATAACGTTAAGGTCTCGGTTTATGATGGTAAAGAACACCCGGTTGACTCTAAGCCGATTGCCTTTGAAATTGCCGGACGTGAGGCGTTTAAAATTGCGTTTAAAGGGGCAGGAGCCGTCTTGTACGAGCCGATTATGCTGGCTGAAGTAATTGTGCCCGAAGCAAACATGGGCGATGTTTTAGGTGACATGAACACCCGACGAGCCCGTGTTCAAGGAATGGACACCCAAAAAGGCCGTTCAATTGTAAAAGCACATGTACCCCTGGCTGAAATGCTGCGCTACACCACCCAACTGCGCTCGATGACTGGTGGACGTGGGTATTTCACGATGACCTTTGATCATTATGAAATGGTTCCGCAACACCTGGCACAGGAAATTATCGATATAAAACGGCGCGAAGACGAAGAAAAAGAAAATTAATAGCATGTGTTAAACAGCAAGATATAAATATAATAAAAATTAACTGCCCAACTTTTAGAAGTTGGGCAGTCTTTGATTAATTTTAATTGTGGGGCAGGAGAAAAACGTAACGAGCAACCGGGTAAGGGAAAATTCTACAACCCTTCGCCGCGCACTAAAACCCAAACTGTTTTGATAACGATGTACACATCCAGCCAAATAGACCAATTGCTAATATAATATTCATCAAGTTGAAGGCGTTCTTTAAACGAAGTCTCATTGCGACCCATCACCTGCCACCACCCGGTGATCCCCGGTTTTACTTTGAGTATAATTTTCGCGCTTTCACCCATGGCAGGGAGTTCTCGGGGTAAATAACTGCGAGGGCCGATCAAGTTCATGTCACCTTTTAAAACGTTGATAAATTGCGGCATTTCGTCAAGGCTATAACGTCTAAGTATTCGCCCTATCCGCGTAACGCGGGGATCGTTGACCAGTTTGTGATATTCCTGGTATTCCCGACGTGCATCAGCATCTGAAGCTAACAATTCGTGCAGTTTTTGCTCGGCGTTTTCAAACATTGTGCGGAATTTATAGCTGTCGAACTCTTTACCATTAATTCCCAGGCGCTTTTGAGTGTAGAGGATCGGGCCTTTTGAATCCAGACGGACTAACAGTGCCAGGATGATAAAGATGGGCCAGGTAACTAACAACAACATCAAGGTCAGGGCCATATCGAAGACCCGTTTGATGATCATCTCCTGTTTGTTGAGCAGGTGATAATTTGTCTCGATTGCCAGGGTGCCGTGGATGTCGATTGTTCGCACCCACAAAGAGCCAAAGGGCGTTGTATCCAGAATAAAGATGATATTGGGGAACACATCTCGTAACCATTGAAAATTCAATACATTTACATTGTTGATCGAGTCTGTTAAAACCACATGTTGAATTTTTGATTGTGAAGCTAACTCTTCCAAAGCTGATAAGTTCGCGAGAGGCTGAACACCTGAAATTGCCTGTTCCGAAGCTCCGCTTGGTTCATAATAATAAACTGGGCGAAACCCTAAACGTCTGGTTTGTTGCAACTTCAAAATCACCGGGATGTTTTTTTCTTTGCTTCCAAGAACAATCATGGGGACGCCCCACCATGAATAGCGACTAAAACGGTTTCTAAGGGCAAACCGACCCAGCATCATCAAAAGGGCGGATAAAAACCAACTTAGGATAAAAATTAACCGCGAAAAAGCAGTTCCCAACTGTTGCAGAAACAAGATAACCCCTAAAAAGATCGCGGAGAGACTGACAACATACAGCACTTTTTGCATTTCCTGTACGGCTGGCAGACCGAACCCTGGGTAGAGTCCGTTTAACCAAGCCAGGAGGATGACAAAGATTACATAGAACAACAAGCCATTGAAAACCAAAGACCAATTAACCACGCCGCCCATGATGGGTGTGATTAAGAAACGAAAACCCGCCGAGAGGATAAAGGCAGCGCTAACCGTGATGATATCAGCGACCATTAACAACACAATGACGACACTGCTGCGGTTTTCCAATAAAACCGGGTGGGGAGAATTCTTCTGATGTTTATTCATCATTATTAATGAAGTTAATTAAAACCTTATTGATATAAATGCGTTTATCGAGCAAGAACAATTCTTTGTTAACCTCAGGGAAGGCGTCCAAAATATTCCTCTGCTTTTTCTTCAACAAAGGTTTTCATTTCCTGTATGAAACGTTCTTTGGTAAACCTTTTGGCGTTGTTACGGATAACAACAGGGTCTAAGGCTGGTGAACGTTCAAATTTGTTAATTGCCTCCAATAATGAGGCTTCTGTTTGCTCTTCAAAAAACCAACCTGTTTCACCAGGGATAACAGTTTCTAAAGCCCCGCCCTTGCCATAAGCGATGACAGGTGTTCCACACGCCTGTGCTTCAACTGGCACGATTCCAAAATCTTCTTGCGCCGCGTAAATAAAGGCTTTGGCTTGCTGCAGGGTTTCTTCGATGACCTGGTTGCTTTGATAGCCCAAGAGGGCGATATTTCCGCTCGCGATTTTCTTCAAAGCCTTTAATTCAGGTCCATCACCAATAACGATTAACTTTTTGTTAGGGAGTTGATTGAATGCGCGTACGATCAAATCGACCTTTTTGTAGGGCACCAGGCGAGACACGGTGACATAAAAATCCTGTTTTTCTTTTACAAGGTTAAAGCGGTTTAGCTCAACCGGGGGATAAATAACAGTGGCGTCACGTTTATAAAGCTTTTTAATTCTTCGGGCAATAAACTGCGAGTTGGCGATGTAGTGATCTACGCCGGCAACTGTTCGCATGTCCCAGATCCGTAGATAATGCAGTAATGAGCGGGCAAGTAATCCTTTGAGTCCTCTATCGAGCTTTGCTTTTGCTAAATATTCAAACTGCATATCCCAGGCATAGCGAATTGGCGTATGGATATACCCGATATGGAGTTGATCGGGCCCTGTAATTACCCCTTTTGAGATTGCATGGCTGGCAGAGATCACGACATCGAAACCAGATAGGTCAAACTGCTCAATAGCCAGGGGCATTAACGGCAGGTAAGAGCGATGTTTTTGCTTGGAAAAGGGCAATTTATTTAAGAACGAACCGACCACCTGTGTAGACTGGATGATATCTTTGCAATTGCCCGCCTCATCATAAATTAATGTAAAAACAGGCGCGTCCGGCCAGATTTCTAATAACGCCTTCAAAACCTGTTCGCCGCCGCCAAAATTAATTAAGTACTCATGAACAAAGCAAATTTTCATCCGCTAAAGCTCCTGTAATGGGGTGACTTCTGCATAGCATTAGTATAACTTGATTTTAAAGATATCGATTAAATTTTTTCCCTGGTACAGATGGCTCTTAGCGTTCCCCGTGCACTTCTGCGATTAATTCCTGGTAAAACTCAACCATGGTTTTGTGACGGTTTTCAGCGAGCTTTTGCCCGCTTTGTGTAAACAAGCGACTTTTTACTTTGCATAATTTAAACAAGAACTCGTGGTAAGAAGAATATGCCTCACCGGGCTCTCTTACGCCTGTTTGAATAAAAGAATCTGAAGGATCCGTATAAATGGGCTGACCTTCAAGCGCGCCATAGGCGATTGTGCGTGCGACACCGATCGCACCCAGCACGTCGAGTTTGTCCGCATCGAAAAGCACCTTCGCTTCGAGGCTTTCGGGCTTTTCCTCCTGACTTCTAAAACGATGGGTGCGAATGCAGTGTTGAACCTCTTCAATTCGCTGTGTAGGCCAGTTTTTATCGCGCAACACGTGTCCTGCAAAAACTGCAGAAGCCAGATGATGCTCTGCCCGCGAATTATCAGCTGCACCAGGCGCGCTCCCGACTGAATCATGCAAGAGCGCAGCTGCCCTGACAATTTCAAGATCAGCGCCTTCAGATTCAGCTAAACGTTCTGCCAGGCGGTAGACGCGCAAAACATGGTCAAAATCATGCACGGGGTCGTCGCTGGCATACCATTGTTTTGCTTCTTCTATGGAAATTTGTTTCATGATGACGGTTTCTTCAGGATAGATTTTATAGAAAGGTTATATCTAAATAACCCAAAAAATAGCCAGCGATCAGCAGTAACGCTAATAAAATTAATAGAACACGAACAATCTTCCAAATAACTTTTACAGCGCCGCGCATAAAGAACAAGCTAAAAAATAATATTAATCCAGCGATTAGTAAATAAGGATAGTCGCTTAATAATTGTCCCATGGCATATTAATCCGGTCTAAGTGGTGGCTTTAGGGCAGGTTAACCGACCGGGAAGATTCGGCCCCGCTTAACCACATGAGATACAAGATTGGTGCCGAAACGATACCCAAGATGGCGATAATTGTTAACATCAAGGATTAAAAGATCGGCTTGTTTACCCGGTTCGATCGAACCGAGCTTGTTTTGAAGCCCGATCGCGGCAGCTGCGTTGATTGTCCCTGCTGCGATTGCCTGTGCCGGGGTAAGCCCCATTTTGCGACAGGCTAAGGCGAGGATAAATTGCATCGATTCACACCATGAGGTACCAGGGTTGATGTCCGTTGCCAGAGCCAGTATAGCATTAGCGTCGATCAACGCTTTAGCAGGGGAATATTCTGCTTCGTTTAAGCCAAAAGGCGTTCCTGGTAGTGAGACTGCTACTGTATCAGCAAGTCCCAAGACATTGATATCTTCAGGCGATGTCTTCACCAGGTGATCGGCAGAAGCAGCTTTCAATTCCGCTGCCAACGCGGCACCCCCCAGGTTTTCAAATTCATCGGCATGAATCTTAAGAGGGAATCCTAAGCTTTTAGCTGCTTCTAAGATCCTGCGAGATTGCTCCAGGTCGAAGGCGCCCCGTTCGCAAAACACGTCCACAAAGGGAAGTGGTTGGTCTGGCACATTACTTTGCCACCAATCATAAACACCAGGGATCATTTCTTTGCACAGAATGTCGGTGTAAGCATCTGTTTCGCCTTTATATTCAGGAGGCACTGCGTGGGCACCCATAAAAGTGGGGACAAGTTGCAGTGGACCTTCTTCATTTAGAGCCAGGATTGCCTGCAGTTGTTTAATTTCACTTTCAAGCGTTAAACCATAACCAGTTTTAACTTCCATGGTGGTTGTGCCGTACATAAACGCAAGGTTAGCGCGCTGCCGAGTTTGTGAGACCATTTCTTCCACGCTGGCATCTCGTGTGGCGCGCACTGTGGAAAGGATCCCGCCACCTTTTGCCAGGATCTCCATATAGGGAGTTCCCTGCAAACGGAGTGAGAACTCATCTGCGCGATCTCCGGCCCACACCAGGTGTGTGTGGGGGTCGATGAAACCGGGCATGACGACGCTGCCACCGACATCAAAACGCTCACTTTCAGGGTAAGCTCGTAGGAATTCATCGCTATCCCCGACAGCAGCAATTTTATCGTTTTGAATTAAGACCGCGGCTTGTTCAAGAATGCCCAGGTTGCCTAGTGTTTGACCTCGTTGTGGAGCCCCTGAAAGCGTTAAAAGTTGATCAATATTAAATATTAGGGTTGTATTCATCGTGTATCGTGTCCTCAATGGTTTATTATACCAACGGCCAAGGATAAACCCGTCGATCATCGGGTGCCAGCGGGTATGTCTTACTGACGAGTAAAACCTGGGCACGATCCTGAAGCGCCTGGATTTCATCTGGCAGCAAATAAGCTTGCAGCTGTTGGTAAAGTTCCGCCCCCGGTGATAATAATGGCAAGATCTTTTCAAGATCCGTTATGTGTGTTTCAGATATTGGTTCGCTGGCGTAATCCCAAACGACTGTACGTAATTTATCCTCAACGTGGAAGCTTAGCCCATGATCAATCAAAAACAAATTACCCTCCTGATCGATTAAGATGTGGCCTGCCTTTCGATCGGCATTGTTGATTAATAAATCAAATAAAACCACTTCTGGCATGCGCTTACGATCAAGGGGCTTTAAATTGAAATAGTGTTGGTTTGGGTCATGCTTAACGAATAACTGGAGTGATCCCGGTCCCATCGGGGTATCTTTTTTTCTTAAAACGGTCGGAGGTACCAGGTTCCACCCTAACGCCTCGCTTAACAAGTAGGCTGCCACCTCACGTTTTGCCAGAGTATGAGGCGGAAAATCCCACAGCGGACGTTCACCCCGTATTGGCTTATAAACAGCTTCTAACCTTAATGCATTATATTGACAAGAAACCATAAAGGTGTAGTTGGAACCATAGATGAATTGACCTTCCAGGTGTAACTTGCCGCCTTGCAAGGCTGAAAGGGTTTTTTCTTTATCCATAAGAGGTTTCAGGGAGTTGTTTTATGGCCGTTATTTTTAGGTGAAAATTGACCAGGGGGAAGAATCGGTTCACCCGAAGAGGGCCAAACCGGACGTCCGCGGCCGACGAGCTCGATACCCCATCGAACCATAGCCCACAACTGTGAGCGAGTACACCAAAACCGCACTTCACTTAATTCGGTTTCTTCATCTATCTCCCCCAGTTCAACCGGGAATTCTTTGGCGATCAGGATCATCAAATCCTGTTCGGGGTCGTAACCCAGGCTTAATTCACCTACACGGAATAAAGGGTCTAAGGGAGGTTCGAGGATCATTTCATCCTCATCGTAATCTGGCGTAGCCTTTGAAAGGCCCGGTATCTTATTTTCTAAATCGCTTAGCAAGTTGTCGATAGCCATTGCCAGGGTTTGAACCTGAAACTTTTCAATTAATAGCGTGACAACCTGGTCAGAACTTCTACCCTGTAAATAAAAAACACGTTCACCAGGCTGACCAATAGCATCGACGGTGATGTGAATTATAGGGTGGAGATCAATATTTATTCGAGACATACTGGTTCCGTTTCGATAATTGATAGGATTTTACCAGAATTGGGGCATAAAGTTTAGCCCTGGTTTGAAAATCGGCTTTAGCTTTTATGACCCTACGAAAGGTAGTTGATGTCGATATTTTGTTCGCCGATCAGCCCTTTTAATTTATTAATCAGGGGCTCAGTTAATCCGGTCGTACAATTTGGAAAATCGATTTCAAACCAGGCGTCATTCTCTTTAATATGAAATGCGAACCGATCGCGCCCAGGCCTTGATAGTAAAATCCCGTATATACGTTCCATCCTCTGGCTGTCTTTTTCTTTATCTCCACAGGAGCTCATTTTGATATAAATGCAGCGCGGCTTTTGCTCTGTGCGTGGTAACGGGTCTGGCTTCAGTATTGATGGTTTAAAAACATGATATGGTGGTTGACCACTTTGTTCTTTCAGGGTTGATTTCTTATTAGCTTTCTGGTTGAGATTAACCTCTATTGGGGTCGCATCATTGTTGAGGCCATTCGTCTCTTCAATGACCGAACTGATCGGGTCGCCGTTATGTGGGGTTGAAACTCCCGTTGTCTCTACTTGTGGTTCATCGTCTATAGAGGAATTTACAAGATCATCACCTGGTATGTGGTTTTGTGCCTGATCGAGAAAATTATCATCCATACTTGGAATTTGAGGCAAATAATCTTCTAAGAAATCATCAACAAGATCAAAAGGTGGATCATCATGGAATGGAGTAGACGAGGGGTCGATATCAAGGTCGTCAATGGAAAGAGGCGTTAATTGCTCAACAATGAGTTTAGTCTCACCCGGTGATTCGCTAAGATGCCCTTCTGCAATTAAAATCCGGTCTGCTTCGACCAGGTGCGCCACTTTCTCCCATACACTGGTAAAAATCAGGAGTTCAATTTTGCCAAACAGGTCTTCTAATGTAACAAACCCCATATTGCCCCCGTTTCTTGTCTGATGCTGCCGGAAATGATCGACCATGCCTGCAACGACCAGTTTTTGTTCGGGGGAAGCCTCGGGAAGTTGATAAGAGAAATGGGACACAACCTTTTTTAATGCCGATTGATAAGGGCTGAGGGGGTGGTCGGTGATATATAAACCGATTAACTCACGTTCCCAGGCTAAGGCGTCTCTTTTATGGGTTGGGTGTTGATCTTCAATAACAATGGTGTAATCGATAGCAGTAGAAGCATCAAATAAAGTCATTTGACCAGCGTCTTTGGCTTTGAAGTAACTGCTGCTGACAGCCAGAATTGACTCTAAATTTTGCAATAAAACTTGGCGTGATCCAAAGGAATCAAAGCCACCTACCTTAATTAACGATTCCAACGCGCGTCGCCCAACCTGGCGTAAATCCAACCGGTGAGCTAAATCGGTCAAATCTATAAAAGGTCCTTCAGATCGAGCTTCTAAAATCAAGTTAACTGGGTTTTGCCCCACATTTTTAATTGCACCCAAACCAAAACGGATGGCTGGGGACCCACCTTCGCGGTCTTCGATTGTAAAGTCGTAACCGCTGGTGTTGATATCCGGGGGAAGCACTTCAATTCCCATTGAACGACAATCCGCCACATAGGTGGCAATCTTCGTGATGTCGTTCTTCCAGGCAGAGAGGACGGCTGTCATATACTCAACCGGGTAGTGGTACTTAAGATAACCAGTTTGTACTGCGATCACACCATAATCGGCAGCGTGGCTTTTGTTAAAGCCATAACGCGCAAATTCTTCCCAATCGTGAAAGATTTGTTCTGCCACTTCGTGGCTCACATGGCTGTGTGCTTGCGCCCCATTAACAAAGGTCTCACGATGTTTTTTTAGCTGAGCTTCTAATTTTTTGGCAATCGCCTTACGTAAGCTATCAGCAGCACTGGCATCGTACCCTGCGATCTGCATGGCAGCTTGCATGATCTGTTCCTGGTAGATCGGGATGCCATAGGTATCTTTGAAGATCGGCTCGAGGGATTGGTGTCGATACGTTGGCACTTCTTTACCATGCATGCGATCGATATATTGAGGGATAAATTGCATGGGCCCCGGACGATAAAGCGCAATCATAGCAATAACATGAGCCAGTTCACGTGGTTTCATCTCGGTGATATAACGCGTCATGCCGGTGCCTTCCAGCTGGAACATGCCGGTGGTATTACCCTGACTGATGAACTGGTAAACAGCTGGGTCATCTATAGGGATGGAACGCAAATTATATTCTTTGCCGTGCCGCCCTTTAATTAATTCGCAAGCTCGCGCCATAATCGTTAAGGTAACCAAGCCTAAAAAGTCAACCTTCAGTAAGCCTAAATCGTCCACAACTGTCATTTCATATTGGGTGACGACATTAATCGGGTTATCTTCGCTTTGGCTCGTCGGGCGGTGCAGAGGTACATACTCGATGATTGGCTTATCGGTGATAATGACCCCTGCTGCATGGGTGCCGACATTTCGTACCGCGCCTTCTAATTTACTGGCGGTATCGATCAGATCATGAAATGTGCCTTCCGACCTGTACAAATCTTGCAATTCCTTCGATTCGCTTAAAACCTCACGAATCGTAACCGGTTTACCGGGGATCGCTGGGATAAGTTTTGCAACCCGGTCGACTTCGGGGATAGGGATATCCATCACACGACCGACATCTCGAATTGCCCCACGTGCGCCTAAGGTGCCAAAGGTAATAATTTGAGCTACTTTGTCTTCGCCGTATTTTTCTGCACAGTAATGCATCATCTCTGCCCGGCGGTCATCTTGAAAGTCAAGGTCGATATCGGGCATATTGATACGATCTTTTTGCAGGAACCTTTCAAACATCAGGTCATGTTCCAGTGGGTCAATCAAATTGATATTTAAAGCATAGGCGACCAGCGAACCCGCGGCTGAACCGCGAGCGTTATACCAAATACCCCGTTCTTCGGCATGTTTGCACAGGTCCCATACAATCAAAAAGTAGGCATCAAACCCCATATCGTGGATTAAATCCAGCTCATGATTCAATCGCTGCTGGATATTTTCATCAGTGGCATGGTTGCCATAGATCCTCTCGAGACCTTGCGCGCATAACAACCGTAAATAAGTGGCTGCAGTATAACCTTCAGGGACGTTGAACAAAGGCAGATGATAACCCGAAGGGCGCAGGTCTACCTCGCAGCGTTCAGCGATCATTAAAGTATTTTCAATCGCACCGGGAATATGCCCAAAGAGCGTTTGCATCTCACCAGGTGTGCGCAGATAGTAGCTGTCATCATCCATTCGCATTCGGTTCTTATCTGCAAGCAGGCTTCCAGTTTGGATGGCAAGCAAAATATCTTGAAGACGGGCGTCTTCTCGATTAACGTAGTGCACATCATTAGCAGCGATAAAAGGCAAGTTGTAGCGTTTGCCAAGTTCAATAAGCTGCTGGTTGACCTGTGCCAACCCTGGTATCGCATGGGATTGCAGTTCAATAAAAAATCGATCTCTGCTAAATACATCCAGGTACCAGGTTAAGGATTTTTCAGCCTTTTCACGATCGTTGTTAAAAATTGCCCGCGGAATTTCGCCCGATAAGCAACCTGAGGTAACAATTAAGCCCTCGTTATGTGCTTGCAGAAAATCTCGATCAATCCTTGGGCGGTAATAAAACCCCTCCAGTTGAGAGGCTGAGGCGATTTTGAGTAAATTTTGATACCCCGTCATATTCTCTGCTAACAACAACAAATGAGCGGAACGTTTATCGCGCTGCGGATCTCGATCTGCCATCCGCCGTGCAGAAAGGTATGTTTCGAGCCCAATAATTGGTTTTACCCCTTCTTTAAGCGCGGTATTATAAAATTCGATCGTACCAAACATGGTGCCGTGATCCGTAAGGGCAACGGCTGGCATTCCCAGTTCTTTTACGCGAGCAACAAGGGGTTTGATCTGACTGAATCCATCTAAAATGGAATAGGTAGAGTGAACGTGAAGGTGAACAAAAGACATAATATTTAAGTTAAACGAATGACCTGGTCAAAAAATCGCGCCCACTTGAAAGCCCAGGACGCTAACGTGTTAATGATTATAGCACGCTGATTTTAGATCGCACCCTTTCTCTCTTAAAAAGCGAAGATTTTTAAGGAAGTGGTTTCCCTGTAAAAAAATTAAGGTAAATCTTCAGTTTGTAAAAAGCGAAGGGTATCCTGATAGCTGAGCCAGGCATTACCTTCCCCCAGCGAAAACTGGTATTCATGAGTAACTTCGCCCTCTTCAATTGGGAAAAAGCGACTGCTTACCGAAACACCCTGTTGGCGAAGGGCTTTAACCAACGCGCGAGCTTGCGCTTCAAATGAGAAAACATTGCCGTCGGTAATGTAAGTGGGCGGGAAGGATTCGGACACATAATTACGGATGGTCATCATGGCTGCCTTAGGAGAGCCCTCCCAACGTTTGATGCCAAGATAGCTCCACCCAATGCGGTGCATAAAAAGCCGCAAACGGCGATCTTTGGGGCGACCCATTGCGCTGATGTCATAAGGTCCGCAGTACAACAAAGCTGCCCTTAACGCACCCGGTAATAAGACTGGCTGTAAATGGGTTGCCTCGCTGAATGCTGGGCTGGTGTGGATCAGGGCAAACTGGGCTGCCATGTGAGCACCGGCTGAGTCGCCGGCGATGACCACCCGGTTCATGTCCAGGTTGTATTCTGCAGATATCGTCCCCAAGAATGTACAGCTCTCACAAATTTGAAGAACCTGGGCAGGCCAGTGGGCTTCTGGTGCCCATTGGTAATCCAGCACGGCAACGGCAAACCCTTCGCTTGCGAGACAGGTTGCCCAATTTTCGATGCCCTCCTTTTCACCCGCAACGAACCCACCCCCATGTGCCCAAATAATCAATGGCAGCGGATCGGTTAACTTTTTTGGTGTATATAAATCGAGGGTGTTGCGCTTTTCATGCGAGGGGTATACAAAACCTTTTTTTACTTCAACACGCGATTTGTTCTCGTCATAATTCGGTGGATAACCAAGGGATGCTCCTGGGGCTCGGCGCAACAGACGTACAACAGGCATCGGTGAAGCCCAGAACCAAACCAAAAACGCCAGGGCAATCAATAGAATCAGTGCTATTAAAATGACCAGGATGTTAAAAAACCATTCCATGAGTCTTTCCTAAAAATACTCGAGGTTATTTCAAAAGTGGAGGCATTTCCCCGGCTCTTTAAACGAAATATAGGGTAGTTAAAGCGATGCCCATTGGCGGTACGGTGATTTCCAAAGAGAGTTGACCGTTGGCTTGTTTGAAGTCGACAGGATGAGGTTCAAGGCACGAGGCACTCTCTAACACTAAGAGCTGAGCCCCAGAGAGGTAGTCAGGCTCGCCCATCGCTTGCCAGGCAGCCAAAGGGTTGGCATGATCTTCATCGATGCGTACGCATTCAGCTGCAATGCATGGCTTTGTGTTCGTAAGTTCAATATGAACCATTTCCGTTTCAATTGGGTGCAACAGGGATTGATGATTTACTACCAAAATTTTTATCGTGTTAGTTTGGCTTTCAAGGAAGGCATGCACATCCAGGGTTCCATCGGTTAAGTTTGCCTCATACAGCTCGCCCGTTATTTGGTGCATGAGTTGAAAAGCACGATAAGGCGCCTTGGGAATACCGTGTTGAGTGAGCAGCCCAAAGCCCCCATGGAAGGGTTCCGACCGTTGAGCTCCCTCTTCAAAAATATCGCTGAATGCCCAAAATGAGTAGCCATCGACTAGGCCATGGTTATCTACCAGGGTCTTTGCGATAAATGAAGCACCAAAGGGACCATCTGAAGGTAACCCCGCCAAGCTACCCCATTCTGTATAATATAAGGGAAACGAGCCAACTTCTTGCCTGGCTTGCTTTGCCATTTCTGTCAACACGCCCCGCTCTACATGCTCCCAAAGGTGACTGCGAAAAACACTATATTCTTTTTCAAGCAGTTGCAGTTGTTCAGGGTTTCCTTTTACACGAGCTACCAAATCTTTTATTTTTTGGGGGTCGTTGATATCGAAGGGGTTTACCAGGTTGATGCTGTTTTCTACACCATAGCCGATAACGACATCGGTGGGGTAATGGTGCGTTGTGACGAAATCTACGGGTGTGCCCCTCTCGTGGCAATACCTCAGAAACTCTGGCAGCCAGGCATTGTTTGATGTTGATGGTCCTCCCACTTTAAATGCAGGGTCGATTGATTTGACGGCTTCTGCTGTTACGGTGTAAAGCTTCCAATAGTCCTCTTGCGTCCCGCCCCAAAAGCCAAAGGGAGATTCCGGTCCACCGAGGTTGGGCTCATTCCAGACCTCGAAAAACCAGGTTCGAACTTCTTCTCGCCCATAACGAGCAACCAGGTGTTTAATAAACAACCGAATGAAAGATCCCCATTCGTCGTAATCACGAGGAGGTGTCGTATTTGCTTTGTAATGGAACAGAGTTTTATCTCCGCTGGCAAAGCATGTGGGCATAAAACCCAGTTCAACAAAGGGCTTCATTCCAATGGAAAGTAAAAAATCAAAAACCTTATCGATGTTGGTAAAACAAAATACAGGTGTGGCTGAAAGCATGGGTCGTGTCGCAACGCTCATATCATCGTTAAATAAACCATGAAAGCGCACATAATGAAATCCAAGCTCTTTATGGCAGCGTTCAAGCTGCTTTTGCCAATCGGCACGTAAGGCTGTGGTTGCATGGCATGAGCCTACGCTTAGCTCCCAGTAATGGGTAAAGGGCAGTGTTGGGCTGTGTGCATCCAAGTGAAAAATTTTCATTGGTTCTTTTCCTCTCCTTATTTATATTCTCGTGACATCAGCCCCAGGGCTTCATCCTTTGAGATCTTACCTCCATTGGCATCGCTCATGAGTTGCACATCGCGGTCGCGTAAATTATAAGCGAAAAGAAAACCAATAGCGAGTAACTGCCCTAACATTGGCACAAGGAAGGTCACCCTCCAAATACTGTGGATTGTAGCCGCGCTTTGAACTTCAAGCTCTCCCTGGTAACCGATTAAATGCAGAAAAATTCCGGTTAAACCAGCTGCAAAAGCTGCTGTGAGTTTCGCTACGAAACTTTGTAAGGCAAAGGTAATCCCTTCTTTGCGGATGCCAGTTTTAAAAGTTCCGTATTCAACTTAAACCAGCTGCAAAAGCTGCTGTGAGTTTCGCTACGAAACTTTGTAAGGCAAAGGTAATCCCTTCTTTGCGGATGCCAGTTTTAAAAGTTCCGTATTCAACACAATCTTGTGGAATAACCCCCATCAGGATTGCGGGGATAATTGCCAGGGCGGCAATGACAGACATGCTAAAAACAACCAAAGTCGAATTCTCATAGCCGATTAAGAAGGTCACCAGGTACATGCTTAAACTAAGTAATGCGCTTACCCGGTAGAGAATGATCTTATCGAAGCGCTTCATCAAGAAAGGCGCTGCGATATAAGCTAGCACAATCATTGGCAGGGCAAATAGGGCAACTTTGGAAACATAATTAACATCTCCCAGGCAATGTTTTGCCATATAAGTGATCATTGAAACAGCGATACTGCCGGAAATAATGCGATAGGTAAAAAATATTAAAAGATAACGATTATGGATTAAATAGTGCCAGGTTTCACTTAAACCAGACTCCTGCTGCTCAGTTTCTTTGGCGTAATAGCGTTCACGACCGAAAATTAATACAAAACTCATGGTTATCAATGCTATTGCTGCGATAGCGATAGATGCCTTGAAAAAGCCGGCTTTATTAAACACAGGAACCAGAAAAATCGCCGATAAAGCCATGGCAAAAGCGCCCCCAGCCCCGGCAAAAGTCATCAATGTACCGCGTTCTTTTATGTTGCTGCTCATCGTTGTAGCCAGCCCAAGAATGGGGGCATCGCTCATCGTGTAGGCTAAGTCCCACAAGGCATAGGTAAGGATTGCCAGAGCAATCCTCCAACCTATCGATGGTACGCTTTCAATAGAAAACAATAAGATCGTCGTCAATGGAATTGCAATGGTAGATATTTTTAACCAGGGTAAAAAACGTTTACCGCTCTTAAAGCGAACCTTATCGACGATTATTCCGAACAACGGATCGTTTATTCCGTCCCAGATCTTCCCGCCAAACATGACTGCGGAAATCACCAGCGGTGGTAAAAATGCATAATCGGTATAGTAAAAAAGCAAAAACTGGGCGACGAGTGTATAGATTAACCCCTGACCAAAAAAATAAAAACCGAATGCTAAGCGTTCTGGTAGTTTTGTTTGGCTTTGTTGGCTTGAAATTTCGTGTTCCACAATGAACCTCGTGTTATTAAAGTTGGCACTTATAAAGTTTCATTTAATGCCGTTCACTATTCATATTCTTATTTGCCAATTTTATCATTGTGTTTCATTTTGGTTATTGAAAATGGGTAATCCCCATTAAAAATAGCGAAAAGACTATGCTCTTCGCTATTAATTTCTCTATTAGGCGATATTATTGTCGATTGACCGATACAAAAATAAACGGATTACGTTTTGTCTCCTGGTAGAAGAAAGATTTAACTGCCCGAACAAGTTCTTTCTCTAAATCATCTGGAAATTTCTTAATTGTGTTTTTGATATGTTTATGTAAACCATCTAACATTGGCTCTAACTCTTCGGGCAAAATAAATCCTCGGCTATTGATGTTTGGGTTTCCATTGAGCTGCCCTTTTTTATTAAGCGTCAGATTGATGGTCATAACGCCACCTTGCCCCAGGGTTTCTCGCTCACGGACGATACTTCGATCAACATCCCCTACACCGCTTCCATCCACAAAAATATAATCGCCGGGGATGCGCTCCCCAAGCCGCAGCTCGCCATTTTGAAATTCGATAATCTGCCCGTTTTCAACCACGTGGATATTATTTTTTGGAACACCCACCTCTTGAGCCAGTTTGGCGTGATGCTTTAGCATCCTTAATTCACCATGGATAGGAACCAGGTATTTAGGGCGTACCAGGTGTAACAGTAATTTGATCTCTTCCTGGCTGGCGTGACCTGAAACATGCACCGGTGCAATTGATTCGTAGATAACGTCGGCACCCCGACGGAGCAATTGGTTGATCGTTCGGTAAACAGGTTCTTCGTTGCCGGGAATTGGTTGCGAAGAGAGCACGATCGTATCGCCTTCACGTAAGTCGAACATGCGGTTGGTTCCATTTGCCAGCCGACCCATAATTGAGCGCGGTTCGCCCTGGGCCCCGGTGCACATGAGCACAACCTGGTTATCTGGCATAGAAAGAGATTTTTCGAGCGACACCACCAGCCTGTCAGAAAAATCGATATACCCTAACTCTCGTGCCATATTCATATTTTCAACCATACTGCGACCAGTGAAGGCAATTTTGCGGCCATGCCTTTTCGCTGCATTTGCGACCTGTTGCATGCGTGAAATTAACGATGCAAAAGTTGCCACCAGGATGCGCCCCTTAGCAGCTTTAAAGACTTCATCAAGGCCTTCGTCGATCGTCCTTTCAGAAGGGGTCCAACCTGGTTCAGTCGCATTGGTTGAATCTGCCAGCAAGGCTAAAACACCACGTTCAGCAAATTCAGCTAATTTTGCGTAATCAGTCGGCCAGTTGTCAACCGGCGTATGGTCGAACTTATAATCCCCGGTGTGAACGATTAAGCCGGCTGGGGTGTCAATTCCTAAGCCAACCCCGTCTGGGATGGAATGACAGACGTGAAAAAAATCTACCTTGAAGGAACCGATTTGAACGGTATCCCCTGCCTGAACAGTACGAAGATCTGCTTTACCTCGCAACCCGTAACGATTGAGCTTAAGTTCAAGCAGCCCGCGAGTGAGTTTTGTCGCATAAATTGGTGCGTTAACCAGCTCTAAAAGATGCTGAACTGCGCCAATATGATCTTCATGCCCATGAGTGAAGATGATTCCACGAATTCGGTTGACTTTATCTTTAAGATAATCTTCAAAATCGGGGATGATATAATCGATCCCGATCATATCATTATCGGGGAACATAAGCCCCACATCAACGATCAGGATGTCGTTCCCATACTCATAAAAGGTCATATTTTTTCCGACCTCACCCAGCCCTCCGAGCGGAATAACCCTTAATATTTTATTGTTCTTCATAAAAATAAACTTCCTTTTCTTATTATTTGTTTTAATTTTTAAAAATGGGATTCCCATTTGAATTCAAAATTAATGTTTTTGTGCTAACAGGTCTTAAGAATAACCGACCTGAGGTTTTAGGAAAATCAGGACAAAACTAAATTGAACTCTTTACTGGAGGATAGACTTCAATAAGATCAATTGCCGCCCTTCGACTTTCGAACCTGCTATAATCAAGAAGTGATTTTATCCGTTGGGGAGGTTAAAGTCAATTTTAAAAAGGTTTAAAACACAGGGGTAATCACAACTTTAATATTGACAAATAACTTAAATTATTAAGGGGGATAGGTTATAATAAAAATCGCAAATGGCCCTCTAGCTCAATTGGCAGAGCAGTTGACTCTTAATCAATTGGTTCGGAGTTCGAGTCTCCGGAGGGTCATGTTTGTTTTAATGGGGCATGATGAGGGGTAGTAGGTAGTAGGAATCAGGTAATAGGAAGAAATCGTATTCTAAACTTAGGCTTATTAGGGATCGATCATCACTTGCACCCGTTTACTAATGTTTTCTGTCAACGCTATCCAGAACGGGTCACTATTTCCTAATTCCTAATTCCTATTTCCTACTACCTACTATCTACTTCTACTTCTTAATGCCTTCGACCTAACCCTCTACTTCAGCAGCCCTGCATCCTCCAAGGCCTGGTGCAAGCGAGGGTTATTGCGTGGGTCATCGCCGGTGAAATTAGAAGTTGAGGGATAGCCTAAATCGATATAGAGTGTCTGACCTGCTGGGTCTAAAGGTTGTAAGATGACCACGCCGTCAAAACTCAGGGAGGAGACTGGCGCCCAAAAAGCGCCAGCGTAAATCGGCTGTTCATAAGCTTTGATTACAAAAGGCGCCCCGCTGAGGGGGATCCCTTCGTAAAAAACAGCCAGTAATTTAAAATAAGCATCATCAATCAGGTTCAAGCCATGATTATCCCAGTCATAACTGGCAACTT
The DNA here is from genome assembly GCA_964411385.1 of uncultured Candidatus Brevefilum sp. Taxonomy (GTDB): domain Bacteria; phylum Chloroflexota; class Anaerolineae; order Anaerolineales; family Anaerolineaceae; genus Brevifilum. Next base: position 156,394 of record CAYPKT010000002.1, on the reverse strand, counting down.
CATCGGTTGTAATCAGCGGAAAAGACATGAGGGGGAGTTTTTCAACCGCATAGTTCTTTAGATCTGCCCCCCGAATTTGCTGATCACTCAGCAGATAAAGCTCAAAGGGTTCGCCTTCTAATGGCACCTCTGGCTCTGATGCTCCAGGTGTGCAGGCGCATAATAAGAATAAAATAACCGAAAGTGTAATGAAAAATCTCTTTACCATTTTTGTGCCTTTTTAGTGTAAGGACGCGAATAATCGCACAAAACTCCTATGTGTTCAGGGTTAACAAGCTAACAAAAACGAATAATACCACAAATGGCATCATAATTGCGCCTGGCGAGACACCTTTCTTAGATGTTTTTCATCATTCGCCAGGAAGGTTCGTGCATCATATGCACGACGCCGTCTGGGTCGCGGTAAGACCACAGCCCAGCAGAAGTGTCGAAGATTTGATAGCCTAACCGTTTGTACAGGCGAAGTGCATCGTGGTTCATTTTCGCAACATTTAAGGTAACAACCTGAAAACCTCGGCTGCGTAAATCATCTTCAATAAAGTGCATCAAAAAACTGCCTACACCTCGGTTCCGCCAGGCAGGCTTCACCCGAAAAGAGAATACATAGGCACGTTCTACCCCATCGGCTGATTTCTTTTCTCGACTTGTCAGCATGACAAAAGCCTGCCCGATAGTGTTTCCCATTGGTTCCTCAACTAGCCACATCAAACAGCGACCAGTTTGGCTAACCTGGTAAACCTCAGCGTACATCTCGCGAAACTTCCAGTATTCGCCATCCCATTCCAGCTTGGGCAGGTCGACGCGGGTTACCAACCGGATCGAGAGTTGAGGAAGAGCCTTCTCTGATTCAACTTGACCCTCACTCTTGTCACCGTTTGTCTGGTCGTTGTCATCAAATTTATTCATGATCGTGGGGTAACATCTTCATCAGCCAATAGCTGGCTGAGTAAAATTTTTTCTTGTTGTGACGAGTGAATTTTTCCATCCAGCCAGGCGTTTCTCAAATATGTCAGGATGCGCCCAAAAGCAGGAGAAGGGCGCAAGCCCATGGCGCGTAACTCAAGCCCAGTAGTAATCGGTTCAATCGAGACCCATTTAGTGATGTACTTTTCCAGCATTGCGTGGACATTTTTCTCAGAAAGAATCAACTGGGCAGCGTATAAGGCTGGTTTCGATATTTTCTCCAACTCGGTTACAACAACACTTGGTGGGGCGTTTGTCAGTTTAGGTAAGAGGCGGACGGCTTTACTGGTAGCTAATAACAAGTTTTTTACCTCACTTTTAGAACGTAAGCGAGAAACAATCGAATAGATGTCTTCTTCTGGAAGTTCACCTAACCATAAAAGCAAGCCGAAGGTCAATCGAAACTCAGAACTTATTAGCCGTCCTGGCAATTCCCAAGCCGGGTCAACCTCAAGTTTATTTAATTTATTCAACCTATTTTGGATCTCGGTATTCCAGGGTATGGCGGGATGAATAGCCGATAATATGCCCAATTTCTCCAGTCGCTCCAGCATCTGCGGGGCTTTGGGTTCATCCAAAATTAACATGATCTCATGGCGAATTCGAGCCCCCGAAAGCTTGTCAAGCAAAGGCAGGCTTTCTTCCATCAATGCCAGGGTGCGTGGCTCAATTTGAAAGTCAAAACGTTGCTCAAAACGAACAGCACGAAGCAACCGGGTGGCATCATCCACAAAAGACAGGGCATGCAATACGCGTATTTTTCCTTTACGCAGGTCAGATAACCCCCCCCAGTAATCATAAATCTTTCCAAAATGTTCACCATCGAGGCGCAAGGCAAGCGTATTGATAGTAAAGTCTCGTCGGTGGAGGTCCATCTTAATACTGCTGCTTTCGATGGTGGGCAAAGCTGCTGGTTGTTCATAAAACTCGGTACGCGCGGTGATTAAATCCAAGCTGTCTGGCAAGCGATGTTGATCGTTGCCATTTAAAGCCGGAAGAGTATAGATTAATTTTTCCGCATTACCTTTCAATACCCACTTTGCAGTTCCAAAGCGCTGATGTGTGAGAACGCGGCCGCCAAAGTGCGTGGAAAGTCGATTGGCAAAGAAAATGGCATCTCCTTCGACGACAATGTCAAAATCAAGGCTGGGACGGTCGAGCAAAAGGTCGCGGACAAAGCCGCCGACAACGAAAATAGGCAAATTGACCTGGTCTGCTTCTTCTGCCAGGGCATGAAGCAGGGCTAAACGGGCGGGAGGAACAACTGCTTCCAACTTTTTGATAATCTCTTCTGGTGTGGGCAGGTCGGGTACAGGGCTAAGTGTTTTTAGCAGGTCTGTACGGGTGACAATACCGACGATCTCAGCCGAATCGGGTGAAACAACGGGCACCTGTCCCCAATCGGTTTTGCCCATCAATTGCTGGAGTTCGTCAAGTGAGGCATGTGGGGCGATTTTTACTTCACCAACCGACATCAAGCTTTTAACGGTCAGGTTTAGCCCGTGGCTAATTGCCCGATCCACTTCACGTCGATTGAGGAGCCCGACCACATGCCCTTCGGAGACAACCGGGTAGCCTTCAAAACCATAACGCTGCATTAATCGGTGCGCTTCACTTACGGATGTTTCAGGCGAGAGGATTAATGGGTCTTTAGACATGATGGATTCGACGGTAATCGAAGGTTGAACATACTCACCCATCTTGGTGAGCATTACGCCAAATTGCTCGTCTAAGAAATGCAAGGTTTCTTCACGTTTGAGAGTGCCTTCGGATCGGATCAAAGCCGAAGCAGCCCGCCGATGCCCGCCGCCGCCCAGGGATTCAGCCAGTCCGGCAACATTGATTTCATCATTGGTCGATCGGGCAACCAGGCGGATACCTTGTTGGGTAGCTACTAAAAGCAACAACGCATCGGGGTTGAGTACATCGCGTATTTTGTGGGCGACGCTTGAGATCTCATCTTTGATATCCAGGGCATCAGCCTTAGCAACTAAAATGGTGTGGTCTTCAATAATGTAGGTTTGAACATTTCGCATTAAGCGATCGTATAACTTCCGCTGACCAGCCGTGAGTGGGGGGTAAAGAAAGCGATTGACGATATCCAAAAGAGCACCTTGCGAAAGGCAAAACCCCGCTGCTTCCAGGTCTTCTGCGGTGGTTGACCCGTAAGTAAATGAACCGGTGTCTTCGTACAAACCTAAAGCAAGGGTCGTTGCCTGGATGTTCGTCAAGTCCATCCCCCGCTCGCGAATTCGGGCAACCATCTGGCTGGTATTAGAACCAAAATTAACCAAGTGAGTTTCCCATTGGGGGTTAAGGTCATCTCGGCGTGGGTGATGGTCATAAACCAACACGCGCGTGTCTTCATTCATCCCCTTGATGGTGATCATCGATTGTGTATCCACCAGGATGATGGTATCAACTGCGGTACGCGGCAGCTCTTTGAAGGTGATATAAGGTAAATCACGCCCATATTGCTCAAGAAAACGGCGCGCGTTACGATTGATGCTGCGGGGAAGCAAAGGAAGTGCATCTGGGTATAGCAGCCACGCCCCTAATTGTGAGGCCAGGGCATCCATGTCGGCTTGTTCGTGGGTAAGTATTACTTTCATCGATTAGTCAATCCACCAATACGCTTGTTGATCAAGGTTAAAGAAATTATAAACCGTCTGTGAAAGTCGTGCTACCAAACGATTTCCCTGGTCAAAGTCTAAGCGAGTGGAATCGTATAGAAAAATGGTAAGGACGTAATCACCCCCAGGGGTGAAGACGATAGCGACATCGCTCATTGATCGCAATTGCCCGTCCAATTCTTGTACCCAACCATGCTTGTGGGCAACTGTAATATCGTCGGGTAACCCAGCTTCTATTAATAACCCAATCTGGTTGGCGGCTAAAGTATCGATCATCAACTGGCATTCTGGTGTGGTGATCTCAGTAGGGAAGGTCTGCTTCAGTAGGCCGCCGCCACCCTGGGCACACTCATAAATTGCTGCCAGTAACTGGCCTGCCTCAGAAGGCACCGTCTGATTGTAGAGGTCTGGATCTAAAAAAATATCAGTCCGCGAGTTAGCTGGCGTTTCAAAAAGTTTCAAAAGCGGAGCGCCAAGATAGAAATAGCCGCCCAGGAAGGTGTTTTCCATCCCCATTGCTTCCAGGTCTTCACTGACAATCAAGGGCCCGCGAATTTCATCCAGGTAGGTCGCCATAAGCTTATCTGCTGGTGGGTTCTCGGAATATACAACCATCCGTTCAAATAAGGTAACGACCGATTCTGGGGTTGGTTCATCAACCCTGCGCAGGACAGAAATCATAATCGGGATCTTAATGGTGCTGGCAGCGGTAAACGCAACATCGGGGGTGACCAAGCTCTCGTTTCGCACCGCGAAATGGGTAACTTCTTTGTTTCCCAGGTCTTGTATGTAAATTTCTGCCAAGCCTGTGAACCCGCTCCAGGCGATATTACGACGCAAGAAAATTTCTAAAATTTGGTAATCGGGTTGTTTTTGTGGATTCTCGGCAAATTCAAGGGCGATAGCGTGAAAACTCCCAGAAAGCAAAGCTGTTTTAATCTCACTAATAGCTTGATCCATTAACAAGCTTTTGGTGAGTTCACCAGGTATGAAGTTTGTTGTCCCCGACAGCGGTATGAGTGAACTGCCCGGTTGAGCATAACGCGGTTCGATTTCAGTAACCAGGTAATGACGTATTTCGTTTTCATCGACTTGGGCGTCGAGTGGAACTTTCACAGGTTCTGTGGAAACTTTTTTACTAACGAAGTTTTGCCAAAAACCGGATCGTAGGATTAAATCAGAGGCTTCGCTAACCAAAGCATTGGGGTTCCAAGTAAAACCTAAAGCAGATCGATCAACGTGAATTTGTTTGTCGCCAACGCTTAGTACCAATGGCACATGATATGCGTTGTTTACCCTGGCTTCAGCTGCAGGCTGGTCAAGTCCACCGACAGGAATGCCCGCGATGGTACTGCCTTCAGGGAAAACGACAGGTTGATTTGAAAATTGATAGTATTCTTTGGCGGTGATGAGCAAGCTGCTGAGGATGAAGAAAAACCCCAACCCACCCAAAACCCAACGGTTGCGTGTAGACATTTTCTTTTACCAGGTAAAGACCTTTAGATTAATTTTACCTGTTTGCCGTCTGTTTGTGATTACGCAGAAAAAATAAATAATACAACAAAATTGAGATAAGGTAGAGAAAAATTGTCCCGATAAAAGGAGGCCCAAAACCATAATTCACTTGCATCCAGCCGCTAACCACGGGGCTAAATGCCCTGCCAAAGCTGTTTACCATACTACTAAGGCTGGCGACCATCGCGCGAGAATTAGGGTCTACTTGTTCCATTACAAAAGTGTCGTAAACCGGTGTGCTCATATTCATTAAAGTTAATCGGATGAAATAGGCAAAAGCACTCAAACTAAACATGGGCGAAAACCCCAACAGCGCCAGGAACGGGATCGATAAAGCCTGGGTGATGAGCACAACACGAATTTTCCCATAACGGTCTGCAAAAACTGGCGCTAAAATTAAGCCGATCCCCATCGCCAAAGACCCCCAGGCAAACATGATGCCAATAACCTGGTCGGGTTGGTTATGAACATTGCTGAAAAAGATGTTCATAAAAGGCATGGTTAACCCCGCACCAATTGAAATTGTTAACATGGGCAAAAGTAATTTATTGAGGATACCCGGGTTTTGACGAGCAAAGGTAATTGGTGCAAAAGTTGCTCGATTTTCATGTTCAAGCTTATTACGATGCAAAAACAAATTTGGAATGACACCAATAATGACCATTATCCCAGACATTCCGATCGCCCAGGCATAGGCTGTTTCGCTAACTGGAGAAACATTCCACAAATTGCCAAACCAGGTGGGCATATAACCACCGATCCAGTCGCCTATGGAGAAAGCTGCCATTCGTAAACCAGAGCTCATGCTAAACAGGTAAGTGCGCTCTTCTTCACCGCTGTTTTCCATTAGAAATGGGCCGCTGACGACACCACTAAGGCTGGAACCTATCCCTAAAAGAATGTTTGTACCGATTAGAACGCCAGCAGTAGGAAAAAACGCCATTAAAATGATCGAAATGCCGGTGACGACCCCTGACAAAACTAATGAAAACTTTCTGCCGAAATGATCTGCAAGGTAGCCCATTGGCAGAGCGGCGATCAACGTCGTCATACTGCTGATCGTGGACAGGAGGCCCATAAAGGTTTCATCGAAGTTAAGGCTGCGTAAGAAAAAGTTAAATAAGATTCGGTGAACACCGAAACCCGCACCGTAAATAATTAATGAAATTAAGTATTTACGCGCATTGGGGCTGAAGGCGCGCACACGTTTGATGTATGTGTCGACAACACCATCAGCATTTGATTTTTCTATGTTCGGTGAGGGCACTGGCTTTAGTCTCGATCCATGAAGTTTTGCAGGTTTTGGATGGTTATATCGATGCCATCTTTACGAAGCGCGTAACGACGCTCAGAGTGGGGCGCCACGGTGACACTGATCAAACCAGCCAAACGTAAACTTTGCAAATGATGGATTACCGTAGGCGGGCGCAGGCGCAAAACACCGGCGAGCTCGCTGGGCGTGCATGGGCTTTCTTGTAAGTAATGTAAGATTCTTAAACGGGTTGGATCTGAAAGAGCTTTTAATGCATTTAATAATTCATCCGGTACTAATTCGCCTGGAACCAGGTCAGATCCTTCAGGGCGCGCCCCAAAAAGGATAATTGAGGAATCCTCATCAAGATTGTCAGAAAAAATAAAGGGCGCCCCCCAAAACGAAGGGGCCAGGATGAGCGTATCCAAATCGCTGACCCAATTCATGCGAACGCCTTCAGAGAGCTCTTCAAGAACTGCGAGCACGTCGTTTTTTTTCATAAGTGTCTGGGCATGCTGAAGAGCTTTTTCCTGGGCGGGGATGATGCGATATTCATCTTCTTCAAAAAAATTTTGCACATAAGATTCTAAGGCATGCAGTAAATCTTCGCCAAATTTTTCACGCTCAGACCAGGCTTCAAAAGTGACTCGAAAAAACTCTTTGGTAAAAATTTGTGATCTGCGATGAAAGTCTCTAATCTGTGCTTCGACTCGAGCCGTCATCCGTTGTTTGCCGTCTAATGTCATGAGAAAATCTTTAAAATCTTGAGAATGCTGATCGGTTTTGTTGGCAAAAGTCAAGATGGGTAAGCGTTCTGCGGGATGGAGCGCGCGGAGTGCTTCAAGAACGGTGGTTGCGTTTTTAGGTTCGGGTAGAGAATTAATCCATGCCATAGGGACAAAAAGAACCCGCTGTGAGCGTTCGAGCGCATCCCTTAGATGAATGGGTAATCGTGAACGGACGCCAGCTGCCCAGGATGGACGCAAGCCATATTCATCTGGATGATGGAGAACATACAAGCTGACAAATAAATCATATGCGCTGCCTTTATCCCAAAGGATGGTGGGAGAGTTGTTCATCATATCACCTCAATTAATAAAGTATATTAATAAAACAAGTATTTAAGTTAGATATTAATCTAATTTGCAGGAAATGTCAAGAATGAAAAAGCGAAAAACAACGCCCTTCAACCACCACACCCTTCGGCAAAATTACTTCTGTTTGCTTAACCCTATGCCATGGTTATAATCTCAGTATGCAAAACCAAAAGCACATCAAAATTTTAAAGGTGTTCCTGGTTCTATTTGCCGCCTTTGCGTTCCTGTTAGCGGTTTATTTTATACCACCCATTCATGACCGTCTTTCCTGGCGGTTTGCCAGTTTGCGTGCTAAAGTTTTTTATTTTTTCAATCCTCCTGGCAAGGCTGAGTTTTCACCAGGCCAACAAGAAGAGATGGATTATATCGTCAACGCAACCTTAACCGCCATCAGTGTAAATGAGAGCCCAACGCTGGCACCTTCCCTTACACCTACTTTGGAGCAAACACCCGCACCAAGCATAACGCCAACCTTAGAGTCGACACCGACACCTCTCCCGCAAGCTGTCCGCCTGACTGGCGTGAAACATCAATTCCAAAAGATGAACAACTGCGGTCCAGCTACGCTTTCTATGGCGCTTTCTTATTGGGGTTGGGAGGGCAACCAAGAAGTAACCCGCACCTGGTTAAGACCGCACCCTGAAGATCGCAACGTTATGCTGTACGAGATGGTTGATGCTGTTGTAGCCCATACTGAGCTTGCCGCCCTGGTTCGGTATGGCGGTGAAGATACGTTGATTAAACAATTTGTTGCTGCCGGTTATCCTGTGATTATCGAAAGAGATATGGGCGATGTACGCCCAAACGAAGATTGGACCGGCCATTACAGCTTGGTGATCGGCTATGACGATGCGAGCGAGGAATATCTTACCCAGGATTCCTATCGAGGCCCCGATATCTCTTTAAACTACCAGGATCATTATCGGTATTGGCGAGCGTTCAACCATGTTTACGTGGTTATTTATCCACCAGAACGCGAGACTGAAGTTCTGGCTATTTTAGGTTCTCAAGCGGACCTGACTTATAACTATCAATATGCTGCCCAAAAAGCGCAAGATGCTATCCCCACACTTGAGGGTCGCGATTTATTCTTCGCATATTTTAATTATGGAACCAGCCTGGTGAACCTGGGAGATTATTACGGTGCAGCACAAGCCTACGATTTTGCCTATAACGAGATCTATCCCACCGTCGCAACCGAAGCGCGCCCATGGCGGATGATCTGGTATCAAACAGGGCCCTACTTTGCGTACTATTACACTGGACGTTACCAGGATGTGATTAACCTGGCTGACCTGACCTTAGAGACAACGGGTGTGCGTGAAATTGAAGAGACATGGATTTGGCGCGGTCGCGCACGCCTTGCCCTGGGCGAGATCGAGGGGGCTATTGATGACTTTCAACTTGCCCTGCACTATCATCCTGGATGGCCTCCAGCAGAAGCTGAATTGTTAAACCTGGGAATCACGCCGTAAAAAACTTGTAATTTTCTATTTTGCACAAATAAAGCCATAAGATATAATCCGTCTATGTCAAATTCCAAGCTTAACAAATTTTTAATGGTCTTTTTGATCATTATTGCAGTCAGCGCGTTCTTACTTGCGATCTATTTTTTGCCCCCGGTCCATGATCGCCTGTCCTGGCGTTTGCAACTATTACGTGGTGAAATTTACTATTTTTTCAACCCTCCAGATGACGTTGTCTTTGTACCTGGTGAGCAAGAAAAAATGACTGAATCAGCAGCCCGGTCAGAGACCTCAACGCAGGAAACACCACCAACAGAAACGCCAATCCCTTCGGATACCCCAACAAATTACGTCAGTCCCACGTCGACGTTAACGATGACACCAACGCCAACCTCTACGCCGAGGCCAATATTAATGAATCTACCGGGTGTCATTTATGAAAAACAAGAATTTAATAATTGTGGTCCAGCTAATCTTTCTATGGCGCTTTCTTTTTGGGGTTGGGAAGGTAACCAAAAAGAAGCTGCGACTTGGCTAAAGCCAAACCCGAAAGACCGTAATGTGATGCCTTATGAAATGGTCGATTTTGTTCGTTTACAAACATCTTTTGGGGCGATCTTACGCTTTGGGGGCGATCTTGAGATGATTAAAAACTTTGTCGCTGCTGGTTTTCCTGTATTGATTGAACGCGGCTTGGATGAGGAGATCCCTCAATATGGATGGATGGGGCATTACACTGTGGTCACCGGTTATGATGACGAAACACGCACTTTTATAGTGCAAGATTCTTATATTAAAGAAAATTACGTTAACTCTTACGATAAAATCGAAAGGCACTGGCGTGCATTTAACTACCAATATATTATTATTTATCCCCCTGAAATGGAAACCACAGTTTTAGAAATTTTAGGCCCTCATGCAGATGAAACTTATAACCTGCAGCATGCTGCTCAAAAAGCAAGGGACGAAATGCTCATATTGGAAGACCGTCAGTTATTTTTTGCAACCTTTAACCTTGGTTCCAGTTTGGTTAACTTAGGCGATTATTATGGAGCTGCCCAGGCGTATGACCAGGCTTTTGAGGTTTATGCGGATATTTTCCCCCGTCCTTATCGCATTTTTTGGTATTCAACAGGGCCTTATTTTGCTTATTATTACACCAGGCGTTACCAGGATGTAATTGACCTGGCAGACCTGGTTTTGGGCTTGTCTGCTGAGCCGGCAATTCCAGAAACTTGGGTTTGGCGTGGGCGCGCTCGCCTGGTTTTAGGAGATGTTGATGGTGCGGTTGAAGATTTTCGCGAGGCCTTGAATTGGCACCCTAACTGGTGGGTGGCAGAAAACGAACTGCACAGTTTAGGCATTGAACCCTGATTGCTCTTTAAAAACCTCACCAGTCGTGAGGTTTTTTTATCCCCGTTTGCGCAGGATCAACATTCCTATTATAATTTTATAACTGCTATTGAAAATTGTTAAAAACGGAGGTTTTTGCCATGTTACACAAATTTATTGAAAAAATTGACCAGAAAGCTCATTTTAAAACCGTTGACGCTCACTGTGACATCCCATGTGGAATTTATGATCCTCATACCGCTTTGATTGGCGCATTAACTGTCATCCGCATGGTGGACTTAATTGAATCTTTAATAAAAGAACACGGCGAAGAATTTAGTGCGGATACCTTCAACAGTATGGTACGTTACATTGCTGTTAAAGAAGAACATGCTGAATTGGCAAAGCATGAAATCCGTGTGATCTGGGGTGACTTTATCAAACAACCTCAACTGGATGCTTATCCGCAGCTGCACGGATTAGTTCATAAGATTATGTTATTGGGTTCAAAAGCACGCCAAACCGTTGACCGACAAGCTGGGCTCGAATTACTTGAGGCAGTCAACGAATTTGCTGAAATATTCTGGCAGATTAAAGGTATTGAAACCAAACGCGTGAAGTCTCCCTTCCCTGTCTCTGAAGATATGGTTGTTCCAGTTCTGTAAATTGTTTTTTCGTCTGTTAAGAGTGCGCGGCGCCAGCCTTTGGCCAGATTATCATGAAGGCGATTATGTCCTTATGGCTGGCGTCCCTTTTCCCGGCGGCAAGGTTAAAGCCGGTGACGTGATTGTTTTTCAGCAGCCAGGATACGGAACGCTCATTAAACGTGTTGTGCGCGTTTATCCGGATGAAAGGCGGTATGAAGTGCGAGGAACCCAGGTTTCGAGCACCGACAGCCGTAACTTTGGACCTGTAAAACAAGCCAGTATTTCTGGTAAGGTTGTTTATCATATTCGGGCTCATTAATCACCGAAGGGAAGCGCACCAAGTTTGAAAGCAGACCTGTTATTACTTATTACGGCCATCATTTGGGGCTTTGCTTTTGTTGCCCAACGGGTAAGCATGTCCTTTATGGGGCCGTTTACTTTTAATGGCATCCGCTTTAGTCTGGGCGCCCTGGCACTAGTGCCTTTCTTATTATGGCAGCGCAAAAAAGAAGCCAACCGTGGTAATTTAAATAGCAAAGCCCACTTTTGGCCAATCGTGTTAACTGGCGTGGCATTATTTGCTGGTTCTTCTTTACAGCAAATAGGTTTAGTGGGCACAACCGCTGGTAAAGCCGGTTTTATCACGGGTTTGTATATGATCATTGTTCCATTTTTAGCCCTCTTGCGAGGAGAGCGCACCCACCTTGCCCATTGGATCGGGGCGATATTGGCCGTCATTGGGCTGTTCTTACTATCGGTTCACAGCGGTTGGTCAGTTTCGAGTTACGATTTGATCGTATTGACAGGTGCATTCGCCTGGGCTATCCACGTTCACCTGGTGGCAAAAAACGCCGAACGCGTTGGCGTATTTCAATTGGCTATCTGGCAATTTGCAATTTGCGGTGTGCTTAGCCTAGCTGTTGCCCTGGTAACTGAACCAGTTACACTGTTAGCAATTTACGACGGTAAATGGGCGATTTTGTATGGATCTTTTCTCTCCGTTGGACTGGCTTATACATTGCAGGTCGTAGCTCAAAAAACCGCAGATCCAACGCACGCAGTCGTTATTATGAGCTTAGAGGGAGCCTTTGCTGCCCTGGGCGGTTGGCTTTTATTGAATGAAGGGCTCGGGCTAAGGGGTTTAATTGGCGCAGGATTAATGCTGCTTGGCACGCTGATCTCGCAATTTTTTAACCAGCCTCAAACTGAAATCAACAAACCAGGCAGTATCGTCTAAAGTATGATGATCTTATTATTTAATGGGTATAAGGTCAAAAACTTCCCAGCATGAACTCAATTCAGCGTTTGCAACGATGTTTTTCAAACCCTTATGTTAATTTGGGGCTGGGGGTTTTCTTTTTATCCTTTTCACCTATATTTACCCATTGGGCAGATGCATCGGGGGTTGTCACCAGTTTTTACCGGATGTTGATAGCTTTTTTGTTGTTGCTTCCCTTTTCATCGAAAATCTTCAATCTTAAAGAAACTGACCAGCGGAAAAGACTCACCTGGAAACAAATAAAATTTCCAATGATTGCAGGGGTTTTTTCAGGCATCGATTATGCTCTATGGGGTACGGCGATAAAAGAGACCAGTGTGGCAAACGCCACGTTGTTGAATTATATTTCCCCTTTGTGGGTTTCTTTAGTTGCAATCCTTGTTCTTAAAGAACGCTACAAAAAAAGCTACTGGATGGGGCTTCTTCTGGCTTTGTTTGGCTCGGTAACGGTTTTAAATATACTTAATATCCATTTGGGTTTCAATCTAAAAGGAGAAGGGTTTGCGATCCTCTCAAGTTTTTTCTATGCCGGGTATTTTTTGCTGACACAAAAAGGACGCACGCACCTGTCTACGTTTCAACAGCTTTTTGTTTGGCTTTTAGTTTGTTGCCTAACCCTTGGAACGATCATGGTTGGGTTTAGACTGCCCTTTTTTGGCTATTCACCAACAACCTATTTGATATTTATATTGTCAGCTGTGGTCTCTCAGTTGCTTGGCTATATCTGCTTAACATACGCACTGGGGAAGATCTCAGCATCGATCGTTAGCCCAACCTTATCCTTGCAGCCACTCATGACAGCACTTTTGGCGATACCCTTTGCACATCAAGATCTATCTGCCCATCAAATTATTGGGGGGCTATTCGTTCTCAGTGGGATTTACCTTATCAATAAATCTGAGATTAAAGCGTGAATATTAAGAGAAATAACTGACCTTCTCGTTTTATTTGTCGTCACCATTTGTTATTTCCATTTGGATGCGGTTAAAATACTTCTATGAGAAAACCTGCCATGCCGTGACCAGTTATGGTGTGTGGTAATTTTTGTCACAAAACAATTAATTCTTAGTAGACAAAGAGAACTTCTTCAAAAAATGGAAACTTTTGTTGAAACTGCCAGGTCTTTATTGGGGATTAACCTCTCAAAAGAGGTTATTAAAGCTTTAACAATTTACGAATCAGAACTCCTAACCTGGAATGAACGCCTTAACCTGACAGCAATACGCGATGCAGAAGGTATTCGGATTAAGCACTTTTTAGATTCTTTGACCGTCACTCAGGCATGGGAACGACCACAGCCGCCAGCACAATTGATTGATGTCGGCACGGGTGCTGGTTTTCCGGGGCTGGTTTTAAAATTAATTTGGCCCTCCACTAAAGTTACCCTGGTTGAATCAGTGGCGAAAAAAGCAGATTTTTGTCAACACATGGTTGAAATATTAGGGCTGGAAGGGGTATCTATCCTGGTAGAGCGGGCTGAGGTTGTGGGGCAAGACCCAGCTCACCGCCAGAGTTACGATCTGACGGTTGCCCGGGCAGTGGCGAGAATGCCAATCTTAATGGAATATCTACTGCCTTTGACAAAACGCAATGGGAAGGTAATGGCATTAAAGGGAGAAACTGCCCCTGCAGAAACGCATGCAGCCCATAGTGCTATCCATCTTTTAGGCGGCAAGTTAAAAAAACTGGTGCACATTGAGTTGCCAGGTGTGGTTGAAGAACGATTCATTGTTGTTATTGATAAAGCAGCGTACACACCCGAAAATTACCCCAGGCGTGTTGGCATGCCAGCAAAAAACCCTTTGGAATAAATTTATTTATCCGGTGCTGGAATGGAGTACACTAAAACGGTAATGGATGAAAAATTAATAGTAAATCAAGAAAAACAAATAGAAATTGAACGTTGCCAACAGCTTACGCAATCTCGAAACCCACGTGATCGCTCCTTTGCAGCGAAAAGGCTGGGGGAATTAAAAGCCAGGCCTGATCTTCTGATTACCTTATTACATGATCTTAATGGGTTTGTCCGTTCAGCGGCAGCTGAAGCTCTTGGGCGAGCTGATGAAACATTAATGCCTGAAGTTGTCTCTCATTTGCTTTCAACGATTGACGATGCGAACCCCTATGTGTGTGCTGCCGCAATCAATTCATTAGGTTTATTAGGGGCAAGCCAGGCTGAAGACCAAATTGAAACCTGTCTGGAAGACGAACATCCCATTATCGTGCAAGCTGCTATCCTCTCTTTGGCACGTATTAATCCCGAACTTATTAAGGGTCGTTTGGCTGAATTTCTGGATTCACCTGAATACTTAATCCACCTGGCGGCGGCTCGTGCCTGCGGCTGGATAAACCATTTGAGTTGTGCTGAACACATCCTTCAGGCATTGAAAGATCATCTAAAGACAAATGATGCCTTAGATTTAAAATTACCTAAACTGTATATCGACGTTTTAGCTCGATTAAAAGTACAGGAAGCCATTCCGACTCTGGTTGAAATTGCTGAGCGCGAAGTGGGATTGCGGGGTTTAGCGGTTGAAGCCTTGATCGAAATGGATGCCAAGGAAGCGGCTTCTGTCCTCTCTCCTTTACTTAGCGATCCAAGTAATCGACTACGTCGCAACCTGATTGAAATAATGATTCAGGCGAATTATAAAGAAGCCTTGCCCCTGGTTCGTACCCTGCTAAGGGATAATGCCATCCCCATAAGGGAAACTGCGCTGGCTGCTATTTCAAAATGGCGAGACCGCGTCTCTGAAGATGATGTGCGTGATTTAGCCTATAATGACCCTAACCCTTTTGTCAGACCCCAGGCTGTGGTTACTTTAACGAAATTGTTAGGTCAGGATGCGTTGGAAGATTTAGTTGACCTTTCGGATGATTTAAATTTGCATGTTAGGCGGGCGGTAGCCCAATGCCTGGCAGAGGTTGACTACCTCACACCCGAGGGAAAAAGCGCTTTATTGCGTTTAGCAAAAGACCCGGATACCGCAGAATTCGTTCAAGCTGCCTTGCGTACACATGATCTTGACGCAGTTCAACCAGCGCCTGTTGAAGGTGTAAAGGCAAAAATACTCCCTCCAGACTTCGTAATTGAAAAACCCAACGACATGTTAACCGCCCTGGAAGATTGGCAAATGGCTTTGCCAACGTTGAGGAAATTTCTTAATTTAGAAGAACTTTCAGAAATTGACCAAGCACTTTCTACTTTAATTATATTTTTGCGAGAAGCCTTACAAGAATAAAGATGTGGGAAACCTACTATAGGGGTTGTTAAAACCGGCCTTATTTTATCTGGCTGTTTAAAATCCAAATTTCTTAAGTAAATCTTTAAGGTCGTCGGTGTTATCAACCCAGCTTTCTGTAAAACCGCAATTTGCACAACAATAGTGTGTGATCTTAATAGTCCTTAACGATGCGGGTGTTTTACCCCCGCTAACTGTGGGCGGTAGGGTAATATCCCCCGGCAGACGGACGATAGTTTTTGAACGACACTTAGGGCATTGCATATTTTTCATGTTGATGTTCTCATATATCTAAATTGAATATACTGTTAGGTAAATACTACCTGATGGGAACTCTCAAAAACTCGCTAAATTGGTTCTTCCAGGCAAAGCTTCAGGAAAATAGTTTTAATTTTCAATGCGAGGATAACAACCTTTAATAAACAAAACGGCATGACTTTGTATTTCTTACAGCCATGCCGTGTTTGATTTCTGGTGTAAAACGAACTTAATTCACAGGTTACTATGGCGATTGTGTGGCTGTGGAAGTAGGCTCCCTGGTAGGCGTTGGCGATGGCACAATGTTAACCGGGATGATAAGAATATCACCCACAAAGATGTCGGTCTCGTTCTTCATCTCGGTTAAGTTGTTGGCTCGACGAAAGCGGTTTGTTTCAACCATAATGCGGTTGACTTCGCTATTCAACCGAATAGCAAGTTCGTATAAGCTGTCGTTTAGCCGGACGGTATGTTCAATCAATGTTCCTGGCGCGATGTCTTCAGGGAGCGGTGTGGCAGTAGGCAATGCTTGCCCAGGGGCTGGGATTAATATGGTTTGTCCCGGGGTGATAAAACACCTGCCATCGAGGTTATTTAAAGCCATCAAGACTTCAACGTCAACCTCAAACTTTTCAGCGATGATGGTGCAATTGTCACCTTCTTGGACGACATACTCGATAGGGCCAGATGGGGTACTGGTTGAGGTTGGTGTTGGTGTCTCAGTCGGTGTAGAGGTTATCGTTGCGGTCGGTGAGGGGGTAACCGGCGTTGGCGTTGGCGTTTCGGTCGGTGTTGGGGTTTTTGTGCTAAACAGAGATAGGCCAGAACCTTTGCCCCCGCCTGCAAGGTAAATAATCAAAAAGACAACCCCGATGATGACCAGTAGAATAGCTGCTCCACCAAGGATGTAAGGACCGCGCTGCTGTTTTTTTCGATAAGATGAAATAATGTTTTTCGCATCTTTTTTGCTCATGATATTTCCTTTTTTCGTTAAGCGTAATTCGATAACGTGTGTCGAAAAGCTTTTAAACTGCCTTCTTTTGTAAACCCATTTTAACAGAAAATAAAGTTATGGTCGAGTAAAACAAAATTAATTGAACAAGTATTGATGAATTACGCGTATCTATAGCAATCATTTTAGCACATTAAGAAAAGAAACAAGCTATTTTTTAGCGTTGCTGTGGCCGCAGTCTAATAGCTGTTTCATAAATTGGCCGGTGTAGGATTGAACCATTTTACATATTGCTTCTGGTTCGCCAACAGCAATGATTTCTCCTCCGGCATCTCCCCCCTCAGGGCCCATATCAATAATCCAATCCGATACTTTGATGATATCAAGATTATGTTCAATAATTACCACGGTGTTGCCTTCATCCACCAGGCGTTGCAAAACATCGATGAGCCGATGAACGTCAGCCGCATGTAAACCCACTGAAGGCTCATCAAGCACATATAGTGTGCTGCCAGTTGAGCGGCGCGAAAGTTCTTTTGAAAGCTTAACGCGTTGTGCCTCACCGCCTGATAAGGTGGTGCCAGATTGTCCCAACCGGATATATCCCAGGCCAACATCTTGTAAGGTTTGGAGTCGACGAACAATCTTTGGGTGTGCCTCGAAAAATTGTACCGCGGTATCAATGGTCATGTTGAGAACATCGGCGATGCTCTTCTCTTTAAATTTGATTTGCAAAGTTTCTCGGTTATAGCGAGAGCCGTGACATACATCGCAAGGAACATAAACATCGGGCAAAAATTGCATTTCAATTTTTAGCTGCCCTTGCCCGGCGCAGGCTTCACATCGCCCCCCTTTGACGTTAAAGCTGAAGCGCCCTTTTAGGTAACCGCGCATCTTGCTTTCGGGCAACTCAGCAAACAGATCGCGAATCGTATCGAATACGCCTGTATAGGTGCCAGGGTTTGAGCGTGGGGTACGACCAATAGGAGATTGATCGATATTGATTACCTTATCGATATGTTCAATCCCTTTGATGGTATCGAATTTGCCAGGTTGTGAGCGGGCACCGTAAAGCTGACGAGCCAGCGCCCGATAAAGCGTATCAATGACCAGCGAGGATTTGCCAGAACCAGAAACACCGGTGATACAAATAAACTTACCCAGAGGCAAATCGAGGGTAACATTTTTGAGGTTATTGATCGTGGCGCCTTTCATTACCAGGTGAGAACCATTACCCTCTCTGCGAGTTTCAGGCGTAGGAACGTATAAACGACCAGAGAGATAAGCACCTGTTAACGAATTAGGATTTTGAATAATCGCCTCAGGTGGACCTTCAGCGACCACTTCACCGCCTAAATCACCTGCTCCGGGGCCAAGATCAACGATCCAATCTGCCCGTCGAATCGTCTCTTCATCATGTTCAACCACCAATACGGTATTACCCAGGTCGCGCATTCCTTCCAGGGTAGTTAACAAGCGGTCGTTATCGCGTGGGTGCAAACCAATCGAAGGCTCATCCAGGACATACAGCACGCCCATCAGTCGAGAGCCGATTTGTGTAGCCAGGCGTATGCGCTGGGCTTCCCCGCCGGATAGCGAACCAGCTGAGCGCTGCAAGGTGAGATAATCCAGCCCAACATTAACCAAAAAGCCAAGGCGAGCATCAATTTCTTTAAGGATACGCTCGGCAATAATTTGATCTCGTGGAGAAAAAGGCGAATCCTTACCGGATAATTTTTCAATCCAGCCCAGGGTGTGCCGAACCGGCCATGATGTTACTTCGACGATATTGTATCCATCAACGGTTACAGCTAAAGCTTCAGGGCGCAGACGGTTACCGTTGCAGGTTGGGCAGGGACGATCTCGCATAAATTCAGCAATTTTCGCTCGAGAATAATCTGAGTTGGTTTCTCGATAGCGTCGTTCAAGATTGTTAATTACACCTTCAAATGAAGCTTGGAAAGTGCTCTTCCGCCCATTATGCCTGTTTAAGACAATGGTTAGTTCTTTACCATCGGTACCATATAGAATTTTATCTAACTTTTCTGGTGGAATGGTTTCAATGGGGGCTTCGAGGTCAATTTTGTATTCCTTGCCAACTGCCTCCATCATTTGCCAATAGTAACCACCATTCGTCCTGGGGCCATCCCAGGAATCGTCCACGATGCCACCGTCGATGAGTGATAGGGTGCGGTTTGGCATCAACAGATCGGGGTCAATTTCCTGTCGAATGCCAAGACCCTGGCAAGTAGGGCATGCGCCATGGGGGGTGTTAAATGAAAAAGTGCGGGGTTCAATTTCGGTAAGAACGCTGCCGTGTTCGGGGCAAGCCAGATGTTCGGAAAATTGAATATCCTGGGGTGCGTCCTCTGAAAGGATTTGCACGGTTACATAGCCATTGCCGAACTTTATGGCTGTTTCTACAGAATCGGTAAGGCGAGTTCGGGCGGCTTTAGCATCTTCTTCGTCTTCGTAGGGACGTAAAACTAACCGGTCAACCACGGCTTCAATCGTGTGTTTTTTATAGCGTTCGAGGTTGAACTCTTGGTCAAGGGTATGGGTTTCGCCATCCACGCGCACTCGCACAAAGCCTGCTTTGCGAATCTCCTCAAAGACTGCCTGGTAGGTTCCTTTGCGTTCACGCACTAAGGGCGAAAGGATTTGCAAACGGCTGCCTTCGGGCAATGCTTCAATTTTGTCGACAACTTCCTGCGCAGATTGTTTTTGAACCACGCGCCCACAAATTGGGCAATGAGGAATACCAACCCGTGCGTATAAAAGGCGCAAATAATCATAAACTTCAGTCACCGTCCCCACAGTCGAACGAGGGTTGTGTGAAGTCGCTTTTTGATCGATAGAAACAGCTGGCGAAAGGCCTTCGATGGATTCGACATCGGGTTTGGTCATTTGCCCCAGGAATTGCCGTGCATAGGCAGACAGGGATTCAACGTAACGTCGTTGACCTTCGGCGAAAATGGTATCAAAAGCCAGAGAGCTTTTTCCTGAACCTGAAAGGCCGGTGATGACCACTAATTTATCGCGCGGGATTTCAACGGTAATATTTTTTAAATTATTCTCACGTGCACCGACCACGCGTAGACTATTGCGGGCAGTAAATTTTTGGTTATTCATATAAATAAATATAGCACAAATGTTTTATTAAAGGAACAATTTGTTATCCTAAAAAGAACGAAAGTTCATTATACCCCCCCCAAGTTGAAAAACTGACACCCCACACCCTTAAGTAAAATTATCCGCTGGGGATATGCCCATATCTTCTGGGGCTATTTTTATCCCATGAAAATTATCGAAAGTTAAATCGTTAAAGGTCAAATTGAGTTTTTTACGAACAACGTCGAATAACCCCAGGTAACTAATGGCAACTCCTGTAGACCAGTTCAGCCCGAGCATTTGGGCTACGCCTTTGATCAACACCCTATTAGGGCCTTCAACCTCCACAAAAGTACCCAGGGGCAGCTCATCGAGCATAACTTCGACTTCCCCCATGCGGTACTCACGACGGTATTTCTCGTAGCTTATGGTTACCTGGTAGCCTAAAGCCTCAAATAATTTTTGGGCGATTAAAAAATTGTCGACGGTAAATTCTAATTCAGTGCGGAAGATTAAACCGCCATCTGCGTGGGCGTTGGCTTTATAGGTTACTCGGGCGCGGTCATCCTGGCGTAAGCGCAACATACGGCCACTCTGTTCGAGGGATTTTTCCATAGTATCCAGGCGAAAATTTTTCTCGAGGGTACGAGGACGTACCAACTCTGCACCACAGGCATGTAAACGCTGTGCCAGCTTTTCAATGTCATGAAGATAGAATTTTATTTCACGTTCCTGATTTTCCATAGTCATCCTCAATATTTTCTTCCATTCTATTGATATGGGTTTGAAGCTTCAATGTGCGCAGCCCCCAGGCTGCCAGGCTAAACCAACCAAGGGTTAATAATAGTATAAACCCCCAATTATGGTTAAGGTTTGGGTTTTGCCATAAAAATAAGCGCTCAAACCAGTAAAGTGCGGCATAAAGAATGACTGTGATCATTAAAACATGCGGCACCCAGGATTTTTTGCGCGCCCATCCAACTAAAAAAGGCAACCCCAACAACCCTTGCACCAAGCCTGATAGTAAGAGATAGCCGTACAAAAATGGCGAGATAAATTCAATGATCAGCCAACCATCGTTTAGGGCACGTGTGAACCGAGTCCAGCCCAAAACCATCCAGACGATGATGACCCCTTGAATTAGTTGGATGGGAAATAGTGGTTTGGAAGAGGCTTTTTCACGATTTTGCTTTGCGAGAGAACCTGCTATGAGGTGATCATTACTCATTGTCTTGCGGTCCATCGAGAGATTGCGAAGAAATTTCAACGTCAGCCAGGTAGCCAAGCCGTGCCAGGGCAGAGGCAACTTTTTTCTCTGAACCCGGGTTGAGGAGAACCGCGGTCGGGCCTAGAGGGTCACCCAAAAAGCGACCGGCTTTGGACTCTCGCAAGGCCTGCAAGATACGTGGGTTTTCAACACGTAATACAACTGCTGGGCCAATCTGTGCCTGGTTGCCCATTTTATCCCATTGGCGCAAGGCAGAAATTAAACTGGGCGCCGGGTTCTCACCGTATTTATTCATCAAAGCTTCTAAATGCATGATTTTCAACCCTTGGGAGGCAGCTTTTGCCAGCGATGCTGGGCTCACCTGGTAGGTATAGGTTTGATCGGTCTCATTAACCCATAAACAAAAGCGAGAAACCTGATAACGGGCTGCTCGCGGGGTGAGCGTATCCGCTGTTAAGGTTCCATCGGAAACTATGTTCAAGGGAAGATCTTCTGACTTTAACGCTTCAACAGGTTGACCTAATAACAGCTGTTCCGCCCATGCAGAAAAACGAAACGCAGAAGGAACGCCCCCCTGTTCAGGTGAAGCCAGGTCCACCAGACCAAACCAGTGCATCGGCCCGCAGATCATAAAGCGGATTAAAGCGCCGTCTACCCGGTTCCAATGTCGAACCCCATCCAAAGGTTCACTGCTTTGAGCATCTCGAATTAACCAGGAATCGAAGTCGCCAACAGGGCGTTGAAAATCGGGTTCGTTTTGGTAGATGGTCTCGATAAAAGAATCCAGATTCCACCAGGCACCCTCTGGAACCATACTCATCCAAGCCAAAATACGCTCACGAGCGATAAAGGGGTCATTGCGCCAGGTGCCTTCACAAATCAACTCGGGAATTAACCGAAGCTCATTGAAGATGATGGATTCCTGCCAGGTGTGTACCAGCCTGGCTAAGGCTTCTCCGCGCGGCATCTCAAGGAAGGTACGGGTACCTTCCGAAACGGGTTGCTCTTCAGAGGTAATCAGCTTCAATGCGTCTAATAAGGCGTATACCACTTGAAAAGGTGGCTGCCATTGTGAGAGTATGGGTGAAAGTTGTGGATTTCCTAAGCGCAGGGAGGCCAGCAAGGTACAGGTATGGTCTAAAACCCGATCGTTAACTTGTTGAACCCAGGCGATTTCACCGGGTGAGGCTGGTCGACCAGGGAGTTGCGGTTGGCTAATTTTAATAGTTGGAAGGTGCCCAAGTAAATCCTCGGGGATATATGCACATTCCTGCAGCACACCTTCTTTCAATAGAAAATCTCGCCCAATGAGGGCACGATACCAAAGTACTTCGGTTGGTGAGATGGGATCAAGGTAGGGTTTTTCACGATCGCGCTTTCCGGGGCCAACTTCTCGCAGAACGCCAAATTTTTGGGTAAAGCGACCCCAGGGCATCCAGCCATCCTGGATGATTAATTCATCTAACGCGGCTCGAGCTTCCGGCGGAAGAGCATCAGCGATTTCTATGATTAAGCCTGGGTCAAGCAGGCGAGGGACAAGCACAGACACGGCTGAACGTGCGTCGGGTGCTGAGAGGTCGACCCCCCAGAATTGCGCGACAATTTCTAAAAAACCTAAATCCTGAGCTCGCAAACGATTGGCTAAACCGGGCATAATCACTTAGAGTATACATCAATCCACAATGGCTGGCCAAATGTTAAGCCAGCCATTGAATTATATTTTTAACCATTAAGGGTTGATGACCTTCTACTTCTAATTCTAACAAAAAAGAATTTTTCTAAATGGTCAACCTTTGCGCGATATTTAGCAGCGAACGAAAAAAAACAAAATTGAATGATTAAAGTTCGCGGATCTCTGTATAATCAATACCTGTGATTTTTGACGCTCTTTCAATGTAAGCGCGAGTGGCACGATTGGTACGCTCGATAAGATCTTCCTCGTCAATCCGGGTTAATTTTCCATTTTCTACCAAGACTTCTCCATTAACAATCGTGGTGTCCACGATATGGTTGGCGCCATATAAGAACATGGATGTCACTTTGTCAAATAAGCATCCGGCATAATCAAGTTGATGTCCATCGATTAAGGTTATATCTGCAGCCTTACCGGGTTCAAGGGTGCCAACTTCATCCCAGCCTAATACCTGGGCCCCGCCTTTTGTGCCAAATCGCAACATTTCATTGATCAAGGGTTTACGGTCTTTACTGGCATCACGATGGATATGTAATGCAATCTGCATTTCGGCGATCATATCGCTGTATCCTCCACTTCCATCGGTGCCGAAAGAAACTTTTACACCAGCTTTATCCATCTTCAATATTGATGCAAGACCATTACCGTAGCGCGCATTGCTAACCGGGCACGAAGCAACACCGCATTGATATTCACCCATGCGTTTTATCTCATCATCGTTAACATCAATTGCATGGGCGTACCATACGTCTGGGCCCACCCATTCTAAGCTTTCCATATATTCAAAGGGGCGCATGCCAAATTTATTAAGGGTCCATTCTTCTTCGATTTTGCCTTCAGCCAAGTGTGTATGAGAATAAAGCCCATGCTTGCGTGCAAATTTTATTGTCTCTCGCATAAGGTTGGTTGTTACGGTAAAAGGTGCATTTGGCGAGAGTGCAATTCTCAGCATAGAGAAAGGTTCTGGGTCGTGATAGGTATTGACCAAACGCTCATAATCTAAAAGGACATCTTCATCTTTTTCAACCATATCCGCAGGCACCAAACCGCCGTTGTCCAAATCTAATGTCAAGGAGCCGCGAGAAGGGTGAAAGCGCACACCGAGCTCTTTTGCAGCTTGAATTTGAGCGTCCATAAATTCCCCGCCCACTGGGTTAGGAAAAATATACAATTGATCGCTTGAAAGCGTACAGCCTGTCTTCAACAATAAACTTAATCCAACCAGGGTACTCAGGTAGACGAGTTCGGGGTCGAATTCGTGCCAAATTTTATAACTCAAGGTTAGCCAATCGAACATGTCTTTGACGTAGTTCATCCTGGGCAAGTCGCGGGTATAAATTTGAAACATATGATTATGGGTGTTTACAAACCCCGGCAGGGCAACCTTTCCGCTGCCGTTAATAATTTTTGTGTCCGGCGGTGGGACGATGTTTTTCTCAATAGATTTGATTCGTGGGCCATCAATCAAAAGGTCATAACCGCGAAAGACCGTCATGTTGTTGTCCACTGTGGCGATTTCATCCAGATTCTGGATTAATAGGGTTGACATATATTTACTCCTTAAAAAATGTTATGAATGGGGTGGTTCCTGACATTAAAATGGAGGATCACCCACACTAAAACAGGTGGATTATTCTCTGCCACCTGTTAAAGGGTTAAGTTCTTAATGAGGCTGATAAAGTTACGCCAATAGAAGTTTCCAGATTTGAACCGAGTATTAGTTTAAAAGATAAGCCAAACACCAGTTCGCTGTGGCAACCAAAGCTTCGATATGGGTGCGCTCATAGTTGTGAGAAGCGTCCACACCTGGGCCAATCAAAGCGACAGCTACATCGCCGCCTGCCCGCCAAAACGCCCCACCGTCGGACCCGTAATAGGGGTAGATATCAACCTGATGTGGGAGTTCATACTTTTCGGCTAAGGTAAGCATGTGTTGGCTAAGCCCATGATGATAAGGACCGCCAGAATCTTTGACGCACAGGGTAGCGTGGAACTCATCGGAGGTTTGTCCATCACCGATGGCTGCCATATCAACTGCCACTAATTCGCTCACCTGGGGCGGAATACCAGCTGCTGCACCATGTCCAACTTCTTCGTAGTTGCTAACATGTAAAACAGTGGT
Source organism: uncultured Candidatus Brevefilum sp. (assembly GCA_964411385.1). GTDB lineage: Bacteria > Chloroflexota > Anaerolineae > Anaerolineales > Anaerolineaceae > Brevifilum. Next base: position 131,604 of record CAYPKT010000002.1, on the reverse strand, counting down.
TCTTTTTGGTTTTAAACCAGCATCGAGAATGGCATGCATTGCATAAACCATGCAGGCAACACAGGCTTTATCGTCGAGATGGCGCGAACGAATAAAACCATTTGTCAGCTCTACTCGTGGATCAAAAGCTACGAAATCTCCCACCCCGATGCCTAAATTATAGGTATCTTCCAGGCTGGTGGTTTGGGCGTCAAGGCGCACTTCCATATTATGATCGTTGCGCTCAGCGGCGTTTACCTCCCCACCATAAACATGTGAAGATGCTTTATTAAGTAATAAGCTGCCCCGAATTGTATCCCCAGAGCGAGTGAAAACGGTAAGCCCTTCCCCTTCGACGGTGTTCCAGGCAAAACCACCCAGTTTGGTCAGTTTCAACCTGCCATTAGATTTGATCTCCTTCACCATCGCTCCCAGGGTGTCAACATGGGCGGTTAGTGCTCGCCAATCACCCTCCTCTTCGCCTGGCACGGTCGCCACCAGGGCACCTTTTTTTGTGTATGTCAGGGAGAGGCCTGGCATGTTAGAAAGTTTATTCTGACAATATTTAAGGGCAGCCTCAGTGTAACCCGTCGGGCTGGGAATATTTAAAAGTCCGACCAGGAATTCAATCATCCCATTCAGGTCAAGTTCAGGTAGTGTCATCTTTATCCTTTTCTATGCTCAAATTGGAGGAGCTTATTGCGCCATTCCTGTGGAACTGGAATGCTGGTATTTGTATTGTTGTCAAAAGTGACCATCACGGTTGTTCCGCGTGCCAGTAAAAGGTGATTATAAACGGTTTCAACGGAAAACATTAGGGTGAAACTCTTATTACCTAAATCAGCTAATTTTAAGCCAACGTAGATTTCGGTATCAAAGAAAATTGGCTTGAGATAGTCGATATCAATATGGGCGACGACCATCCCGGTGTGCATGCCATGGCTTGGGCACCAAATCCCAACTGCCTGGTAATAACCCAGGCGGGCGCTCTCAAGGTAGGTTAGGATAGACGCATTATTGACGTGTCCGTGAGAGTCCAGGTCGGCATAGCGGATGGTGATCGGGTGCGTGTAAGGGTAATTTAATGCATCGTTCATGCAGGTAAACTATGTTTGATGATAAGATCTGAATTCTGGGTTAGCTATTTACTGAATTGAATTTAAACGATAACACCAATATTTTAAGAATACCATAATTTGCTAATATTTAATGGGGTTTTTATTGAATTTGTTTTCCCTGAATAAATAACCAGATTTGGAACGCCTCATTGTTTAAATGACTAATAATTCTTGTGTTTACATTTTTACATCATGGCAACCTCTAATTGTGGGTTAGGTTCTTCCTGAAGGGGGTCAATTTGATATGTTACTTTAATTATTTATCAATTAAAAAACAAGTACGTGATCCTATGGCTAGATGGCATAATTATTGCAATCACCTGATTGAAATGAAATGTAAAGTTTGCGGAAATTACCGCAGTTTAATCTTAATGAATACACAAATGGACGGGTACTCTGGTGTCTCTGTTAGCCCTGCCCAGAAAATATTGCCTGTTCGCCCATTGGTTTTAATAGGTTAGAAAGATATTTAATTGATGACTAAATCTTTAAAGTTTGGAATTGTATTGTTGATTATGCTTAGCGGTCTCTTGGCAACCCTTTTATTGATAGATATACCAAGTGGACAGGGTAAAGTAGATAACAGTACCCCCTCCGTCGATTTACCACCCTTGAATGCAGCCGAAACGGAAATTAAAATGTCTGTTCTGGCGGCTCTGGCGAGCTCCAAAGGACGCGAGGAAGATCTCGATTATCAGATAAGCAATATTCAAATCCAGGATGATGGCCTTTTAGCAGTTGTTTGGCTATCACCTGTAGACCCAGAAACAGGAGAAGTGTTAGGACGAGAGCCCGATTTGGCCATGGCAGCATTAGGCGACGACGGAAACTGGGAAATTTTGTTAAACGATAACCCCCAATTTGCTGACATATTTATAGATTTTCAATTTGCTGAAGAGAATATTCATGGGAACTTATCTTCATTGGGTGAAACTGTTCCAAAGGCAACCAGGGTTTTCGGTGGTTATTATTTGCCTTGGGCTGCAGGCCTTGAAAAACGGTTGACCTGGTCAGTAGCTCACACATCTTGTAATCCTATTCATTATTGTACACATGCCTTTGACTTTGCAGATGGGACGATGTTCCCAATTGTGGCAGCTAAAGGAGGGACAGTCTTTCATTATAAAGATACATGCCCAAACAATGCCTCTAATTGCACCAATAGCATTACTTTGCAAGACCGCTCTACCACTCCGTGGACTTATCAAATTTATTTACATATTGCGCAAAATAGTATTCCTAAGAACTTGCGAAAAATCGGTGCATCAGTTTTACAAGGACAATATATTGCTACAGTTGATAACACTGGTTATAGTACCGGGCACCATGTGCATTTTATGGTTGTGGGTGAAAATACACGTACGGTTGCTTCAGGAGGGTATGTTTGGGGCATGGCAGAAGATATTACCTTTAAAGATGTAGATATCAATTGGCATCCTGGAACCCAGGGCGGGCGGCCACGGTTAGCTTCAGAAGCAAAAACCTATGGGGGCTCCGGACGAACATATTACACATCTGGGAATAAACCTGCCTTTCCGCCCACAGGGGGCTTAACTGCTCCGGTGAATAAAACATATATAACAGATCGAAACTTGGTTGTTTCAGGGTGGGGTAAAGACGATATATCGGTAAGAAAGATGGAAATTTTGGCCAACTACGATGGGACGTGGGTTCAAATTGGAAACGAACAAACAGCAAACCCATTTACAACCACGGTGGATTTGTGCAACACGAGTATTCCTAATGGTATGTTTCAACTGGGAATACGTGTTTGGGATTATGAAGGGAACCCTTCGAAAATTATGACACCCAGGCAATTGATTAAAAATGTGGAATGCAGCACGAAGGGAACCAACCCCACTGTTGAATTAATCAAAAATACTGGCACCCTGACCTTATCGGAAAATGGTTCGGTAAGCGCCCAAACGACGAAGGGCAGGGCGGGTAATAAAATTGAATCGGTTGAATTCTGGTTTCATGGAAATGACTGGGTAAATGGAAGTTGGGTTTATTTGGGCAAGGATACTAAGGAGGCAGATGGGTGGCAAGCGCCTATCTCGACAGCTGGAATGAAAGAGGGCGGTGATTATACGGTGATGGCCATCGTCACGGATAGCAGCGGAAATAAGGGCGTTGATGTGACCTTCAACGCGATTGTGGATAACACCCCCCCCTGGGCAACTATTCAGCCTGTACGTTCACCTTTTGCGGGCAATTCTGCTCTCATCACTTGGACCGGCGGTGATAATCTATCTGGGTTAGATCACTATTCGCTTGCAATTAGCGTCAACGGTGCGCCTTACCGGGTGCTGAATTCATCAATTGGGAAAACAAGTACGACTTACACATTTTCTGTAGCGAAGAAACAAATTATCATTGTCGCGTTGACCGCTTTTGATAAGTCGGGCAATCAATACACAGCAAAAACAGCATTTTATTCCAATGGCTACGTGTTCCCGAAACACTTTACCTTCCCGATATTCTTTAAAAAATAATAATGATGAAGGTCTACTAATAAAATCAGGTTAATCGAATAAAGGAAATTTAGGAATTAAAAACACTTGCATTATTGCAAGTGTTTTTGATGATGAGCACAACACAAATCTTTCTAAAGCCAGGATTCTTACTTTAGAGATGACTGAATGAATGCGAGGAATAACTCCTGTGAACTTTGGTCATTTGGCAAACATTCGGGGTGCCATTGGACACCCAAAGCAAACCGGGCATTGTTGACTTCTATCGCTTCAACCAGCCCGTCTGGGGCTGTGGCAGAAACCATCAATCCGTTACCTAATTGAGAAATACCTTGATGGTGCAGACTGTTGACGTGAATTTCATCTTTATTGAAAATCTGATGCAATTTACTCTCATTGGTCAGCTTAACTGTGTGTGACAATCGATCGCGCTCGTACCCTGGGAACCAATCGTGTTTTCCTGCGTTCAGCAGTTGGTCTTGGATATCTGTATAAAGTTTTCCACCCAAAGCCACATTTAAAACCTGGGCACCGCGACAAATACCTAAAAAGGGTTTGTCTATTTCGAGCACCTTTTTTACGAGTTCAATTTCTAATTGATCTCTTTCGGGAAGAATGCCATAAACTCTTGGGTGAGGGGTACCACCAAACAAGGCTGGGTCAATGTCACCGCCGCCAGAGAACAAAACGCCATCCAGGGTTGAAAGCAGCGCATCGAGGTTTACACTTTGAGTGCCTACCGGAATGATTACAGGGATACCACCAGCTTTTTGAACCGCTGTTGTATAGGCATACCCAAGTTGGAGGAAAGGTACATCAGATGAGTGTTGGTTTAAACTGCTGGTGATGCCGATAACCGGCTTTGAATATGTAGGCATATGACCTCCTGAAAAGAAAAGCCCTCTCAAGCCTCAATAAATGGTATTGAGTTTTGAAAGAGCTTTTGATTGAACGTTTAATTGTTCGACAAATTTCTTAGGTTTGATTCTGTGTTTAAAAACGCTGTTTTAGGCGCGCTCGCTTGCCAGTACGTTCTCGTAGAAAGTACAACCTTGCTCGCCGGACCTTATGGCGTCTTTCAATTTCAACCTTGTCAATACGCGGAGAACGGGTTAAAAAGGTGCGTTCAACGCCAATCCCATTGCTGGCAATCCGTCGTACAGTGAAAGATGCGTTATTGCCACTGCCACGAACAAAAAGGACGGTGCCTTTGAAGACCTGGATTCGCTCGCGATCACCTTCTTTAATTTTCAGATGGACGCTGACGGCATCACCAGGGGAGAGTTCTGGGACATTCTCGTTAACAGGTGCTTCAACTGATTTTAAGAGTTCAACCTGGTTCATTTTCTTTCCTTACCTTTCAATAATAATGCCTTATCCTTGCGGACGCGAGAAAAGATTATACCACTTGCAATTAGAGTGAGCAAGAGAAAAAAAGGGATTAATATAATAAATGGGTCGTTGTGGATTGGTAACTTTTAATCTCCTTTAAACCATTGCATGATCAATGGCTGGATTAGAAATTTGCCAAAATGTCCATTGTAGAATCGATGTCGCTGAGATCGTTTAGCAAGTAATCTGGATGATGAGCTGCCAATTCGTCGTAGGAATAATCGCCCGTAGCGACACCAAGCACCTTCAAACCGGTATGGCGGGCACATTCAATATCAAAGGGCGTGTCGCCGATGACCAAAACAGATTCTGGCGCAACTGAAATGCCTAATTGCTGTTCCAATCGGTGTAAGGCCAGTGGTGGCAGTTGGTTACGATCGATGTGGTCATCGCCAAATGCCCCGAAAATAAAAGCCGAAGGATCAATGCCTACCGCTGCCAATTTGTGTGGAACCGCTTTTTGCACGTTTCCTGTAACTAAGCCAAGGATGAAATCAGGGTTGCTGGTTATGTTTTTCATAAGTTCGGCAACCCCGGGCAAAATTTGCATCTCGAAGAAAGGGGCGGCGATTTCGACGTGTCTGGCGTATGCGTCAAACACGGTTGGCAGCGATGTTTTAATAACATCTGGATCTAAGCCCGCTTCGCTCATCACATGTGTGATAATTTGCCAGTCTGTCCTGCCCCCTAAACGATAAGATTTTATAGGGCCTATTTCGCTAAAGACATCTTCCATGGCTCTGCTTAAACAAATTAAGCCTTCCATGCCCGAATCCATCAAAGTGCCATCAATATCCCATAATAAAACTCTGTGTGAATTTGTTTCCATAAGCCTGTATTTTAACCTTCAAAAGAATAAAGGCAAATTTTACTTTATGGTATCGAAATTTATTGCCTCATTGTTTTATAAATTTGTGGTTTAATTATAAAGAAATTCATGTTTTCGCATCGCAAATAAAAAGTAGCCTATTGGAAAGGATATCTTATGCCTGAAACACATCGGTTTTGCCTGGTTGGATTTGGAAATGTAGGCAAAGCTTTTGCTAAATTAATGATTAAAAAAGAAGCTGAACTTGCTGAAGTTTACGGTCTGAACATTGTTGTAACGGGCATTATTACCGGGTCACATGGCGCAGCTATGGACCCAAAGGGGATCGATTTGGCTTCCGCTTTGCATTTAATTGGCTCTGGGGTGCGATTAAATGAGCTCAGCACTGTAGAAACACCTGAAGATACAGAAAGTTTTATCCGGGCCTGCCCGGCAGATTTTATGTTTGAGACGACTCCTGTTAACCCGCTTACCGGTCAACCTGCATTAAAACACATTCAAATTGCCCTTGAACTTAAGCGGCATGTGATTACTGCAAATAAAGGGGCTGTGGTTCATGGCTACCAGACTCTAACCGCGCTGGCAAAACAAAAAGAGGTGCAGTTTTTGTTTGAATCGGCAGTTATGGATGGTGCTCCAATTTTTTCGCTATTTAGAAACCCGCTGTTGGGCGCAAATTTGCTTGGCTTTGAAGGTGTTTTGAATTCATGTACCAACCTTTTATTAGGGCTGATGGAAGAAGGTAAAACCTTTGATGAGGCTGTGGAGTATGGGCGCGCTGTTGGGATTACTGAGACTGACCCCAGTAACGATATTGACGGGTGGGATGCAGCTATCAAAGTTGCAGCCCTGGTTACTGTATTGATGGGGATTCCTCTTTTACCTCAAGAGGTTGATCGTACGGGCATCCGCGGGGTTACCCCTGAGATGATCGCCAAGGCGCATGCTGCAGGCGAACGATGGAAATTGGTTTGCTCGGCAGAACCGACCGCAGAAGGAATAAAAGCCAGGGTTGCCCCTCAACGGGTGGGGCCAGAATCCCCCCTGTATTCAGTCAATGGTACCAGCTCGTATTGCCAGTTTAAGCTGGATGTATTACCAGGTTTGGGGATCCTCGAAAGCGACCCCAGCCCTGAGACGACTGCATACGGCCTTTTGGCTGATTTTCTGAACATCGTAGGAAAGTATGAATGAACCTGACCGTGTTTTCCTTGGCTTAGGAACTAACCTTGGAGATCGAATAGCGAACTTGTCGAAAGCCAGGCGCTCGCTGCCGCCCAGGGTAGAGATTATAAAAGCCTCTTCTGTTTATGAAACCCCTCCCTGGGGGTATCTTGATCAACCAGAATTTTTAAACCAGGTTATCGAAGTAAGAACGAAGTTGAGACTTGTACGGCTGCTGCGTTATTTAAAAACCATCGAAAAGCGCATGGGAAGAGTGAAGCTTTTTCGTTATGGGCCGAGACTGATTGACCTTGACATTCTTATCTACGGGGAGCGCACCATCACCCGAAAAAACCTGCAAATCCCGCACCCCCGGATGGCAGAGCGTGCCTTCGTCCTGCTGCCCCTGGCAGAAATTGCCCCGAACTTTATTCACCCTGTTTTAGGTAAGCCTGTTCAAGAATTAGCCGAAATGGTTGATACCACGGGGGTGAATCGCTTGTGACCTTCCTGGCTTTTGCAGCGTTAATGGCGCCGGGATTGGCGTGGTGGGCGTGGTGGGGACGCCGGCGAGAAGACCCTTTGGTATCGTTGGCGCAAATTCTTGGGGTAAGCCTTTCGTTAATCATCTTGCTGGCAGGTGCGGGCTTTTGGTTGGGCCTTCGCGTTAATCGTTTGATGCTAAGCACCATACTGCTTGTATTTGCGATATTAATTATTGCAGGAATTTTCAAAAGAGGGCTGCGTTTTCAGCAACGGCATATCATCTATGCGCTGATTGGTTTCTCTTTGTTTGCTGCTGCAATTGCCTGGCGTTTGTACCAGGCGCGCGACCTTCTGTTACCCGGCTGGGTTGATTCTCTGCATCATTATTTAATTGTTCGTGTGATTTTAGAAACCGGTGGGCTGCCTAAAAACCTATCCCCGTACCTTGAGATGCCCTTTTACTACCATTATGGCTTTCATGCGGTAACAGCCTTATTTACTGCGATTAGCGGCTTGTCGATCGCTAAAGCTATGTTGCTGTTCGGGCAGGCCTTAAATGCCGCTGTTGGCCTTTCGATTTATGCTTTAGGAAAAAGCCTATGGCGCAATTGGCGCCCTGCATTAGGTGCTGCGTTGTTAGTGAGCTTTGCCACGCGTATGCCAGCTTACTATCTTAGTTGGGGGCGCTACACCCTGTTGACAGGGTTGGTTTTATTGCCAATTGCGATGTCATTGGGGTGTGAGCTCTCCAGGGGGAAAGACCTTCGAAGAAATGGATTGCTTTTTGCATTGATTACAGCTGGTGTACTTTTAAGCCATTACTTTGCTGCACTCCTGCTAGCCATCTTTTTAGGATTATTAACGATCGTGCTCCTTTATCGTGGGAGGAAAAACCTGCCACAAACTTTAATCTGTGTTTCAAAATTATTAAATAGCGCGGCTATTGGGTTAATCTTAGCCTTGCCATGGTTGGTTCACATGGCTAAATCGACGTCGAGCGACCTGATGTTAGAAACCAGCCTTCCAGAAAACGTAGATTCAATAATCAATTCAGGTGTGTTAAATTACACTTGGCAGCTTTTAAGCCCAGTTAGCAATCACTGGCTCTTCTTGCCGGCTGCGCTTGGCTTATTGATCGCCCTCTTCAAGCGAAAAACTTGGGGTTTTTCACTTTGGGCTTTGATTTTAACAGGGATGACGTTGCCCTGGGGGTTGAACCTACGCCCGTTCCGTCCTGACCACTTTGCGATTGTGTTGTTTATACCGCTTACTTTATTGGCTGGCTTGTTCTTTTGGCAGGTGGGCAATTGGATAAGCAAACCGCTAAAAGCACGTTGGATATCGGCGTTGGGGGTTATCTTCTTATCAGCGGTCTGGATTACCTGGGGATTTCAACTCAACCGTAATATCGTCAACCCAGCAACGGTGTTGGCAACCCAGGCGGATATTGATGCCTTGAATTGGGTCGAGGAAAACACCCCCGCCGATGCTCGCTTTTTTATCAATACTGAGCATTGGCAGGGAGGCGTTTATCGGGGGATTGACGGGGGGAGCTGGCTATTGCCTTACTCTGGGCGCTGGGCTGTGGTGCCGACTATATTTTATGGCTTTTCGCCTGATAGAGAATGGAGCAAAACCATTCGAAATTGGGGACAGGAGGCTAACAAGATGGTAACCTGCACGGACAGCTTTTGGAACCTGGTTGATGAAGCCGAGCTGGATTGGATTTATTTAAGACTTATCAGGGGTAGTTTGCGTGCGGGCGCGCTTTCAGGGTGCGAGGGCATAAACATTGTCTATCAGAACGAATCGATTGTTATTTTTTCAATAGAGCGTTGATATAAATTGCCCACTTAGGTGCGATGCGATTATAATAGCCACACTGCCCTGAAATTTGGCTATCGTTTGGATATTATCTATGGACTTGATAACCCGCAAACTGGCATATTTGAAATATCTCGCTGGAGTGATTTGATGCGCCTTAGCTTAATTGGACCGGTGTTCCCCTATCGTGGGGGGATTGCCCATTTTACCACGCTGCTGGCAAGAAAATTAATCGATCAGGGGCATGATATCCAGGTGGTCTCTTTTAAACAGCAATACCCGGCTTGGCTTTACCCCGGCGAAAGTGACAAAGACTATAGCCCAGGGCGCGAAAAGGTCGATGCAGATTATCTCTTAACCCCTCTAAACCCCATCCGCTGGCGGAAAACACTGCAAGCTATTCTAAAATTTAATCCGCAAGAGGTGATTTTCCCTTGGTGGGTGACCATTTGGGGGCCTGCGTTCGGATATATTGCAAAAAGGTTAAGAAAGCGCGGGATTCCGGTTGCGTTTTTAATCCATAATACAATCCCCCATGAAGCACGTTTTTTCGATAAATATTTAGCAAAGTGTGCCCTTAAACATGCCAATCGTTTTATCGTGATGACAGAGAAAGAACAAAGACGCCTGTTAGTATTGCTGCCAGAGGCAAAAACTATTGATGTCGCTCCGCTGCCCATCTACCATGCGTTTAAACCTGCACCACTAACAAAGGATGAAGGTCGCCAACGATTACACTTGTCGGCAGAGGCGCCAGTGTTATTTTATTTTGGGTTTGTGCGCCCCTATAAAGGCTTACGCTTTTTGATAGATGCGTTAAAGATCGTTAATGAAACCGGAAAAGAGGCACACCTGGTGATCGTTGGTGAATTTTGGGAGGATAAAGGCCCGTATTTAGCGCAAATCCAGGCGCTGGGGTTGCGCGACCACGTTCATATTTACGACCGTTATATTCCTGATGATGAAATTGCAATATTCTTTAACGTCGTAGATGTGTTTGTAGCCCCCTATATTGACGGTACACAAAGCGCTGCATTAAAAGCTGCCCTGGGCTTTGGTTTGCCAGTGGTGGTGACGGATGTGATCACCGATGAGATGGTCGACGCCCTGCCCGGGCGCTGTAAGGTGGTTAAGGCCGGTGATGCGGCTGCCCTGGCGGCAGGTATTTTGGTACAAATTGAAACCCCCGTGCAAAGCTCGATAGAAATTGCTGAGGTGGTAGAAGCATCCTGGGCGTCAATGTTGGCTGTGATGGATAAGAACCAGTGAGAACCATGATTTTGGCGGACTTTCTTCGTCATAAGGAAATTAGGTAATGCCTGACAAGATTGATTTTTCTATTATTATCCCTAATCTACACTCTCCAATGGTAGATCAAACGATTGAGTCTGTGCTTGCACAAAAAACCGATCGACCTTTTGAAATTATTGTTGTTGGGATGGATAAATGGAACCTGGTTGAAAAATACCCTCAAGTGAAATTTATTAAAACTGAACATCCGGTGGGTGCTGCGGAAGCTCGGAATACCGGCATCAAGGTTGCCCAGGGTGAGTGGTTAATCTTCATTGATTCAGATTGTATTGCCGATGAAAACTGGATTGAAAACCTTGTGCATGCATTTAATCAAGGTTGGCTGGTGGTTGGTGGAGGGGTAAAAACCCCGCTGAAGCCCTTCTTCATCCTGGTGTATAACTTATCGATGTTTCATGCACAGCTTTCTACACAAGAGCGCAAGACGGTAAAGTTTTTACCAACTCTAAATTTAGCTGTCAAACGTGAAGTTGTTGAAAAAGTTGGCACCTTAGATGAGATGCTTTTACGCGGGCAGGATGTGGATTGGACTGCAAGGATGTCTCTTGCGGGATATGATTTGTTCTTTGAGCCCCAGGCTGCTATTTTACATATCCCCGCCAGGACAGACTTGCCAACCTTGCGAGATTATTTTCATAAATCTGGTTATTACATGATTCAGGTGAGACACCGCTACCCTCAAATTTTTAAAACTACTGCTATATTTAAACAAGTCTGGTTTTATCGATGGTTTGCGCCAGTGATAGCTGCCATGACGACATTTAAAATCATGCTACATTCAAAAGAAGTCAGAATGCATTACAAAACAATTCCTTACATTTTCTTATTGAAACTTTCGTGGTGTTATGGCGCAGCTGCAAGTTTAAACGAAAGAAAAGAGGGGCGAAATGATCGATGATCTTTGGGTGGTAATCCCCACCTATAACCGGGCAGATGACCTGTTGGCTTGCCTTGGGTCTCTTTTAAATGCACAAATTGTAAAAGAGCAAATTATTGTCGTTGATAACCATTCGCAAGATGAGACGGTTGAACAAATGTACAATTTGTATCCTGAAATTACCCTCATCAGGCTTGATGAGAACCTGGGAGCTGCAAGAGCTTCAAATGCTGGATTTGATTTTGCGCTTAAGCAGGGGGCGGAGTTCATCTTAAGGTTGGATTCCGACACCGAAGTTGACGCTGCTTTTGCCTTGCGTTTGCTGGAGGCGGCTAAAGAAAACCCTCAAGCAGGCATATTGAGCCCAAAAATCTATTATTATGATCCCCCTGTTGAAATTTGGTACGCAGGTGCAGAGCAACACAAATGGCATTTCGGTGCAATTAACGGGCATCGGCATGAAAAAGATTTGCCTGAAAACAGCCAGTTACGAGTGATCGATTACGCTTGGGGGGCTGCCATGTTAATCAGGCGGGAGGTTTTACAAAACGTAACCGGCTTTGACCCCGACTTCTTTGTGTATTATGAGGAGGTTGATTTTTGCCTGCGGGTTAAAGAGCTGGGCTATAAATTATTGTTCGTGCCAGATTCTTATGTGTGGCACAAGGTAGGCTCTTCCGCCAATAACGACTGGACAGCTTTTAATTGGAATCGAAGCAAGATGATGTTGTATCGCAAGCATGCAAAAAGTAAGCTGCATCTTTTTACACTGTACCTGTATGCATTTACCTATGCATTAATAACCTGGCTAATTTATGGGAAAACACGAAACCGTGGCCCGATTAAGAGTGCAATCAAAGGTTTGCAAGCTGGAGCTGGGGTTAAATTAAAAACTAAGCAAAATTCAAGATAGTCTACTATTTGAGTTTAAAAGAAAATAATTTTTTAAATGTGAAAAAAATGAGAGATAACGCTAACTTTAATAAAATTACTTTTACAGAATATCTTCAACTTGGTCGAGAACAAAGCATTTTGACAGATAATAAAGTTAAAAAACTTGTTTTTTCAATGATAGGTATCTTACCGATAAATCCAAGAATAAGAAGTGGGAGAATCCTTAATGAAATTTTACGTGAAAACCTTCCCATAGATGCAAATCTTCTCGATGCTGGATTTGGCGCAGGCTTGTCTATGTTTTATCTAGCAAAGAAATATTTAAACTGGAATATCACAGGTTATGAATTTGACAAAAATCTTGTTGATGATGCAAAGACTATTAAGATAAAAGAAAACATTAATAATTTGATCGTAATGAAAATAGATTTAGAAAAAATGACAGGTGATTCCAAGTTTGATCTAATTTATTCCTGTGACGTGCTGGAACACATCAATGATGATATTAAGGTTTTGGATAATTTTTATAAAGCATTAAAGCCAAATGGGAGATTAATTTTACACCTCCCGTTTCGTTATAAATTAAATAAAAGGATTTTTCCTTGGTTTAAAAATTATAAGACACATGATCATGTTCGTGAAGAATATACACTGGAAGAGATTACTGAAAAATTAAAGCAAACCGGATTCACAGTAGATTTCCAAGGTTATGGCTATGGTCTGCTTAAAGGTGAAATGGCTTTTGAATTAAACAACTTTTTTGGAACACAAAAATTATTTCTTATCCTGTCTCAATTAATTACCTTACCAATTTCACTTGTATTAGGTTATCTTGATATCAGTAACCCACCGAAAAGGGGAAATTCAATCGTAGTTAAGGCAAGAAAATAAATTTAAGCGAATAAATTTTATTTTTATGGTATTTAACAAGAATAACCCTTAAGGATTATTGAAAAATAACCCTTGTTATGTAAAATAGGATCATGAAAGTAATTTTGTCCTTATTAATCTCATGGAGGTGAGAGTATGAAGAAAAAAATCTTATTTGTTTTTATTGGCGTACTGGTTTTATCGTTTGCCCTGTCTGGCGTAGCGAGTGCTGCACTCCCCGGTAGCGGGTGGTGGTCAGCTTTGTGGGTCCAAAACATCAGCGATTTTGATGGTGCGGTTGCCATGGTAGCATACGAGAATGCCTCTTCCGCAACCTTTGACAGCCAGACCTTCGATTTTGCCCCCGCAAAATCCTTGGCTTATGATCCTGGCAAAGCAGCAAACTTCCCAGCAGGGAATTTAATTGGTTTCGATACACCGCTGCCAACCGGGTTTGAAGGCGCTGTCGTTTTATCCGCCAATGTTCCAGCTGCGGGTGTTTCTCAAATTGCTAACTATAAAAATGGTTCAGCTGGTGGAACCGGCAAGGCAACGGCTACTTACCAAGGCGTAGGTTCTGAATTACTTGCGACAAAACTGCTTGTTCCATCTGTAAAGCATAATTATTCAAAAGCCACCACAACGATGTACATCCAGGCTGCTGGCGAAGACGCCGATGTAACTGTGACCTATAATATGGCAGATGGCTCTGTATATACTGATGATCAAACTATCGAAGCAAACCGCGCTTATTTATTTGATCCAGTTGCTGTTGGCATTCCCAGTACAAACTGTGGATATGATACAAATACTTCGCCATGCTACGGCTCTGCGATTGTAACTTCATCAGCGCCAATTGCCGGTGTTCTGCTTGAGCATCCTCACTCTGGAACACCTGTTACCTTCGTTCAAGCAATGCGTTTACCGACACCTCAAGATGAAAGCACGAAGTTGTATGTCCCTTCTATGAAAAACACTTTCTGTGGTCCATCGGGGTGCGGTATTGCAAATGCGGTTATTATGAATGTTGGTTCTGAAGCAGCAAATGTGAAAATCACTTTAACTGTTTCTAAACTAGGCGCAAATGCCAAAAAAGGTGTGAAAGTTGGTGACATATATTCCGCGACAGCTACTATTCAACCTGGACAAAACAATGATTTTAGTATTTGGAACAAAAATTTAGGTGGGTTGCCAGAAGGAACGATTGCTGCTGCAGTAATTGAATCATTGAATGGACAGCCTCTTGTAGGTTCGAGCAATGATGTTAAAACACAACCCAACTTCCCAGGACAAGCAAAACTTAGAGCTGCTGCGTATCCTGATGAATTAACTTCGCCAATTGCATTTGCACCTACAGTCAAAGAATTTGTGGGTCCCTGGGCCGGTAATGTTACCGTCCAAAATGTTGGAAATGCACCTGATTACATTGTTATTGAATATCATGAATTTGGCTCGGACAGAGTTTGTACACTTGAAACCTTAAGTCCTGTACCTGTTGGAGGTGCTGCTGAGACAAACTTTGTACACAAAACTGGGGCTGATAGATTTTCAATTTCAGGTGATGGGTGTACATTTGCCAGCTTGAAAGGGAAAGAATTTAGTGTGAAAGCTTACACTCTAGGTGGCCAAAATATATTATTAATGGCGACAGACGCTACTCAAGATGGATCATTAGATCATAGCCGCTATGAAGGCTTCAACATCTTCGAGAATTAAAGCCTCGAAATTAATATAACTATTGTCTCAAAAGAGACCTGACAGAGAAAAGGAACTACCATCAACGGTAGTTCCTTTGTTTTTCAACTGAAATAATTCTTAATTATTTGAAAGAAAAGGATTAGTGGTAATATATTACAAGATTATCATTACAATAAAAATAAAACATTATTTACATAATTTAATCAGATTAGGAAAATGAATTGACTTTAATCCTTATTTCGACCTCATGGCGACACACGACTCACAGAGAGCCTTCTGGACGACTTCTTGTATTTGACACAGAAAAACAAAAGATTATTAGAAGTTGCCAAATAATTGAACCGCCATATCGCGAACATGACCCAAATCCAAGAGGTGGACTAAGGGGTTTGAATGGCATTATTGTCGAGGATGATTTAATTGCCATTGCAAATTCAGCAACAATCTTTCTTTATGATAAATATTGGCGTCCGCTAAAGGTCTTTTGGCATCCATCATGTGCTGGTATACATGATATGTGTTTTTCTAAGGGAAACATTTGGGTTACTAGCACAAAGAATGACCTTGTGTTTTGTTTTGATATTAATGGAGAATTAATCCGATATATTGATGTTCGGAGATCAGAGATTATTTATAATCTTTCAAGTAACAGAATAATGCCTTTTTTATCTAAAAATGCAATATTAAAGGGAAAAATAAATTTTCGAGATCCACGTACGTATGACCACATTGTTACTGATACTTTACATGTTAATAGTTTTGTCGAATTGGATAATGGTTGTTTTTTAATCTCTTGCGGTTTATTAAGGATTATTGAGAACCCCCTTTTACATAAAGCCAATAATTTCCTTAAAGGTTCTCCCTTTTCGAAGGCCTACTCAAAAATATTTTCTCTGTTTAGAAAAATACTAGCCATAGATAAGAAAATTAATGCTGGAAATGGAAAATTCTCAAAGCATGATTCAATAAGCGTTATATTGAAATTAGATCAGGGACTAGTTGACGTGGGCCAATTGGTAATTGATGAGTGTTCTGTTCCCAGTCATAGTTTACATTTATTGAATCATAACGAGTCTATTTACTTAAACTCTTCTTCGGGAGAGCTGATTATGTTTAATGTAAATGATTTGTCAATCACTTTAAAGACTAAAATTGGTGAGAAATTCTTACGTGGGGCATGCCGAATTAACAATGACAGTTTGCTCCTTGGAGATAACAATAAATTAATTCACTATGATCTTGATAAGAATCAAGTTGTTTCACGAACATTAATTTCAGATGATCCATACGAGGCGATATTTGACATTAATGTTTTGCCAGAAGGGTATGCATTACCACCAGAATCTTTTATTGATCATCACAAAAAGTTTTATCCGATAACTCAAGAGAAACGTTTTTCTCTTAAGTAAAATTAAAACCTGACAGAAAAATATATTTCTTATTTAAAATGAACGAAAACACCCTAAAAAAACAATTTCAATCTTTTCAAAAACTGATTCAATCTGATAATAATAAAGCTATATTAATTAAGGATGGATTTTGGTCTTTGTTAATTAATGGGATGAATAAAATATTAATTCTGGTTGTTGGCATCTTAATGATCCGTATATTGGGAAGGGAGCAATATGGGATCTATACCTATTTTTTAGCTTTTGTCTCTATCTTAATCATCCCGGTGGAATTTGGTGTTTCAAATCTGGTGGTGAGAGAGACAGCGCGTTCAAAATCTATCAATAAAGTCGAACCCATTAAAGGCCTTTGGCAATGGTCGTCTCGCCTTACTTTTTGGGTTTCTATGTTCTTAATAAGCATAATCTTAATTGGATTATTCACCTGGGGCAGGGCCCGGTTGAGTGCATACCAGCAGTTAACTTTGCTGTGGACCTTGCCTTTAATTCTTTTCCAATCTTTGATGCACCTGTCAAATGCAGCCCTAAGGGGGATGAAGAAAATTATTTTAGGCCAATTGCCCGAGATTATTATCATCCCGGCATTATTTATCGTTTTATTTATTATAAGTTCTTTAATTTGGGTCGACGTTCTTTCCGCTGCCTTTGCTATGGGGATCAGGGTGTTTTCTACATTAATTGCTCTATTAGTTAGTTTGATCTTCCTATTTAAAAACATCCCCTCTGGAATTATAAATTCAAAGCCCATCTTTGATAATAAATATTGGTTGTTGAGTGTGATCCCGCTTGGGTTATCTACTGGTTTAGCGATGATTAAAAGTCATGCCAGCGTTTTGATTATGGGAATTTTTGTTGACCCCGCACAACTTGCCTCTTACCAGGTTGCAGTCTCTGCTGCTGGCTTTACAGTATTGGTTTTACAATCTGCAAATATGTTATTGGCACCATATTTTGCCTCTATGTACGCTAAACAAGAAAAATTAAAACTACAAAAATTAGTGACAATTAGTGCGCGCTTAGTATTGGCTTTTAATTTGATCATTTCCCTTATTTTTTTATTGTTTGGAAAACACATCCTTACCATTGTGTTTGGGGCAGATACCGTAGATGCATACCCAGCTCTATTGGTATTATTGGTTGGCCAGCTGGTGAACTCCTTCATTGGTTCAGTCGCCTTTTTGTTAAATATGACCGGGCATGAAAAAGAAGTTATGGTGATTGTTGGCAGTACTACGATCTTGAATATCATCCTTACTTTCTTGCTGACCCCCCATTATGGTATCGTTGGGGGGGCGATTGCCCACGCTGTCACGCTTGCCATTGCACAAATTGCTATGTTTTTTGCTGTCCGGAAACGAATGGGTATCGTTTGCAACGCCATTGGACGATAATTGTTTTTAATAATTTCTGCTGAAGTAAAATATAAATGAACTTAACTAGAGTAGAATGTTAAATAATCCTGGAATATTTTATGACCCTGCCTAATTTTTTAATCGTTGGGGCTGCTAAATCTGGCACCACGGCTATTCAATCCTATATCAATCAACACCCAGATATTTTTATGTCTGACCCAAAGGAATTGCGCTTCTTTTCCTATACTGGCCCTGCCCCGCAAGACTTGCCGGCCATTTACACCCACCACGGTGTAACAACACTGCAAGAATACCAACTTCATTTTAAAGATGCAGATACAAAAAAGATAATTGGAGAAGCCTCGCCCATGTATCTTTATGAACCAGGTACAGCCGAGAGGATAAGGCAAACCATTCCCGATGTGAAAATGTTAATGATTCTGCGAAACCCAGTTGATCGGGCTTATTCTGCTTATTTACATGCAGTTCGAGATTGGATTGAACCGGCAAAGACCTTTACGGAAGCCCTTGCTATGGAGCAAGAACGAATTGATGCCGGTTGGGGGATGTTGTGGCACTATACCCATGCCGGTTTTTATTATGAACAATTGATGCGTTATTATCAAAACTTTGATTCAAATCAAATAAAGGTTGTTTTGTATGACGATTTAATCGATGATATGGACGCCCTTCTAACAGACATTTTTGAATTTCTTGATATTGATCCTACTTTCAAACCGGACACATCTTCTCATCCCAATGTATCAGGTTATCCCATAAATCATAATTATCATAAATTAATTTACGAATTATTTTTTGTAAATAATTTAAAGAATAAAATAAATAATAAAAAATATCCAAAAATGAGTCAAAATAAAACGATGGACTCCTTGCGATCAATTAATTTAGGCAAGAAAACCATGCCAGATGAAATTCGCCAAAGTTTAAACGCAGTTTTTAGCCAGGACATAAAAAAACTTGAAAGCTTAATTCACCGCGATTTATCTTCATGGAAAAAATAAGCATATAGATTCTATTAAGTTTAATCTGTGGATCTACGGTTATTAGAAAGGCTGTTATGAAATTAGAAAAATTACTCTTCACGTTTTTAATGGTTGGATTATTACTTGTTGCTTGTTCGAGTAAGCCTAGCCCCCAAATAAGTCAAACACCCGAGGAAGAGTCTTACCCGGTTTCTGATTATTCAAACTTAATTGGCACGGGTTACCCGGTTGAAGACACTGAACATGCCCAGCTGCAAAGCCCGGCATTTATAATTCAAGCGCCTGTAAAAGCTGATGACGAGGTTGTTCGTGGCACGGGGCCAGCTGGTGTGCCTATTATATTAATCTCGGTGTCTGATGTTGGTGATGTGTTGGGGGAGACAACGATTGATGCTGATGGGGTATTCTCTTTTACATTGAATGCGCCACTGACTTCTGGCCAAATTATCGGGCTTCAATTAGGAGATATAACAGGAACTGAATTTTCTGAAGGGGATTTTTTGTACAGCGATACCTACTTTGAACATCCCTTGGTTGGGTTGATGTTTGATAAGGTTGTCGTGGAGTAGATGGAAACGATATCCGATTTATTTTATGGCTATTAAATATTTCTATTCTTTAATTCTCGGTATTTCGTTTTAATTGGCTTGCATTTATGTAAAGATTGTTTGATAAGTTAATTATTAATATGTACAAACTTTTAACTTTTGATTTAAAAGTTCCCAAAATAATAGGTCAACTCTGCAGCTTGCAAATTCAGAATAAGTATGATAAGATAACCTCCTAAACTGATATCTCTGTTTTCAAAACAGTTCTAAGAACCTTCTTGAAAATAGCGAATTTTTTTATTTAATAAAGCGAGGATTAACGTCCTCATGGGAAATTAAAATATCGGAAGGAACTTTTTATGCCCAGTTCATATTTGACGCGCGAGGGTTTTGAAAGATTGCAGAAAGAGCTGGATCATCTTCGCACAACTAAACGTTTCGAAGTCGCTGAACGCTTACGTGATGCATTAGAAGACGGCGAATTAATTGAAAATGCCGAACTTGAAGCCGCTAAAAATGAACAATCTTTTGTCGAAGGACGAATAAAAGAACTTGAAATATTATTGTCCAACGCTCACCTGATTGAAGAAGAAACAAAATCGGATCATATCCAGGTCGGTTCACGAGTTACTGTTCAGGAAGAGGGTTTAGACCCTGAAGAGTATGTGATCGTAGGTGTTGCCGAAGCCGATCCACGATTAGGGCGCATCTCAAATGAATCCCCTTTGGGGAAAGCTTTGCTTAACCATAAGGCCGGCGATAAAGTAATGGTCGAAGCCCCAGGCGGTGAGTTTGAGATTGATATCCTTTCAGTAGGATAAACGAACCAAAGTTAACTTACACCCCGCCCGGACTTGCTGGTCGGGGTTTTTATTTATCAAAATAGGAAGGCACAATGCTTGAAGACTCGTTCTCTGAATTAGAATTAAACCGACTGAAAAAATTACGCGAACTTGAAGCCCAGGGAATTGACCCTTTTCCCACCCGCGCACAACAAACGCACACCAGCAAAGAAGCTATTCAAGCTTTCGAAAAAACAGAACAGGAAATTGACCCTGCTTCTATCAGGGTAACTTTAGCTGGGCGTATTAGGGCTTTGCGCCTGATGGGAAAGCTTGCCTTTGCTCACATTCAAGATCGCGATGGAATGATCCAACTTTTCTTTCGGGTCAACGAATTAGGCGAAGAAAAGATGGCTCACCTCGCCGCCTTTTTTGACCTGGGCGATTTTATTCAAGCCAGCGGGTTTATGTTTCGCACAAAGCGCGGAGAGGTTTCACTCCATGTGGAAGATTTTAAAATGCTTGCAAAAGCTTTGCGGCCTTTGCCAGCAGCAAAAGATGAGGTGGTTGATGGTCAAATTGTCCGACACGCTACCTTTAGCGATTCAGAGGCACGTTATCGCCAACGTTATGTAGACCTGGCAGTTAACCTCGATGTTCAGAAAATATTTAAAATTCGCTCTGCAACGATCAGGGCATTACAAAATTTTCTCGATGCTCATGACTTCATCGAAGTGGAAACGCCTATCTTGCAGCCCATTTATGGTGGGGCAGCTGCGCAACCCTTTATTACCCACCATAACCAACTTCGTCAAGACCTTTACCTGAGAATTTCTTTTGAGTTGTATCTTAAGCGCCTTTTGGTTGGCGGTTTGGAACGGGTGTATGAAATTGGCCGAGATTTTCGCAATGAGGGCGTTTCTTACAAACATAATCCTGAATTTACTCAACTCGAATTCTACTGGGCTTACGCTGATTACCTCCAGGTGATGGAGTTCTCTGAGCAGATGATTGCTTTTGCTGCCCAAAAAGTGTTGGGAACAACAAAAGTAATTTTCGATGGGCACGAAGTTGATCTTGCCCCGCCATGGAAGCGGGTGGAACTGCGCCAGGGTATCCTTGAAGCTGCTGGTATCGATATCAATGAGCATCTCACCGCTGAATCTTTGGCCCTTGCCATGCAGGAAAAAGAGATAAAATTTAAACCCGAATCAACACGTGGGAAGTTAATCGATACTTTGATTGGTGAATTTTTAGAACCTAACTTCATCCAACCGACTTTCCTTTATAATTACCCCAGGGATATTTCACCTCTGGCAAAAAGCAAACCGGAAGAGCCCACAGTTGTTGAACGATTTGAGGGTTTTATCTGCGGCATGGAGCTTTGCAATGCCTTTACCGAGTTGAATGACCCGGTAGACCAGGAACAACGTTTTATCGAAATGGGTCGAGCTTATGCAGATGATGATGAAGAGCAGCACCCTATGGACGATGATTTTTTGAATGCGCTCAGCTATGGCATGCCCCCAGCTGGTGGTTACGGCATTGGTATTGATCGCTTAGTCATGCTCTTTACCGGAAAGCGGACCATTCGAGAGGTAATTTTGTTCCCGCATTTGCGCAGCGTAACTGAAGATGATAAAAATAGCCCAGGTTAGAAGGGTGTGCCTTATTTTAGAGCGTTAGGGCATAGGAACCTAAAACAATTATGGATGAAGATGCAATTGTTAAAAGTGCCATAGAAGGCGACCTGAAAGCTTTTAACCGCCTTGTTTTACATTATCAAAACCTGGCATATAACGTTGCGTTTCGGATCATGGGGGAGGTTGATGCTGCGGATGATGCCACACAAATCGCGTTCATCTCAGCATATAATAAGCTTCATCAATATCGTGGGGGCTCTTTTAAAGCATGGCTGCTAAGAATTGTCACAAATAATTGTTATGACGAACTTAGACGTAGAAAACGACAACCTGTTACCTCTTTGGAGCCAACTACCCCAAACGGAGAACTTATTGAAAGCCCTGCCTGGATTGAGGATGAGAGCGCATCCCCTGAAGAACAAGTTGAACAACAAGAATTGCAAAACGCTATTCAAAATTGCATCACTCAGCTGGACGATAAATTTAAAGTTGTGCTGGTATTAGTCGATGTGGAAGAATTAGACTACCAGGAAGCCGCGAAAATTGCTGGGATACCGGTAGGAACAGTTAAAAGCCGCTTGTCTCGGGCACGTTTGCGTATTCAATCTTGCTTGCAAGGCTATTGGGAACTTTTACCCGACAACATCCGTCATAAGTTTGAGGAAAAGGAATGAGTAAGGATAGGCTACGATTTAAAGAAATTAAAAAGCTATCTGCCTACCTGGATGATGAAATGAATCTGGGGCGACGCCAGATTTTTGAAGCAGAGTTGGAACGCAATTCTGAAATGCAATCAGAGTTGGAAAGAATGCGTAAAACCAAAGCCATGGTAGGTATGTTGCCGCGTCTGGCTGCGCCGCGTCAGTACACCCTCACGCCGGATATGGTAACTGAGCGGGTTAAGACCAAACACCCCTTCTTAGCCTACGCGCGGTTAGCCACGTCGCTCGCTGCGATTATGTTGCTGGTTCTGTTTAGTGTTGATTTTATTTCTACTAATTTTCCTATGTACACTTCTCAAAGAGATTCTGCAATGATGGTGAAATCTGTTTATTTTGTTCAGGGTGAAGAATCAGTGCCGTTGATAATTTGGAACCCAGCTAAAAATGGTCTGGGCAGACAGGCGATTGGTATGGGGGAAGGTGATTACGCTGCGATGGCCGCACCGGCAATGATTGAGGTTGATACAGGCGCAGTATTCAACGAGGAGATTATGCCAGGGGATGAATTATCAAAAGAGCTTGAGTCGTTAGGTGAGGAAGCCATCGCCCCAGAAGTTGAGACCTTGGATGATTATTCTGACCTTTCCATGCTCATCTTAGGCATAAATAATGATGAAGCCGGACAAGTTGTAAACCGTTGCCCAGATGGTTTTGACGATATCAGTTCACCACAAAATAGGACAGCAATTATCCGTGCGTTGCAAATGATTTTAGCTTTCATAACTATTGTTGGCGGCTTAACTTGGTGGCTGCTTACTGGCGGGTAGGGCGCCTGGCTTATTTTTAATCTCAATCCAATATGGGTATAATTCCGATATGCGCAAGACTTTAATGGCTATTTTGCTTTTAACAGGGTTCTTAGCTTCATCATGTTCTACATCTGCCCCTATGGTCACAGTTACGCCCACCATTACCCTGGATGGGACGTTAAGGCCTTATCCTTCGTCTACTACAACTATTACCCCACTGCCAACGGATTATCTTAGCCCAACGCCTTCACCGACCATCACGCTTACACCAACGCCGATATTATATGAAGTACACGAAAATGACGATATGTACAGTATTGGGTGGCGTTTTAACGTCAGCCCTGCGCAGATTATGACTGCCAACCCTACTGTTAACCCCCGTGCGATGGGACCGGGAACAACGTTATTGATTCCTATTACGCCTGACCCTAACCCCACTGACTCGACGGTTGAAGACATGACGCCGACTGCGACCCCGATGTTTTCTTCTCTTCACAACCCAGATTGCTATCCCGATGCATTAGGCGGTATGTGGTGTTTTATCCTGGCTGAAAACGATCAAGGTAAAGCGGTTGAGAACCTTTCTGGTGTTGTTTCTTTGATGTCTACTGACGAAGCTCGTGAAGAACCTGCAATTATGCCTCTTAATTTGCTGCCGCCAGGGGCTGCCTTGCCCCTGGTTGCATATTTTTATCCCCCTTTACCGGCGGATTTTTCCATATCTGCCGAGGTCGATTTTTTCTTACCCGTCATGCCTGAGGATGGGCGTTACTTGCCGGTAGAGGTCAGCAATGAAAATGTGGAAATAGATGAAAACGGATATACTGCAAAGGTTTCGGGTCAATTGTCTTTATCTATGAACCCATTAGTAACGAGTCAGACCAAAACACGCTACTTATGGCTAAACGCTACCGCCTTTGACGAGAACGGCCACATTGTGGCTACCCGCCGCTGGGCTAGCCCCGAACAACTTGCAAAAGGCAAACAAGTTAACTTTGAAATATTTCTATACAGCCTGGGCGCACCAATTGATCGGGTAGAACTGTTAGCCGAAGCCCAACCACCGCTTCAGTTGCCAACCGAACAGTAGAAGGAGGCTATCAAAAGCATATGGTATCTGCAAAACCAAAGCAACCTTTACCCTGGGGCGATCGTACTTACGTTATGGGGGTTATCAACGTTACCCCCGACAGCTTCTCGGGCGATGGTATTTTTCGTGGAAGTGACACAATAAAAGCAGCTGTAGAGCAAGCCAAACTATTTCTGCAAGAGGGTGCAGATATCCTCGATATCGGAGGAGAAAGCACACGACCAGGGGCGCAACCCGTGGATGCAAAGGAAGAAGTGGAAAGAGTGTTACCGGTTATCCAGGAGATTTATAAACATTTTCCCGAGGCAATAATTTCGATAGATACTTATCGAACTAAGGTAGCTCACCATGCACTTACAGTCGGTGCCAGTTGGGTAAATGATGTTTGGGGTTTACGTGCAGATCCAAAAATGAGCGAAACCATCGCCTCTTTAGGAGTGCCGGTGATATTAATGCATAATCGCCTTAAACCCGGTTCTGCTGAACTTGAAGCACGGCTGGGGGGGCGTTATGTTGGGGTGGATTACAAAGACTTGATCAATGATATCAAAAATGAATTGCTGGAAAGTGTTGCCTTAGCACGCCAGGGAGGAATCGCCGATGAAAACATCATTCTCGACCCTGGCATTGGATTTGGTAAAACGGTGGCGCAGAACCTCGAGTTATTAGACCGCTTAGATGAGATTAAAGCCTTGGGCTTCCCCCTATTGGTTGGGCCTTCGCGCAAGTCTTTTATTGGGTATACTCTGAATTTACCACCAGGTGAAAGGGTCGAGGGGACGGCGGCTGCGATTGCGTTGAGCATTGATCGTGGAGCTGATATTGTGCGTGTTCATGACGTGGGGATTATGAAACGCGTGGTTAGCATGACCGATGCCATTGTGAGGCGAGGGAATAAAGAAAAATAGCTTACCTTGCTCCAACCCATTAAAATACATAAAACAGGCTGAACTATCGCCAATCCCAACCACTGGCATCAAATAATTGTGTTAAAAATTCTTCTCGCTCTTCTTGAGTCATCGGGCGTGGTTGGGAATAATTTTCTAATTTAGCGGTGAGCAGTTCAACGCTTAAATGCTGGTTGTCGTAAAACGTGTGGCGCTGGATTATTTCCCAGCTGGTTTGGACAATCACATTGTCATACATGTCAATGACCCAGTTTTGGTCAAAGAATAAATTACCCAACCCATAGTGGATAAATGCGTCTTCTTTAAAATCCATCCCCTTTGGGCGATGTGCCTGGCTTCCATTGACGATTAGCGCACCGGCCTCTGCCATTAAACCAAAATCGCGAACATGCCAGGCGTTTGCCCAATCATAGTAATCTTCGTAGTATTGAAAGGTGGCAATTGGTAAATATCCATCCTGTTTCAACTGGCTAATTTCATTTGCCATCCACTGCATATCTTCGCAGGGAGCAGACCCTGGTTGATCTTCTGTTGCCCATGCGTGATCTGGTCCAAATGCATTACAACCGATAAAAGCAAACTGGTTACCGTTATGGGTCATAAAAAGGGGAGACTTGGCATCAGCCAGGTTGCGGCCGCCGCCAAAATATCCCATCCCGCGTTCTTCATACAAATCAAAAGAATAGTTTGCCGCGTCAACACCGTACATGTACATTGCATCGTTATTGTGATTACCGGTTACTTCGATAATATCCGCGCCAACGTATTCTAATAGTTCGATGTAACGAGGGTTGCTGCAAAATAGTAAACGCGGTGAAGAAGGGTCGGGGAATGGGCAATCTTCGTAAAAAGAAACCTCGTTGCTGATATGCGTTAGATCTGCATTGATTAGCCAGTCTCGAATATTCTCAGCTGGATATAGTGGGCCATATAATTCCATTCGATATGCAATTGCGCGAACAAGGGCTGTCACGCCCGTCATTACCAGGGTTGTCATCTTTTCAGGGTCGCGATTACTGGGGGTAATGCTATTGATCACAGATGAGATTACAGAATCAGTAACCCGATCGGCAGCTTTTTGATTTAATTTAAGCAAGAAGGTTACGCTTAATAAGTAATCGTCCTCTTCGAACTCGCTAAATAAAGGTGAGATCCCATCCAAACTAACGACTTTTAGCCTTGAATTTAATTGATCGAATGGGATAATTGCCCAATTGTGCGTTTCCCATATAAGGTCAGTATCGGGTGTTTGTTGGTAAGAGCTAATGCGGATGGGATCGGGTTTACCCCATTTCTCTTCTAACTCTGACGCCAGCAATTTAGGAACGTAGATCTGAGGAATTGTTTCCATAGCTCCTTCTGGATTTCCCAGCCAATAAGCTTTTAATGCATCAGTCGAGATATCATCAGTCAATGTGGGGAAGGGTGCAGTTAGTGCGTAAACTATGGTTGACGTACCGAGGACTTCGCCTTCGGGAGCGTTGTTTTCAAGGCCAAACCATAACTCTGCTGTTGGATCATCACGGATGGCAATATCATCCAATTGATCGCGATCGATGGCTTCATTCGGTACAGCGTTTGAAATAAATAAACGTAATGGCGTTATTGCCGGTGTTTCTGTGAGCGTAGGGGCTGGGCTTGCCAAAGGGTCTTCTACAGGTTCATCACCTTTTTGTTCCAGTTGGGAGTTTTCCCAAATATGATTTTCATCGTTAGGTGGTTTAAATGGGTTAGTGCAAGAACTTAGGGTCACGAATAAGAGGCACAGCAATAAAATCGATCGTTTAAAGTTGAATAGGCGTTTTCTCATAGTCTCTATAAAGATAATAAATATTTATAAACCGCTCACTTTATGCATTACTTTACTTATTGTGAGCAAAGTTGATTTTACCACTTTGCAGAATCAAAAAAGTGTATAAAACATGAGATTTAAATTTCGGCGCTACACACAAAAGAAAATACATCCTTGAAAACAATTTAGAATTACACCATAAGCACCTAATGTAATGTAATTTATAATTCACGTACAGCTATTTAATGGGTAAGTGTATAATATCTGGGATATGACAACAGCAAGCATCAGAAACAAGATTGATATTGTTTTTTTTACTTTATCGCGAGTCGCCATTAGCACAAGTTACCGAATGGTGTACCCATTTTTGCCGGTGTTTGCCCGCAGCTTGGGGGTAGAGGCTGCTTCACTGGCAGTGGCATTATCTGTCCGCTCTTTCCTGGGCGTCTTTGGGCCCTTTTTGGCGACTGTTGCGGATACGCATGATCGAAAAACAGGCATCTTGTTAGGTTTGGGCTTGTTTACTGCGGGCAGTGGCGTGGTGGGTATTTGGCCAACATTTTGGGCGTTCATCCTCGGGACAAGTTTGGTCGTGTTGGGAAATGGTGTGTTTATCCCATCAGTAAATGCATACTTGGGAGATCGTATCGCGTATGAAAAACGGGGCCGCGTGATTGCCATTTTGGAATTGAATTGGGCTTTATCTTTTATTATCGGAATCCCCATTGTTAGGTACTTAATTGAGAACTATTATTGGACATCTTCTTTTATTTTTTTAGGTATCATCGGTGGACTCTTTTTTGTTGTCTTTACCGTGATCATACCCGCCAACCGGATCAGCAAATCTGGTGAAAATAACCTTTGGAAAAACTTCGGATATTTAGCCCGTAGTTGGCCAGCAATGGCTGGTTTGTTAGTAGGTATCTTTTCAACGACCGCTAATGAAACTGTGAACTTGATCTTTGGGTTGTGGATTGAGGATTTGTTCGGAATTAATTTTGCCGCCCTCACAATAGCCTCAATTGTGATTGGCGTCACAGAATTGGGCGGTGAAATTTTTACCGGCGTCTTCCTGGATGCGGTTGGAAAACGTAAAATGATTTGGTTTTTCTTAGGGATCAACAGCCTTGTGGCTCTTTTATTACCCCTAACGAGTAAAAGCCTGGGGTGGACAATGACAGGGTTGGGTCTTTTCTATTTTTCTTATGAAATCCTCATGATTGCTAGCCTTACCTTAATGAGTGAAGTTTTACCTGAAGCACGAGCGACGATCTTAGCAGCCACTCTCGCCGGCTTTTCGCTGGGGCGCATGCTCGGGAGCTTGATTGCGCCAGGTTTGTTTGCAATTAGCTTTTGGGCGACCTGTTTAGCAGCGATTGTGCTTAATCTTTTTGCAGCTGGTTTTCTTATCCCGGTAAAAATTGAAAAAGAAAGATAATCTTGAGGCTAATAACCTCTGCTCGTGGTAAACTGATTCTGTTTATCTTGAAAACCTGGTTTTGGAGAATATTATTTGAGTACAGTTAACAAGCTTGATGCTATTCCACCAACATTGGTAGATATCTTAACAAAGATTCCAAAAATCGCATTGGCTTTTTCAGGTGGTGTAGATTCTAGCTATTTGTTATACGCAGCAAAAACCTGTGGGGTAGACGTTCACGCTTATTACGTTAAATCTCAATTTCAACCTCAATTTGAACTGGATGATGCACACAGGATAACGCGTGAAGTAAATGTCGGTTTAACAATCATAGATATAAACATCCTCGCTGCTGACATTATTCGGGAAAACTCGGCTGATCGTTGCTACCACTGCAAACGTTTTATTTTTTCAACCATTATCGAGCGGGCGAAAACAGATGGTTACACTATTTTAATGGATGGGAGCAATGCCAGCGATGATGCTGACGATCGACCTGGCATGCGTGCCCTGACCGAATTAGAAGTGCGCTCTCCTCTACGTGAGGCAGGTTTGAATAAAAACGAGATTCGGGCTTTTTCTCAGCAAGCAGGGCTTTTTACCTGGGATAAGCCCGATTATGCTTGCCTTGCAACACGTGTGCCTACGGGCACATCTCTTGAAGAGCGTGTATTGGAAAAGATAGAACAAGCAGAAGACTTACTGACACAAATGGGTTTTGTTAATTTCCGTGTGCGAGTGATGGGTAACGCTGCTAAGCTGCAGCTGCCTGCCCAACAAATACCGCTTGCTGCTCAGCAACATGCTAAACTGGTAGCTGCACTTTCACCCTGGTTTAGCGAAGTGGTTTTAGATTTAATGCCTCGGTAGAATATCGAAGGAGAATTCAGATGAATCAGAAAGAAATGCTTGAAATGCTTAAGTCGGTAAAAGCGGGTAACCTGGCACCTGAAGCTGCATTAGAGAGATTAAAGACAGCGCCATTTGAAGACCTGGGATATGCCATGGTTGACCATCATCGAGGGATTCGCCAGGGTGTACCTGAGGTGATTTTCGGTAGTGGGAAAACAACCTTGCAGATCTCAGGAATTGCCACAAAAATGCTGGAAAACGGCGCAAGTGACATCATCATTAGTCGACTTTCTACTGACAGCGCCAAAATATTGAGCCAAAAATTTGACCTTGAATATCATCCGCTGCCCCAGTTTGGCGTTATTAATCGCAATAAGAAAAAACCCCTGGTTGGTTCAATAGTCATCGCCAGTGCTGGCACCAGCGACTTAAAAGTCTGTGAAGAGGCGGCGTTAACAGCCGAGGTATTAGGCAATCAAGTTATTCGACTGTATGATGTAGGTGTGGCTGGGTTGCATCGCCTACTTTCTCACCTGGATGTGTTGATGTCGGCGCGGGTAATTATTGCCGTGGCGGGTATGGAGGGCGCGCTCCCCAGTATTATTGGAGGGCTCGTCGGTTGCCCGGTAATTGCTGTGCCCACCAGTGTGGGTTATGGTGCGAACCTGGGTGGGGTAGCTGCCTTGCTTTCAATGTTAAATTCTTGCGCTTCAGGTGTTTCTGTGGTGAATATCGACAACGGTTTTGGGGCAGGCTTTCTGGCTAGCCGCATCAACCAGATGGAGAGTATTAAATGAAGACCTTATATATCGAATGTAATATGGGTGCAGCTGGCGATATGCTGATGGCTGCCTTACTTGAGTTACACCCTGACCCAGAGGGTTTTATCGAAAGAATGAATAAGTTGGGCATCCCCAGCGTAACTATTACTAAAGAAGTCGCAATTAAGTCTGGCATTACTGGGACACAAGTTCGGGTTCGCGTGGGCGACCTGGAAGAAGAAAGCTCCGATGTGCCTGTGGGCGAGGCTCATCACGCTCACAACGCTATACACAATCATGATGATCATGAACACAATCATAGCCATCATTACGATGAACATGAACATCATCACAATCATGAACACACGCGCCATCATCATAACAATGCGCACCAGGGCTCGCATGACCATTCCCACGACAATGCTCATCATCATCATGCAGCGATGAGCGAAATTAGCGAAATCGTCAACGCGTTGCCTGTTTCTGGCAGGGTAAAATCTGATGTGCTTGGTGTTTATAGCCTAATCGCTGAAGCAGAAAGCGAAGCTCATGGCGTTCCGGTAGATGCCATTCATTTTCACGAAGTTGGCATGATGGACGCAGTGGCAGATATCGTCGGTGTAAGCCTGCTGATGGACGAGCTCGCACCTCAACGAGTGGTTGTTTCCCCCATTCATGTTGGCAGCGGACAGGTAAAGTGCGCACATGGTATCCTGCCGGTGCCTGCGCCTGCCACGGCTTATATTTTACGAGGCGTGCCCATTTATGGTGGAAAGATAGCGGGAGAATTATGCACCCCTACGGGTGCAGCCCTATTAAAACACTTTGCTGATGAGTTTGGCGAGATGCCACCCATGATTACCGAAGCTATTGGGTATGGAATGGGGATGAAAGATTTCCCTGTGGCAAATGTTGTGCGTGCTTTTTTTGGCGAGAGTGGCAACCAAAATGAAGAAATAGCAGAAATTGTGTGTAACCTTGATGATATGACCGGGGAAGAGTTGGGTTTCGCACTGGATGTACTGGTCGATAACGGTGCCCTCGATGTTTATATGGTCCCGACCCAGGGGAAGAAGAGCCGTCCTGGTCAGATGCTGGTGTGTTTATGCCCTATTGAAGATGAGAAAAAAATGGCACAGCTCATGCTAAAACACACCACGACCTTTGGTGCGCGCAGCAGACACTTAAAGCGTTTTACGCTCAATCGCACTTTTGAAACAATTGAGACTGAATTTGGACCTGTCCGTGTTAAAACTGGAAGCGGCTTTGAGGTGACCAAAAGCAAACCTGAATATGAAGATTTAGCTAAATTGGCAAGAGAAAACGACATTAGTATTTTTGAATTAAAAAATAAATTAAATAAATAACATCAAGCGGGTATTAAAAACAACCATTTATCAATGCTGAAAATAAAACAACGCCCCTCAAATTTGAGGGGCGTTGTTGTTAGCATCTAACAGTTAACCAACCAGGGCTGGACGGAACTTGTACCCATAAATCAATATCCCGCGGTCATCGCCATCTGAACGCAACTTCCGGGTGACCATTTCAACCGGCATCCCTATCTTTACTTCATCATCGCCTAAGTCGGTTAGTTGAGCGGTAACAATAGGCCCTTCTTCGAGTTTAACTAGGGCGACTGTATAAGGCGCTTGTGCTTCAAAACCTGCGGGGGCATTTACCATTTTGGTAAAGGAATAGACTTCACCCTTGCCGCTAAATACGTAAGGTGTTTTAGCTTCACCATTGCATTCGGGGCATACATCCCGCGGTGGGAAGATTTTCGCATCACAGTGCGGGCAAACTTCGCCCACCAGGCCATAGCGTTGTTTTCTTAATCTCCAATGTCGTGGTACTTCCATAATGATTACTCCTAAAAATTAAACAAATCAACCCAAATTGATAGGTCGTTTAATTTTGTAATCATGAGTTTACCGAAAAAGGACTATCAGAAACTATCAAGTTATCAAAACCTGCTTATTCTCTTGCTGATTTAGTGTTTTTATTTGGGCCAGCACGAAATGCGGGGAAATATTTACAAAATATATATGGTTTTCATTAAATTAATGATATGATTTAAAAATTAACACTTCTTTATACTTACAGGAGCTGAACGATGTCTATTCACTTATTAGACAATACTTTGCAAGTAGATGTTTTTTTTGATTGCGAAGACTCAGACCTTGAAGATAATATCTGCCTCACGATTGTGGAACGCTGCCCACCTAAAGAGCGGTTAATGCGGTCTGGTGAGACGCATATCTATATCACCCCAAGCCAAGCCCAACAATTTGGAGAGGCATTGCTTGAGGCAGCCAAGCGAGGTCATGAACAAAGCGATAAAGATAATTAGTATAAACCTACGCCTAAGGATGTAACACTTAGAAAGATAAAACTGGAAAGATAACACCTATCACAACACTTGGAGAACGGATGATAATCCCTGCTTATACATTGTGTTTTCTCTTATATGAAGATCAAATTTTGATGCTGCATCGCCACTTCCCCCCTAATCAGGGTTTATGGAATGGGGTAGGCGGGCATATCGAAAATAATGAGACAGCTCGCCAAGCCATTATTCGTGAAGTGTTTGAAGAAACGGGTTATAAAGTTGAAGCCCCAATATTTAGGGGCGTCCTCACCTGGGAAGGTTATGAAATATCAGAGGGAGGGTTGGTGATCTTTACAGCACAGGTTGACCATAAGCATCACTTTTTCAACCATGAAGGCGAATTAGCGTGGAAATCTAAAAATTGGGTGATGTCGTCACCGGATGTGGTTGACAATATCCCTGTATTTCTGCCAGATATATTGGATGATAATCCTCCACGCCGTTATCACTTTCGTTACCAGGATGGCAAACGTGTTGAAGATATTATTTCACCCTTGCCCACAGATTTTGATCTTGAAAAACAATTTCAATATCCCTGTGACAGCTTTGAAGAGATGCGTGGAGAATTTCTGCTTAGCTTTGATAAAGAACGCCTGCAAGTTGATTTGATTGAGGATTTTATTGTCAATCGGACGCACTGGGGAACCTGGCGCTCACGTTCCGTGATTGAAACTTCCATCAAAAATTCTACTTGTGTGGGTATCTACCATTTTGGGCTTCAAGTAGCCTTTGCCAGGTTGGTAACCGACCAATGCACTTTTGCCTGGGTCGCTGATGTTTTTGTTGATGAAAGTATGCGTGGGCAGGGATTGGGAAAATGGATGGTCGAAGCAATCGTTAAGTATTCTGATCAACAAGGGATAAGGCGGCTATCTTTGATCACTGACGACGCCCACGCATTATATGCAAATTATGGTGGTTTTCACCCTCTAAAAGACCCTGAAAAGTGGATGTTTAGAATACACCCAAGGTTTGATTAAATGCTATTAACAAAATAAAAAGGGATTGTGATTATTGATATCAAAAAAGATTAAATTCTAATCTTTACTGATAAAGAATGAGCACAAGTTGCGATTTTTCATTATGATGAGGATAAAGGAGCTTATTTGTCTTTGGGGTGGTCGCTTGAAATGACAGAAGCAACCTTTAAATACTTAATCATTTTGGCACACAGGTCGTCTTTGTTTGGGCGATAATAGATTGCGCCGTTTTGCTTATCTTTGCCATATGCCTCTCTTCTGTCATGACCGGGGGCAGCGTGTGTGGCGTGGACGAGAATGTTGACCCCCCCGCTTTTACGCAATTTTTATAGGAATTATCCAATTTATATGACGCAATGATAAATCAAAGCACGAATCTGATGGGTTGAAATTAACGTATCTCTTTTATTCGTGGTTATATATTTTGCGAAGATAAACGTTCTGCCTCATGAATTGGGTTAACATCCGCCCAATTTCTATAACAATCGATAAACCCATATCGGTTTGGTTTTGTTAACAAGCTGGGATTAGCAAATTGGGGATGAGTGATTCCAGGCGCTGTCATGATCCTTTTCGCTAAGGAATTAAAGAGAACATCAGGGTCGGAAAGGCGACGACATAAATGTTGATTAGTCTTGCCAGCAAAATTTTCAGGAAGATTGTTTAAAATAAAACCTAAAACAAATTTCGCCTCATCTATCAGGTGGTTTTTCCGTGAAAGCACAATGGGATGTTCTAAATATTTTTGTAAATCAAGTTTGTTTTCAGAATATAAATGGATCGCTCGCCTGATGATTTGTGAGCTTTCGATAATATCCTCAGGTGTAGCCGCATAATTCGCCTCACAATAGCTGACAAGATGAATCATGTTGGGCGCCATCATCATTTGTAACAGGGTTGATCGGGCAAGTTGATATTTGGCAGTTGGTAAATCAACGCTAAAATGTTCAATCCCAGAACGTGTCTCGAGGAATACCCTGGCAGGGTGTCGATGTGGTCTGATATGTTCAACCATCTCACGAGCCGCGGACATTTTTGCCAGGTCGGCAAAATCACCGGTTTCTACTGGTTTATTAAATTGACACTGTAAGATAATCTCTTTCACACCGGCATTAAACATAACCGCGGCAATTAATGCATAATCCACCACGAATAGAGCGTCGTGAATATACCGCGACGCCCATTGGTTGGGGTCATTCATCTCAACAGGGATATTTTTGGCAGCAAGATAGCGAACCGCTTCGATATGTTCCACAAGCGCATCTTGCACAGAAAGGGGGCCGCGCCCATCCAATTCACAAAACCAAAATAAGGGGATGGCCTGATGAGCACCGGTTAACATCCCCACATCAAGGCAAGTATCGATAAATTCCACCAGGTTGACGACATGTGCATAAGGTTTGATCGCTGGAAAGTTCCCGCGTCGGGTTGCCTGGTAAAGCGCAACCAGGTCATCGCGTGTTTGATAAGGGACGCCGCCATCGTTCTTATGCTCTTTAAAAGCATGGGGATCTCCAAAGTAACGCTGTGAAAGATCTGAAGAGCCTAAAGAAATCTCATCAACAACACCCTGAAGGGCGAGCTGCTTTATCCCCTCAATAGTGGGCATAATCGTTTCACCGGGCACACCAAAATGCGTTCTAATCAGAGGGATTGGAGATTCTTTCATACGCCTGGTTAGTGAATTTTGTGAAGCGGTGGTGGGTGTTGGCAGCGGACCTTCGAATGAGGTTGAATAGGTATCCATCACCCGAGCGGCAATTTGATCTAACTCTTTAAAGTTTTTGGGTTCAGATTGGTTGATAATAACCCTTATGATTTGGTTTCGTTTTTCATGACTGTAGATATCGAGAAAATCTAAGACGCACAGAACCTTATCTTTAAGAGAAGGTTGTAAACCGATCAAGGTGATCGGATAGTGCTTAAAAATATCTGTGTTTTGGACTGCCAGTAAAGTTTCAGGCAAGGCTGCAAAGCCAATTTTTCTGCGCTGGTTCTCAAGTAAACCAGCGTTTTCAAGTTTATTGATAAATTTTCTTAATTCAATTATCGCAATTTCTTTGCTCAAGCGGTAACTTATGCCTACGAATTTAGGGTTCTCATTTTTAAGAATCTCGATTTTTAAATCATCTGATGCAGCAGGAGGGATAATTAGGCAGTTAATCCCAGCCAAGGTGGCAATTTTTCCCGCTCTGTAGATCCCTGCAGTATGTGGGTCAGCCCCGAGTGTTAATCCAACCAGTTTGTTTTGCATTGTTAATTCTTTTCAGTTAAAATTTAGGCTTAGGTGTTTGGTTTTAGCTCAAGTTTGAGAATTTTCCTACAAGGTAATCGACAATAAAACCTGTAGAAAAACGTTCAAGATCACGCCAATCGTTATTTTTGTAAGTCGTAAAATGTTGATGGTAAAGCGCTAAAGACTTCTTCAAAGGAGTGCTGTCAATACCAAGCCTGTTGGCAATATTAAGAAGTGGAACAATCCCGGTAGGAACATCCTCGTTGACATAACGACTTTGCGGAACAGAGTTTTTTTGGTAAGTTGGGGTTCTTGCAATGGCACTTTGCAAACTTTCGCCTTTGACTCTGGATACACCATAGGTGTAATCCAGCCAATGCTGCACAGAAGTGATGGCATGACAAATTTCAACCAGGTGATCATGCCTTACCAACCTTAAATCCGCAAGGTCATCTTCATGTTTTGCTTCTTTTGCTCTTAATTTGTTGATGAGTGTTTCCCATTCTTCTTCTTGTGGGTCTTCTTTCAACCCGAATACTTGTAAACCGAGCTCTTTTGCAATCTTCAGGCGAACCTGGTCAATTTTCTCTAATGCATGTGCAACATTGGTATTGGCAGCAATACCTTCCATATAAAAGTTATACACCTTACCCTCAAGTGCAAATTGCTTAATCGCTTTGTAATTCATCAAATACGGTGTGGGGTGTAGAACTGCACCGATATTTCCAATTGAGGTTGTTGCAGGAACACCATTAAATATGGCTTGGGGAAATAGGTCTTCCAACATTTGAACTTGGATCTCAGTAAAGGCACCTTCCAGAGAAGCGATCCAATTTCGTTTTCTGCGCTTTATAAGTACAGTTCCCGGGTTTGGTACTTTACAGGAATAAGGGCAGGTGGCAAAACTGACAAAGGGGTAACCTGCGCCTAATTCATCCCACAAATAAGGGACTGCAAAAGTTCTGGGCGGTGAAAGGACAATTGGGACCCTTTTTTTTGCAATTCCTGCCTTCTTAAGCCGCTGAATTGTTTCTAATAAGTATTGAGAAGGATGACAAATGACAATTAAATCAGAATGGTCAACCAAGGTTTTTAAGTTATGCCCTACCTGGCTGTGACCCAACGGGATAAAACCAGATTCCTCAAGGTTTCGATTTTCTTTTGGTCGAATCAGGTCAACCCCACCCTTTTGATTAACCTTCGCGATAAACTCTTTACCATGTGGCGATGTTCTTGCATATCCATACACAGCACGATTTTGCTTGATCATATCAACCAGGAATGCCCCACCAGACTGTGAACTAACGGAATAGATTCCGATATTCATAGGGTAACCTCATATATTATTTTTAGATCGACAAACAATGGCTGCTTGGTTTAAAATCAACCAATTATTAAGGGAAATTATTTGCCTTACAACAGCGAACAAAGGGCTGTAATCTTTTTAGAAAAGTATAAACAAGTTGTAGTGTGAAAATTTGGCGGAAAGCCTTATTATTCTTACTTTATTATAATTTTCTTTGAAACTACTATTTTTGTCAAGGTTAAATAAAAAATTTCTATGCCGGGCAGGTTGAACAATATTTATGGATAACCAAAGCAACCAAGTATGCAATGCCAGAAATTAGAATAATTGTCGCCCCCGAGGTTAGATTTAAATAAAACGAAAGTAATAAACCACCAAGGGTGAAGACCAGGCTCAACCCAGTTGCCAGCAACATGATTTGTTTCATATTTTTCAGAAATAAAGCGCCGATCGCGGAAGGGACAGTCAACAGGGCAATGATCATAATCAGCCCAACTACGCGCATTAACATCACAACAGCCAGGCCGATCATTGCAATCAACATCAGGTAAAGAAAATCGACTGGCAAATTACGCACCCTGGCAAAGGATTCATCAAAGGCAGTTGCTTGCAACTCTTTGTAAAACAAGGCGACCAGGCTGATCACAATTATGTTTACAATTAACATCATCCATAAATCAGTGTGGGTTACTGCCAGGATGCTGCCAAATAAATAACTCATTAGGTCGGCCTTGTAGCCTGGGGTCAGGTCTGTAAAAATAATGCCAATAGCCATTCCAATCGCCCACATTACACCAATTAAGGTGTCTTGACGCTGTCGTGTTTGCCGTTGTACATACCCCATCAAAAAGGATGCAATCAAACTAAACGCAACTGCCCCAAAGATCGGATTAATCCCCAGGAAAAAAGCTAACCCAACGCCACCGTACGCGGTATGTGCCACCCCGCCAGTAATAAATACCATCCGTTTGAGAACAACCAGCGTACCAATGACGCCAGCAGCAAGGCTGACCAAAACACCAGCCATTAACGCATTACGCATAAACCCGTAACTTAGTAATTCCATTGTTATCTATCTCCGATGTGTTCCGGGAAAACGCGATGTGGCAAACCGTGGGCGATTAAATCAACTGGGCATCCATATGTGGAGCTGATCATTTCTTCTGAAATTTCTTTTTCACCATGATAATGTAATTTTCTATTCATACAACCGATGGTTTTTACATAGCTTGAGACCACGTTTAAATCGTGGGTAACTAAAAATATAGTTACACCCTGTTGGTTGAGTTGATAAAGCAGCTCATAAATTTGTGTGCGCGCTTCCTGGTCAACGCTTACGGTAGGTTCGTCCAATACCAATAATTTTGGCTCTGTCGCCAAAGCCCGGGCGATATAAACCCGTTGACGTTGACCTCCTGAAAGTTCGCGTAAGGCTCGATCTTGATATTGATGTACACCAACCCGCTCAAGTTTATCTTCCACGATCTCATCATCTTCCTTCGTGAAGGGTTTAAAAATCCGTTTCGGGGTAAGCCGCCCCATTCTGACTACGTCGCGAACAGTAATTGGAAAAGCAGCATCATATTCGGCAAATTGCGGTACGTAACCAATCTGCGAGCGCCCTTTTTCTGGAGATTCGCCCATCACTCGCACCACACCACTTGAAGGTTTGATTAATCCAATAATGACTTTTAATAATGTTGTTTTGCCACCGCCATTAGGTCCAATCAGACCAATAAAATCATCTTGTTTGATTGATAAATTAATCCCATCTAAAATGATTTCGTTGTTGTACCCTGCGTATAAGTTTTCTATCTCAACCAGGGGTTGTCGGCTAATCATTTCGGTCTTCATGGTTCTGTCCTTATGTATTATTAATCCGGTCATTGCTATTGGTTGGCAGCTTCAGCAAATGCCTCAGCGACGACCTTCAAGTTTTGAAGCCAATCCCGAGCTAAGGGATCCACAATTGCCACTTCTGCGCCAATCTCTTTTGCAATGGCAGAGGCATTAGCAGAGCTGAAAGTGGGTTGGATGAAGATCACCCCAATTTGTTCTTCGCGTGCGATATTCACGAGGTTGACCATGTCGGTGGGGCTGGGCTCCTGGCCACCTACTTCAACCGGAACCTGGATAAGCCCGTATTGTTCTGCAAAATAGCCCCAGGCAGGGTGAAACACCATAAAAGTACGGTGTTTTAAATCTTTCAGGGTGGCTTTTATCTGCTGGTCTAATGTGTCAATATCGTTTACCAGGGCGATGTAGTTAGCCTGAAATTCCTGAGCATGCTCAGGGTCATGTTCGATTAGAGCTTTGAGAATGTTGTTAGCGATAATTAACCCGTTGTCGGTTGAGAGCCAAACGTGTGGATCGTATAAATCTTCTTCGGAATGAATATTTTGGTTTACAGGTGCATCATCATGCTGATGAGGTGCAGAAAGCGGAATTCTTTCAACCCCCTCAGCGCTGTCAACAAATACAATTTGCGGGTTTACATCTTTAAACCGGGGCAGCCAAGCCCCTTCGTATTCGGTACCAATCGTGAAAAAGAGCTGCGATGCACTCAACCCCTTCATTTGCTCGGGTTTGGGCTCGTAGGTATGTGGTTCTTCCCCCGGGCCAACCATCACATTGATGGATACCGCCTCCCCGCCAATGCGTTCCACAAAATATGCCTGCGGCAAGAGGCTAACGGTTACAGCCAATCGATCGAGATGGTGGTTAGCAGGTGCTGCTGGCTGGCAAGCTGACAAGGTTAAAATTAATACCAAGATGAAAAACCTAAAGCCTCTTCGCGGGTAATGTAACTGACTTTTCTTCATATTAATTATTTCTTTTCTGGCACTCAGGGCAAACACCGTAGAACTGTAAGAGATGTTCTTCGATTGTAAAGCCAGTATTTTCTTCAATAAGGTTGATAAATTTAGATAGATCATCAGCGCCGCTAAATTCCACGGCTCTCCCACACAGTCGACATACCAGGTGGTGATGATGGCCAGGAGAGGCTAATACATAACCCTGGCAGTCTTCGTGATCGTGTACCCGGCGAATAAGGCCTAAATCGGTTAATAGGGTAAGGGTACGATAAACAGACGCCAAACCAATTTCTTTATTTTGATCTAAAACCCTTTGATGAATGGATTGTGCTGAAAGCGGGGTGGCGGATTGTTTTAGAACAGACATAACCAGCTTACGCTGTGAAGTCATCCGGAGCCCTTTTTGGTGTAGATTTTCCTGTAAATTTATCATATTCTCTTATTGATAATGATTATCAATAAGGATTTTACTTAAATAAATAATTAAGTCAACCATCGACTTGAAAGAAATAAAAATAATTAAGGCAGATCACGGTTAAATAATTTTAGTTATGGTAAAGTTCTCAAGTTTTTTGGTTTATCTCGTATAATTTAAAGAAGTAAGGATGATTTATTAATGATAAATACCTGGTAGATAGGTAACGCCTGCTTATGTCTGTAATTGATGAAATTAAATCTCGTTTGGATATTGTAGATATTGTTTCTGAGACGGTTAACTTGCGCCATTCGGGAAAAAACTACACCGGGTTTTGCCCTTTCCACCCGAATACGAAAACGCCAGCTTTCGCGGTGTTTCCTGATTCACAATCTTGGCGCTGCTTTGGGCAGTGCAATGAAGGCGGCGATATTTTTGGCTTTGTGATGAAGCGCGAAGGCTGGGATTTTAGCGAAGCTTTACGGTACCTGGCAGAACGCGCAGGGGTTACCTTACAAGAATTTACGCCAGAGCAGCAGGAACAAGCTGAAGAAAATGAAAACCTACGGGAAGTCCTTAGCATGGCAGTGACGTTTTTTCAACATCAACTGCGTCATACGGCAGCAGGGAAAATAGCCCTGGAGTACCTTTACAGCCGCAACCTGACGGATGAGACCATCAACACCTTTACTCTTGGCTACGCGCCTGACTCCTGGGATGCGTTGACTAACTATATGGTTTCTCGACAGATCTCTCAGAATGACCTCATCAACGCTGGTTTGGTAACTGAACGAGATGGTGGCGGTGTGTATGATCGCTTCAGGCATCGATTGGTGATACCGATTCGCGATCATGAGGGACGAATGGCGGGGTTTGGAGGGCGGGTTTTACGTCCGGATGATAATCCAAAATATTTAAATTCACCTAAAACACCAGTATTTGACAAGGGCCATCTTTTATATGGATTGGACATGGCACGCCGTGAAATACGACTTCAAGACCAAGTCGTCCTTGTAGAAGGTTATTTAGATGTTATCGGGCCCTACCAGGCAGGTTTTAAAAATTGTGTATCTGCTATGGGCACTGCGCTTACTGAAGATCAATTTCGATTAATCAAACGCTATTCTCGTCGAATTGTCTTGGCGTTAGATCCAGATGCAGCAGGGCAACAGGCTACTTTGCGCGGTTTGCAAACGGCGCGTCAGACGATGGAGCGTGAGGGTGAGTTTGTATTTGACGTACGTGGTTTGATGCAGGTTGAAAGCCGCCTTAAGGCAGATATCCGTGTTACAACCCTACCAGATAATTTAGACCCCGATGAAATCGTTTTAGATAACCCCGAGCGGTGGGCAGAACTTATCAGCGATGCGAAGCCTGTTGTGACGCATGTTATGGAAA
The DNA here is from genome assembly GCA_964411385.1 of uncultured Candidatus Brevefilum sp. Classification (GTDB taxonomy): domain Bacteria; phylum Chloroflexota; class Anaerolineae; order Anaerolineales; family Anaerolineaceae; genus Brevifilum. The sequence goes on along the minus strand of CAYPKT010000002.1, from coordinate 90,113 downwards.
CCTTGGTTGCCCAAGAAGATGTTGATGACCCTAAAGCCAAGGAAGAAATTGCAGAACAAGTTTTACCCTTGATTGAGGATGTTCCAGGTAGCGTAGAACGTGAAGCATATCGACAACAACTGGCTCGCCTGTTAAAGGTTGATGAACGAGCCCTTATTAGACGCGCTGCCGGGCAAATTTACCGCCCACGAAGACGGCATGTGCCACAAATGGACGCGCAACGGCCGACGACAACCTTTGTGCCGCACTCCCATCGTCAGCTTGAAGAAGTGTGTGTAAAAGCGCTTCTTACTGAACCAACCTTACTTTTTTATATTGACCGAGCGTTTCGGGGATACGAATTGGCGTGCATGCATTCAGGTGATTTTTTACATACTGATCATCGCCAGGTGTTTGATGTGATCAGGGAGGCTTTAGAACAAGAGGTTCTTAAACCAACCCACTATATTTATGAGCATTTGCCCGAGGATTTATTAGAAAATATAAACGAGGACACCGAAGCCGAACCTTACCCAGATTGGCGCCAAAATCCCAATGACCCTGTTTTGGAATCGATTTTACACATGTTTATTCGTCTACGACGATACCGCATCGACGAAGGATTGGATCAACTGATTTTTCTTCAATCTGTTGATCATGAAGAGAGCCAGGAAACCCTGATTGACATTGAAGCAACCACGTTAGAATACTTGCAGGCGCGAGCACGGATTGACCGAGCTTTGCAGTCTTCACAAGTGAACAGGACCTTTAAACACTAAACATTAAATAATTAGCTTTTTAAGCGGTTAATTTTTGATGAAAATTTTATTTGATAAATGAGCGCATTACACGATAATGATGAAAAACAAAAATCATCTAACGAGCATAACGTGAAAGACCCCGCGGTAAAATCTTCTTCCTCTGCTCACGAAAGACCAGCTTCACCGCATGGTACTGACGACCCGATCCAGCAATATATGAGCGAAATCGGGCAGATTAATCTTTTAAGTGCCAATGAGGAATTTTGGCTTTCAAGCCGAATGAAAGCACAAGATTTTATCGTGGAGTTGATGTCACAAATCTCTGTTTCTAAAACGGATGAGCAGACTGCGCTGATGCTGATTGTTATTGATGAATTGATTTCAACAAACCAGTTGCTTGTTGAGGAGTTTGGCGAACCCCGAGTTGGTATGCCAGTGTACCAACAGATATTAACGGAAGCATACCAACTTCGGCAACCAGGGAAAATGGAAGAACCTTCTTACCTTCGTAATTATTTTGAAAAAAATTTTTGGAAGCAAGAAAATAAACAAGCAGAAACTGTGAACACGATTTACAAGCTCTACCTTTGCTTTTATTTATTGCCTGAGAGCCTTTCGAAGGCATTACAAAATTGCTTTGCTAAAAAGCGTGAATTGCCAGATCTGTTCTTTTTTAAAACTAATTTACCCGATGAAACAACCCTTAAAGAGAACTTTTTAAACATTGAGTTACAAAACGGCGAAGCCAGCCAACTATTAATTCAGGCGAATCTCCGCCTTGTTGTTAGCGTTGCCAAACGCTACCTAAATCGTGGTAGCTCTTTTTTAGATATAATTCAAGAAGGTAACCTGGGATTGATCAGAGCTGTTGAAAAGTTTAACCCCACGCTTGGGTTCAGGTTTAGTACTTATGCTACATGGTGGATCAGGCAGTCTATTAGCCGTTATATCGCTGAAAGTGCGCGTACGATCCGTATCCCGGTGCATATTTATGAGTCGTTATCGCGTATATTGCGCCTACAATGGGACTTAACGCAAAAACTCGGCCGCCCTCCATCTTTAGAAGAAATCGCCCTTGAATCTGAATATCTCGATGAAAATTCTTCCAAAGCGATTCATCATGCGCAAAAAGAAAACAAACCGATCGACCCCGTTTATGCTATTGCCTGGGAAGATGCTACAAATAAAATTAGTAACCTTTTAAAAGTTACCGAAGAGCCTGTTTCTTTGGAAAGGCCACTTAAAGATGAAGAAAATGGTACCCTGGGCGATTTTATTGAGGATACAGAAGCAGCTGCCCCTATAGATGCAGCTGCAAAAGAGATCATGCGAGAGCACGTTCAAAGGTCTTTATCATTTTTAAATGAACGTGAAAAGCAGGTGTTGGAGCTTCGTTTTGGGTTAATTGATGGTCATGAGCATACGCTTGAAGAGGTTAGCAGATTCTTTAATATCACGCGTGAACGAGTTCGCCAAATCGAGTCACGAGCTCTTCGCAAGCTACGCCACCCGAGTCGCAGCTCAGATTTACGTGATTTCCTTTAATATTAGTAACCACCTGATTGTGTTGGATATCATTTAAATAAAATGAAAATGGAACCCTTGTATCAACGAATTTATGCCATGGTTTCACGTATTCCTTATGGCAAGGTGACAACATACGGCCGAATCGCTGAGCTTGTAGGAGGTTGTACTGCTCGCATGGTTGGCTACGCACTGGCTGCTCGTAAAAGAGTCGACGGTCCGGATATCCCCTGGCAGCGTGTGATCAACGCCCAGGGGAAGATTAGCGTCCACGGCGATGGGATCGGGAATGCCCTTCAACGCGTTTTACTGGATGAAGAAGGCGTTATTTTCGATAAAAATGGAAAAACAGATTTCACAATTTTTGGCTGGGCGGGGCCTGATTCGCCTTATTAAGGTCGTATCATTCGATAACGTCGTAAAGCAGTTTCGAGAATTTTGTTAACCAACGCCGTGTGGCTAATCCCATCAGCTTCAGCTTCGATCACCAAATCCGAAATCCTGGGGGAGAGCCCTGGTAAGGGGTTAATCTCTAAGATATAGGGTTTCCAATTTTCTTTTGCATTTAAGCGAAAATCTACCCGGGCAACATCCAATGTGCCTGTCACCCGAAAAACAGCTGCGCTCAACCAATTGAGTTCATCAACCAGATCGTCATCTACTGGCGCTGGGCAGAGGTAGTTTAGCTGGTCTGCCAGGGCTACTTTTAACCGGTTGGCGTAGACAATTTCTGTATTTGCAAACGGGGAAAGGTCAACTTCCATAGGGGGCAAAAAATGCAAGCCTGCCTGGATGCGCGGCAGATTTTCATCGCGAGGTAAACGTCTTGCTACCGGACCCACCAGGTTTCCAATCATCCCCACGGTTACCTCACGACCTTCAATATAAGTTTCAACCAAGGCAGATTCATGATAGCGTTCAATAATTATCTGTACCTGTTCTCGCAGTTCGCTTTCTGAATTAACGATCGATCTTCCCGTTACGCCCATGCCGGTACCCTCGCTGCTTGGCTTAACAAATAGCGGAAAAGTTAATTTAGGGTCTAAGGGTTCATCAATTCTTTCGAAGGTTTGAAATTCTGGGGTGGGGAGGTCGTGATAGGCGAGGACACGTTTGGTCATTGGTTTATCCAGGGCTAAGGCCAGGCTAAGGATTTTAGACCCAGTGTAGGGGATATCTAATTTTTCTAAGATCGCTGGGATTTGAGCCTCGCGGGCATCGCCGAAGTGTCCTTCGCAGATGTTAAAACAGATATCAGGTTTGTACTTTCGAATAGTATCTACGATGGTATTGTCACCTTCCAGAAACTCGCAGGTGTGCCCACCCGAACGCAGGGCGTCAACAATTGCCTGGATTGTGGTTTCGCTATCGAGATCATCCCATTGATCTGTGGGCATGCCCTCCCAGTAGGGTGCATTGTTCTTTAAGTTCGCTAATAATGCAACGCGAAAAGTTTTCATTTATTTTCAAGTAACTCCAAAAATTTGGGGAATATTCAAATAGTATTATACCTCGGTGGGGTGTAATAGGTGTTTCTCTTGTTGAATTGATCTTAAAACAAAAATTACGGGATATTAACTTGAGAAGAAAAACCGGGTGAGGGTGTGAAATCACCCCTCACCTCAATCCTCTCCCAGGGAGAGGAAGTATTCGGACCCTTTGGGCGAAGCAATCTCGTAGGGCAGAAGGGGGTATCAGTTGCTATAGAAAGATAGGCAAGAGACAAAATATGAGATTGCTTCATTACGCTTCGCTCCATTCGCAATGACAGAAAAAGGTTGTCATTGCGAGGACCCTTTGCGACGAAGCAATCTCGTAGGGTGCGCACGAATTTGCAAACTTTTCTGATTTTCATGGTTTGTCGTGCGCACCATCAGCTTAATTTATTGAACTATTCACAATTCAGTGCGCAGCCCCCTTCGGGCAATCCTCCGAACGTCATCGCAAAGCAATCTCGAGGGCAGTCGTAGCGTGAGAAAACCACTCCTCACCTCATTCCTCTCCCCTCGAGAGAGGAGGTTTCTGGCTTCTTATTGAAAACAATAAGAAATATATTTACATTTATCTTTAATAGATTTATTTGTCATTTAAAATGTGTTGCACCCTCTGAGCAGGGCACAACTCAGCCTACCTTTTGTCTTATTTGGTTATATAATCCGAGCATAATAACCGTCTGAAGTAGAGATTCTGCCGTCTACACCCCCTTGCGGGCAAAAGAAATGTGGAGGTTGGCAGTTCTACCAGTCGGTTATTTATTTTAACCGTTTATTATTTACCTTGACGGATCGTCAAAAAGCACGTAAACTAAATACAGGTTCTGAGGTGGGAAGACGCCCCCCACAGCCTTGTAGCAGATGCCGATGTGGCGCACGGTGGACGGGACCCCAAACTGGTGAGGGATCAGCGGGTGCTGACTCAAGGCCAGTTTTTTATTTAACAGTTTATTATTCAACTTGACAGATCGTCATAAAGCAAGTACACTATATACAGGTTCTGAGGTGGGAAGACGCCCCCCACTGGCTTTGATCGATGCCGATGTCGCGCACGGTGGACGGGACCCCAAACTGGTGAGGGATTAGCGGTGCTAACTCAAGGCCAGTTTTTTTTATTTTAACAATTATTTGCTTTAATTATTATTCGTTATTCTATAATTGTCCTGAGTTAAATTTATTGAACCTTTCGCTTCGTGTTGAGTTGCGGGACCCATTGGGCAAAGCAATCATGTAGGGTGCGCACGAATAAACACTGAATCATAGCCCATCCCCTTCCCCATCCCGTGCTATAATTATTTTAATCTCATCACCTATCAGGGGTACCCCTCATGGCAAATACCTTTCTCGACAAGGCTAAAAAGAATAAAAAAGACGAATTCTATACCCAGCTGCCTGATATCGAAGCTGAACTCCGTCATTATAAAGACCACTTTCGCGGCAAAACCGTGTTCTGCAACTGTGACGACCCCTACGAATCTAACTTCTTCAAATACTTCGCCATGAACTTTAACCACCTCGGGTTAAAACAACTTATCGCCATCAGCTACACCGATTCCCCCGTCATCGGCACCCAGCTCTCTTTGTTCGATGTAAAAAACCTCCAGCTTCGCGGCGGGGGCGATAAACCTGCCTGCAAAATTATTATCAACGAAGTCCGCGACGAAAACCAGGATGGCGCCATCGACCTGGCAGATGTTGAATACCTCATCAAAAACAAAAACAACACCCTCTCGCTGCTCGATGGCAATGGGGATTTCCGCTCACAAGAAGCCATTGATCTACTCAAAAGTGCCGATATCGTCGTCACCAACCCGCCCTTTTCCCTCTTCCGCGAATACGTCGCCCAGCTGGTTGAATATGATAAAAAATTCCTTATCATTGGAAGTAAAAACGCCATCACTTACAAAGAGATTTTCAAACTTATAAAAACAAATAAGTTGTGGCTCGGAAACGAATTTAGAAATGGTAATGCTTTTTTTAAAATTCCTGAGGCTTATTCAAAAGACTGGGCAAATGGTGTTTATAACCCTGATACTGGCTTGGTAAAGTTTCGAAATGTTGGCTGGTTCACCAACCTTGACCTCGCCAAACGCCACGAAACCCTCACCCTCTACAAACAATATTCCCCTCAAGCCTACCCCCATTATGACAACTATAACGCCATCAACGTCGATCGCGTCGCCGAAATCCCCTACGATTACCCCGGCATCATGGGGGTGCCCATCACCTTCCTCGATAAATATAACCCCGACCAATTTGAAATCTTGGGGATTACAGACCGCCAAAACACTTCGGGGTTAAGGACCAAAAAATATACGATTGACGATACCCCCAGATATAATGATCTTAATGCAACAAGCGTTATTAAAATAAAGAACAAATATAAAGCTTTATACGCCAGAATCTTAATCAAACGCAAAGAGGCCACACCATGAAGGTCGACTTACATCAAATCACCGTTCGCCAGGTCGCCGAAGGTTACATCGATAACGCCGAAGAAGGCATCCTCGGCTATGGCGGTAAACTCAACATCCGCCCCCAATACCAGCGTGAATTCGTCTACAACGATAAAAAACGCGACGCCGTCATCGATACCATCCGCAAAGGCTTCCCTCTCAACTCTATTTACTGGGCAATAAATGAAGATGGCACCTTCGAAGTCCTCGATGGGCAGCAGCGCACCATCAGCTTTTGCCAGTACGTCCACGGCGATTACTCCATCGACAACCGCGCCTTTCATAACCTCACCCAAACCGAAAAAGAACAAATCCTCAATTACCCCCTCATGGTTTACTTTTGCGAAGGTAACGACAAAGAGAAACTCGATTGGTTCCGCATCGTCAACATCGCCGGCGAGCGCCTTACCGACCAGGAACTGCGCAACGCCGTCTATACCGGTCCCTGGCTCTCTGATGCCAAACGCACCTTCAGCAAAACCAATTGTGCGGCTTACGGTCTCGCAAGTCATTACCTCACCGGCTCGCCTATCCGTCAGGATTATCTCGAGACCGCCCTTAAATGGATCTCTAAAAACAATATCGAACATTACATGTCCGTTCATCAGCACGACCCTAACGCCAACGAACTCTGGCTGTACTTTCGGGGGCTGATCGAATGGGTCCAGCTTACCTTCCCCGTCTATCGCAAAGAGATGAAGGGTATCGACTGGGGTCCCCTTTACGATGCGTACAAAGACCAGCTCTTTGATACTGCCGCGCTCGAACGCGAAGTCCAAACCCTTATGGCAGATGAAGATGTCACCAACAAAAAAGGGATTTACGCCTATGTCTTAACCCGCATCCAAAGGCACCTTAATATTCGCGCCTTCACCGACAACCAAAAGCGCGAAGCCTACGAAAGACAGCAAGGCATCTGCGCCCGCTGCGGTTTGCACTTCGAACTCAACCAAATGGAAGCCGACCACATCACCCCCTGGCACTTGGGCGGCAAAACCATCGCCGAAAACTGCCAACTGCTTTGCAAAGCCTGCAACCGCATCAAGTCGGGGGTTTAATCCCACATACCCTTTTTATTTTTGCGACGAAGCAATCTCGTAGGGTGCGCACGAATTCGCAAACTTTTCTCTGCTTTTCATGGTTTGTCGTGCGCACCATCAGCTTATTTTTGAACTTTTCGCCATTCAGTGCGCAGCCCCCTTCGGGCTATTCACAACACCATGGCATCGCGAAACACTCCCTGCACTTCGTGCCGAGTTGCGAGGACCCTTTGGGCGAAGCAATCTCGAGGGTAGAAGGGGGTATCAGTTGCTAAAGCAAGATATGCAAGAGGCAAATTATGAGATTGCTTACGCGAGGTACGCTACGCAGTCACTTCGCTTCGCTTCGTTCGCAATGACAACTTTCTATTATGTCATCGCGACGCCCTCCCTGCACTTCGTGTTGAGTTGCGAGACCCTTTGGGTGAAGCAATCTCGTAGGGTAGAAGGGGGTATCAATTGCTAAAGCAAGATATGCAAGAGACAAAATATGAGATTGCTTCATTACGCTTCGCTCCATTCGCAATGACAACTTTCTATCATGTCATCGCGAAGCACTCCCTTCACTTCGTGTCGAGTTGCGGGACTCTTTGGGCGAAGCAATCTCGTAGGGTAGAAGGGGGTATCAGTTGCTATAGCAAGATATGCAAGAGACAAAATATGAGATTGCTTACGCGAGGTACGCTACGCAGTCACTTCGCTTCGCTTCGTTCGCAATGACATAAATAGGTTATCATCGCGACGCCCTCCCTGCACTTCGTGTTGAGTTGCGAGGACCCTTTGGGCGAAGCAATCTCGAGGGTAGTCGTAACGTGAGAAAACCACACCCTCGCTTCGCTTCTCTCCCCTCGGGAGAGGAGGTTTCTGGGCCCTTTCTTTGATGAGAATACTTAATTTCTATTCAGCGAGTTATAGCAGATCGCCCACGGATGCAACCTTATTGTAGCTTTGGCTTATTTCACCATAACCATCTTGGCATCTTCTTCCTGGGCACGTTGGATACCACGTTCGATATCCACCTTGCGCAGCATCAGGATGCCAGCCACAAAAAAGATCACCAGAGAGACGATCCCGTAGCGTCCTTCCCCGGTGAATTTGGTGACCAATGCCATGATCAATGGCCCAATAACAGTGTTAAATTTTTCCGATACGCTGAAGAACCCGAAGAACTCAGCAGTCTTGCTCTTGGGCATTAATTGCCCAACCAGAGAGCGACTTAACGCCTGGCTGCCGCCCTGTACGGTGGCAACAGCAAAGCCTAAGAGGACGAAATGCCACTCCTTAGACATAAAATAACCAATGACAGCGATTAAAGTGTAGACTCCCAGGCTAAGGGTAATTGCTTGTTTGACACCAATCATTTTTGACAATTTACCAAACCAAATTGAAAATGGCGCCGCCACAAACTGAACCAAAAGCAGGGTGCCAATGAGGATCATCGTGCCAAAGCCCAGGTCAGTACCAAAAGCAACTGCCATAGTAATAATTGTGCCGATGCCATTGGCGTATACAAAGAAGGTCAGTAAGAACCAAAATAAATCGCGAAAATGCGTGATTTCTTTTAAAGTTGTCAGGAACCGGTTAACGCCAACCGTCACCATGTTTTGCCCAAGTTCACTTTTTTCTGCCATGCGGGCGGGCTCTTTAACCCGTAAAAAAATGGGGATTGAAAATACAGCCCACCATACCGCCACGCTGGCCAGGCTTAAACGCATCATCAACATTGTTGCCTGGTCTTCGCTCATATGGGGCAGCAATTTAGGCCCTAAAAAGATCATGGCTACATTAATTAGTAGCAGCAAACCGCCGCCGATATACCCCAAGGCATAACCCTTAGAAGAAACCTCATCGATTTCATCTTCATTGGCTACGTGGGGTAGCAGGGCATCATAAAACACTAAGGAGCCTGCGAAACCAATCGTACCAAGAATATAAAGAACAGACGCTAAGAGCTGGTCGGCTGGGGATTTGACGATGTAAAGCAATGCTGTACTGACGACGCCGAGTGCGATGAAAAATGCCATAAACTTCTTTTTTGAACCGCGAAAATCGGCAATTGCGCCTAAAACTGGGCTAATTAAGGCGGCAATTAAACTGCCGATTGCTACCGTGTAGCCCCAAATTGTGAGGGCGCCTTCTGTTGCAATGTAAGCAGCAAAATAATTTGGAAGAATTGATGCCATCACCGTGGTGGCAAAGGCTGAGTTTCCCCAGTCATACATTGCCCAGGCCAGTTGAGAGCGTTTTCTTTCGATTAGATCCATATGGTCCTCCTAATGTTAATTGATGATCAAGGTAATTATAAAGCTGAAATAATTAATTCATAAACTGTTTTTAATAAATAAGCTTCATTAAATAATAATAAAATTACGTCTAAAGTCGGGCTTTGGATATTAATTTATCCAACACTTAGGAAAACCCACATTTTAAAATAGGTTACGAACGAAGGTTTTGACGCTTCACCAAAACCCATTTATAATTTCCTCAACTATAAAAGTTTTAGCAGTTTCGTTTATTATGTAGATTAACCCTCAACAAAGGGTATGTGATAAAAATTATTCTCTCTTTACATAAAAGTGATAGGTAAATACACGCAACCAAAGATAAAAAAGATTGTTCGATGTTGTATGGTCGTCAAAGATATTGAACGCTCGCTAAATATCTATGAAGAGGTGTACGGTATTGGACCATGGCTTTGCAGCAAACCTGGAGAACTTGTTTATCAACCTGGAGCGACTTATGTCGATGGTAAGCAAGTTGATTTTAAAGTACAATCGGCGGTCAGCCCTGCAATTGGTGTAGATGGATTTACCCTTGAGTTGGTCCAACCCCTGGATGGTAAAAGCCATTACGCAAACTACCTGGCAGAACATGGTGATAGCATGCATCATCTGGTGGTACAGGTGGAGGATGAAGAGGAGTGGACGAAGTCCGCTCTGCAACGTGGGAATAAAATAGTTTTTGAAGGCAATTTTACTGCTCACCCTGAAGGTCAAAGAGTTGTTTGTCGACAGATTGACTTAAGAATGGAGTTGGGTTTCATCTGCGAGGCGATTACAGAACCATTATTTCCACCCTGTCTGGATTATAAGGTTCCCTTTGTAAAAACACCAGCGTTTGAAAAACATTCTCAAAGATTTAATGAAATTGTTCAAGTGTGCAGCGTAGTAGAGGATATTGATAAAACTGTACAAAACTATGAAGATCTTTTTGGGATTGGACCTTGGATATATACCGGAAAAGATGATTTTCGATTCTTTGAAGGAAAAACATTCATCAAGGGTCAACGTGTTGATTTTGACGCCCGGATTGCTTCTTATCATGGCTTAAACATCAAACTTGAACTTGTTCAGCCCTTAGATAAAAAAAGCCATTACGCTGAGTTTTTACAGGAGGATGGGCAAACCTTGCAGCATATGAAAGTGATACCCGCTGAAAATAATTATTTTGGGATGATGAAATTTTTACGCAGCAGGTACGGTGACCCCATGTTTGAAGGGTGGATCGGCAGTAAGCCTTTTGCTAAGCAATATTGGTGTAACTATACCGATACGAGGGAAGATTTGGGCTTCATCCTTGAGCTGGTTTTTGGCCCTGTGCCTGTTGTTTAAGAAAGTCACCACCCATAATTGACAAGCTGTTGTTTAGGTTTGAGAGGTAGGTTGTGGTGATATACACCATCAAGGTATACACCACCAGGGCTTGAATGCTGGTTTATCATTTTGGCAAAATGTGCTAAAGTTTAAGTTGTGATTATCATATAAGGATGATTTTCAAATGCAGGAGGCTGCAAGTGAATAAAACTGAAAAGAAATTAGCTCAAAATATTAGCTCTGGAGTGGCAGGGGTTATCGCAGCAGCAGTTGCGGCTGCTGGCGGGTGGATTTTGTTCAGCCGCAAATATATCAGCCATGATATACCCTTAGACGAGGCCCTGGATGCTGATCGATTAGACTTTGAATCACCACAAGCTGGACGCATCAGCTATTATGTTGATAAAAGCAGCGAAGGAACGCCCCTGGTGTTGGTGCACAGCATCAACCCTGCCCCCAGTGCGTATGAGGTTAAACCAATCTTTGAACACTATCGTGGGAACAGGCCCGTTTATGCGCTTGATTTGCCGGGTTTTGGTTTTTCAGAACGGTCGGATCGTGTATACAGCCCATCGCTTTATCAAAAAGCTATCAGCGCCTTTTTGAAAGATGTTGTTGGCGAACCGGCTGATGTTATTGCAATATCACTTTCATGTGAGTTTGCTGCCCTGGCTGCCGTGCACGACCCTGGCTTAATTCATTCTATGGTGATGATTTCGCCTACTGGTTTCACCCAGCCCCGCGTCGATAAAATTGCTGAAACGACAGGTCAACGTGGAACCAAGCACAAATTTTACGCGGGCTTGGCAATTCCATTATGGAATCGCCCAGTTTATGACCTGGTCACCAGCCGACCTGGCATTCAGTATTTTCTAAGTAAAAAATTCGAAGGCTTGGTGCCCGATTACTTTCTTGATTACGCCTACCAAACAGCCCATCAAGAAGGAGCACAATACGCCCCTACATATTATTTTAGCCGGAAGTTCTTCACCCCTGAAATTAGAGAAACAACCTATAGGGTGATTGAAAAACCGGTATTGGTGATTTACGATCAGGATCCTTACACAAGTTTTGAGATGTTGCCTAACTTTATTCAAGACCATGAAAACTGGAAGGCAGCACGGATTGGCCCTACTCGTGGCATGCCACATTGGGATTCACCACAAAGAGTATTTAACGCAGTAGAAGGCTTCTGGTCTGAAGCGTAACATTAAGATAAAATTTTTATCTCTTAACACAAGAAAAAGCGCCCAGTATTATGGGCGCTTTTATTTTATAACCTTGTATGTTACTGGATGGTTGTCCCTGGCTTAATTCGCCGGTTCGATGGATTGGACACCACCTAATTGATTGATAGATAAGGTCCATTTACTTCCAATAACAGCTTGTGAAAACAATTGCTCATTACTTGTGGAATAAGTATAGGTATCGCTGCCATCATTGAAGTAAACGAAATATTTTTCCTGGCGTTCGCCTTCACGTTCGCCTGATTGCAAATTAAGGGCAGGCCAAACCGGAGAATGATTATGACCGCTATCTGAGATAGAATCTGCCACAACCCAGGCCATCATTGTATATTCGCAATAATCATCATAAACCTCAAATGAACAGTCTTGTACAACCTCACCAACACCAGTGCCAGTATCTTCAACATAGGGGTCTCCACAGACTTCGGTGGCATTTTGTTTTGGGGTGTCTGATGTGTAGCGGTAAATCATCGTGCATGTGCCAACTTGCGCACCAGCAGGGATTTGGTCCCACCAATCCTTATCTTTTACCTGGGTATAAACTTCAACGGCAATACTGCGTTCCCATTCAACATCAGTGACAGTTGCAGTAATATCATCGGTTTTAAACAGCATAACCATTAAAACGACACAACCAACAATTAAACCAAGCAAGACAAGTGTTATGGCGATGATGCCGCCTTTGCCCATTTTTTTGGCAGGTTCTTCAGATGAGGGTCGCTTCTCTTTCGCCTCGCTTACAGTACGCACCCGTTGACCAGTCTCTCGTTGTTTTCCATCCCAGTTGAGGTCGCCACCGCACTTCAAACAGGTTTCATTGGTGGCAGGATTGCGCGTGCCGCAAAAAGGGCAATGAATATCTGGCCCAGCTTTTGCCATACGGATTAAAGCTTCATCTTTTATGAAGTTAAATTTCTCTTCATCAACCTGTAAAAACTCCACATCGTCTGGCTGCGGTGCACCACAGTTGGTGCAACTTTTAATAGGGCCTGGATTGTCAGTTCCACAATAAGGACACTTCCAAATTAAAGGCACAAAACCGAGGCGCTTTCGAAACATAAATCCTCCATTTACTACTAAACTAATTACGGGTCAATTATAAAGGGAATTCTAAGGGCTGTAAAGGCAACCAGGAATTAGGGATTAGAAAATCGTGACCCATTCTGAATAGTGTTGACAGGGTAAGATTAAAAATATGGAGAGCGAAACCACTAATCGCGCTCATTAAAAATTAAATATTTTATAGCGGCAAAAATTAATCTTTTAAATGATGGTAAGGGTGCCCTTTCGCCTCGGAGCGCGTTCGCCCAGCTCACCAGCGGGGTAACCGATTGAAAGAGCAAACATCGGTATGAATCCAGGAGGTATTTTACAGGCTTTCAGTAATGGGATGCCTATGGGGGTCTCCATAGCGATTTTGAAAGACGCTAAATAACATCCACCCAGGCCCAAAGCATGGACGGCTAAAAACATATTTTCGATAGCATTGGCACAATCCCCCATGGCATACTTGGCGGATTCTTCACCCGAAACGATGATAGCAACTGGCGCTCCATGAAAGCTATCGAACCGGGGGACGGATGCCCTTTGACGAACTGATTCATCATCCATATTGAACAATACGCCCTGATTTGCTTTACTGATTTGATCTAAAAGGCCTCTATCGGTAATTAATGTAAAGTGCCAGGGTTGGCGGTTGCTGGCACTGGGTGCAAATTGACCGCATTTTATAATGGTCTCTAATTTTTCTTGTTCAACGGGCTTATCTGTATAAGATCGTACACTTCTGCGACTTAAAATCGTGTGGATAGTTTCATTCATTGATGTAAGGCTCCTTTTATCAGCGTTGATGAGATTATACCAGTCATATTTCTGAAATTAACTATATCACTGTGATTAAAATCAAAAATAGTTTAACTGAATACTCCCTAATACCGGGAATTAAATTAGAGAATCACAATGATAAGGGAGAATTTTTCATAAAAGTCTCATTAATAATAATTCACGCATAGCAAAGTATTACATTTTTGTTAATATTGAACCATTAAAAAGGTGTTAATTTCTTGTGGGGGTAAAATTTAACGGTTAGACATTGAAAAACAATAAACTCAGCGGGCTTGTATTTGAACAGCCTTTCGCAAACCATTTAACGATGGTTATCGTACGCTAATCATTAACTTGTGATGTATAGGGTATGTGTTTGGAGGTAAATCTTGGCAGAAAAAAGACGGAAGAAAGTAAATAAAAACATATTTTGGGTTTTCGCTCTGGTAGTGGTGGCAACCGGCGCGTTTTTTGGATGGCGTTTTATCCAGTCCAGGCGTGAAACCAGCCGAGTTTTGGCGAACATCCAAACAGAGCCCTTTCATCGAGAAGATTTAAACGCTTTTATATTTGGTACAGGTACGGTTGAGCCTTCCCAGGTGGCAACCATCACTTGGGCAACCAGTGGAACGGTTGACCACATTAACGTCTCCTTGGGTGATAAGGTAAAAAAAGATGACGTCATCATGAGCCTTGACCCTACCACTTTGCCAATAGATGTTTTACAAGCAGAAATTGATTTAATCAACGCTCAAAATGCGTTAGATCAACTTAATGAAAGTTGGGCTGCAGATCTCGCCAATGCTCGCCTGGATTTACTGAGAGCGGAAAAAGACCTTGAAGATAAAGAAAATAACCGCTGGAAGATGAATTACCAGCGCTGCACTGATGAACGTATCGAGGAGCTGGAAGAAGACCTTGAAGATGTGCAAAAACTTTACGACTTCAAGCAAAGTACAGAAAACCTCAGGCTCGTCAACACCGCCCAGGCAAATTTAGATTACTGTCTGGCTGATTTCTCGGAACGGGAAATTAAAGAAGCTGAACTAAAAATAGATTTAGCTCAATCACAAGTGAACCAATTGCAAAACAAAGTGGAGACTCTTTTAAACGGTCCAGACCCTGATGACATTACAATTCAAGAGACACGGATAACCATTGCAAAAACGCGCTTAAATAGTCCGACCATCAAGGCACCATTTACAGGAATTATCACTGTTTTGCCTGTTCAAATAGGTGATGTGGTACAAATCGGCTCGAGGGCCCTTCAACTGGATCGCCTTGATGATTTGCGGTTGGCAGTGCAAATTTCTGAGATCGATATCCCCCTGGTTAAAGTTGGTCAACCTGTACAGTTGATATTTGACGCTTTTTATGAAAGTACTTTTGATGGAGAAGTAACTGAAATTGCCTTGGTAGGAACGACCACCCAAGGTGTGGTGGAATATACAGTTACCGTTAAAATGCAAAACGCCGATGCATATATTCGCCCCGGCATGACAGCAACAGTTAATATCCTTGTTGAAGAAATTGAGGATGTATTTGTCGTGCCAAACGATGCTATTGTCAGCATTCAGGGTCAGGATCATGTGTATGTATATCGAGCAGGCGCATACACACCCATCCCGGTTAAGCTGGGGAGCTATTCGGATATTTACAGCGAAGTTATCGAAGCTGATATTAAAGAAGGTGAATTAATTGTACTTAATCCACCTCCAGAAATCACAGGCGCCTTACCCTTTGGCGGTCACCCAGGAAACTCTGGCTTTGGTGGATTTGGTAATTAAGGCTGGCAATGACTGAACACACTAATGTAATGCAGGTTAACGACCTCACTAAGGTTTACCAAATGGGAGAAATCCAGGTCTTCGCCCTGCGCGGGGTTAGTTTTAATGTTAAAGCTGGTGAGGTTTTAGCAATAATGGGCCCTTCGGGTTCGGGGAAATCTACCCTGATGAATATGATCGGCTGCCTGGATAACCCAACTTCGGGCGATTACTACCTGGACGGTGAACTGGTTTCGACGCTGCACGATGATGAACTGGCTGAAGTGCGCAATCGAAAAATTGGATTTGTTTTTCAACAATTTAATTTATTGCCGCGTGTTACTGCTTTAGCAAACGTAGAGCTACCCTTACGCTATGCAGGGATTAATGCAGGACGAAAAGAGTTGGCGTTAAAAGCACTTGAAGCCGTGGGCTTGGCAGAACGTGTGGATCACCAGCCAAATGAACTTTCAGGTGGGCAGCAGCAGCGTGTGGCAATAGCTCGTGCCTTGGTCAACAACCCTGCTATTATTTTGGCAGATGAGCCTACAGGCAACCTTGATACTGATTCTGGTGAAGAGATTATGAAACTCTTACTTTCGTTAAACAAAAGAGACGGCACCACCTTGATTATCGTTACCCACGACCCAGAAGTAGCTGCCGTTGCAAAGCGGATCATCCACCTGCGAGATGGGTTGATTGAAAGAGAGGAGTTGGTAACTTGAGCTTCTTTTTGAACATTAAAGAAGCGTTTGTAAGTCTTAACGCCAACAAGATGCGTTCGCTGCTGACCATTCTTGGAATTGTAATTGGCGTGGCTTCGGTTATTGCCTTGCTTTCTATTGGTGAAAGCGCTGGGTCTTCTATTACAGGTGAGATAGAAAGTATTGGCACGAATGTAATTTACGTGTTGCGCGGCAATAACAACGAAGATATCACCAACCCTAAAGATTTAACTTTACGAGATGTCCAAGCGCTGGTAAGCTCCACCCGGGCAACAGAAATTAGCCATGTGGCGCCTGTTTTCTCAGGTTCTGCTGAAATTACTTATACCGACCGCAGCGTAACCACATCTATCCTTGGTATTACATCAGACTATCAACATGTTCAAAACTTGCTAATGGCTGAAGGATCATTTATCACAGCAGCACAGGTTGAAGGCCGTAGTGCGGTGGTTGTGTTGGGGCCATCTCGAGCGCAGCAACTAACTGGCAGAACATCGGGTTTGGTGGGGAGCGCCGTCAGAATTGGCGGATATCCTTATCGCATTGTTGGGGTTACTGAAGCCAAAGGAGGCAGTGCCTTTAATAACCCTGATAACAATGTATACATCCCAATCTCAACTGCCCAGGCACGATTGCCGCGCAGTGGTGGAACCGGGCGGATTCAATTTATTTTGGCATCTATGGTCAATTCCGATCAGGCAGACCTGGCTATTCGTCAAATACGCGAGGTCTTGCGCAGGACGCACCAAATTCCTCCACGCAGCCCCGACGACTTTACCCTGCTCAATCAACAGGACTTCTTAGCAGTTGCCAACACCATCACCAATGTACTGACCATATTTTTAGGTGGTATTGGTGCAATTTCACTGTTAGTTGGCGGAATTGGGATTATGAATATTATGCTTGTTTCGGTAACCGAACGTACCCGAGAGATTGGTTTACGCAAAGCACTTGGTGCTCGTAAAGCGGATATCCTGGTGCAATTTTTAACTGAATCGGTTTTGCTTAGTTTATTTGGCGGTTTATTTGGTATCTTGTTAGGGTGGGGAATTTCTGTCGTCGTCAGTCAGATTGCATCCCGTAGCGGGACCCCATTAGAAATTTCTGTCACTCTTAATTCCGTGCTGTTAGCAACCTTCTTTTCTGCAGCTGTAGGTGTGTTTTTTGGTTATTATCCAGCCAGCCGTGCCTCTAATTTAGCCCCAGTTGAGGCATTACGTTACGAATAACAATTTTTTCACATAAATTAATGGTCTATCGTAGGGTAATCGTAGGGTAATCGTCAAGTATGCCGCATGGTTAACTGTTAGAATAGACATTACTAAGACACTTTTCTTCTCCTTCTGATGAGTGCCAGGGTCGGCGTCCCTGGCACTCAACAATTTAAAAGAGATTTTGCGACCTTAATCGCCGATGATCTTCATAATCAGAGTAATTACCAATATAAGAGGTTAACCCTATCCCGTGCAGATCAATAATTCGGGTGGCGATTCGGTCGAGAAAATAGCGATCGTGTGAAATAGCCAATAAGGTCCCCTTAAAATCTAAAAGAGCATCTTCTAACACTTCACAAGAGGGGATATCAAGATGATTGGTTGGTTCATCTAACAACAAGAAGTTGGCACCAGAGAGGGTAATTAGGGCGATTTGCAAACGAGCACGCTCACCGCCAGAAAGAGCACCTACCGAGGTGCCGCGTTGCTCATAGGTAAACAGATACTTTTTTAAAAAAGCCACCCCTCGATTCTCAGAGAAATTTCCTACTTTACAGATGGTTTCGAGCAAAGTCAAATTTGGGTCCAACGTCTCAAATTCCTGGGCATAATACCCAATTTTCACACTTGGCCCAATGTAAATCGCGCCTTTGTCAGGCGCCATATCCTCAAGAATTAAGCGAATCATCAAAGACTTGCCGACACCATTTGGGCCGATCATCCCAACTCGATCGCCATAATGTAGAAGCATATTGATATCTTGCAGAACCGATTTGATTTGTGAACCTTCTGATGTATGAAACCCCTTCTCCATGTTGGTAATTTCCAACACCTTTTTACTCCCGCGCCAGCCCCCCAGGTTGATTTCAATATTTTCTTGATCGGAAGGAGGTCTATCGATTTTTTCTAAGCGGTCGATACGTTTGAGAATATTTAAGCCCCGGGTTGAAAATTTTGGGTTGTCGTAAATTTTGCCCCACAACAACAAACGTTTGGCTGCCTGTTCAAGCCGAGAAACCTCTTTTTGTTGTACCTGGTAGAGCATAGCTTGCCGTTCAAGCATGCGCTGCTTTTCAAATACGTACTCAGAATAATTGCCTTTAAACTGACTGATTCCCCCATGGTCAACATCGATGATCTCATCTGCAACCATATCGAGGAAATACCGATCGTGAGAGACAATAACGACACTGCCGGTAAAGGTTTCGATCAGGTTGCTTAACATGGCCTTACCGTTCAAATCAAGGTGATTGTCAGGTTCATCCAGCAGTAGAATATCTGGCCGTCCGATGATAATGCGAGCTAAACCTAAAAGCTTTTTTTGGCCCCCGCTGAGATGAATTACCGGAAGATCAATTTCATGGTCATCAAAGCCCATTGAGCTTAACAGGGCATACACTTGTCCATCTAACCCAGGGCCTCCTTGGGCGTTGTATGCAGCCAGTGTACGCTCGTGCTGCTCGATAAGCCGCGCCAGGCGACTTTCGTTCTGATAGTATGCAGGATTAGAAAATTTTAATTCCAGGTTAGAAAGTTCTGCTTCTAAGATGAGCGTTCGCACAGCACCCAGGCGTACAACCTCGAAGGCAGTTTTAGTCTCATCGAACAAAACTTCTTGTGCCATGTAGGCGATTTCAAGGAGTTTATCACGGACGATAAAACCGCTATCTGGTTTTAATTCGCCTAAGATTAATTTTAAAAGCGTTGTCTTCCCGCTTCCGTTTGGGCCGATGATGCCATAGCACCTTTGTTGAAATTCACAAGAAGCGTTTTGTAACACCAATTTTGAAGGGTACGAGAAAGTGATATTATCTAAACGCAAGGTGAGCATGTCAACAGGCTTTCCTGATTTCTACGCTGGCCCTAATTCCTGACATCTAATAATTCTTTTGCGTGCTGCCAAACAGCATCAAACATTTCTGGTGTCAAGCGCCCGGTTTGTGTGTTTTGTTGGCTTGGGTGGTAGGTGGTTAAGACCCAGGGTAAACCCTCACCTAATCGGTAAAATGCATGGTGTTTAAAAGCGGGCTTGGGGTGAAGCTCCATTATTGGTTTGTAGAGTCGTAAGAGGTTATTAAAGGCAATCCCACCCAGGGCGACGTACCCTTCGATATTCGGTAAAAGAGCCATTTCTGCTTCTAACCAGGGCAGGCAGTTTAGAATTTCATCTAAATTGGGCTTGTTCTGTGGTGGAACGCAACGACATACTGCACCGATAAACACATCTTTCAACTCGAGCCCGTCATCAATATGGACTGCACTATCTTTATTGGCAAAACCAACCTTATGCAGGGCAGAAAATAAAAAATTCCCACTCGCGTCACCGGTAAACATACGCCCGGTGCGATTGGCACCGTGGGCACCAGGTGCTAAACCTACAATCATAATTCTTGCGTTTGGGTCGCCAAACCCGGGAACGGGTCTTCCCCAATAGGTTTGATCCATATAAGCTTTGCGTTTTACGCGAGCAACTTCCTCTCGCCAGGCAACCAGGCGTGGGCACTTTCTACAAAAGGTTATTTCTTTTTCAAGGTTTTCTAATGGTGTGGTCATAAGTCTATTCTAACGGTTTTTAACGAATAGGGAAGCGCGACCTGATAAAACTTTTTGGGTATTTACCAAAGTATTAAAAGCTATTATATTTAAACAAAAGAATTACGGGAATGCAGGTTCTGGGTATCTTCTGTTAGCAAAATAAAATGTATAAAATTCAGTTGGTAGAGATGGGGCTGGTTATTTAACCCTATTGAATAACTAAGGTTATTTCTGAGAATTTTTCTGCCTTTAAAAAATATTGTAATGAATTTTTTAGTACTGTGGTTGACCCCCATAACGACATTTGATAACAGTAAAAAGGAACCATAGAACACAGCAAGTTGTTGTATGGCTCTGTTTATATGTGTATCTATACTGATATTAAAAATAAAAGAGGTGACGGTTTCACTCATCACCTCTAATTTTTTAAAACAATCGCCGATATTTAGCGCTTTAATGCACTCCAGCCGGCGTAACGGGCGGCTGCCCCCAATTCTGCTTCAATGCGCAGCAACTGGTTGTATTTTGCTACACGGTCAGAGCGAGCCGGGGCACCGGTTTTAATTTGACCAGTGTTCATCGCGACAGCAAGATCAGCGATGGTGGCATCTTCAGTTTCACCTGAACGGTGAGAGGTCACTGCTGTCCACCCGTGGAATTGACACATGGTAACAGCTTCCATCGTCTCAGTTAGCGTACCAATTTGATTAACTTTTACCAGCAGTGAATTACATGCTTTTTCAGCAATTGCGCGGGCAACCCGAGAGGGATTTGTCACCAACAGGTCGTCTCCAACGATTTGAACGCGATCACCCACCTGCTCGGTGAACAATTTCCAGCCTTCCCAATCATCCTGTGCAAAACCATCTTCAATCGAGACGATCGGGTATTTATTAACCCAGTCGACCCAAAATGCAGCCATTTCATGACTGGTAAGTTTACGATTTTCTGTGCGCAAGTGATAGACTTTTTCATCTTCATCATAAAACTCTGAAGCAGCAGGGTCTAGCGCCAGAGCAACATCTTCGCCAGGTTTAAAGCCAGCCTTTTCGATCGCCTCGAGGATGACTTCTACGGCTTCTTCGTTCGTCTTAAGAGCGGGTGCAAAACCACCTTCATCACCAACCAAAGTGGCATAGCCTTTTGAAGACAGTACTTTGCCCAGGGTATGATAAATTTCCGCGCCCCAGCGCAACGCTTCGGTAAAAGTCGGTGCACCAAAAGGCATTACCATAAATTCTTGAGCATCGGTTGTTTGCCATCCAGTATGAGCGCCGCCGTTAATGATATTCATCATGGGAACGGGCAATATATGGGCATATGTTCCACCCAGGTAGCGATAAAGGGGTAAGCCAACGCATGCAGCGGCGGCTTTTGCCACAGCCAGGCTTGTGCCCAGAATAGCGTTAGCACCTAAATTGCTTTTATTGGGGGTGTTGTCCAATGCCAGCATGGCCATGTCAATATCCATTTGCAGGGTGGCGTCTGCACCAATTAGTGCTTCAGCAATTTTTGTGTTGACATTGTTAACAGCTTGGCTGGTTCCTTTGCCAAAGTAGCGACTTGTATCGCCATCGCGCAGCTCTAACGCTTCGTGGATGCCGGTTGACGCACCAGACGGGACGATTGCCCGCCCCCAACTGCCATCAGCCAGGATAACTTCGACTTCCACGGTTGGGTTACCGCGCGAATCTAAAACTTCGATAGCTTGTACAGAAAGAATTGTTGAATCCATTACTAACCTCTAATCTTTTACTTAAATTTTTATTTATTCACACCCGCAAGATTCATCATCAAACAGGTAACCTTCATCAATTTGTATTCCATCACGCATTGTTCGCAAGTTAAGGTGCTCTTCATCCAGCTCGATAATTTGATAACGAACGGCATCTCCTAATTCTGAAGTCAATACCAGGCTTGCATCGGATGCGAGCAATACGGTTGACCAAGTCCCTGATTCTAACTCAGTTTCGGTAGCAAGAGTATAGGTCCCCTCAGATGTAAAACTAAGCACTTTAAGAGGTGGCTCTAACTTCACTTCGTTTTCAGCGTAATTTTCCAGGCGCCAGCCAGTAAGTAGCAACGTAAGGTCATCTTCGGTGATTGGATAGGCCTCCATAGCGATGGGCATGTAAATCGTCGAGGGTGAATTTACATCGTTATCAGAAGGGTATGCATCGGGTCCTACTGCTACATCCTGGATGTTTGGCGCACAGCTTGGGTCATACTCGCCGGTAGCTGCATCAATTGCGCACACCTCATCGTTATTAATGGGTGGTTTTGATTGGCATGCCGTGAAGATTAGAACCAGAAGAATGAGAATTAAGAAAGGTTTTAAGTTTAGTTTCATAAGATGTATTTTATTTTTTTTTATTCTCTAAGCTCGATTTAGGCTTCGTGCTCTTTGAACCCTCTAATACGGCTTTTATAAAAGCTGTATATAGGGGGTGTGGTCTGTTTGGGCGTGAAAGAAATTCGGGATGAAATTGAGCACCGACCATAAAAGGATGGTCTTTTAGTTCAGCAATTTCAACCAAGCTCCCATCGGGCGATAGGCCCGAAAAAGTGACGCCTCCCGCTTCAATAGCTGAACGGTATTCGTTGTTAAATTCAAAGCGATTACGGTGCCGTTCTTCAACTAAGTCGGCTTGGTAGGCATCTTGCGCTTTTGTACCTGCTTTCAATAAACATGGATACAAACCCAAACGCATTGAACTGAGCTCGCCATCAGGTTCGGGGCGCATTTGCCCAAATATGAGAATAGGTGTTTCTGTGTTTGGATTAAACTCTATTGAGTTAGCAGCGCTGTAATTGAGGACATGCCTGGCAAATTCAATTAGCATCACCTGGAAGCCTAAACCCAAGCCAAGGTATGGTACTTTATGTACACGCGCAAACTGGGCAGCAGCGATTTTCCCTTCAATTCCTCGATTACCAAACCCGCCAGGAACAATTAGCCCATCCACATTTTTCAGTATTTTTAAGTTCTCTTCAACTTCAAGGTCGCCAGATTGTACCCAGACAAGCTCTAATTCTACGTTGTTAGCGATTGCCGCATGATTTAATGCTTCGCGCGAGCTGATATAGGCATCATGCAATTCGATATACTTACCGACCAGGGCGATGCGGATTGTTGCTTTAGGATTATTAATTTTTTCTATCAGACAATCCCATTCTTGCAAATCGGGTTCAACCCTGGCTTTTAGGTTTAATCGCTCAAGTAACAAGTCTGCAACCCCGGTTTTCTCAAGGAGCAGGGGGATTTCGTATAAAATTGGGGTAGTTATCACAGGGATTACAGCATTTTTATCAACATCACAGAATAATGCGATCTTTTCCTTTATATTTTCATCAATTGGGTGATCCGAGCGGGCAATAATTACATCGGGGATGATACCGATCGAGCGCAGCTCGCGAACAGAGTGCTGCGTGGGCTTGGTTTTCAATTCATCTGTAGCGCCAATATGCGGCATCCAGGTTAAGTGAATGTAGGTTGTATTTTCTCTCCCTAAGTCTAAACGCATTTGGCGAATCGCCTCAAGAAAAGGCAAACTTTCAATATCGCCAACTGTTCCGCCTACCTCAACCAATACAATTTCAGCGCCGGTTTCTTTGCCTACCAGTTCGACTCGCTTTTTGATTTCATTGGTGATATGTGGGATAACCTGGATCGTAGCCCCGTGGTAGCTGCCGCTTCGCTCTCGGCTGATCACCTCGGCGTAGACCTGCCCGGTGGTGATATTGCAGACTTTGCTAAGACGGATATCGATGAAGCGCTCGTAATGGCCTAAATCAAGATCGGTTTCAGCACCATCATCCAGAACAAAGACCTCGCCATGTTGGTAGGGGCTCATTTTCCCGGGATCTACGTTGATGTAAGGGTCTAGCTTTTGAACCGCAACTTTGAAACCGCGCGCTTTCAACAGCCTGCCGATTGCTGCAGCCGTAACGCCTTTGCCAATTGAACTAACAACGCCGCCTGTGATGAAAATGTACTTGGTCTTCACCCTGCCTCCAACGCTCTTTGTAAGTTTACCGATAAAGGAAATCTGATTGTAAACAGAAAGCACGAGTTGAATTTAAAGATGAAAGGGAGGGCCGTTTGCTCCGGCACCTCCCCGGTTTAGTTATGCGGTTGAACTGACTCGTGGCAGTAAAATAAAAACTTATTATTTTTGCGCTACCCAACTTTTTTCTCCAAAGTTCGGGAAAGGATATCTTCTTGCTCTGAATCCGATTCCTTCTTTTTGCGAGACTTTTGTTTTAACACCTGCTTTGTATCTGCACCAGATTTTTCCATCGCCTGGCGCATGGCAATTTCCATTGCGGTCAAATCAGGTTCGGGTTGTTCGGGTTCTTCTTCCTCAACAATTTCTTCCAGAACTTCAACAGGCTCTTCCTGAAGGGCTTTGAGGCTTAGCTTAATTTGTTTCTTACGTCGGTTGACTTCCAGCACCTGAGCTTCTACCTCGTCGCCTTCGCTGACAACTTCGCCGGGCGTGCGCACGTAGTTATGAGAAAGCTCACTAATATGAGCGAGACCTGGACGTTCTGCACCGATTTCTATAAAAACACCGAAGGTTTCTAAACGAATAACGGTACCTTTAACCGTCATGCCAGGTTTGATTTCTCGCCATTCCAGCCCCAGAGGCTCTTTCATCGTCAATTCGATGCGGTCTTTGCGCACACGTTTAACCCAAAACCCATATTTTTGGTCTTTTTCCAGCACATCTTCAATGCTATTTACAGGGATCTTTGGGTCATTATCTTTGACGACCTGAGAAATATGAATAAAAGCAGGGATATCGCTGCCGATATCAACCAGTGCGCCCTGCAGTGTGGTTTTAAGCACCGTCCCCGTATAGTGCTCTTTTGTTTTAATCTCTTTTGCTTGTTCCATGGGGCTTCTTCTCCAAAAACACAATACAATTTTACGACCGATGATTATACTGCGGGGGATTAATTATGTCAAATAAGCGAAAATAGTGCAGTTGTTAGTCAACGATTATGTCCCCCTGAAAAGCCAGCATGGCCGTAGGTGCAAAGAGGCATTTAACAAGCTGATTCTTACCCCATCAGGCGTTGCAAGCTGTATCGAGATTTATGTTTATTCACTCTTGAAATACGAATTAATTTATTTTATGGATAACAATTCCTAAATGGAAAACCTTGAATATTCCTCCTGGTGGATGCGTTTTAGCCTCAGCTGGCAGGGACGAAGGTGAAATCCTGTGTAGGAATTGCGATAAACGAAGATGTCGTTTTAGAAAATTTAATCCGCCTCAAATACTGCTTTCATGGATAGATCATCTTCTAATTTAATTTGGATGAGAGTAGACCCCCCAATAATCGTGTTTGTGTTTAGCCCTTCCCACCTGACAAAGTGATACCCTTTGTGCGGAACAGCTTCTATTTCAATGGGGACGCCCTGGAAATAAACGCCCTGCCAGTTGCCTGGGTTTTTTACACCGATCGTGTTTGTATGCAAGGCAACTGAATTGATACGAACATACCCTTGGTCGGGTTGGGTTTGAAGGGTGAGGTTTGCTAACCCTGGTAAGTTAAAATAATCAACGATGTGCTGCCTGATATAGGTAGGCCTTAATCTGGCGAATTCTCGTAAGCTTTCCACATTTTTTATCCAAGCTTCTTTTGACCCACCCAAATTACCCCAACGGTTGATTTGATCGGTAATTTCTGGTGAGTAAATATCTTCAAAGGCGTCAATCCTGCTGATGACAACTTCTTCTCTAAAGGACGTATTTAAATGGTCTGCAAAGGCATTGATGAACTGGGTTTTAAATTCCTCGTTTTCTAACAACGCACGCGTTAAAAAGGTAGAAAACTTGTATTCGCTCCCATTTGTGGCGAATACCAGGGTATTGTTTTCAGGTTCAGCAAAGCCCTTGTCAGCGTCCATGAACATCCACCGCCATTTGTGATTTGAGCCCCGATCATTCCGGTCGTTGGCTGAGGTTGACGAGCTGGTTTTGCTGTGCCAAAACCGTACATTGTTATGAGGCCAGTCGGTGTTGTTGAAGTAAATATGGGCGACTTGAAAATTGATGTAATTTTCGATATCTATAAGGTTCTTTACTTCCTCATAAATGTATTGATCAGCAAGCGTGTTTGCGGTTTGATACCCGTTCTCTCGAAAATTTGGGTCAATTAACCTTAAAATATTGACGAAACTCTCTCCATCGTATGCGTCGCCAATATAGACCTGCCCCACCCAGTTATCTAATACAACCAAATCCTGAGGTTCCACATCATGATAAGAAAAGTAATAGTGCTGGTCAAAGCGGGTACGCACGTTTTGAACGCCCCAGTACTCACCATTAATAAACACGATCACCGGTTGAACTCCCTGGATATCAAGGGTTGTGGGTTCCAACAGACTTTGGCTTAATGCATCTCTAAACATGGTGCTGCGCCAACGTTCGCTGTTAACCCAATCATTGCCAGAATTTCTCAAAATTAGTGATGTAAAAGAATCTACTACTGCATCATTAAAGCGATTGTCTAAAGCAGGGAAGAAACTATATTGAATAAGTTCTTGCTCATCGTAACTTGGGCCGGGCAAAAGCCTGAGTGATTTTTGAGCATGCGAACGGGTGGCGCCCCCATGAATCCGGATACCCATACTCTGTGAGATCAACAACTCACCTGTTGGGCTGAACATCTCAAAGGCAATTGGTCGCTCCCACTTCAAGCCGCGCTGTGAATAATTTGCGGGGTTCCACCATGGTGCCTCGGGGTGAAGGTCTTCGAAGTGGTTTCCAGGAATGTAAATACCAATTTCATCGTCAAAGAAGTGGTTTGGGTTAACGGCAATCGAAACAACTGGTATTGAATATTTGTCGTGGATGTTCTCACCAATAAAGTAGGAACGGGTGCTGACGTTGCTTCTCTCACCGGTGGAAGTTATAACAATTGCCCTAACCACGTTCCCGATGAAGAGATGGCTTAAATCTTTATGAGGTGAACCCTCGCTAACACTTGTTTTGATGTTGGCAATTGAATTATCAGATAGGCTCAATTTTTCGATATCGATGGGTTGATTATATTTATAAGTATTCCCCATCGGTTCAAGTAGGGGTGAAAAGGCAGGTTCAGATCCATCCAGAGTGTAAAAGATGCTTGCAGTGGGGTCATCGGCGGTGATGGTAAGAGGAAAAGCTTCATCGAAAAAGCCGCTCTCGTGTGAAAACTGGGGCGGGGAAATCTGGCTGTGGTAAAACGGCAAACTAAGCGGGTAGCGCAGGCTGATATTGTCCCAGTAGCGCCGGATTACGCCGTAAGGGTCGCCGTGGGTATCATCGGGGTTAATTTGAAGCAAGTCCACAGTGGCTGCAATGCCAACCTCAGGCTTATCTTGCAAAGCACCAGCCTGCATTAAGCTGGCGATGATGGATAGATCGGTGATCTGGGTATTGCGGATATTCAAGCGGTTAAGTTGAACCAGGGGTTCGAGGAAGGCGTAATTATCCCCAATGGATACATTACGCATAATCAAGGTATCAAGCCCGGTTAAGGTGCCCAAGGCATCTAAACCTTGCTCCACAGGGTTAGAGTGGATATTCAAGTAAGTGAGAGAAGGTATAGCCTTTAAGGGGGTAAGATCTGAAACCAAATTATCGCGCAGGTTGAGTTTTTCCAAGCTGGTGAAGCCAATCAAAGGGGTGATATTCTGGATGGCATTGCTGCGCAGTTTAAGTTCCCGCAGCCGAAGATGGTGAATTTGGTTGATATGGATATCGTCCAGGCTGCTGATGTGGTTGTTGGATAGATCGAGGGCGGTCAGCATATTTAATTTTGCTAAAGGGCGCAGATCTTCGATGGCATTATCAGCTAAGGTGAGCTTGGTTAACCTCCTAAGGGCTTGGATCCCTTCCAGGCTGTGGATATCCCACCCCGAGGCGTCTAAACGGATCACCGACAACACCTCTGAGCGGCGGAGGGGTTGTGTGGGACGACCGAGTTTTTCCCGGATGGCAGCTTCTAAGTTAGGGTCTTCAAAAGAGACGGGGCTGTTCACCCTTTGCGCAAGGGTCAATAACCCTACAAGCGCGACCATGCTAAGTAAAAGCGTAAAGATGACTTTGGGTGACTTCCAACTGATTACGCGTTCCATAAGATAAAAAGAATTTGTTTACTGATTATCGGGGTTGTTAATTTTTTGAACTTTTATACATTACGGCTATAGCTGTAGACTGTTTTTATGATTGACAAGGTTAACGAAAAAATCACTTATTGGATAATGGGTAAGAAGATCTCATAGAAATAAGCTTTGTAAGACATCAATTCTGCACTTGTCAGGTCTGCAGTGGGGTTGATTGAATAAAGTAAAGAACCGATTGAAAGTAGCCTTAGTGCATGGGGTTTTTCACCCAACTCTATTTCAAGGGGATTCCAAGTGCCATCTATAAAAACTCGCCCAATAGGTTCGTTGATGTTTGTTTTATCTACATCTCCCCCGATGATATGAATAGCATCTGAAACGGTGGTGATTCCAAAATCAAAACGTCCGACGGGTAAGTCATTAAAAGATTCCCAAGGATCCTCACCGTTTACATCTCGAGCAGGGTAGTAACTAACGACATCGCTGAGGGCACCTTCGGAGTTCTTGCCTCCTGCAACAATGAGCTTGTCTGCCGATGCGACCACCCCGGCCTTTTGTCGTGCAGTTTCTAAAGATGTTCCCTCGTGCCACGTATTGGTTTGCGGTTCATACACGTAAACAACATCCAAGGTTTCTTCACCGTCCCAACCACCGAATAGATAAACCTGCCCCTCAAACCCTGCAAGGGCATAGGCGCTAATTGGTTGGGGCAAAGGCGCACCGTTTGACCATTCATCTTGACGAGGATCGTAAATTTCTAAAATGCTCGTGGGGCTTCCATCACCGGCAATACCACCAGGGATATATATTTTTTCACTTATGAGTACCCCCTGAACATCGGCAACTGGCGTAGGTTTATTCGTAAGTTGGGTCCAGCTATCCGTTTCAGGTATGTAGAGGAAGACAGATCCAGAAGGACCATCAGCGCCCTGGCCAGCAATAGCGTAAATATCCCCGCTATAAACCACTGCTGCCATACCAACCCGCCCAGCTGGCATAGGCGCCAATTTCTGCCATCGATCCGCTGTTTGTGTGTAGGGCAGGGGCGTCGTGGGCTTAGGTGTGACTAAATTAATAACGGTAATGGTTGTCAGGGTAATGATCAGTAATATCAGGGGGATGATGACCCAGGCATATTTTTGTAAAAGGTCTTGCTGTGGTGGCGCTTCAGTTGTTTCGGGTTCTTCGTCTTTACCTGGCATATCGACATAACCGTGTTCAATTCCGTACAGGGTCGCTTCTGTACGAGAAGCGACTGAAATCTTATCAAAGATATTACTGAGATGAACTTTGACGGTATTTGGGCTAATTGTTAGTTGGTAGGCAATTTCGCGGTTGGTTAATCCTTTAGCAACCAGCTGCAAAATTTCAATTTCTCTGGCGCTAAGGTTGTTGCTATGTTCGCTCATGATCGTTTGTCGCATAAACTTTTAAATATTGTGCTTACAAGCCCCGACTTGCATTTTGAGATTCTAAGGCAATTAGATCAGCAACGACCATCATCTTAATTAATGTGTGGAAATCAACGGTGGGCGCCCATCCCAATTCTTCTTGGGCAAGCGTCGGGTCAGCCACCAGGGGGTATCGCTCTGCTGGACGGAAGAAATCTGAATTGACAACAACGTAGTCACGATAGTCGAGGTCCAATGTGCTAAAAGCCACCTGGCAGAAATCCTCCACCGTGTGGGCGTGACCGCTTCCAATTACATAATCAACCGGATGTTCTTGTTGAAGCATATGCCACATGGCGCGTACATAATCGCCAGCAAAGCCCCAATCGCGTTGTGCACTTAAATTACCAAGGTAAAGCTTCTCCTCTAGCCCTAACTTGATACGGGCAGCACCCTGGGTGATCTTGCGGGTAACAAATTCAAGCCCGCGACGAGGGCTTTCATGGTTGTATAAAATTCCGGCGACGGCAAAAAGCCCGTGCTGTTTCCGATAATTCCCAGTGATCAAGTGCCCATAAACTTTGGCAACACCATAAGGATTACGCGGGTTAAATCGAGTATTGACAGTTTGTGGGGATTGGTCAGCTTCGCCAAACATTTCGCTGGTAGATGCCTGGTAAAACCGGGCGTGAGGGGTTACCTGGCGGAGGCAATCCAGCATGCGGGTGACGCCAAGGCCGGTTGATTCAGCGGTCAGCACTGCCTGAGACCAGGAAAGTTGTACATTTGACTGCCCACCCAAGTTGTAGACTTCATCGGGCTTATAGGTATCAAAGACCTCGTACAATGAGCCCTGGTCAAGCAAGTCGCCATAGGCAAGTTCGATTTGGTCTTGAATGTGCTGGATGCGATTGAGGTTAAGTGTGTTGGTACGACGGACCATACCAACCACACGATAGCCTTTTTCAAGCAAAAATTCGGCTAAATATGAACCATCTTGACCGGTAATACCTGTGATTAATGCAGTTTGCAAAAGTAGTAATCTCCTTATGAAGAAATTGTAACATTAAAAGCCTTTTAAGCATTGAACTTGAAAAATTATTTAAGAATCACACATCCTGGAAGCATCGAAATAAATCACTTATTTGGTTAAATACCCAGATTGTAATGTATCTACTTCCACTTTAAAAACTTTTATGCTATACTCATACCGCTGTCAAAATAGGTTGACGGCATCATCACACACGTCTCTGGATTGGCCCTGCGTGTCCATATAATGGGTGATGGGCAATATAGAAGGAGGCGGAGGAAAAACGCAAAGGAGTAATTAAATTATGTCACCTGTAGTTGCAATGAAAGCTCTTCTTGAGAGCGGCGTCCATTTTGGTCATCGTACCAATAAATGGAACCCAAAAATGCGCCCTTATATTTTTACAGAGCGTAATGGGCTCCATATCATCGACTTGCAGCAAACTGCTCAACTTTTAGATGAAGCCTACGATTTTATTCGAGATCGGGTTGCTGAGGGAGGGACTGTGCTTTTTGTTGGCACAAAGCGCCAGGCACAGGACACAATCCGCGAGGAAGCTGAACGTTGTGAAATGCCCTACGTTAATGAGCGATGGTTGGGAGGTATGATTACCAACTGGGTTACTATTCAACAACGAATTTTCGAATTGGAACGTCTGGAACGCATGCGCGATAGCGGTGAATTTGAAGTGCTAACGAAAAAAGAAGGCCTGATGATCAGTCGTGAAATTGATCGGTTAGAGCGCCGATTAAGCGGTGTTCGCAATATGAGACGGCTACCTGATGTTCTTTTTGTAGTGGATATCATGCGAGAAGATACCGCTGTCCATGAAGCAAACTTAAAAAATATCCCTGTATTAGCCATGGTGGATACGAATTGTGACCCGAAAAATATTGATTATGTCATCCCATCCAATGATGATGCAATTCGTGCTATTAAATTGATCGTGGGTAAGATGGCGGATGCTGTTATGGAAGGCAAGGCAATTCGCGGTAAAGAAATCGAAGATGAAGATTTGCTGACAGCGTCAATGCCAGTTGGCGTTTCACGAATTGTTGAGGCTGAAGAAGACCTTGAAGATGAAGTGCTATTAGGGGAATCAACCTTAAAACACTTGGGCACCCCAAAACAACAAGAACAAGTTGAATCGGATGATTTAGAAGATTCAGCTGCCGATGAAGCTGATGAAGAACTTAACGCCAGCGATAATACTGAGGAATAAACATCAAATTTATTTGAGGAATTTATTCAAAGTTGATGAATTCGCTGATAGATAGAAAATAGGAAAGATGAAATGAAAATCACAACTGATATGATCAAGAAATTACGAGAGGTTACTGGAAGTGGCTTCTTGGATTGTAAAGCAGCATTATCTGAGGCAAATGGCGACTTTTCTAAAGCAGTTGATATCTTGCGAGAAAAAGGTCAAGCAAGAGCTGAAAAACGTGCCACACGTGATGCGTCGGAAGGTGTTATTGAAGTTTATTCACATGGCGGTGGGCGCCTGGCTGTGATGGTTGAAGTAAACTGCGAAACTGACTTTGTGGGTCGTTCGCCAGAATTCCTAAACCTGGCCCATGAACTGGCGTTGCAAATTGCCGCAGCTGATCCTCTGTACCTGTCTGAAGATGATATTCCCCAGGAAAAGTTAGATCGCGAAGCACGAATTGCTTCTATCCGCGCTGAAGAAGAAGGAAAACCCGAACATATTATCCCAAAAATAGTCGAAGGATACCTGGCTAAGTATAAAAAAGAAACTGTGTTAATGAATCAAGTGTACATCCGAGATGACAGTAAAACCATTAAAAACCTGGTTGATGAACTGGAAATAAGACTCAAGGAAAAGATTATCGTCCGGCGGTTTGTGCGTTGGGCTTTGGGTGTTGATGATGAACTCTCTGAAAGCGCTTCTGAAGAGTAGATAATAACGAATAGCCAACCGAAAGGTTGGCTATTTTTTAGATTATTCATAAATTCGATTTGGAGGATGCCTGACGATGGACAAAAATAACTTGCGTTTTCGACGTATTTTGTTAAAACTAAGTGGCGAAGCATTAGCGGGAGAGGACGGTTTTGGAATTAATCCTACCCAGGCCGCTGAAATTGCCCATCGTGTAAAAGAAGTTCACGAACTTGGCGTTGATATCGCAATTGTCATTGGCGCTGGCAACTTATGGCGCGGGCGTATCGGCTTGAATTCTGGGATGGATCGAGCTACAGCAGATTATATGGGAATGCTTGCAACAGTAATGAATGCACTGGCATTAATGGATGCCCTTGAACGTATTGATGTGATGACTCGAGTTCAATCAGCAATTGAGATGCGGTCGGTTGCAGAGCCATATATTCGCCGGCGAGCTATTCGACACCTTGAAAAAGGGCGTATTGTGATTTTTGGTGGTGGAACGGGCAATCCGTATTTCTCGACAGATACCGCAGCTGCCTTGCGTGCGATGGAAATTGATGCCGATGTATTGATCAAAGCCACAAAAGTAGACGGTGTCTATGATATGGACCCAAATGAATTTGCTGAAGCAAAGAAATTTGATCATCTCACTTATATTGATGCCCTTAACCGTCGGTTGCAAGTGATGGATAGCACGGCCATTTCTTTATGCATGGAAAATAAACTGCCGATCCTGGTTTTGAATCTGTGGGAAGAGCATGTTCTCCAAAAGGTTCTGCATGGTGAACGCATCGGCACCCTGGTTACTGAAGACTAAGGTAGACGAGTAAGAAATTTTGTTGTAAGCTTAATACCCAACATTTATGCATGAACTTTTAGGAGGTTAACCATGATCAAAGACACCCTTCGTGAAGCAGCAGAACGTATGCAAGCTGCTTTGGATGCCTTAGAGGATGATCTTGCTACCATTCGGACGGGGCGTGCCTCCCCAACTTTGATAGAACGATTACAGGTTGAATATTATGGAGCGAACACGCCATTAATCCAATTAGCGACCATTAGCGTGCCAGAGCCGCGCCAGTTGCTGATCCGCCCTTTTGATCCATCTACGCTTAAAAATATCGAACGTGCTATCCTGGCGTCAGATTTGGGGCTAACACCAAATAATGATGGCAAGGTGATTCGCTTACTCCTTCCGCAGTTGACTGAAGACCGCCGTCGAGAACTTGTGCGGGCAGTGCAAAACCGCATGGAAGAAACCCGTGTGAGAATCCGTAATGTTCGTCGAGATTTAATCCGCGATATGCGCGAATTTGAAAAAGAGAGCCTGATTTCAGAAGACGAACAGGAGCGGGGCGAGAAAGAACTTCAAGACCTTACGGATAAGCTTTCAAAAAAGGTCGATGAAATTGGCGCTCGAAAAGAAACTGAGATTATGGAAGTTTAGCAGCTATGGCAGTAGAACCCCCTGATTTTGACCTCAATCGTATTCCCAGACATGTTGCCATCATCATGGATGGAAACGGTCGCTGGGCAAAGGCCCGCGGTTTGCCAAGGCTGGCTGGCCATCGTGCCGGAACTGAAAACTTACGCACGATTATTCGTGCCAGCGCCAAACTTGGTATTCAGTACCTGACCTTTTATGCTTTTTCGACTGAAAATTGGTCGCGCCCTAAAGCTGAAGTCAGTGGGTTAATGAATATCCTTTCTGATGTTATCGATCGGGAGATGGCTGAGTTGCATAAAGAGGGTGCTCGCCTACTGCATATTGGGCACCTTAACGGGCTTTCGGAGGGTTTGCAGAAAAAAGTACGTCATGCCATTGAACTTACAAAGGATAACCAACAAATTAACATTGTGCTGGCGTTTAACTATGGTGGACGAGATGAAATTATTCATGCAATCAAAGCCATATTGGAAGACGGCATCCTGCCTGCTCATGTGGATGAGGAACTGGTGAGCCAATACATGTTCACCAATGGGATTCCTGACCCCGACTTGGTTATTCGCACATCGGGAGAGCAACGCACCAGTAACTTCTTAACCTGGCAGAGTGTTTATTCTGAATGGTACTTCCCAGGAGTTTACTGGCCAGACTTTAACGAAACTGAATTACAAAAGGCAATTAAGATTTTTCAAGAACGCGATAGACGCTACGGCGGGATAAAAGAAGAGTAAGGTTGTAAAATTAGCCGATGTTATCTCAACGAGTTAAAGCTGCACTGGTTTTTATTCCACTGGTTTTGATTTTTATTTACCTGGGTGGGTGGCTATTTAATTTATTTATCATAATTTTGCTATTACTGGCAGCAAACGAATATGTTAAGCTATGTAAGCAGTTAGGCTATCGCACTTCACCGATACTTATATTTGTTGGAGTGGGGTTATTTGCGGTTCAGCGTTGGATGTTCTATGGAGCTTACCTTGGCCCGTTATTGACTTTAATAATTGGGGCCACTGGTATATTCGCCCTGTTTGAATATGAACAAGGTAAAGATGATGCAGTCCTTAACTTAGCACTCAATTTGTTTGGCATCTTCTACCTGGGGTGGGTTGGCACATCATTTATCACGATACGGGCAATGGATTATGGTTTGGGTTGGCTGTTGACTGCTTTGCCCGTGGTTTGGATGGCAGACTCTGGCGCCTATTTTGTTGGTACCTGGTTGGGTAAAAATAAAATGACCCCGCGTTTGAGCCCTAACAAATCTTGGGAGGGCTTAATTGGTGCGCTTTTGACGGGCACACTTTTTGGCATTTTGTTTATGCTTTTATGGCGTTCTGTTGCATTTTTACCAGCTGATACCCCTCTTTGGCAAGGTGCGGTGATGGGTTTCTTACTATCAGCCGCTACCCCGATGGGAGATTTGCTGATCAGCCTCTTCAAGCGAACCGCAGGGGTTAAAGACACAGGGGATTTAATTCCCGGACATGGCGGGTTTTTAGATCGGATTGATACCTGGATTTGGGCGGCGTTACTTGGGTATTATATTGTCAGGCTGTTTCATTTCTTATAGATGAAAAAAAGTGTAAACCAAATAATTTTAGCCGGATAACCTAAGCCATGTTTCAAGGGTTATCGATCCTGTATACCCCGCCACCGACCATATCCGCCACGTAAATTTCACCGTTTTCATCTTCGCCAAAGGAGCTGATCCAAAAATTAGTATTTGTTAAAGGCTCGCTTTGCCACCCTATGCCATGCTTTTGTAGACCAAAAATACTGCCACTGCAAAAATCGCCAAAAATATATATACCATCAAGCGCAGGAATAGCTTTTCCGCGGTAAACATAACCCCCTGTGACCGAACAATTTTCTGTTGATGCGTTGGGGTAGGTGAACACAGGCAGGGTTAATTTTGTTGTGCCACAGGTCAAGGCGTTATAACACACGTTACCTTCCATAATGTTCCAGCCAAAATTTTGACCGCCAGAACTATCCGCTGTTTGGAAGTTAATTTCTTCCCAATTCTCCTGGCCGACATCCCCAATAAACAGGTCCCCGGTTAAGCGGTCGAACGAAAACCGCCAGGGGTTACGTAATCCAATTGCCCAAATTTCTGATCGATAATCAGGGTCATCGACAAAGGGATTATCGTCCGGGATTGCGTAGGTGAAGTCGTTAAGGTACGCCAGCGAAGAACAGCTTGAGATCCAATAAGATGGTTTGGCTTGTTGCCCGATGCGATTGGGTAAGAAATTTATCTCAACGTCGATGCGTAATAATTTTCCTTTTAATTCAACTGGGTTTTGGGCGTTATTGAAAGGATCTCCGCCACCACCGCCATCACCGACCCCGATATAAAGGTATCCGTCGGGACCAAATGCAATTTGACCGCCATTGTGGTTGGTGTACTGGGGATGCGAGAAGGCCAGCATTGGTTCTTCTGATGTTGGGTCTGCAGCGCCAGAGTTCCCGCTTAGGAAAAACCGTGAAAGAACATTGTTGCCATTCAGCTTAGTGTAATAAACATAAAAATATGGTTTACTTGGAAACTCTGGCGGAAAGGCTATGCTGAGCAAACCTTGCTCATTACCTCCGCCAGAAGCGGGGGATAACACCCGATCAGTCAGATCAAGAAAGTTAGTCTTTACCAGGTTCTTATCAAAGGAAAGAATTTTTCCCGCTTGTTCGACAACAAATAAACGTTCACTCCCATCGCCGGCATGCGTAATATAAACCGGTCTGTTCAATCCGAGGATAACGGGGGTGAGTTCGACCTCTGGCAACCTACGTTCACTTTGAGCAAAGACGGCATTTTGATGGATCACAAGGTGGAAAAACACCAGGCTGATAAATAAAACCCCACTAAGCAAAGATGCAAACCAAAACAAAAGCTTTATATCACGTAGATTTTTATATTCTTTAGGAGTTTTCTTTTTAATTACCATCTTATTAAGATAATTATAGTCTTAAATGTCGTTATATTCAAGAAATTGCTTGTGCTGGTTTAAAAAAGGAAACCTATTTTTAATAAAAGAGCCGATACATTCACCCCATTAAACGAAAAATACCCTCGGTGCGATTCGAACGCACAACCTACTGCTCCGCAAGCAGTTGCTCTATCCATTAAGCTACGAGGGCACTTTATAACGCTAAAATTCTATTCTATTACCTCCAACCGGTCAAGTAGATACTATGTAAAGCGTAAGAAATATGTTAAACTAATTTAGTTTGCTTGCCAACTGTCATTAACAGGGCTATAATCTTTTAGTCAATAAAGAGGAAGTTAGTTATGCCCACCTATACATATCATTGTGAAAATTGTGGGGTTCGGTTTGATCAATTTCAAAAATTTACAGATGAACCCCTCACGGTCTGTCCGGAATGTAATGAACCTGCGTTGCGAAAGGTTTATCAGCCGGTAGGGATTGTGTTTAAAGGTAAAGGATTTTACGCAACCGATAACCGCTCGCCATCCGGGCAATCTTATCATTCAGAAAAAGAAGAATCTGCAAAAAAGGATGGCAGTGAAAAAAAAGAAATAAAATCTGAAACCAAATCATCAGAAGGCAAAAAATCTGACGAGTAAATATTTTTCTCCTATTATAAGGTTGCCATTTCAGGCAACCTTTTTTGTTTTTTAACTGATATTAAAAATAATTATAAAGATGGCTAAGTTGAAAACTTAAAAACGATTACTTTATGCCCCGCCACCAGGATTGCGCTATAATCTTAATAGTGTTCAATTAAAAAGACAGTGGTAGATAATGAAACAAATTCTGCAAAACATAAAAACTGGTAAAACAATGGTTACTGATGTGCCGGTCCCTGCCGTAAAGCCGGATTCAGCATTGGTGCAAACTGCTTTTTCCCTGGTGTCAGCTGGTACCGAACGAATGTTAGTCTCTTTTGCCAGGCAAGGCTTATTGGGCAAAGCGCGCTCCCGACCAGATTTGGTGCGAGAGGTGATTAACAAAGCACGCCGAGAAGGCTTGATAACGACGCTTGAAACAGCCAAAAACAAGTTAGACCAACCGATGGCTTTAGGTTATTCCTCCTCGGGCGTTATTATTGAGGTTGGGTCAGATCTACCAGGATTTAAAGTTGGCGACCGTGTGGCTTGTGCAGGTGGCGGTCATGCCTCTCATGCAGAATTTGCTGCTATCCCAAAAAACCTGTTGGTTCATGTTCCAGACGGTGTTGAACTTGATCAGGCTG
This sequence comes from uncultured Candidatus Brevefilum sp., assembly GCA_964411385.1. Lineage (GTDB taxonomy): Bacteria > Chloroflexota > Anaerolineae > Anaerolineales > Anaerolineaceae > Brevifilum. The sequence continues at coordinate 51,845 of CAYPKT010000002.1, read as the reverse complement.
CTTTTGCTACCGTTGGCGCAATTGCTATGCAAGGTTTTCGATTGAGCGATGTTCAGGTGGGGGCAAAAGTTGGGGTGATTGGTTTAGGTTTATTAGGCTTGTTAACGGTGGGGATTGCTCAGGCTGCAGGATGTCAGGTGTTGGGTATAGACCTTGACCAGACCAGGGTTGATTTGGCGCTTAGCATGGGCGCTCGTCAGGCTGTTTTGCGCAGCAGTGCGGTTGAAGCTGCGAGAGTCTTTAGCCATGGCAGGGGATTGGATACGGTTTTAATCTGCGCCGATACCCCAGAGAATGACCCGATCGACCTGGCTGGCGAGATTGCACGCGACAAGGCCCGTGTCATTGCCGTGGGCGCAGTTGGGTTGGATGTTCCCCGAAAGGTGTATTACGAAAAAGAATTATCGCTGACAGTTTCTCGTTCCTACGGGCCGGGGCGTTATGACCCTAACTATGAAGAAAAAGGACAGGATTACCCCCTGGGTTACGTCCGCTGGACCGAAGCTCGCAATATGGAATCTTTTATTGATTTAATTGATGAGAAAAAGCTCGATGTGTCTCCTTTAATTAGCCACCGAATTCCAATTGAAGAGGGTAGACGTGCCTACGAGTTGATTACCAGCAAAGAGCCTTACTTGGGTGTATTGATCACTTACCCCGAAGGACCTACTCGAATTGACAGGCGTATTTCTAACCTGACAGCGAAACCAGTAAAAGTTAAAGCTAGCGAAATGTTGGCTCTTGGGGTAATAGGCGCGGGTAATTATGCGTTATCTACCTTCTTGCCAGCGGTTACAGGCGTTGGTGGCGTTGCGCCCTTAGGAATAGCATCTGCCTCGGGGGTAAGTGCTTCTCATGCTGCTAGTCGCTTTGGCTTTGGTTATTCTTCCAGCGACCCCCAGGCCCTTTTTAACGACCCAACGATAAACATCATCGCAATTTTAACAAGACATAACCTGCATAGTCAATTAGTTTTAGAAGCGCTTCGTGCTGGCAAGCACGTATATTGTGAAAAGCCACTTGCCATCACACCCGACCAATTGGTAGAGCTAACCCATCTTCTTGAGATCGATCATCAACCAATGTTGACCCTTGGTTTCAATCGGCGTTTTGCACCCCTGGCGACGAAGTTAAAAAGCTTTATTGATCAACGTCACGAACCGTTATTTGCCCATTACCGAGTAAATGCCAACCGGTTGCCCCTCGAGCATTGGCTTCTTGACCCAGGGATAGGGGGCGGCAGGATTATTGGAGAAGGCTGCCACTTCATTGACTTTTTAACATTTCTTGTTGGCGAAAACCCAATCGAGGTGATGACCCAGGGTTTACCAGATGATGGGGTGTACAGTGAAGACAATGTGATGATGACCTTCCGCTTTCCCGATGGTTCTTTGGGGGTAGTGAGTTACCTGGCAAATGGCGATAAATCTTACGCAAAAGAACGCCTCGAGGTTTTTAGTGGCGGTCGGATCGCAGTTTTAAACGACTGGCGGAGGTTGGAACTTGTTTTGCATCATAAAAGCAAGATTTTCCGCCATCCCTTCAAGCAGGATAAAGGTCATCAACGAGCATGGAAGGCTTTCTTAGGGGCGGTAGCAGGTGAAGAGGACACTCCGCCGATTCCGTATTCGCAATTAATTGGGGTAACACAAGCCAGCTTTGCTGCCTTGGAATCCTTGCGTAGTGGAGAGCCTGTAAGCATTGCGGTTGAATAATTACTTTTCTGATTCTCTGTTTGTTGAGTTTTGTGTCGGGGGACGATTGACACCATGAACGGCGTGAAAAAATATATGAAGTCAGCGCGAGACCTGGGCCTTTCAAAATTGGGGCTGTATGGTCTTTACAAAATTGGTTTATTCAGTGGTCATTACCGCCGAGTTTTACCCAGTGTGCGAGATTATTTTGATGGCGTCCCGGCTTTATCTGGTTTCGACCAGTTCCCTTGCGTTAGCGAGAAACAAATTGATCAAGCGATCAACGAAGCAGATATGGTGCGTCGAGGAATAGTGCGTTTGTTTGGCGGTAAGGAATCCTCGCTTGATTTAAATGCGGGGGCTTCATCGAAACATTGGGCTGTTTTAGAAACAAAACCATTTGATGGCGACATTAAAGTTGTTTGGGAACCAGGTCGTTTTGGCTGGGCACTTACCCTGGCAAGAGCTTATGCATTCACTAAAGACCCGGTTTATGCCTATGACTTTTGGGATAAAACCCTTCACTTTTTAAGTGCTCATCCGCCCAATCTTGGAAGGCAGTGGCAATCTGCCCAGGAAGTTGCCATCCGTTTGATGGTGTTAGCCTTCAGCGACCGGGTTTTTGCTGATGCGCCCTCTTCGCTAAAAGAAAACCGGCAAAGGTTGTGGCAGGCAATTGCTGAACATGCGAAGAGAATTTATTGGACATTGGCATACGCGCGGGCACAAAACAATAATCATTTGTTGGCAGAATCTGCGGGGTTGTTTATTGCCAGCCTTTATCTGCCAACACATCGAAACGCATTAAATTGGCATCAAACAGGTTGGAACTGGCTTAATAAAGGGCTGCAAAATCAAATTGATCAATGCGGCACCTACATGCAGCACAGTGTTAATTATCACCGGGTGATGCTCCAAATTGCTTTATTTGCTGATTATTTTCGAAGAGAAGCACACGAAATTGATTGGCCGAAGGAGACCATTACCCGCCTGGCAGATGCAGTTCGCTGGTTATGGGGGTTGACCGACCCCCAAACCGGAAAAACGCCCAATTTGGGCGCTAACGACGGTGCTTATCTTTTCCCGTTGACCTCGACCCCGTTTGATGATTTTCGCCCGGTCGTTGAAGCTGGTGCACGTGCATTTTTGGGAGGGGGCATTTATCAATCCTCTAATCTTGCTGAGATGAGCGATTGGTTAAATCTTCTCGCAAATTCTTTGCTTGGTCAAACACAACCACAAACTTCAGATATGGTACGAATTGAAGGAAGGTCTAACCGCGCCTTTTTACGCACCGCCCATTTTTTTGATCGCCCTTCCCACGCTGATCAACTTCATGTTGACCTATGGTGGGATGGAGAAAATATCGCCAGGGACCCAGGGACCTATCTATATAATGCCCCACCGCCCTGGGAGAATGCCCTGGCTGAGACCGCGGTTCACAATACAGTGACAATTGATAACCAAAATCAAATGACGCGAGGGGGGCGCTTCTTATGGTTAGATTGGGCACAAGCTACGACAATCAACCAGGATTATGGCAATGATGGGCAATTAGTCTCGGTTAGCGCTGAACATGATGGTTACAAAAATATGGGCATTTCTCATCAACGGACGTTAACAAAAACGGACGATGGGTGGATCATCACGGACGCGGTTATTGATGTCAAACATGCAAAACAGCAACCTCACCGTGTGAACCTGGTTTGGCAGCTTCCAGATTGGAGGTGGTCTCTCGATCCAGAAGGCTGCCTGCATCTATATGGACCAAACTTTACGGTTGAGATAAGAATATTTGGGGTGGACCAACTGAATTTAATAAGAGCTGGACAAACCATTTTGGGATTAATGCAACCCTCGCCTACCTGGGGCTGGTATTCGCCAACTTACTTAGAGAAAGTCCCTGCTCTTACTTTGGTTGCAGCTAAAGTAAGTGTTCTGCCCATTGAACTCAAGACTATTTGGAAAATCTTGAGATAATCTGTTAACATTTCAATAGTCGAGTAAAATTCAACCGAGATGCATATTTTATTAATCCATCAAGCTTTTGCCGCGTTGGATGAGGCTGGCGGCACGCGTCACCATGAATTAGCCCGCTTCCTGCAACGCAGCGGTCACCAGGTGACGATTATTGCCAGCCCTGTTAGCTACCTGACCGGCACAAAAGAGGTCAAACGTGTGCAAAAACAGATTGACGACTACGGTGTTACTATTATTCGCAGTTTTACACTACCAGCGTTGCACCGTTCTTTTATCTGGCGAGTGTTTAGTTTTTTTAGTTTTATGATCTCATCTTTTATTAATGGCTTGTTTGTTCCGAAGGTTGACCTGGTATGGGGAACAACACCGCCCATATTCCAGGCTGTTACTGCCTGGCTATTGGCACGCATAAAAAGGGTGCCATTTTTATTAGAGGTGCGCGATTTGTGGCCTTCCTTTGCTATTGCTGTGGGCGTGTTAAAAAATAAATGTTTGATCAGCTTATCTGAAAACTTGGAACGTTTTCTCTATCGTCATGCCGACCGGGTCATCGTCAACTCACCTGGGTTTATTGCGCATGTGAAGGCACATGGCGCAAAAGACGTTACTTTGATACCCAATGGGGCAGACCCGAAAATGTTTGACCCAAAATCAAAGGGAGGACAATTCCGTCAAATGCACAGCTTACAAGACTATTTTGTGGTGCTCTACGCAGGTGCTCATGGCTTATCGAATGATTTGAGTGTGGTTTTAGACGCAGCGGAGGACTTATTGGATGAGCCTTCCATCCGGATTGTGTTGTTAGGCGACGGGAAAGAAAAGACCCATTTGGTGCAAGATGCACAACGTCGGCATTTAAACAACCTGGTTTTTTTACCGCCTATGGCCAAACAGGATGTAGCCGAAGCACTGGCTGCTGCTAACGCCTGTTTGGCGATATTAAAACCGATTGAACTTTATAAAACAACATACCCAAATAAAGTGTTTGATTACATGGCGGCGGGACGCGCTGTAATTTTAGCCATTGATGGGGTCATTCGCCAGGTAGTGGAAGATGCAGGGGCTGGTGTATTTGTTCCTCCTGGCGACCGACAAGCTTTGGCAACTGCGATTAGAGATCTCTCATCGAATCATGAAAAATGTCGTACAATGGGAGTGAACGGAAGAAATTTAATTAAAACTACTTTTTCACGGAATTTATTTGCAAATCAGTTCGTCCACCTCCTTGAAAACTTTAGGAGAAATTAAGATGGTAGAAAAAATATTAGTTGTTGATGATGAAATCTCTCTGCAAGAGACGCTGGATTATAACTTAAAGAAACAAGGCTACGAAGTGGTGACCACAGGCGATGGCATGGAAGCAATCTCGCTTGCCAGAGAAGTGAAGCCCGATTTAATTATCTTGGATATTATGCTGCCAGGATTAGATGGCTTTGAAGTGTGCCGTATTTTGCGTCAGGAAATGGCCACACCGGTTTTAATGTTAACTGCCCGCGATGACGAGATTGACCGTGTGGTTGGTTTAGAAGTCGGCGCCGATGATTACCTGGCTAAACCTTTTAGCATGCGCGAATTAACAGCAAGAGTCAAAGCGATTTTGAGACGTGTGCGACTTGATCGAGATGAAATAGCCGCCCAGGAAAGCACCAAACCCAAAAATGAAATTATGATTTTTGGCAACCTGACGATCGATACCATTCGCCGTGAAATAAAAGTTGAAGATCAGGTCATCCATTTTAAACCTAAAGAATACGAGCTTTTGGTGTATTTTGCGCAACACCAGGGACAGGTGCTTACAAGAGAGCATATCCTTGAGAGCGTGTGGGGGTGGGATTTTATTGGGGACAGTCGTACAGTTGATGTTCATGTGCGCTGGTTGAGAGAGAAAATTGAGCTTATCCCAGATATTCCACGGCGCATCATCACGGTGCGAGGTGCGGGATATCGTTTTGAAGGATAACGAATGCGGCCTCAACTTAGCTGGCGAAAGGCTTTGCCGCTTATTTTGTTGCTTTGTTTCGTATTCATTGTATCTTTCTTAGTTTGCGTCAATATTCTTCGAAAACAAAATCTAAACCATTGGCAAGCCCATTTAACAAACTTAGCCCATCAAATTTCTATAGAGACAGGGGACTTATTTGATGATTCTAATACCACTTTAGCGCTTGAGCGTATTAAATATCAGTATGAACAAAATGGAGATATCTCTCTTGAATGGCTGAACACGGAAGGGGGCTTGCTGGAAGCGGGACCGCAAAGGCAAGACACAAAATTTAAATTAACATCAACACAACTCGAAAAGATATTGGCGGAAGGAAAAAGCGCCTGGACAGATCGAACATACTTATTTGCAAGTAGCACGATCAAAGATGTTGATCGTTTGGTGATCGGGTTTGTGTTGCTGAAAGCACCTCTTTCGAGTTTTGATTTTGATTTGAAATCTCTTTGGTATTTGGGCGGAGTTTCGCTTTTCGCCACTTTGCTTCTTGCTGTGCTAATTCTTTCCATCATTAATGAACAAGCCCATAAACCTGTTGAACGGCTTACCATAGCTGTTGAACAAATGCGACTTGGAAATTTTAAACACCTTGATTTTCCTGATGATTCTCGGGAAATAGCAGAATTAACAAAAACCATAAAAGAACTTGCTTTTTATCTGGATGATCGTATAGACACGTTAGCGAATGAACACACGAAACTCTCTGCGGTTCTTAATCAAATGTCGGATGGTGTGTTGATTGCCGACCCAGATGGAAGAGTTCAACTATTAAACCCTGCCGCCCAGCGCTTATTCCAAATCAATGGTAACGAAGGGTTGGGTCGGCCTGTTTTAGAAATCTTGCGTTACCAACAATTGATCGACCTGTGGCGAATTGCAAAAGACGGACAACGCGAATCCACGATGCTTGAAATAGGAAGCCAACGACTTTTTTTACAAGTGACTGGCATGCCCCTAAAAACGTTAACAAAAGGTACAACGCTAATTCTCTTCCAAAACTTAACTCAGGTAAGGCGCTTAGAAACAGTAAGGCGCGATTTTATCAGTAATGTTTCGCACGAATTGCGAACTCCTTTAGCCAGTATGAAGGCATTAGCTGAAACTTTGCAAGAAGGTGCCCTGGAAGACCCCCCAGCTGCCCGGCGTTTTATTACGCGCATGGAAACAGAGATTGACAGCTTAACACTGTTGGTCAACGAACTGCTTGAACTTTCAAGAATTGAGTCCGGTAAGGTCCCTCTTGCTTTTCATCGTACACAGCCTTGTGAGCTGCTCATCACCGCTTATGAGCGGATGGTTTTACAATGTGAACGCTCTGGTTTAAGTCTGATTTTAGATTGTCCTGAAAACTTACCCTTGATATTTGCAGATACCAACCGTATTTCACAAGTCATTATCAATCTGATCCATAACGCAACAAAATTTACTGCCCCAGATGGTGAGATTAGAATTTCTGCCTACCAGGATGGCGAATTTGTGATATTTTATGTTAAAGATACAGGCGTAGGGATGCCTAAGGAAGATCTGGCACGCATCTTTGAGCGCTTTTATAAGGCTGATCGAGCTCGTACATCTGGAGGTACCGGCTTAGGGCTCTCTATTGCCAGACATATGGTGGAATCACATGGGGGTATCATATGGGCCGAGAGTGAAGAAGGGGTGGGCAGCACCATTTATTTTTCATTGCCAATTGCTTAAAATAAGTTTGCAATCAACCAGCCAAAAAAATCAACATATTGAGATTAATTTCTAATTAAGGGGCGTGGAAATAAAATAGAGATATTATTGCAGACAAATGAGTAATAAAGCCGGCTAATAACCTACTCACTCAGTTGACTCTTCGGGTAGAATTTATTAACAAAACAACCAATCATGAAGGTCCCCATGACAATAGATTTAGAAAAAATCCGTGCAGATTTCCCGATTTTACATACCACGGTTAACGGGAAACCTCTTGTTTATCTGGATAACGCAGCCACGACTCAAAAGCCCCAGGTCGTGATCGATACAATTGTTGATTATTATTCCCGGTATAACAGCAATATTCATCGTGGTACGCATCACCTTTCTAACCTGGCTACTGAGGCGCACGAATCCGCTCGCAAAACAATTCAAGATTATATTAACGCTAAATATGACCATGAGATTGTTTTTACGCGGGGAACGACTGAAGCTATCAACCTGGTAGCCTCCTCTTTTGGTGAGAAATATGTCAACCCTGGCGATGATGTGATCGTTACCGAGATGGACCACCATTCTAATTTTGTGCCTTGGCAGATGATGTGCGAACGGCGCGGTGCAAATTTTAAGGTGGTTCCTTTCGATGAGAACGCTGAATTACAGGTAGACGTTTATAAAGAGCTCTTGAGCGAACGAACTCGGATCGTTGCCTTCAACCATGTTTCAAATTCATTGGGGACGATTAACCCAGTTCGCGAGATGATTAAGATGGCACACGAGGCTGGCGCAGCAGTTTTGGTGGACGGTGCACAAGCAGTTCAACATGTTGACCATGATGTACAGGCTTTGGATGCCGATTTTTATGCTTTTTCGGGTCACAAGATCTATGGCCCTACCGGCATTGGTGTGCTTTATGGAAAAGAAAAATGGCTCGATGCTTTGCCACCCTACCAGGGAGGTGGTGAGATGATTGAGCTGGTTTCTGTCGAGAAGACAACTTTCAACAAACCGCCCTTTAAGTTTGAAGCCGGAACCCCAAATATTGTCGGGCCAATTGGATTGGCGGCTGCTATTAATTATTTAAAACAATTCAATTTTGATGAGCTTACTGCCCACGAAGATGATATCTTAGCGTATGGAATTAGCCGATTGATGGAGATAGAGGGGTTAAAGATGTACAGTAATGCACGTCGTCACGCCAGTATTATATCTTTTAATGTGGAAGGAATTCACCATTATGATTTGGGCACAATGCTCGACACTTATGGGATTGCGGTGAGAACTGGGCATCATTGCACCCAACCTGTGATGAGAGCGTTAGGGATAGAAGGCACCGTACGAGCATCTTTAGCTTTTTACAATACCCGCGATGATATCGATGCATTAATGGCGGGGATGAACAAAGCCTTGAAACTTTTTAGGCGGTAGCTAATGGAGACGATTAAAGAAATTCAGGAACAAATCATTGAAGATTTTTCTTTTTTACCAGAGTGGGAAGAACGTTACGCTTACTTAATTGAATTGGGGCAAGATTCTGAACCATTACCAGAAGAATATCGCATCGAAGAAAATATTGTGCGTGGGTGTCAATCGCTGGTGTGGTTACACCTGGAATGTCACCAAGGGCAAGTTACCCTTCAAGCTGATAGCGATTCATTAATTGTGAAAGGTCTGGCTGCATTATTATTAATGGTATTCTCTGGCCAACCTGCAAAAGATGTCCTTGAAGCTGACTTATCTTTTTTTAAGGAAATTGGGTTAAATCAGCACCTTTCATCGCAACGAACAAATGGCCTTATGTTGATGGTCGAACAAATTAAGGCTTTTGCAGCTCAATGCATAGGAAAATAGCCCGAAACTATCCTTTTTGGATAACTCAAATCTACAATTCAGCCTTGTTCTCCTTGGTTTATCTAAATTTAATGAAACCTTTACATGTTTCATTTGTAAATAATTAATTTAAGAATAGAATTAATACTTATGAACGATAAAACAATTCAAATCTTATTAACAAATGACGATAGTATCCATTCCCCCGGGTTATGGGCTGCTGCAGAAGCATTAGACAGCCTGGGTTATGTACATGTTGTTGCCCCTCTCTACCAGCAAACAGCTGCTGGTCATAGCATGCCATCAACTGCCACGGGAATTATTGAAAAAATGAACCTCACGATTAATGGGCGTGATTGGACTGTGTATGCGGTCGATGGATCACCAGGTCAAGCTGTGCTGCATGGAATTTATGAAATTATTGGCAGTAAACCAGATCTTGTTGTCTCTGGAATTAATTACGGGGAAAATGTAGGTTCAACAATTACGGTTTCGGGCACCGTAGGCGCAGCTCTGGAAGCGGCCACCTTAGGCATCCCTGCTTTGGCTGCCTCCATGCAGACGGATTCAAAAGACCATCTTTCGTTATCGAAACATATCGACTTTAGTGTTGCAGGGCATTTTACGCAAAAATTTGCAAAGATTTTACTTGAGAAACCCATGCCTGAAGATGTTGATGTGCTTAAGCTGGATGTTCCGCTTAACGCAACCTCTGAAACCCCGTGGGAAGTTACTCGCTTATCGCGAATTCGCTATTACTTCCCTAAGCTCCAACCTCGCGAATATCTTTCTGACCATGGACCGATCACTTATGAATCGGTTAAGGATCCAGATGTGTTGGAAAAAGATGGCGATTCCTATATGGTTCGATTCGCTCAGAAAGTTTCAGTGACCCCTCTTAGCCTTGACAAAACTTCTCGAACTAATTTAGGCGCCTTGAAAAGCCTTTTGGATGGTGAATAAGAGACTTAAAATATTAGAAACCTGTTGATTAATAGCCAGTTCTATTTGAATAATGAATGAACTGGCTTTTTACCTATTAGGTTAACCTAAAACGTTCCTTTATACATTTTTCCTTAATTTAAATACTTTTACCCAAAATATGTTTTAATGGTATTATTTTCTACAGCCATGGTCTGGCTTTTTATTTTTTTTAATTGCTTGAATTTTTGCCGTGCACTTAAAGGTTAGCAATAAGGGCTTTGCATAACTTATTTAAGACAAATGTGTTGTAATAGTGAAGATTTTCAACCCTTAAGGAGTTTACCAATGAAGAAAAAAGAAAAATTACCCTTTATTACTAACCTTCTTTATGGCATGGGCGATTTTGGGTTCAGTTTAAACAACTCGATTATCACGGCATTTTTCTCAATATTTATGGTAACTGTAGTAGGTATGCAACCTGCCTCGGTGGCAATTATTTTGCTTGTTGGTCGTAGTTGGGATTTTGTAAACGACTTACTTATTGGACATATTTCAGATAGAACTCGGTCGCGTTGGGGTCGCCGTCGTCCATTTTTACTTTTTGGCGCGATTCCTTTTGGGCTTTCATTCTTGTTGCTGTGGCTAAGCCCAAACTTTAGTAAAACTGGTTTGATTATTTATTATTCACTGGCTTATATTATTTATGAAGCCTTTGCGACTTTGGTGTATATGCCATACTTTGCGCTTACGCCAGAATTGACCTCAGATTATGATGAGCGTACAAAGTTGACGAGCTTCAGGATGATGTTTAACCTGGTTGGAAGTTTGACGGCTTACGTGTTACCCTTGTTGATTGTGGGTGGAAATTGGGATTTAGCAACTCCGAAAAGCGTGTTGATGATGGGTGCAGTTGCTGGAGCAATTGCTGCTGCGCCAATTTTTGGCGTATTCTTCGGTACGAAAGAGAAAGAAGAATATCAGCAAGAAGTCCGACCTCAATTTTGGCCTTCGTTGAAAGCTGCCTTTAAAAATAAACCCTTTATGTTCGGTGCATTAATGTACCTGGCGACCTGGATGGCAATAGTTGTGATCGAATCAAACCTGCAATTTTTCATCCTTCATATCATTCAACGACAATCTCAAAATATAATCATCATGGTTGGCATTTTTGTAACTGCAATCATTGCATTACCGATATGGACCTGGGTTTCTAAAAACTGGAATAAGCGTTTGGCTTATATCATTGGGGTTGGCTTTTGGGCAATTGTGATGGTTGTGTTGATTATGATGTCACCTCAAACACCTTTTTGGTTGATTATGATCTTTTGTGTACTGGCGGGTATTGGTGTAAGTGCAGGGCAGGTTCTACCCTGGGCGATTATCCCCGATGCAATTGAATGGGAAGAGTATCATTCAGGTGAACGCAATGAAGGCATGTTCTACAGCTTGGTAACGTTGTTAGGAAAAATCGGCATGGCAATTGCCCAGCCACTTTCACTACTTATTTTACAATTTACAAATTTTAAAGCAGGCCAAGGGGCTATCCAACCGCCCAGCGCTTTGTTTGGAATCCGGTTGGTTGTAGGGCCGATCCCTGCCTTATTCTTAATTAGCGGTATTTTAATTGCCATCTTTTATCCCTTAGATAGGAAACAGCACCACAGAATTGTTGAGGAACTTCGAGCCAGGCGAATGGCTCGTAAGGCTGAACGAATAACGAAAAAGAACCTTCCCGGTGTAAAAGAGGGCGTGTAACGTACATAACTACACTATTTAAAACATATTTTTTTAGATCATAAAGGCATGATTAAAATCATGCCTTTGTTATTTATTGAGCTTTGCCCCTTAAGTTTATAAAGCGTCTGCGAAAATATTTTTGTGAAGCATTAATTTAAATTTGCAATTATTTTAAATCTCTTGTAAAATAGAAGAACAAATCAAATAAAGCCCCAGAATATTAATATATTCTAAGCTTTGTATCCGTAAGTATTCAACAAAGGGAGCTGATCATGAGTGTTATCAAGGTTTCAGCGAACTCCCGCACTGCTGCAGTTGCAGGGGCAATCGCAGGTGTAATCCGAGAGTATCAACAGGCAGAGGTTCAGTCCATTGGGGCTGGCGCGGTCAACCAGGCGGTAAAAGCTATCATCATTGCCAAGGGTTATTTGTCTGGCGATAATATTTCCATCACCTGTGCACCGGAATTTGTCGATATAGAAATTGACGACAAAATACGTACAGCAATCAAATTTATCATCACACCTCAAACAGAGGGGTAAAGTTGACAGGGTTGGTCGTAAAAACAAATACTTGATTTATCAAAAACCAATTGGAAGAATTACTACTTTGAGGTTGACTTTATTGACGCGCCAGCTGGGTGTAAATTAATTTAAGTTTAAATGCTAAACGTCAAAACTTACTTCTGCCTTCCCCATCAATATTTGGTTTACCTTGTCAATAATTAATTCAAGGTGTTGAGGTTTGGCCACATAATCCAGGTTGTCGCAAGGTATTGTCAGGATGGGGCAGAGGTTAAAGCGGCTGACCCAGTTTTCATAAATTTCATTCAGATCAGAAAGATAATCTGGCGAAATTGTTTTTTCGTAATCACGCCCGCGATTAGAAATACGATTGATTAAAGTTGGCACAGATGCGCGCAAGTAAATAACTAAGTCGGGCGCCGGCAAAAATTCGACTAAAACCCGGTAAAGTTCTCGATAAGTTTGATAATCGCGAACATTGATAGCGTTTTGTAAAAATAAATTATGAGCAAAAATCTCGGCATCTTCGTACACACTACGATCTTGGATAACGAACCCATTAACTGTTGTTAGCTGTCTGTGAATTCTCAGTCGGCGCATTAAGAAATAAACTTGAGAATGGAAAGCCCAGGATTGCATATCTTCATAAAAGTCTGCCAGGTAAGGGTTTTCTGAAACCGGCTCGAAAAATGGCGTCCACCCTAAAGCCTCGCTTAATAACTCAACCAGGGTTGATTTCCCCACACCGATATTACCTGCAACTGCAATAAATTTTTCCATAGAGTAGAATGCTCCGTTTTCTTATGCTGATAAGGGTTCGTTTCAACAGATTCGCGTTGGTAATCAGTAGAATTATAAACGTAATTTTGCTGTTAAGTGACAGCTTACTCTTGCTGTTAAATAGAAATCGGCTTATACAAGCCGATTTCTATAAAAGCATAATAAACTATTTTGTTAATTGGCGGTTGTGGTTTGCTTGGTAACACTTTTCCGTATAAAAACTTTAGTTATTTCTGCTGCTATCGATGGGATCAAAACGAGTGGAAGGATCTCTAGCCACTGAGGAATTCCTAAGGGCACGGTGTTAAAAATTGGCTGCAAGAAGGGAATGTAGATTACAGCAAATATGAGCGCAAGCGATCCGAGAATAGCCCAGTTCATCAACTTATTTTTAAACACCCCGATTTTTAGCAGGGGGTAATATTCAGAGCGTGCAGTATACGCTCGGAAGAGTTCAGAGATGCTCAGAGTTACAAAAGCCATCGTTTGTGCAAATTCTGCATGTTCAGGTTCAAAATAATGACCAATGGCAAATGCGAACAAGGTTACAGAGGTGATGGCAATCGTCTGTACGACAATGCCAATTTGCATATGCTTGTTGACGATAGATTCCTGCGACGGTCTGGGAGGTCGTTCCATAATATCAGGATCGCCGGGTTCAGTACCTAAAGCCAGGGCAGGCGCACCATCGGTGACTAAATTCAACCATAGAAGCTGAATTGCGGTCAGTGGGATTGGCCAACCAAATAAGGTTGCCAGGAAGATCACCATAATTTCAGCCATGTTACAGGAAAGTAAATAATAAACAAATTTCCGAATATTACTGTAAATGATTCGACCCTGTTCAACAGCAGAAACTATGCTGGCATAATTATCATCGGTAAGAACCATGTCTGCAGCACCTTTTGCTACATCCGTACCGGTAATACCCATGGCGACCCCAATATCTGCACGTTTAATGGCAGGGGCATCGTTGACGCCATCACCTGTCATGGCAACGACTTCCTGGTTTGAACGCAGGGCGTCTACAATGCGCATTTTGTGTTCAGGGCTAACGCGGGCATATACATCCGTGACCTTTACATTTTCAACCATTTCTTCGTCGGTCAACTGGTCTAATTCTTTTCCAGTCATAACCTTATGCCCAGGGCGTAAGAGACCAATTTGATCTGCGATGGCTCGGGCGGTGTTGGGATAATCACCTGTGATCATAATTGTCCGAATGCCAGCGTGTCGGGCGGTGCTAAGTGCATCTGCAACTTCCACTCTTGCAGGGTCAATCATGCCGATTAAGCCGACGAAAGTTAAGTCTGTTTCTAACTCTTCACTGTTGAGTTCATCAGGGATTGTTGGAACGGTTTTGCAAGCAACTGCTAAAACTCGCAACGCATCACCTGTCATGATATCGTTAGCCTCTAAAATCTCTGCCCGAAGCTCTTCATCTAAGGGTTTATTCTGATTGTCTGCGGTCATCATCGTTGAACATAAACCGAGAACAATATCGGGCGCACCTTTAACAGCGACGATATAAAGGTCGGGGTTAGTAAACTCACAATTTAATGGAGAAAGTTCACTCTCTTGTGTAGATTCGACAGAGTGAATAGTTAACATGCGCTTGCGAACAGAATCAAAGGGAATTTCCTGCGCACGTGGGTAAGCTTGGTTAAGATCCTTGGCAGATGCCCCCGCCTTGAGCGCAGCCACGAGGATGGCGCCTTCGGTGGGATCTCCGACCAAACGGAAAATATCACGCCCATCTTGCTCACCTGCTGGTTCAAGCTGAGCATCATTATTTAGACTGCCAAGCCATAGGGTTGCTTTCGTAACAGGATATTCTTCAAGGTTTATTTCTTCGTCATTTATGAAGAAGTCTCCCAGTGGGGTGTACCCGCTGCCGGTTACGGAGATAAAGTTTCCGTCTCCCCACAGCCGGGTTACCGTCATTTCGTTTTGAGTTAAGGTGCCGGTCTTGTCGGAGCAGATTACGGTTGCAGAGCCCAGGGTTTCTACAGAAGAGAGCCGACGAATAAGAGCATGCCTGCGTACCATTTCACGCATCCCTAAAGCCAGGCTGATGGTAACGATGGCAGGCAAGCCTTCAGGCACTGCAGCAATTGCCAGTGAAACAGCGACCATGAACATTTCGGTATAGACTTCAAGTGCTTCGGCACTGAAGAATTCTGCTACACCCGGCTGAAGAATATAGCGAACAACACCAATAACAAACACCAGGCCACAAATAATAAGCGAACCTATGCCTAAAATTTTTCCTAATTGGTCTAAACGACGCTGTAGCGGTGTTTGCTCTTCATCTACTTGTTGCAACATGGTAGCAATCATCCCTAACTGCGTATTCATTCCGGTGCTGACGACGATGGCTTTGCCGCGACCATAGGTTACCAATGTGCCCATAAAAGCTGTGTTCGATCTATCGCCCAGGGGGATATCCGCCTCAAGCCGAGATTGGGCATTCTTTTGAACCGATACTGATTCCCCGGTTAAAGAGGACTCATCAATTCTTAGGTTGATTGCATCTAATAAGCGGACGTCTGCCGGCGTGTAATTCCCAGCCTCAAGGAAGATAATATCACCGGGCACAAGCTGAGCGGCTGGTACCGTTAAATGGTTGCCGTTGCGCAAAACAGTTGCATCGGGGGCAGCCAGCTTTTTAAGTGCTGCTAAGGCAGCTTCAGCTCGACTTTCCTGGATAATCCCCATGATAGCGTTCAAAACAACGATCGCCATAATGGCGATAGCCTCAATATAATCGCCCAGGAGGGCAGAGATTATTGCTGCGCCCAACAACATATAAATTACGAAATTATTGATTTGCGACCACAGCATTGCCCAAAAAGATGTAGGCGGTGCCTCTTTGAGCTCATTGAACCCAAATTTTTCTTGCCTTAATTTGACTTCAGCAGAAGAAAGCCCAGATTCTTCTTTTGTATTTAATACTTGTAATACGTCGAGGTTAGACATGGCATGCCATGATGTCTTTACTTCAATATCACTTTCTGCTTTTGTAATACTTATATGATCATCCATTAAAATAACTCCATTCTAAGAATTGCAAATCTTTATCATAATCGTATGGTTAACTTCGACCCATAGATTATCTAAGGATTATAAAACCAATTTATTATAACCACAGTTTGTGTAGAATTGATCAATAACCTTAAGACTTAGCTAAAAATTCGTCAATTACGAAACTTTCTACCGTTGTTCTGATACCCATTTTGACAACTGAAATTTTACCCAATATTAAATAGAACATAGGTTTGCCGTATGGCAGATATGTGTGTCCCCATGTTTTTTGAGAAATCAAATAATCTGAAGCAGGGTATAAGGAAAGCAAACAAGGAAGGTTTGTATTTTTAAAATTATGCCATATTTGACGGTAAATAAAAAGGCTGCCTTTGACTGGCAGCCTAACAAAACAGCAATGCGCTTTAGAAACTCACACTTTCAGGGCAAATTCTGGTCCCTGAGGGCAGGATGGTATGCTTTGGTATTACAACAATACCATCTTTAATAGAGTAAGCATCGGTATCTACGTCGGTACCTAAGGGGAAGGGCTTAATACATACTTCTTGACCGATTCGGACGCTTTTATCAATGATGGCACCTTCGATATCGCAATTCTCGCCGATACCAATTGGAATATCACCTGAATCATCGTAGTAATCTGCCCCCATGATGACTGAATTTTTTATTCGTGAACCTCTTTTGATGATACTTCGGATTCCAATCACCGATCGTGTGATCTCTGCTTGCGTGATTGTGCATCCTTCACCCACGAGGACGTCATTCAAAAGACAATCGGAAAATTTAGAGCCTGGCAAATAACGTCCATGGGTATAAATTCGATACTCTCGATCATGTAAATTAAACCTTGGGTTTGCTGAAGTCAATTCCAAGTTTGTTTCATAAAAAGAGCGAATCGTTCCGATATCCTTCCAATAACCTGAAAACTCATAACCGAAGACTCTCGATTCATAATTAACGCAATGCGGGATGATATCGTATCCGAAATCGTCAAAGGTTTTTTTTCCCGGTTTCATAGTTAAAATATCCACCAAGACGTCAAAGTTAAATAGGTAAATGCCCATGGAAGCCAGGTATGGTTTATCGGGGTCATCACGACTAACGAAGTCATCAAGAACCACTGGATCTTTAGGTTTTTCTGTAAAATTGATAATTTCTTTATTACTATTTAATTTTAAAATCCCAAACTGAGATGCGTTCAACCTTGAAATAGGTTGAACCGCCACAGTGACTTCCGCATTATTTTCCCAGTGAAAATCGACCATCTTTGAATAATCCATTTGATAAAGATGATCACCGGCTAATATAAGAACGTATTTAGACCTTGCTGATTGGATCTCAACAAGCTGCTTTCGAACAGCGTCTGCTGTTCCCTGGTACCATTCTTTGTGCTCCATGGTTTGCTCAGCTGCCCAAATTTGAACCCAGCCAGAGTGGAAGGAATCAAACTGGTAGGTGTTCGTGATGTGTCGGTGTAATGAGACAGAACTGTATTGCGTAAGAACAGCGATCTTATAAATTTCTGAGTTAATACAATTACTAATAGGGATATCAATTAAACGATAATTTCCAGCAATTGGTACAGCTGGTTTTGATCGCATTAAAGTGAGGGGGTAAAGACGTTTACCTTGGCCTCCCCCTAAAACAACTGCCAGAATATCTGAATAGCTGGGCATAATGACTCCTTTTCACTGTTGAATTGGTGAGGTCGAACAGGTTTAAATTTATTACCCCTATTTTAATCGATATTCTAAAAAAGATTGCTGGAATATGTGAACGTTTACAAGTTAAATGGAATGATTAATTCTTTCGTCCACTAATTTGAGGAGTTCATCTGCGGATTGAAGCGTGCCTTCGCTGATAGAACCCAGCATTTGTGCCAATTCTTCCCGACGCAACTCATCGAACAGGGGTGCAACATCCACAAGAGTGCGCCCTTGTTGCACAGCTTTAGCCACACGATAATGTTGGTTGCCGAAAGCGGCCAATTGAGGCAAATGTGTAATACAAAACACCTGATGTTTGCGAGAAAGGTTCCATAACTTTTCACCAACGACCAACCCCACCCTGCCGCCAATTCCTTGATCAATTTCATCGAAAACCAGGCTGGGGATTTGGTCTGCGGAAGCCAGTACGTTTTTTAATGCCAACATCAGACGCGAAGTTTCTCCACCCGATGCGATTTTTACAAGGGGTTTGAAGCCTTCTCCCGGGTTGGTTTCTACCAGGAACTCCACACGGTCAAATCCTGTTGCATCAAACCCTACACTGCTGCCATCATCCAACTTCAAACCGGCAGCGTCATGACGATTTTCGATGCTAACCAGGAAACGCGCCTTCGACATTTGTAAATCGCCCAATTCAGCTTCTATTTTGCCTGCCAGGTCGAAAGCGGCAGTTTTACGCTGTTGACTTAGGTCCTGACCATGTTTTGCAAGTTGATCCATTAGTTTGGTTCGTTCTTCTTCCAATTCAACTAAGCGTTCTTCAGCATGGGTGATCGAATCCAGGTCGGTTCGTGCTTGATCGCCAAAAGTTAAAATAGCTTCAATAGAATCGCCATACTTTCGCTTCAGATTGTTGATCAGGTCGATACGCTCTTCGACCTGGTCTAAAAGCCGGGGGTTAAACTCGATACTTTCGGAGTAATTTTGTAAATCTAAAGCGAGGTCCTGTAATGCATTCAGGTTGCTTTCAATGCGATCGTAAAGTGTTGCCGTTGTTGAATCAATGCGTGCCAGACTGTGAAGAGCATCGCTGACTTCGCCAAGCAAGTCAATAATGCTTCCAATTTCTGGGCTACCTTCTTCCAGCAGGACCAGGGCTTGCTGTGTATGTTTTGCCAGGTTTTCAGCATTTGCCAAACGGGTACGGTTTTGACGCAGCTCAACTTCCTCATCTGGTTGTAATTGAGCAGCATCAATTTCTTTGATCTGGAAAGTGAGCATATCTACCCTTCGGGCAGCATCCTGTTCCATTGCCAACAAGTGTTCTAAGTCTCTTTGTACCTTTTGATATTGTCTGAAAACCGACTGATAACCTTCCAGGATTGGTGTAGTTTCAGCAAAGCTATCCAGTAGCCGTAAATGGTTACGAACGTGTAAAAGAGAAAGATGTTCCGATTGACCATGTATATCAATCAGGAACGATCCAATTTCACGCTGCAAGGCGGCAGTGGCTGTGCGCCCGTTAATTCGTGAGATATTACGCCCTTCACGCCTAATTTCACGACCAAGGACGAGATATTTTGGGTCATCTAATAAATCTTCGGCCTCTAACAAGGATTGCACCTGGCTTTGTACTGGTTCATCAAGGCGAAAAACCGCTTCTACCTGGGCTCGATCTGCCCCGGAACGAATTGTTCCAACGTCTGCTCTTCCACCCAGCACAGCTTCGAGTGCGTCCATAATGATGGATTTTCCTGCCCCTGTTTCACCAGTGAAAATAATTAAACCAGATTTAAAATCCAGGTGAAGTTCATGAATGATTGCAAAATTTTGGATGTTAAGCTCAAGCAACATAATTGATTTTAAACCTTTACACGTTATAAACGTCGCTTGCCCGAGAGACGATAATAGGTTGAAGGCACCGCCAAGATGAGATATGCAACCTGGTATGCCAGGGGCAACAAAGTCATCAAATTTAATTCGCCAGATTGGATGAAAAACAAAAATGAAAATAGACTTATGCCAATTCGTGGTAAACTGCCCAAAATAACACCGATTACAACCCAATGATACAAGCGCTTACTGCGGCGTTTTTTAGTTAAGAACCTAACCGCTTCAGCAATTCCTACGCCGATAGCCGGTGATAATAACACTGTAAAAAAACCTACTCTTGAAGCGATTGAACTGCCGAGATAGGAAAGGATTCCAGCAACAATTATTCCAATGAAGGCGTCCAGAGGTTTAGATGTGTCAAAAACTTTTTGTTGTTGCTTTACGCAATCAGCACAGCGATACCCAGTGGGCGTTTGAATCGCCTCGGCAGGTGAAATAGGTTTGCCACAGCGACTGCAGCGCAGCGTAATTTCTTCTTGAGGTAAAGGATTGTTATTTGCCATTGGTTTTTATATTGAGTAAAGGGTGATGTTCCATGTAAGCAGTTAGGTTGCGGTAGAAATAATGTGGGTCTTGGAATCGAACCATGTGAAGCGATTTTTCATGCGCAGTGATGTGAACACTGTCGCCACTGGCTAAATGAACGGGAATTTGTCCATCCACGCTAACAACCGCTTCATGTTCTGTTTTTACACGAATGGTCACGGCTGAGCCTTCAGAAAGAACAACGGCACGATCGACAGATAAATGGGGGGCAACTGGGACCAGCAGGATATTTCTGATTTCAGGCGGTAAAATTGGGCCACCAGCAGCAAGCGCATAGGCAGTTGACCCCGTGGGTGTGGCTGCGATCAATCCATCTGCCACATAACTGGTAATATGGATACCGTTTAATAAGGCTTCCACCTCAATAGGTCGGACAAATTGCCCCCTCGCCACGACGACATCGTTAATGACATCATAAAGGTCTTCCTCCTGTCCAGCGCGCAAACAAGAAGCGTTTAACATCATTCGCTGTTCGTAGCGAAAATTACCAGTTACTAACCGCTCTAAATAATGGTGCCATTCATGGCGTTTCAGTTCAACCAAAAAGCCAAAATGGCCGACATTGATCCCTAATAAGGGAATATCTGCAGGTGCACACAGGTGACCTGCACGCAGCATGGTGCCATCGCCACCCAAAGCAATCAATAAATCAAAGTCTTTAGCTTTAACTTCGCTTCTAAAACCCTCATCATAAAGAGAACCCATTTCAACCTTAACGCCGGTTTCTCGGATTTTTAAGCCAACGTCCTGAGCAAAATTTAATGCACCGGGGATGTTCGGGTTCGCCATCACTGCGATGTTATGTGGGGCAACTACTGTTGGTATCATATTGGCTTAATTATAGCTGTTTTTGCTTATAATCTCTAAAACCATCTTTTTATCGATGTTATTGTTCAACCCAAATAAGTGGAACGGCTGTCTCTTTGGGCAGGTCATCAGAAAAAATATAGGGCTTCAAACCTGGAAAAACAAAATGATAAAGAAACCCTTCCGACTGGATAAAAAAAGCTTTTGAATCTGGCCGCCAGAAAACATTCTCTACATGACCTGAAGCTAATGTTTGTAGCGGTGTGTTATTGTTTACCTGAAAGAGTTGAGCTCCTCCTTTGTTGATTTTATTATTATTCCAGGCAATAAGCCAGTTTTTATCAGGTGATAAACTCGCCTGGTTGAACCCAGGGAAAAAAGTACTCTCACTCGTTGGGTTGAAAATTAAGATGCCAGATGAGCCCGAGGCAATTAAAACACCTGTAGGGTCCACATAAAGTTGACCCCAATTTCCTTCTTGTTGAATTTGCGGTGAGTTGTCATCAAGCGAGATGCGGTAGATCCCACCATTCATCCCTAATGGAATTGCTTGTTCAAAGGTAAGAAGGAGCGCTAATGTTTTTGAATCTGTATCGAAGGCAACCCCTTGAAATGGACCTTCGAAAATTATATTTTCTTGCAATCTGTTTACATTAATACTGCGCAGGTTGGCAGGTCCAGATGATGTTAATGAATAACAAATGAAAATACTTTCATTAAGCCAACCGATAAACACTTCTTCAAGGCTGTTCACTGGCGGTTGATAAATTTGATCAATCAGGATGAAACCAGGTGCAATTAGCCCTGTTACCAGTGTTGCGTACCCATCCTGACCGTCAGGCAAATTATTTTCTAACTCTTGCGAGATGAGCCATTTACTTGTGGGTCCCCATGTTGGGGAGGCATTTTGAGTAAGGAAGAAATTAACACGGGTTACCCGTTTGTTAAACGTATCGTAGATATATAAATCGCTGTTGTCATTGTTTAGGGCAGCTGAAAAAGCTAAAAAACGCCCATCTGGTGACCAAGCTAACCCATCCGGACGAGTGACAGTAGCGAATGCATCAACTGCCCTGGTTCCTTCTTGGTTAACGATTTGACGTTGAAGCTTTATCGACAGCAAAGGAGTTACCCGGTTAACTTCGAAGGAATATAAATCAATTTGATAAAGAGCTAATTCTTCGGCATTCATAACTGACCCAGCCCTGATGAATAGTTTGTGGCCCTCGGGCGATCGCCCGGTTATTAAATCACCTATTAGGATTGGCTCTGGCAATGGAATTTCAAAAGCGGTTCCAGTATCGAGTTCGCGAACTGACAAGGCGGTTCCGTGAGAGGCAGGGTAAATAAGCCAGGGTCCTTTTGTCTTTTTAGTTGGTACTGGCGTAGCAGTAAAAGTTGCAGTTGAACTGGGTGGCAGAGTTGCACTCACTGTGGGCGTAAAAACGAAGCGTGTTGACCCAATAGAACTTTGTGTGAGGGCAAATATCGTTTTCTGGGCTTCTGCTGTTGGCGTACCCGCCCATGAAGCAGGCCTGGGGGAGGTGAGTTGGCAAGCCATCCCAACCCCGAATAACATAACCCCTAATAAAACTCGCGTTATTCCATGATGGAATTTACGCTTTGACATTATTCCTCTAAGATTTCCAGTTTTGACATCGAAGTAACCAGGGCTTTAAGCCCAATCCCTTCGAAATACACTTCTACCGTTTCATCACCGTATTCAAGCCGGCTGTTGCGTACGATGCCTTCACCATAAATCGGGTGTAAAACGCGCATCTTTGGTTGAAAACGTTGGGTACGTG
This sequence comes from uncultured Candidatus Brevefilum sp., assembly GCA_964411385.1. Classification (GTDB taxonomy): domain Bacteria; phylum Chloroflexota; class Anaerolineae; order Anaerolineales; family Anaerolineaceae; genus Brevifilum. The sequence continues at coordinate 28,934 of CAYPKT010000002.1, read as the reverse complement.
GCTCCTTGGTTTTTTTGGCATCTTGTTTTTTTGCTGGGCTGTACTTCCTATCCCAGTGAAAAAGATCCATGTCGAAACCATCTCGATCGTCAAAAGAACGGCTGAAATAACCATTGATAAGATTATCGGGGATGTCAAGTAAAAAGCGTGAAGGTTGCATCGGTTCGTAGCTGCCATAGGGCGTTCGTCGGCGGAGCGCTCGTACCAAATACAGGCGATCTTCAGCGCGGGTTAAACCTACGTAAAATAAACGACGTTCCTCAGCCAACTCATCATGATCATCGCGAGAACGGGAATGGGGGAGAAAGTTTTCATCGAGCCCGACGATGAAAACCTGGGGGAATTCAAGGCCCTTTGCGGTATGCAGTGTCATCAAAGTGGGTGCTTCGATAATATCGGGCAGGGTATCTTGATCAGCAACCAGGGCCATTGATTCCAAGAAAGAAGCAATTCCTTCGAGCTCGTATTCCAAAACCACGCCGCGTAACTCGAGGATGTTTCCCCAGCGATCTTGTAAATCATCGCTTTCTGCTTTGATAAACGCTTCGTAACCGGTATCCAGGATGATTTGATCAAAAAGCTCACTTAATGAAACCCGATCGAGAAGTAAACGCCAATTTGCCAGTAGCTGGCTAAAAGGTTGCAGACGAATAGCCGCACCTCCAAGTTCGATCCTGGCATTTTGATGTTCCTCATCATTCAATGAGAGTAATACTTCACCAGCGCTGAGGTTGTGACGTTGAGCGTAAACCTGCAATTTATTTAATGAAACATTCCCAATCCCTCGCGGCGGGATGTTGATCACACGAGATAGGCTTACCTCATCTTTAGGGTTATAAATTAAACGCAAAAATGCAATTAAATCTTTTACCTCACGCCGCCCATAAAACCTTTGTGCACCTACTAATCGACAATTCATATTTGCCCGCCTGAAGGCTTCTTCCAAAAGGCGAGACTGCGCGTTTGTGCGATACATAACTGCAAAATCAGATGGGTTTGCCACCCCGCCGCGAATACTTCGTGCAATCGTATCAACGACGTAGGCAGCTTCATCTACGTCATCCATGGCTTCGTACACAGTCACACGATCTCCCGACCCGCGATCGGTAAATAATTTCTTTTCAGTCCGCTTAATATTTTGATTGATGATGGCTACAGCAGTATCTAAAATGGTCTGAGTTGAGCGATAATTTTGTGTCAAAAGAATCTTTTCACTCTTGGGGTAATCGTGGCTAAAGCGAGAAACATTACGATAATCTGCCCCGCGCCAGCGATAAATGGATTGGTCCTCATCGCCGACGACGAAGATATTTTGATGATGAGATGCTAAATGGTATAACAAGCCATATTGCGCCAAATTTGTGTCTTGAAACTCGTCAACCAGGATATGACAGAAGCGTTGGGCATATTTTTGTCGGACTTCTGGTTGTGTTTCTAACAACAGGCTGGTGTAAAGAAGCATGTCGTCAAAATCCATCGCATTGCTTGCAACCAGGTAGCCCTGGTAATCGACATAAATTTTTTGGATGGTTTCGTCGCGGTAACCAAGTAAGGGAAAATCATCAGGTTTGATTAAATCGTTTTTTGCATTGCTGATGCGTGACAAAACCTGGCGAGGTTGAAAATCTCTTTCATTGATACGGTTTTCGCGGATAGCGCGTTTAATTAAAGCTATTTGATCATCGGCATCAAAGATGACGAAATTTGAATCGACGGGTAAAAATTGAGACTCGCGCCGCAAGATACGACCACAAATTGCGTGGAAAGTTCCCAGCCAGAGGCCATTTGTTTTTTCGCCCAATAAAGTTTCAACGCGCGTGCCCATTTCTCGAGCTGCTTTATTGGTGAAGGTTACTGCCATAATTTGGTATGCGGGGATGCCTAAGGCAGCAATCAGGTAAGCGATTCGGTAGGTTAGTACTCGGGTTTTACCTGAGCCTGGTCCCGCTAAAACTAATACTGGACCAGTTGAGGCAGCAACTGCACGTTGTTGTTGGGTGTTTAGTTCTTTAAGCAAGTCAACCATAGTGAATTCGATTCTACCTTTTGCGGTTTGGCTGGTCAACGAAAGCGATTTATCACGTATTGAAAATACGAGCATATTTAAGATAATTCAGGTTTTTTAGAATTAGATATTAAAACGGATGGTAATGACATCACCATCTTGGACAATATATTTCTTACCTTCAAGGCGTAATTTGCCCAGCTGGCGTGCTTCTGCATAGCCACCAGCTTTGATCAACTCATCATAACCAATAATTTCGGCACGAATGAAACCCCGTTCCATATCCGAATGGATGGTTCCCGCAGCCTCAAGAGCGCTTGCGCCAAGTTTGACCGTCCAGGCATGAACTTCTTTTTCGCCCGCTGTAAAAAAAGAAATAAGGTTTAATAGTCCATAGGAAAGGCGGACAAAGCGATTCAAGCTGGGTTCAGTAAGACCATACTCTTCCCTAAATAATGCAGTTTCTTCTTCTGGCAATTGTGCAATATCCATTTCAAGTTTGGCAGGGATAAAAACCAGTTTAGTTTTATTAAACGGAAGGTTAATATCTAATGGGGTTTGATCTTCAGATTGATTAATGACGATGAGCTGGGGTTTTTTACTAAGAAACGCGTAGCTGGATAAGATTTTTTCTTCTTCATCAAGAAAATCGAAATGGCGTAGAGGGATTTCTTGCGAAAGCATTTCATGGAGTTTGGTAAACAGGTCTTTTTCATGTGCGATTTGCAATTTATCTCGGCTGTAGCCCCCTCGTTGGCGTTCTTCTTCAAGTCGGGCTAATTTACGTTCAACAACGATCAGGTCATTTAAAATCAATTCAGCTTCCATGGCAATTACATCTCGCTCTGGATTGATTGAACCTGCAAAATGAGGGACATGGGAACTCTCAAAATGACGCACAACGTGGATAAACCCGTCCATAGCTGAAAGGGTGTTATGCAAAGGTCCTGAAATGCCAGATTTCGATGACTCACCATCTAACCCGGCGATATCTGCATAGGTTACCTTTGCGTGGACAATTTTTTGGGGATGAAATAAGGCGTTTAACGCCTCTATGCGCTCATCGGGAACATCAATAACAGCAGTATGAACAGATAACTGACTGCCGCTAATTCCGGTAGGGACATTACCCTGGGTAAGGGCGTTAAATAAAGTTGTTTTTCCTGATTGAGGCAGCCCAATGATGCCAAGTTCCATTGTATGCTCCGCAGTTAATAATTTTCAGTTTTGGGGATTTTTAACCTAAAACTATATAAGAATCTTACCCAAAATAAATAAATTTTGCACCCCAAACCTGAGATGACTTTTCGTGGTGACTTATGGAGTAACATCGTCGCTGATAACTTATGGGGCGACATAATCGCTGACTAATAACAATTTGTAAACCTTTATCTTGACCAAAATAAGCATATTGGATAAAATAACTTTACTTGTGCTTGCCGAAGTGGCGGAATAGGCAGACGCGCACGACTCAAAATCGTGTGCCTACGGGCGTGTGGGTTCGATTCCCACCTTCGGCATAAGCTTTAAAAAGTAATAAGCCGATCGTGACAAACGATGGGCTTTTTTGGTTTATAATCTTGTCATTGAAACAAATACTCACCAAAATTAAAAACATTATCTTTGGAATAACATGAAACAAGAAGATTTTTATGTATACTTACTGGGACAGGCTGATATTTCTTATCAAGGCAAATTGATAAAAATTCCCCGCCGCGTTGAACGAGGCATTTTTTATTACCTGTTGATTGAACAACGGATGATTACCAGAGAACAATTGATAGACCTCTTATGGCCCGAAGCAAACATGGTAGACCCGCGCGGATTGATTAGAACAGCACTTTCGCGATTACGGAGTCAACTACCAATAGATGACATGTTGATAACTTCGCGTAATCAAGTCACCTTAGATTGTTCTAAATGTGTTGTAGATCTGGTGAAGTTCGAGGAGTCTTACCAAAGTCTGGGAAATATTCTTTCAGCCTTTCCTACAGACAAAGAATTGCCCATTCAAATTGTCAACCAGATAAAAGAGAGTCTTGATCTATGGAAGGGAGATGATGTTTTCCAAGGAGAAGATTTTTCTGATTACGCTGATTTTGAGTTATGGCGTCAAACCTTAGGAAAGAACTTAAAACATCAACGCTTAGTATTAAAAAAACGTTTAGCTGAACATTATCGAGCAACGGGTCAGCTGGAATTTGCATTGGGTGAATTCCTTCATTTGGCCAGGTTAAATCAATCGGATACTGAATTACATCTTGTTATCCTCGATATTTTGATTAAGCTCGGCAGGCTTCAAGAGGCACTTGAGTTTTGTGATGACCTTGAAATTATTTATGAAAGAGAATACAACGCACCATTACCTGATGCCGTCCTAAAATACTGCCAACAAGCGCAACACTTAATCAATACGACTAATAAAACCAATGGAAGTGAATGGCCTTTACCGAGCCCGTTATTGACACCATTAGTTGGGCGCACAAAAGAACTGGAGCAACTCAAACAAATGTATTATCGGGGTGGTTTGGTGGTGCTTAACGGGAATTTAGGCGTTGGCAAAACACGGCTCGTACAGGCTTTATTTGAATCACTTGTGCCGAGACCCATGTTGATTTTTGCGGTTGCAAAAGAAGGGGAAACTTCGTTGCCATTCGCTCCAATAATTAGCGGGATTCGGCAATCTATTCCTAAGGAAATTTTACAAGATTTAGACAGTGTTTGGGCGAACCACCTTTCTTTAATTTTGCCTGAGATGGTCAATATTCGAAGCTCTGGCGACATTCAAGATATTGGAAAACTTCCCTTTTACAGGCAACACTTGTTAGAGAGCATTTATCAGCTATTTTTATTAACAACTAAAACTTATGGCAGAGTGCTTTTCTTCCTTGATGATGCCCATTGGGCAGATTATCAAACCCTAATAACGCTTTCCTATTTAGCTTCGCGCGGTTTATTTACCCAAAATAATTTAATTATTATTGCAGTTAACGCAGAATATCCTCAGCAAAACCTACAAAAAACTTTGAACCAGTTACGTCAGGAATATTTTTTGCAGACGATTTCTCTGCCAGGTTTTAATCCTGATGAAATGAGAACCTTGATCCAATCAGTGATTAATCACCCACCGACCATAGAATTGGTTGACCGAATGTACAATGAGACCAAAGGCAACCCTTTGATGGCTTTGCTGATATTGCGACACATGCTGGATATTTCTCAAAAAGTTGAAGATTTAATGCAAATAGATCCTCTCCCTTTGCCTGAAAGTATCTATAAAATTATTGAAGGGCGCTTCAATAGCCTTACGGAGGATGCTCGCCAGGTGTTAAAAATTGCTGCAGTCATTGGCAATGATATATCTTTAAACCTTTTACAGTCTGCTTCAGAATTTTCCCATGGCCAGTTTTTACCTGCCCTTGATCAATTAATTCAAACAGGTTTTATCTTTGATCAACCTGTAAGCCATTTGAGCGAGAAGTATGTTCACTTTATTCATGAAAAAGCTCGAGAAATCGTAACGAAAGATATTTCTTTAGCATCCAGGCAACTATTGAATCAGAAAATCGCACATATATTAAGTCACTCGCCTCGTTCGTCTGAACAAGCAGCCATTATTGCTAATCATTATTTAGCCGCAGGGTTTTTTGATAGAGCTTTCGAATGGCTGTTAAAAGCTGCCAACTATGCCTGGAGCCTTGCTTCGCGAGAAGAGGCATTTGCGGCTTACCTTCAGGCTGAAGAAATTTTGGATCAATTGCCACCAAGTGATTTTAATCGTGAATATTACCTGCAGCTATACGACCAAATGAGTAAGTTTGCTTATCAATCAAGTCAAATAACGCTATTAGAAGAAATAGGGGTTAAGGCGCAACAATTGGGCGCTCGGTTTTCTGATGAAGAGTTAATTGGTTTGGCGAATTTATCTTTTGCTTATGCATGTTTTTTTCGCGATAACTTTGAAACAGGCCTTATGCTAACCCAAAACACAATTGATTATTTAGATAAAAAGCGCCATCCTGAATTGTTAATCAGAACGCTGTACTATCGGGCAACCTTTCAGTGGTGGACCCTTGATTTTGATGGGTTAATGATTTCTCGAGATCAAATGATACAGGCACTAAAAGAAATTCCGAAAGATGACACGAAAAGAAAACCCCTCGAGTTCCTAATTCAAATCCTCCAGGTAAACTTTGATTATGCAAAGGGAAATACAGAAAACGCTTTAAAAGTGGCAGAAGAAATACAACGAGACTTTTTTGACCATGTTAGCATATATGACAAACTGTTAATTTATTATAACTTGTCACGCAGCAATTACCTTGCGGGGAACATCTCTCAATGTATTAATTTTGCCAACGAAGCCATGAAAATGGCACAGGCCCTTGAAAACAAATATCATGAGATTTTTACATTGAACAACTTAAGTAAGTACCAATTAATTTATGGCCACCTCGATGAAGTTTTTGAACACGCTAACAAAGCACTAAATTTAGCAGAAGCTGAAAATAAATTACAAGAAGCAGCTGCTGCGAGTACTTTGTTGGGTGACCTTCATGGATTTTTAAATAATTATCCACAAGCTTTTCGTCATTATCGCATTGCACAAATTCGCCAAGGGTATTCTTATCAATACTATCATGCCTTAGAAAACCACATTCACCTGGCTAGCTGGTTGACTCGCAACAACCAATTGGCAGAGGCAAAACAAATTATCAAAGAGTGCCTTAAAGTGACGGAACAAAAAGGGATGACGCCTCTTTACCTTCAATCGCTGATGGCTGATGGGTTAATTGACATGAGAGAAAATAATATTGCTTTAGCAAATTTAAAAATTGAGAAGGCAGTTGATCTCGCGAAAGAAAAAGGATTAATGATGGATATTTATTGGGGGAAGTTAAGAATGGCACAATTTGCTATCGAAGAACAAAAATATAAGTTGGCAGAAGATTTATTACTTGATATTTTGGAATCTGCTTCGGAAAAAGGTTTGGTGACGATTGTTAAACAAGCATTTGAATTAATTGCGAAAATGGATAAAAACAATTATTTGCAGATGGATATTTATGATTTAAAAGAAACTTATGAAACCTTCATTGAAAAAATCGATCTCCACACCCAAACTGAACCTCTTCGGCAGTTATTTCAAAAAGCTCATCATGAGGAAGAATAAAAAAACTATCTATTGACGTGGACACGTTTTGGTAACGATTGCATGATATGATAAACATCCTTAAGATAACATGCAACTGGGCACGTGTCCGAGGGGATCACGTGTAAGAGAACCGACAATGCAAAGATGGAGGTCAGGCAATGTCGGTTCTTTTTTTATAGCCGTTTAATGTGGGCAACCGTCACGCCATCGCCCCCTTCTGTCTCCCCTCCAATTTCAAATCGATCAACATAGGTGTTTTTGCTTAACGAACTACGAACAGATTCCCGTAAGCGACCAGTGCCTTTGCCATGAATAATGCGTACGAAAGGAAGCCCTGCTAAATATGCCCGTTCTAAATAGCGCTCAAGGGCATCCAGACCATCATCCACTCTTTGGCCGCGTATGTCTAATTCTATACCTGGGGATTCGTGAATTGTTGGGAAAACGACCTTTCCTTTTGTCGTTTTATTCGAAGATGGCGTTTGTTCTTTACCGAGCTCCCCTTTGCGGACGATATCTGTGCGTCGAGCGCGAATACGCAGCACGCCAATTTGAACTTCAACTTCGTCTTGACCGATACCAATAACCACACCATCCTGCCCGATAGACCGAAGATGAACTTTCTCACCTATTAATAGGGGCCCTTGTGGCGTGTAAACTGGTTCTTTTTTTGTTCTGCGTCGAACAGGTTGAGAGACTTCTTCTTCAATTTCTTTTATTCTTTCTTCAACCTGTTCTACTACCTCTACAGGTTGATGCGCACGTGCCAACTGTCGACGCAGGGTTTCGAGTTCATCTTGAAATGCTATTAATTCATTTTCAGCTTTTAGGCGAGCTTCTTCTAGTAAGGTTAAGCGGTCATCTTCTGCTTTTTCTAATCGATCTACGAGCTCGGCCCGGGTAACCTCTGCTTCTTTTTGAGCATTTTCAGCCTTCTCTCGAGCTTGGTGTGCCAGGTTTCGTTGACGGTGAATTTCATCTAACAAGTCTTCAGTTCGCAGATCGCTTGGGTTGATATCTGCGCGTGCAGCTGAAATGATAGGCTCTGGCATGCCCAGGCGTTCTGCGATCGACAAGGCATTAGAGCGCCCCGGCAAACCGATTGTGAGATGATAGGTGGGCTTAAGCGTGCCGAGATCAAACTCAACGCTGGCATTTAATACACCTGGTGTGGAATGGGCGTAGGCTTTAAGCTCGGGGTAATGCGTGGCGACCATGCTGGTAATACTTTGATTTAACAAATGCGTTAATACAGCACGTGCCAGGGCTGATCCCTCTTGGGGGTCTGTTCCGGCGCCTAATTCGTCCAATAGGACGATTGAATGCGAGTCTGCGTGTTTAAGAATTTCGACGATATTGGTGACATGCCCCGAAAAGGTGGATAAAGATTGTTCGATGGATTGCTCATCGCCGATATCTGCATAAATAGTTTCGAAAACCGAAAGCATAGAACCAGATTGCGCTGGAATGTGCAGCCCCGATTGCGCCATGAGTACCAAAAGCCCAACGGTTTTCAATGTAACTGTTTTTCCGCCCGTATTTGGGCCGGTTATTACTAAGGCATAGGTCTCTTGGTCAAGATCGACATCAATGGGCACGACCGTGTGTGGATTTAATAAAGGGTGTCGTGCTTTGAAAAGTTTAAGCGTACTACCGGGATGTTTGCCTTGTTGAGTTTTAAAGTTTACCAAGGTTGGTTCAGAGGCATGGAGCTCTTCAGCATAACGCGCACACATTAATGCCAGGTCTAAGACAGCCATCGTTTCAACCATTGTTTTGAGGTCATCACTGTGTTCGCCCACTTTGTGAGTTAGCTCTGCCAAAATGCGGCGGATTTCATCTCGTTCAGACAGTTCAAGCTCTCGATAGCGATTGTTCCATTCCACGACAGCCAAGGGTTCGATGAACAAAGTAGCGCCAGATGAAGATTGATCGTGAATAACAGCTTTAATACGCCCTTTAAATTCAGCTCGAAGGGGGATTACGTTGCGCCCATTTCGTTGGGTAATAATTGGCTCTTGAAGCATGCGGGCGGTATCTGCATCTGAAATAAAGCGCTGCATACGCGCCATCGTGCGCTCGTAGGTGACCTTCATCTCTCTCCGAATGGTTGAGAGCTTAATAGAGGCTGAATCGAGAACTTCCCCTCGATCAGAAATTGTTTTAGAGATCGTATCTACCAACCCCAGGCCGATAGGTAAGTCTTCGATAAAACTTGAAAGCTGCGGGATGTTCACTGAAATGTTTTCCAGAGCTTGTCGAACGACTCGAGAGACGATTAGCGTGTTTTTAATGGCTAAAAGATCTTCAGGCTCAAGGACGCCTTCACGCCTGGCAACGCCAATTTGTGGGCGAATATCTACAGCATTGGTAAAAGAAACATCCAGGCCGCGACTGAGGATAAAGCGTGCTTCGCTGGTCGCCGTTTGGCGAGCCAAGGCTTCAGCGATGTCGGCTGTGGGTTGTAACTGCCGTGCTAACTCTGCTGAGGCGCTGAACCCAGCAAAAGCTTCAAGCCGGCTGAGGATTTTTGGGTATTCCAGAATGTCTAACACTTTTTTATTCATCGTTAAGAAAGTTTATCACGAAGAAAGTGAAGCGTATATAGGCAATAAGAAAAGTGAACTCAATAATCCATCAATACATAATCAATAGTAACCAACAGAAAATTGTAAAATTACGCCTGTTAATATCGTTTGTTAGTTTCAAAAATTCCAAATAAATCGAATCCCAGTGCCGTTGCCAATCTTCAAAGCAAACGGACAATTGTTCAAATTATCAAGTTTCTTCTCTGTTTTCAAGTGGATAAGAAAATCGTTGCCCCGGGTTTGATAGATGAGACCGAATGGACGCGCAGGGAAAGTAGACTCACGGTAGTTTAATAATTGCAGCTTCAGGTTCAATCTCGAAAAAAGGGGGCATTAAGGCAGAATAACCAATACCCGCAGAGCGTCATGTCTCAGATGGCGAGGTTTCACAAAACGAGTCTATGTACTGCGATAAGAAAACTACCATCCGCAAACTCATCTATTTGGGATAAAATATTTATATTCATGTACCAACTTGGTTGGAACTTTTTGGTCAGGAAAGACGTCATTCTATACAGCTGGAAATACCAGGCTGATTGAGGTTGTCTATGAAACGAGAAAAACAGGATAAAGAAAAGAAACCATATAAGGGTTATCTGAAATGGCTTTTCCAAATATTCTATCAACCCCGAGCAATTTTATCTAAAATAGGTGCCGAAGAGGTTTCTAATAGATTTACGCCTTTGTTCTTTCTTAGCGTGATGGTGGTTTTAGCAGTGCTGATTGCAGCACCAGTTAAAACCCAGCAACTGCAGATGAATGCAACGCTGCCAGATGACTTTCAGTGGTGGTCAGACGAGCAACAGCAACAATATTTAGAGGCACAAACCAACCAGTCTTCACCAATCTTCATGATTCTTTTTCCTGCGCTTTTTGGTATTTTAGGTTACCTGGTCTTCAGCATGTTGATGGCAAGTATTTTCTACCTGGCGCTCACTCTGGCAGGCAGCCGGGCACCGCGCTTGAAACTTGGCAACCTGGTTGCCTGGTCGATGGTACCCTTTGGGCTGCGCGAGTTGGTCAAGTTTTTCGTGGTCGGTTCCAGCAAACAATTGGTTACGAACCCTGGTTTTTCAAACCTGATTAATGCCGAAGCCAAGGGCTTTAGCGCTTATCTGCGCGGCATCCTGGGCAATATCGACTTTTATTGGGTATTATTCTTAACTTTTCTTATCTTTAGCGCAATTTCTATTTCAGGATTAAAGAAAAGTAAAGCGATTGTTACAACCATAATCGCTGTCTTGATTATGCTCTTACTGCAAGGCATACCCAGCTTGTTAAGCAGCCTGTTTAGCGGGTTGAGTGCAGGCGGGGGAGGCTTCTACTTTTAATGGAACCAGTTTTATGACTGAGAAATTCCTTCAAACGGTTAACCTTAGAAAAACTTATAAAATGGGCGATGTCGAAGTGCATGCGTTGAACGGCCTGGACCTGAGCGTTCCCAGCGGCTCTTTTACGACCATTATGGGCCCCAGTGGTTCGGGTAAAAGCACGCTGCTCTATCTTGCTGGTGGTTTGGACTGGCCAACATCGGGTGATATTCTGGTAGATGGGCAGGAGATTGGCAAAATGGATGAGAACGCCCTGGCAGATTATCGTCGCAATAAAATCGGGTTCATATTTCAAAGTTTCAACCTGATTGCCAATATGACAGCCGAGGCAAATGTTGCTTTTCCATTGCGTTTTATGGGGGTTAAGAAAAAAGATCGAATTAAACGAGCTGAGGAACTGATGGATAAGGTCGGGTTATTAGACCGCATTGGGCATAAACCAACAGAGATGTCTGGCGGTCAGCAACAGCGCGTAGCAGTTGCTCGAGCATTGATCAATGATCCTCCCTTGATTCTGGCAGACGAACCCACTGGCAACCTGGATACGGGTAGCGGGCAGGTGATTATGACCATGCTGGATGAATTTTGTAAAGCTGGCAAAACTATCATGGTCGCCAGTCACGACCCGCGCATGCTCAATTACGCCACTCACCGCATCTACCTGATGGATGGGGAGGTGGTGGGTGAAAAACAATATATGGAATCTATTTCAATCAGTTCGTAGAGGTAAGTAATGAAACGAAATACACACATCTCTTTGATAATTACTCTAATGATCACCATGGTAGTGCTGTCGGTCTTGCATATTCCTGTAAGTGCCCAGGAAGAAGAAGACCCTCAAGTCGAGGTTACCGCGACGCCAGAGCCTGAAAGTATTCCTTCAGTAGTGCCCAACCGTCCTTTACTTTATATTGTTGATTACACGACTGGAGATGGAAAAATAAGCGTCAACCCGTATGGATCTTTCGGTATGACTTTTACTCTTGGCAATAATGGAAGGCCCCAAAATGTTGCCAAACCCGATCCAAACGATCCGGCACACGCACGAAATATTGTGATGTCATTTAACAGTGAAGAATTTGATCCGTTAGACGGGAGTTTAATTTCTATTTTTGAAGTTGACGCAAATAACGCCGGAAACGAAACCCGCACACATCATTTCCGGGTGAATGACATGTCCACCTGGAAGTATTCAGGGCTGATCACTGCTACAGTTTCTTACACTGATGGGCTTGGATTAAATCAATACACCGACACATTCATCTTTACCATCACCATTAATCAATCCGGGGCGGTGGCTTCCACCGCTACCCCATCTGGCATGCAAGGTGCGCAAATGGTTGTGGATAAGTATAGTACCGATATTGACCCACTGCAGCCCGGGTCGTCATTTAAGCTTACGCTGGAGACAAAAAACGCTGGTAATGAACTAGCACGTAATGTCTCCCTGGTCTATGGCGGCTCCACCATCACCACCAACCCTGAAGGCACGCCGGAAGTTGGCGGCGTCAGCGGCGGTGCAGGGGATCTGTCGGTATTTGCTCCAATTGGTAACTCTAATGTAGCTCTACTTGGGGATGTTGAAGCGGGCAGCAGCCTTAGTATCGAACAGGAATTTGTAGTCAATGTCACTACTCAGCCAGGTGCTTATCCTCTGAAACTCTCGTTTGTTTATACAGACGCTAAAGGCAATCGTGTTATTGATGATAAATTGATCACGCTTTTGGTTTTCACGCTGCCGCAATTGGAAATTTCTTTTTATAATCCCGTGGAAGGTATGCTCTCAGCCGGTCAGATGGGCAGCTTGCCGATCCAGATTACCAACCTGGCTCGCAAGGCGGTTGTTTTGGGCAACGTGGTGGTTACATCTACTGCTGGTGAAATGAACAATAACTCCGTGTTGATTGGCACGCTGGAACCTGGCGGCTACTTTACCATTGATCCAATGTTCACGCCTTTCCAAGATGGCACGGTTACGATCAACCTGGAAATCCGGTATACCGATGACTTCAACCAACTGAGAACTTACAATAGCCAGCTGGAGGTTGAGGTTTTGCCAGAGATGACGTTTCCCGAGCTGTTTCCGCTGTTAGACGAAAATGGAAACCCGATATTGGACGAATTTGGCAACCCAATCATGGTTGATTCCATGGATACAGAACCATTCCCTGGCGAACCCTCGCAGGAACTTGGATTTTTTGCCAAAATTTGGGCCGCGATTAAAGGTTTCTTTGGTTTTGGCACAGCAGAATAGCAGCTTAAATAGTTTGTCGCCCGGTTAACCGAGATATTGGCGATACCTTGAAACAGGAAGGTAGTTTGCAGCCTAAGGGACCCTGGCGGAAAAATTATCGAATCGAAAAGAGAGCAAATGCGCTTTACAGATTTTATTAGCCTGATCATCGATAACCTGAAAAGGCGGAAGGGGCGAGTCGTCTTGACTGCAATTGGCGTCATCATTGGCACAGCCGCAGTGGTGACTTTGATCTCGTTAGGGGCTGGTTTGAAAGAGAGCGCTACCAGCCAGCTTTGGGGGATTAATAGCCTGAGCAACATCGAGGTTTACCCTGGTTATCCCGAGATGATGGGCGGCTACATGGAATCGTTCACGGAAAGCGATATCAAAAAAATTACCCCTGATGTGATCTCACAATTTGAAGCCATGCCCGGTGTGCAACGGGTGATTATTAAGCAAATGGTTGATGCCGGCATGGAAATGAAATTGGACAAACTGGTTGGCTGGGGAAACATCACAGGGGTCAACCTGGAAGATTTGGCAGATATGGGCGTTGAAGCACAACAAGGCACCACGGATCTCTCTGGGAAGGGGACAATTGTGGTAGGCTCGTGGATAAAGAACAATTTCTATGACCCGAACCAACGTCCTGGAGATGACCCAATTGAACCACCCGACTTAATGGGCCAGACGTTAAAAGTGGACTTTATTAAGTGGAATAATGATGGCACTGAAACGCGTAAACCTATGCGTTTGCAGGTGGTTGGTGTGCTTGCTGAAACCCGCGGAGAAGCCGATTATAACATGTATATGAATTGGGACGAAGTGAGTCAATTGAATGACTGGGTAGCTGGTAAGCGTGTTGATCGCAGCAAAGATGGCTTTAACAACGTTACTGTCAAAGCCACAAGTCCAGAAGTAGTGATTGACCTGGCGCAACAAATTTCTGATATGGGCTTCCAGGCGTATACACCTCAATCGCAGGTGCAAAGTATTAATAGCTTCTTTACCATCATGCAGATTGTGTTTGGCGGGGTGGGTGCGATTGCTTTACTGGTGGCTGCCATTGGGATTGCCAACACCATGGCGATGGCGATTTTGGAACGCACACGTGAAATTGGTATTATGAAAGCAATTGGTGCAACGAACAATAATATCCTCAGCATCTTCTTGGGTGAAGCGGCTGGAATTGGTTTTTTGGGAGGTGTGGGCGGATTTTTGTTGGGTTGGATAATTTGCGGCATTATCAATTTGTTGGCAGGTTCCTACCTGGCCTCGCAAAGCGGAGGAGGCACAACCCTGGCAACCTCGATACCTGCCTGGTTGCCGTTATTCAGTATTTTCTTTGCCACAATTGTTGGATTAATTTCGGGTCTCTACCCGGCGCTTTCAGCGGCAACGCTGGTGCCGGTGGACGCATTGAAATATGAGTAATAAGCTAACCAGCTAATGGCTGGTTGTTGAACCCCTCCTAAAAGCGAATAATGATAGTTAGGGGGAAATGACACCCTGGAAACAGAATCAGCATTCGAGACGCCTGGCCAACCGATTTGAGTAACATAACCGGAGAACCCGATGCAAAATAATGGTTAGTTTTAAATAGGTACCTGGTATAAAAAAGATTAATTGAACGACATCTACGCGATTTTGTTGTTAAAATTTGCCAGGTTGGAAATCATGTGTTTGCATTGCTGGTTGTAATTTTCAATCACCTTGTCGTAAAAAGGAAAATTTTGCCAGGGGTTGATCTTATCATTTTCTACCAGCCAGTCATAGGTGCGTTTGGCTCCATTTTGCCAATCGACGGTAACCTCAAAATCAAGATCTTGCTTGGCGGCACTGTTATCAAAAATATTTGAATATTGGAAATTCAAGTAGGTGATCATTGCCTGTTCTGGGGAAATACGCACAAGAATATCAGCTGGGATATGTATAAGTTTTGGTTTAGGCGCGCCTATGGCTTCTGCCAATCGGAGATGATATTGATCCCAGGTTTGCCATTCTTCACCAGTAAGATGATAAGCTTTGCCGAAAGTTTTCTCGTTTCCAACCGCATTGACAAACGCACGGGCGACATCATCTGCATGACAGGAAACCCAAAGGGATTCACCATCGCCGTGAACAATGATTGGTTTTCCCTTTTGTAAGCGGTCCAGGAAGAAAGAGTCCCATCCAAAGGTATGGATGATTAACCCACCTTCGCCGTAAGTACTGGCTGGGCGTAGGATCGTTACCGGGAAATCACCTTCAGCATAGGCTGATAAAAACAGATCTTCACATTTAGACTTGTCGCGTCCATAATCAGAAAGAGATTGGCGTTGATGTGATTCTAGAATGGGGAAGGTGGCAGGCGGTTTTGTGTAGACATCGACCGTGCTGCAAAAAATATATTGACCCACCCGTCCTCTGAAGGCGCGGATGGCACTTTCTGCCTGCTCGCGCTTGAAACACACCATATCGATTACGCAATCAAAAGAGCCGAGAGAATGCATTTTTTCTTCGAAAGATTCAAAATCGTTGCGGTCGCCTTGAATAAGGTCATAGCCTTCAGGTAACCTGGGTGGGGTTTGCCCACGGTTAAAAAGGGTGATTTTGTGACCGGCTTCCATAAGCTGTTGGCTAATTGAAGTGCTGATTAAACCTGTTCCACCGATGATCAGGATATTCATAAAGTTTCTCCAAAAATAATCAAATCTTAAACGGGTTAAATTTGATGTAAATATTAAAAGCCTAATGATTCTACTCAGGTGAGGAGCTTTTGCAATATTTTGAGATTAATATTAGATTAACGATAAAACCTGAATTTCATCCGCAATTTCAATTGCTTTCAAACTTACCTTACAGCGATAAGCGTGAACTTCCACACCCATTGTGTGAACCTGTTGTAAAACCTCGGCAAAGATTGGATCAATTTCTTTAAAAGGTGCAAACTGAGATGCATCTTCACGCTGACAGATGAAAACCACACTTGCTCGTTCACCGGTGGCTGCCCTGGCTGCCAGGGTTTCAAGATGGCGCTTACCCCGGGCTGTGGGAGCATCGGGAAATTTGCCAATCCCGTCCTCGACATAAGTGACAGATTTGACCTCCACCCAGCAGACCTCTGCTCCCTGGGTTAATCGAAAATCCAACCGGCTATGTCCAAGCGTTATCTCATTTTCAATATTGGGATAAAGGAAAGCATCCAGGTGTTTGTGCTTCACTGCCTTAGCATATAATTGGTTTGCCAAAAACGCATTGACAGAACATAGGCCGCCATGTTTTAATTCAGCCAAAACGAGGGTGTAGGCAGTCTTTCGGTGTGGGCTGTCTGAATACGAAAGCCAAACCGTGGCATCCTTTTGCAAAACCCCGCTCAAGCGCCCGGTGGTCGGAATATAAGCAGTTACAGAGCTGCCATCGTTCAAAGCCACTTGACCGGTAAAGCGATTATTTCGCTGAACAAATATGCCGGGTGTCAGCGCTGGGTAATTGATGCTATGGTCTACGTCCAAAATTAATTTACACTTTCTTCTTTCGTCCAAAGCCCATTTGATGGGTGTTTTTTCCAGCCGACCGCGGACAGTTCAAGAGGAAGCGTTTCGCAACCATGTTGAACATGTTCATAAAGAACACCCCATGGCGGCAGGTTACGAGATGAACCCTGTGTTTCAAGGCTTAATGCCCTGGCAGCTGCAGCCACTTGGAGGGCTGTTTCAGCGTCTATTTCATGCAATATACTGGCAATAAACCCCGCAACTGCAGCTTCATCAACGCCAGTTGTTGAATTTACATTGGACTTAAACGATGGCGCCCAGATTTCACGATCATACCAGTGGTTATTCAGGCTCTCTAAAGCGCGACCGGCTTTTTTCCAGCGTTCTGCAGGCGCAGTTTTGAGGTAAATACCGCGGTTACCAAGCTGGACAAAAATGGCCTTAACGCCTTCATTGAGAACCAGTTGTGCTAATTTGCTTAATAACTCTGGTGTCGCTTCTTGGTTAACGTCAGAATTTTTGTAAAACTGTTCGTATGTGGAGCGATCAAGTAAAAATAACAGGTTCTCAAAATTAGTCGTAAAAATATCGGTAAGGGGCAACGTATTAGCTAAAAATTCCACCCAATTGATCTGGCCAGCTTCGCTGGTTTCTTCTATCATCGAAACGTCAAGTGAAGCTGATAAACCAGCTTTTCTGGCTTTAATCAAAATTGAAACCATCTCTGCGCCATCACAACGATAGATCGAGCGCATTAAAGCCGGAGAACCAAAATGAAACAGGTCTCCGCTTTCGAGAACACGGCGAGGTATATCTGAGGCGTAAAAAGTATTATTTACTCCTGGATGGTGAATGAGGCTGGGCGAAAAATTTGGCGGGTTTATAAGAGTAACTCCGGTCGGGAGGGTGAGATCAATGGCGAGATCGTTTTCTGGAGAAGCCAATTCACAGGCAAGGATATTTTGGAGAGCGTTTCCATTCTGATCATTGCCAATTTTCCCGATCATGGTGACGGGAATGCCCATGCGATGTAATGATAAGCCCACGTTGGAGACCACACCACCTGCAGCATAGGTGATACCTTTTCCCTGGAGGATTGTGCTTTCAGCTTGTAAGATATGCTTAAAATCCTCTACGGGGGTAGTTGATGAGTCTGGGCTTACTTCAAGGCAAATATACCCGGCAATGATGGCTTGTTTGTTAATCACGTAAACGCCTCCGTTTTGGAAAGATGGTATTAATCATACCCTCTGTTGATAAAGAATTATTTATTGAGAATGGAGATGGGGATTAATAAAATAGATGCCTGTTAACTTCGTAAGAAATTTAAAAAACCCGGCGATTGAAAAATAGAGGAAATTAATTAATTATAAATCGGCTGAGATTTTATGATCATGAACAAAAGGATTGAAACCTATTTGAAAGATGATGGTATAAACAAAAATTAATTTAATTACCGTAACCATTATGTGCATGAGGTAATGACGTCCCTACGAGGTGGTGCTTTTTTATATGAAAACCATTGACAGGATATCGATATTCATTTATTGTTAATTTGAATTAATCATCTGTTAAAGAGCTATTCTGGTTACATATGCTAAACGAACCCCTTTATATTCAAATAATTCATGATATCCGGGATAACATCGCTAACGGCAAATATCCTAACGATACCTTTATCCCCAGTGAATTAGAATTGCAAGATATTTATAAAGTGAGCCGTACGACTGTACGACGGGCAATTGGAGAATTGATTAATACTGGATATTTAACTGTTGTTAAAGGGGTTGGCACAAAGGTTATGCCGAGCCGATTGATGACTAAACCTGTTAAGTTAACCAGTTTGACGCAGCTGATGAAGAGCCAGGGGATGAAACCAGGCACGCAGATCCAGGAGGTTGTCGTCGTGCATGCAACACCTGAATTGCAAAAAACTTTAGAGTACCAAGGCGATCTGATAAAAATATCACGTTTACGAACAGCTGATGAAACGCCAATGTCTTATAACATTTCCTACCTGCCGGCAGAACTTTTAAAAGGCTCAGACCTGGAGATATTTAGAATCAGCGATTCACTTTATGAAACTCTAGAAAAAAATTTTCTAATCAAAATTGCTACGACAGAAGATACCTATAGTGCGATCAATGCTTCAGCAAGCCAGGCTAAACTTTTTTCTGTGCGCAAGGGAGATCCCTTGCTAATGATAGAACGAACTTCTTTTAATCAAAACAATCAGCCAGTTGAATATAGCATTATTTATTTAAGAGCCGATCGTTATCGGCATACGATTACCCTGAGGGCATATTAAAACAGGAGAGATTATGAAAATCCTTGGTTTAGGGACCGTTGCGATGGATGTTCTGATGGAGGTTGATCAACTTCCTGTTGCAGATAGCTTCGGCGTCATTTCCAATATAAGCTACTTACCTGGCGGAAGCGGAACGAATGTCATTGTTCAAGCTGCCCGCCTTGGCGCTGATACATCTTACATCGCCAAACTTGGCGATGATCAAATAGGAAAAGATATATTAACAAGCTTAAAAGATGAGGCTGTTGGTATATCTGGAATGAAAATAAAAGAGCACGGTATTTCATTGCATACTAACGTTGTCGTTGATAAAGATGGACAAAAATTTATTTTACTAAATTTTGGTAATGCTTTCGGCACATTGACAGTTGATGAAGTTTCAAAGGAATTAATCGATTGGTGTGACACCCTCTTTACAGACTTTTTTCCGAACGCTTCGCCTTTCTTTGCGCTTCAATATGCAAAAACGCTTGGAAAGAATACGGTATTTAATATGCAAACCGGGTTAGGAACTTATGGGGCTTTTGGGATTTCAAAAGAAGATATTTTAAGTGCTCTCCCTTTGATTGATATATTTGCCCCCTCACGTGAAGGCCTTATTGATCTGTTTGGTTCTGATAATCCGAAACAAATTTTACAAGACTTAAGAAAACACTTTAAAGGATTACTAATTGTCACGCAAGGTAAAAAAGGCGTAATTGTTATTGATAGAAAAAACCAAGTTGTTGAAATCCCAGCATTTACGATAAATGCAGTGGACACAACAGGTGCTGGGGATTCTTTTATTGGGGCTTTTATGGTCGCTTACTTACAGTGGAATCAACCATTAGAAGAAGCGCTTCGCACTGCCAATGCCTGTGCAGCCTATACATGCTTGGGTATGGGTGCTCGCAGCAGCCCGAGTGCGGAGCAACTCGGAGAATGGATTAAACAATTAAAAAAGGAGAGTAATCATGAAATTTGAAGACAAGCATGCAGATTATAAGAAAGGGAAATGGACCACCAAGCAAATTGCTATTATGGCCATTTTCATCGCGCTCAGTGCGGTTGGCGCGTTTATTAAAATCCCGAGCCCGATTGGGTCAATAGGTTTAGATTCTGCGCCAGGATATTTTGCAGCTGTAGCATTTGGCCCTGTTATTGGCGGTATTGTAATCGCTATAGGGCACTTGTTATCAGGTGCTGTTGTTGGGTTCCCTTTGACGATCCCGGTTCACCTTGGAATTGCAATAGGTATGGCTTTAATTGCGTGGGTTTTCTACCTCCTCGGTCGAAAAGGCATTGTCGGCCTTGTTGCAGGCGTTGTGATTTGTTCGCTGCTCAATAGTTTCGCGTTGGGTGTTTTACTTATCCCAATCGGCGGTACTGCACTCTATGTTTCCATGATTGTGCCATTGATGGTTGCCTCTGCAGTTAATTTGGTCGTTGCTGCTATTGCATACTACGCTCTGCGAAACAGTACGCTACTTAAATAAATAAGGATTATTTATGGATGCCATTCAGGTTTCAAACCTTTCATACCAATACCCAGAATCAAACAAACCTGTTTTACAAAATGTAAACTTCAGTATTAAAAAGGGCACATTTACTGTGATCATGGGCGAGACTGGGGCCGGAAAATCTACATTATTAATGAGCCTGAATGGCGTCATCCCAAAAATGATGGAAGGTACGTTAAGCGGTGATGTCAAACTTGAAAGCCAATCAATACTACCGTATCGAGTACAAACAATAACAGAATTTGTGGGCTTAGTCATGCAAGATGCGGAATCGCAAATTCTTGGTCGGACAGTTGAAGAAGATGTGATGTTCGGCCCCCGCAATTACCTGGTTCCTCGTGATGAGATCAACCGCCGAGTGAAGGAATCGCTTAAACAAGTCAGGCTCGAAGGTTTCGATAAACGAGAAGCAACCTCACTTTCAGGTGGCGAAAAACAACGGCTGACGATTGCTTCTATTTTGGCGCTTAAACCCCAGATCCTATTATTAGACGAACCAACATCAGAGCTAGATCCGCTTGGGCGTGAAGAAATTTACACAACCATCGATGACCTGCGTAAGAATTCAGAGATGACTATGCTGGTCGTTGAACATTCCAGTGAAGATATTTGCGAAAAAGCTGAAGATTTGCTTATTCTAATGGATGGAAAATTAACTTGGCAGGGTAACCCGCGAGATTTTTTCAGAAATTTAGGATTAGTGCTCCAAAATGGCATCAAACCTGTGACGGTTTCAGTTATTGGGTGGCATTTACTGAAAGCGGGGCTGATTAATAAAGAAGAAATCCCCCTGACTGTCGATGAGGCTGTTATATTAGTAAGAAAATTAATCGGAACAAGCCATTTTCCTGCACCGAGCGTATCAAAGCCAAGAAGCTCCAAAGTTCTGATACGCACTGAAGATCTTTGTTTTGGTTATGAAAAAGAAAAACTGATTATAAAACAAATGAACCTGGAGATCAATCAAGGTGACTTTGTTGCGATTATTGGCCAGAATGGTGCCGGGAAAACAACGTTGGCAAAACAATTAAATGGTTTGCTTACACCAATAAGTGGAAAGATTTTTATTGATAATGAAGATGTTACAGGGAAAAAACCTGAAGAAATGGCATCTATTATTGGCTATGTTTTCCAAAATCCTGATCATCAGATCTTTTCTACGACTGTTTATAACGAAATACTTTACGGATTGAGGATTACGAAGTTACCTCAAGAAGAAATCAACCAACGCATTGACGATGTATTAGATTTTACAAATTTGCGAGATTTTAAAGATTCACATCCATTTTCTATGGGTAAAGGTGAACGGCAGAAACTTGCCGTGGCATCTATCCTGGCGCTTAAACCAAAAATCTTGGTGGTTGATGAACCAACCACTGGGCAAGATTGGAAAGGCATTCAGGTGATGATGGAGTTAATGAAGTCGCTTAACGATCAGGGCACCACAATTATCATGGTCACGCATGATATGGATGTTGTGAGCCGGTACGCGAATCACGTCATTTTAATGAACCAGGGTGAAATCCTCTTACAGGGAAGACCCGAAGAAGTTTTAGCGGATTCTAAAACCTTAAGGCAAGCAAGTGTGACAACAACTCAAACCGTAAGACTTTGTAAACAGTTAAACTTACCAGTTTACCTTGACGAAAAACAGCTTGCTGAAAGCATTATTAATGTTTGTAATGGATTTAACAAATGAAAAATACAAAAATTAATTCTCTGGATATTCGCCTTAAAGTGTTGTTTTTTATGGCAATGATGATTTTGGCGTTTTTTTTCAATAACCCATTTTATAATCTTGTTATTATTGTGTTTTTAATTGGGGTGATGCTGTGGGGGCAATTGCCTCTTTCAGGTTTTTGGTCCATGCTAAAACCTATGCTCCCCGTTTTTATTATTATTTTGATTTTTACATTATTTACAAAGCCTTATGGATTACCTGATCGGTATTCTGAGCATGTTCTTTTTTCTGTGTTGCCAAATAACAAAATGCAGGCGACTTTAGGCGGGTTAATTCTTGGATTAAATTTTCTGCTAAGAATTATGTTAATGATTTCTTTAACATATATATTTATTTCATCGACTGAGATTGATGATATTTTATTGCTAATGAGTAAATTGAAAGCACCTTACTGGTTTTCAATATTAATCACCACCGCTATCAGTTTTATCCCAACGATGAATCATAAAAAAGACCTGATATTTCAAGCCCAGAAATCGCGCGGTGCAACTGTTAACCAAAAAGGCGTATTTGGACAATTACGAAGTTTTATACCTATTATGGTTCCACTAATTACAAATTCGATTTTAATGGCAAATAACCTGGCAATCGCTATGACGAACAGAGGATATGGTGCAACTTCGCAAATGACGATGATGAAAGATTTGATGTTTAGCAGAACCGATAAAGTGCTGTTTGTATTGACCCTATTAATTTTTATAGGGGCAATTATTCTTCGGTTCCCCCTTAATTACGGCGTTTTATGAGAAATATTTACGATACACTTGTTGGTTTAGCATATGGGGATAGCTTTGGTATGCCGGTGGAGTTGTGGCCGCGTTTGAAAGCCAAAGCAATCGTGGGCAAGGTCGATAGATTACTTCCCGGCCAATGTGGAAACTTCGTTACCAGCAATCTCCAACGCGGTGAGGTCACAGACGATACAATAATTAGCCTGATTCTCTGCCGACAATTGGTAGAAGAGGGTGATATTGATCCTGAACATTTTATCAACCGGTTGATGACCTGGGTTGAAAAGAATGAAAAAAGAGCGAACTTAATTGGCCCGAGTACACGAAAGGTGATCGAACTTCACCGTACGGGTGAATTGTCCCGTCAAACTGGTTTGTTTGGGGAAACGAACGGTGGTGCAATGCGTATTGCTCCTGTTGGAATTTTTTTTGATGTTCGAGAGTTTGACATTTTTATTTCTAAAGTACACCTGGCGTGTATAGCAACCCATAATACGGCAATTGCGATTTCTGCAGCAGCAGCTGTTTCTGCAGCGATTTCATACGGTGTACACATAGGAAATGATATTGATGAAATGCTGGTTTGGGTAAAAAAAGCAGCAGTTGCAGGTCGTAACTTCGGGCGTGACCTGGGTTATCCGTATATCGAAAAACGGCTTGAATTAATTCTTTCTTTATTTGATCGATATGAAGATAGAGAAACAAGGATGGAAATTTTACACACTTCATTGGGAACGACAGTTCAAGCTATTGAATCGATCCCGGCAAGCCTGGCAGCTGTAATTATTTCTAATGGGAAAATACGAGAAGCGTTAGATTTTACTGCAAATTTGGGCGGTGATACCGACACGATGTCTGCAATTACTGGCGCGATTTGTGGGGCGCTAAACGGCTGTGGTCAAATTTTAGACGAAGATATAAAGCTTATTGAACAGGTAAATGATATTGATTTTCGCACACTCACGCATCAAATTACCGAGATATTAACAAACCAGAGCTAACTTTTTGTGTTAGAACAAAATTTAATAATTTCATTATTTATCGTATGACAAGATAAGTTACCAATAGAGAGGAGAAAACGAACCATGAAAAAAGCTTGGCAAATAGAGAAAGAATATCGACGTACTGAACTTCCGATAGACAGGAGAACGACAGCGGCGCAATGGGACGTTGTTGAGGATTTTCCTCATGGGGATGATTTACTGCGTCTGAACTGGAAAGTTCAGGTGCCTGGCTCTTTAGCGACTGACCGTTTTTTTATAGGCATGGTACAAGATTGGGCAAACCAAGGCTACGATGTTTCTGAAGCTGAACGTTTACTGCCCTTAGGGATTAAACTCGAAGAAGAAGGGAACTTAGAAGAACTGCGGGTTGTTTCGGCAAGAATTTTAAAAGCACTCAATCAAGCAAAAAAAATCCCACATCACCCTTATCATAATTATGAACATCCCTCTTCCTGGAAGGACATAAAAACTGCGATGCCTGCTTCAGTAGGGTACCAACCCCTTTCAGGTTGGGAGGACGATTTTCCCTTGCGCATTTACCAAGGTTGGGTAGGGCAAATCGCTGGAGGTTCTTTTGGTACAGCAATTGAGGGTTACACGGGGGAGCTTATCCAGGAAGTTTATGGAGATGTACGGGGTTATTTAATTCCTCCTGAAACTACTAATGACGATGTGGTTTATGAATTGTTATTGCTGGATGTTTATGAAAGAATGGGTAAAGAAATTACTTCAGATGCATTAGGAGAAGAATGGGTAAAAAAACTTCCTTACGGAATTTCTGCTGAAGGTGTTGCTTTAAGAAATTTGAACTTGGGTATTTACCCACCAGATTCCGGCTCTTTTCTAAACCCTTACTGTGATTGGATAGGGGCACAAATGCGAACAATGATTTGCGGCATGTTGGCCCCAGCAGATCCAATGGAAGCAGCCAGATTGGCAACGATTGATTCTGTTATATCCCATGCACGAAACGGTGTGTACGGTGGCATATATGCAGCTGTGATCAATTCACTGGCGTTTGTATTAGAAGATCCTCGAGAGATTATTATCGAAGGAGCACGTTATATCCCTTCAAAAAGTGAATATACTGCTGAATTAAATTATTGCTTTGATGTTCTTAAAACCAATTCAAATCCAGAAACAGCATGGGGAATTTTAGATAAACATTACGAGCAATATAACTGGATACATGCATATCCGAACCTGGCTGCCGATTTATTAGCTCTTTGGTTCGGTGAGGGTGACTTTACTGAAACAATGGCTTTATTGGCAAAAGCTGGATATGACGTCGATTGTAACGGTGGTTTAGTTGGCAACGTATTAGGGATTATTAAAGATGTCCCGAAGGAATGGTCGGAGCCGTTGGAAGATTTATTAGAAACTTATATCAAAGGTAAAGAAAAACTCTCCATTCGGGTTATTGCAGCGATGACTTCCCGTTTGGCAAAAGGCTAAATGATTTTAAGAAAATTAACTTATAATAAAAATTAATAGCTGCAGCGGTGATTGCACTTATGTTATGTTTAACTGAATAAATTAGAGGGTTAAATTAGAAACAATAAATTCAACAATTTGGTCTATGGGCTGATCCACGTCTACCACCAGGGCGTTTTGTGGCTCCTCAAGTGTGTTGATTTGACTTTCAAGCATGTTGGGCTTCATGTAGTGACCAGCGCGTTCACTTATACGAGAAAAAATTAAATCGTGACTGCCTTTTAGATACACAATTTCAATGCCATCATTGCCATCAGTCATGGATTGACGATAACTTTCTTTAAGGGCAGAACAGGCCAACACACCTGGTTTGTTTTCTATAATGCAATTATTAATTAATTGTGCCAAAGTGTTAAGCCACGGAGTCCGATCATCATCGGTAAGCGCTATGCCTCGTGCCATCTTTTCGATATTTGTCGATGGGTGGTAATTGTCAGCGTCGTAAAAATCCCACCTTAAGCGACTGGCCAGCTTTTTCCCAACAGTCGTCTTGCCACTGCCCGACACGCCAATAACAATCAAAAAATTAACCGAGGTCATCATATTTGTTAAGTAAATTATTTATAGCACGGCTTAAATTTCAATCCCAAACCAATTACGAACCAGGATACCAAAAACAAAGCTGATAGCAGCCACCCCCAGGCTTAACCCAGCCATTTCAATAAAATGTTTACCAAAGGGCAAGTCTTTGGCAATTGAGATATAGAAATTAAATATTGCAATGATCAACACTGAAGTGATGAGAGAAATCACCAGACTGAGGATTTCGTTTCTTAATAATAAAAAAGGTAAAATTAGCAAGATTACGGTGACTAAGTAAGCAATTCCTGTAACCACAGCAGCACGCACTGGGTCTTTTTCAGTTTTTTCTGCACGAGTTGATAAATATTCCGAAGTTGCCATCGATAAAGATGCTGCAATCCCTGTAATTAACCCCGAAAGAGCGATGAGATTAACGTCTCTAAAGGCAAAGGTTAGCCCGGCTAAAGCACCTGTTAATTCCACCAGGGCATCGTTAAGCCCTAGGACGACCGAGCCGGCATAAAGTAAGGCTTTTTCATCCAGCATAGAAAGCAAAATATTTTCATGGGTGTTCTCATCGTGGATAATTGGCCTTGCTTCGGGAATTTGTTCAGCAATTTTTTCGTAGTTGATCTGAGCTTTTTCTTCACCGAGTTCCATAAGCTTGAAGCCAAAAGTAAAACCGAACAAACGGCTAACCGTTGTATAAAACCAAATTTTTAACCGATTTGGAGGGACTTCTTTACCAGTATAGCCTTTCCAGATTTCATAATGCCGTTTTTCATCTGCCCCTATTTGTTCGACAATGCGTCGGTTTTCTTCACTGGGAAGGGTTTTAGCAATATTATGATAAACATGGTACTCAGTAATCTCGTTACGCTGAGCTTTAATGAGCTCGTTTCTGATTTCATCCGTTATCTGCATAAGATCCTCCTGGTGCCTGAGAAATAATAAATTATCTTTTCACAATCTATGATGATACTTTCACCAGAGCGATTATTGTACCTGTTCGTGAACTGGGTTGTTAAAAAGAACAGGGAGCAAAAGCTCCCTGATCAAAACATGTTCATATACTTTTAATAGCTGGCAAAAAATGCATCAATGAGCTCTTTATAATCCCCAATGCAGATCATGTGATGATTTGAGATCGGCTGATTAGTAAAGTAAGAGAGGCCATTGGGTAGCTTAACCCGAATTTGTGTTCGACACATATTTGGGTCGCGCAGGTTCTCTAAAATAGTTCCAGAATCAGCGTAATATTCCTTGAAATTTTCTTTACATTTGAAGATGGTACAAGGTCCCAGGGGCAATTCACCGATAACTGAAATCCCTAACCCGCTTTCAAAGTGCGTGGTCAATTCGTATCGATTGGGCATATTCAAAGGTAAAATACAATGCGCAAGAATGATCTCATCCTTTTCAGGGAACAATGTGCTTGGGTTTGCCATAAAGACCGGTTGACCGGTTAATTCAGCCATGACTGTCATCGAGATCAATGAGCGGCTATCAGCCTCACAGGCAGCATGGATACCTTCTGCATTTAAAATTGCCAAAGCAAGGCAACCTGTAATTTTCGCAGGAACGAGCAAATCAAAACAGCGGATTGTAATTCCATCGAGTTGATAACGGTCAACTAAACGGCGTGTAGCCCCATAAACAGCCAGGGCACGTTCAGTTTCTTCCGGGTGATAATTGTGCGATTTTATTTCTTCAGTGTATTGATTGTCTTCATATTTATTTTTCTTAATTTCGTCGAGTAACTCATCGATAGGGATATGAACCAACTCCATGCCGCTGGTGGCTTTTAATACTTCTGGATCTGCCTTGCTTGAAATTAGCCATGAAGATTCGCCATTTGTTCCCAAGCGATACCCATTTAATCGAGCTTTTACCTGGTTGATTTTTATGATTTGTGCTAATTTTCGGGCAATGTAAGCTGCATCTCCGTGGATAATTTCACCCTTTTCGCCCCGCTCATTTAGAAACGCAAGAATTTCCATTGCTGCCGCCAGGGAGTTATTTGACGGGCGAGTTAGCAAATAATAAGGCCCTTCAACGATGTTATATTTTTCAGCAAAAATTAGCTCCGACCCTCCTCCTGGAATATAAAAAATGTGGGTTTGTTGATCTCTAAAGGCAAGATCGTCCGCAATAAATAATTCTTCCCCTAATTCACGGCTAATGCTCTCTAAAAATTCTGCTTCAGAAGAATTACGATCTGATCTCTCTTCGTAATTTGTTTCTTTTCTAATTGCATAAACGCCTAAACTCATAAAAATCTCTCCTACGGTAACAATAATATTTGGTGATGGTCGTTCGAAGTCGTAAGAACGCTAAAACTTAATAAAGACGCTTGAACACTTTAATTGAAAATTCTGACAGGCTCAGCTCCTTCTTAACAATTAAAATCGTATTCACAAGTAAATAGTATAACTTGATTTCTCTTTATAAATTGTTAAAAATATAGCTACTTCTTCACATTTTATTGACTGGTGTTTTATTATAAATTAAAGCGTTATTTTCTGGTAACGGCTCGATGTTTACAAAAAATATGATCGCCGATTGGATTGAGTTGACGCATTGATGAACGATATAACTACTTGGGTATCAAATTTGTGTTCGTTGTAGATAAATGTCTCGATGAAATTTTGAAGATCTATCAACACAAGTTAATCTGGAATTAAACTCTTAGCATAGAACAATAGAAGTAGCCGCTATTTAAAATAGAGGCCATAAATGATTAAATTGTGCTGTTGTGTTAATTGAGTGATGGGCCCGGTAGGATTCGAACCTACGACCAAGCGGTTATGAGCCGCCTGCTCTGCCGCTGAGCTACGGGCCCTG
>CAYPKT010000001.1:0-234761 GCA_964411385.1 uncultured Candidatus Brevefilum sp. | reverse complement strand
ATAATAATCATAATATTAATCAGAAAGCAAACAAGAAATATAATTTAACAATTAATTTATATGTTATAATCTAACACGTTTGTGCAAATTAACTAAAAAAAAGATGTAAATAATTGTTCAACTCACCAAACAATATTTATGTTTACAAATTTACAAATCTTACAAAAAATAATTCCCCCCATATCCTATCTTTTACCCGTATGGATAATCTAATTCGTTTGATAACCATAATTACCCCCTCAATAGTTTAGATACGCAAAAAGGAGAGATGATGAAGCAAATTAATTTTGAATATGGTGAAGGTTATATGGCGGCAAACCTCCCTGATTCTGCACAAGTGTTTATCCCCGGTGAAACTGTGCCAGACCCACCATTTCTTGAAGATGTTGTTACGCCAACCAGGGAATCTATTCAAAACCCGATTGGTATGCCACCAATTTCTGAACTGGTGGGGCCAGGGTCAAAGGTGACAATTTGTTTTCCCGATCGGGTAAAAGGAGGGTTCCAGCCCACCTCACATCGCAAAACGTGTATTCCGATTTTAATTGAAGAATGCTTAAAGGCGGGCGTTGAAAAGAAAGATATAAAATTAATCTGCGCGATAGGATTGCACCGAAAAAACACTGATGAAGAAATACTATCTTTAATTGGTGAAGAACTTTATAACGAATTTATGCCAACGCACCAAATTAACAACCACGATGCTGAAGATTGGGATAACCTGGTTGATTTGGGTTATGACGAAAATGGCAACCGGGTGATCATGAATAAAGAGGTGTTTGAATCTGACCTGGCAATTTTAATTGGGCATGTTTTAGGCAACCCTTATGGTGGTTACTCTGGTGGGTATAAAATGGCTGCTACCGGCATTACGCATTGGAAATGTATTGCCGCGCACCATATCCCTGAAGTGATGCATAAAGGAGATTTCACGCCGGTTTCAAGCCATTCAACCATGCGTAATAAAATGAACTCGATTGGTATGCACATGGAAAAATGTATGGGTAAGAAATTCTTTATGTGCGACGCTGTTTTGGATACAAATCAACGTCAGTTAGCTGTGTTTTCAGGCTATGCTGTTGAAATGCAAGATAAAACATGGGAAGTTGCTGAAAAACGTACCAATATTCCTTGGGCAGAACATAAGTTTGACATTATGATGTTTGGAATGCCCCAAAATTTCCATTATGGAAATGGTCATGGAACGAACCCAATTCTAATGTTGCAAGCTATCGCAGCGAATATCATCCGGCATAAGAACATTATGAACGATAATTGCGTTGTGATTTGTTCTTCAATTTGTAATGGGTATTTTCATGATGAAGAATTCCCCCCATACCGCGAATTATATGAACTGTTCTTAAAGGACTACCATAACACCTTGCCAGACCTGGCAAAATACGCAGATTACTTCTGCAATAATCAAGAATATATCGACAAATATCGCTACAACTTTGGGTATCACCCCTTTCATCCGTTCTCGATGATTTCTTGTGGACACGTGGCTGAAATGCATTGCTCTGCGATTTACATTGTAGGTGGTTATGAACCTGGCTTTGCTCGTGCAATGGGCATGAAGACGCGTAAAAACTTCGAAGAGGCATTAATAGACGCTCAAAAATACGTAGGGGCAGACCCGAAAATTTTAGCATTGCCCAAAACGTTTAGAACAGCTGCTGTTCATCTGCGTATGAAAGACTCGTAAATTTTAATAAAGCTGAATGCAAACATTATCGCATATAGCAGGAGCCAGACCACTATTTAGTGAATAACTATTTTAATAAGGAGGCGTTGATGAAAAATAAAGTATTGTTCCTCGGTTTGGATGCAGCCTTACCTGATTTAATAAAAAAATTCGCCGAAGAAGGCAATTTGCCTAATATTAAAAAGATTATGGATCGAGGCATTTTTTCTCGCCTTGAGACTGTCTTTCCACCTTTGACTGCTGCAGCCTGGACTGCAATTGTTAGTGGCGCAGGCTCTGGCACAAATGGCGTTCCTTCCTTGATGGTTAAACACCAGGGCGAAGAATTAGACCACTGGCACACTTCGTTTGACCGACGAGAGGTCCTTTGTGAAACCTTGTGGGATGTTGCCAAACGTCTCGGCAAGAAAACAGCATTAATTAACTGGCCGGTTACCTTTCCATTGGGTGCAATAACCGAAGAAGATGGCGTTCAATTGGCTGGAGCATTAAACCCACCTTTCCGTTATTTCTATATGCCATTGTGGGACGTTGCCTCAAGTTCATTATTTTCAACCCGACGACACCGCTGTAATCAAATTCCTGGTAGGGCAGTGATTGTTAAGCCAAAAGAAGCCGCTGGCTGGAATAATCTACCTGATAGCCATCTTCCTCCGCTTGAATTTGAAATCACGGTTCCGCCAACTTATGTTGATGGACATAAAATGCAGGTTTTGATCTACGCCTCAACCAGCGAGGGCTATGATCGGGTGATTGTTGGCGATTCAAAAGATTGCGCTGAAAAGCTTACCGATATTAAGGTTGGCGATTATGGTCCGTGGATTATCAAGAATTTTAATGCTCGAGACTATAACAGGGATGGAAGATTTAGATTCCAATTACTTGAACTTTCTAAAGATGCCAAAGAGATAAAACTTTACCAATCTTCAATTAACGTTGCTAAGGCTTATTCGGTTCCCCCTACATTAAGCGACGAGGCTGAAGAAGTAGCGGGCCCCTTTATGGAGGTTGACGACCCTTGGGCGTTTATGGATGGTTGGATGGATGCAGAAACCTACCTGGAACAATTGGGTTTGCATGCAGATTGGTGGGGAAACGCAACCAAATATGTAATTGAAAATAAAGAATGGGACCTCGCCTTTACTTGGGTTGGAACAATTGATCACATTGAGCATGTGCTTTATTCTGGCATTGAACCAAGGTCTCAAATTTATGACCCTGAAAAAGCCGATTGGTGTATGGATATGATCCGCCAGGTATATATGCAGGTTGATAAAAATATTGAAAAAATCCTTGAAAATGTCGACCTTGATGATACTTATGTCATTATCATTTCAGACCATGGCTTTACTCATCTTGACTGGAACCCCTACGTGAAAGAGCATCTGCGTAGAGAGGGGCTGCTTGAATATGTACTGGACCTTAATCACGACGACCCAAGTAACTTGACGATTGATTGGGAAAAGACAAAATGCCACCCGTTGGAACCCTGTCATGCACATATCTTTATTAATCTAAAAGGACGTGACCCACAGGGAATTGTTGACCCCGAAGATTACGAAAAAGTGCAGGAAGAGATCATCAGGGCTTTGTACGCAATGAGAGACCCAGTAACCGGCGACAATGTGGTTGCTTTAGCTATAAAGAAAAACGAATCCGAAACCTTGGGAATTTATAATGGCCCTGGTTATGACCGTGTTGGTGATGTGTTATATGCATGGAAACCAGGATATATGTCGCACCCGTTCATTTATCGAACAGCTATTAAGTATAGGGATGGGACTGAAAGGATCATACCAAACCCAGAACTTTTCGAACCTGCGGTGCTTTGCGGTAATTTCACGGGCGTTCACCTTGCACTGCCATCTTTGCACGAAATGCATGCAGTATTCATTATGGATGGGCCCGGTGTTGAGAAATATGAAAGAAAATTCCCTGCAAAAATTATTGATGTTGCCCCGACGATGTCAAAAATTTTAGGAATTGATGTACCTGCACAGGCCGAAGGAGGAGTGCTTTACGATGTCATCGATCGAATTAAACGCTAACGAGTTTACAAAAGTAGGTGTTGTTGGCATTGGAACCATGGGTCATTTCATGGTTGATAAGTTGATTGAAAACCAATTTTCAGTAGTTGCTTTTGATATAGCGCCCAAGGCAAAGGAGTATGCACGCAGTAAAGGTGCTGAAATTGCTGATACCCCTGCCGAACTGGCTGAAAAATGTAATTTTATCGTCATGTCGTTGCCAGGAAGCCCACAAATTCATGAGGTGTTGTTTGGTGAAGATGGAATACACAAGACTGTTAACCCGCGAACAATCGTTGTCGACACCAGCACAGTAGACCCAATAACAACTCAAAAAGCAGCTGCCGGCTTGGAGCCGCTTGGTGTCGATTATTTAGACTGCCCAATCCTTGGCAGACCTTCAAAGATCGGTTTTTGGCTATTGCCAACAGGCGGTAAGGCGGACGTATTGGAGCGCGCTAAACCAGTGTTGAGCACTTTTGCATCGACCATAGTTCATGTGGGAGAAAGCGGTGCTGGGAACGCAGTGAAGCTGCTAAACCAGATGATGTTTACCGTCATTAATGCGATTTCGACTGAAGTGATGGCTATTGCAGATTATTGCGGTATTACTAAAGAGATTTTTTACCAAACGGTTGCTAGCAGTTCTGCCGCTACTGTCAGCGGGTTGTTTAAAGAAGTCGGCAATATTATTCTGAACGATAGTTTTGAAGACCCCACATTTACTGTTGAGCTTTTAGTTAAAGATTCAAAATTGGCACTACAAATGGCAAAGGATGCAGGAGCTCCTTCAGTAATCGCGGGGACTGTTCAACTATATAATGAAATTGCTGTAGCAAATGGTTTTGGTAAAGAAGATTCAAGTGCGTTGTATAAAACCTTCAAAAAGCACTTTGGTGAATTACAAAGCGTTGATGAAGAATAAAATTGTGGTAGGTAATTTGAAGAGCTTGATTCTTGATAAGAAGGAGGTGTAATTAACGGCAAAAAAGATATATTGACGCATTAAGCAACTGAAGGAAAGTGAAGTTAAATCTAAGATTAAAAAATCAAATGATGAAGACGGTTTACCAGAAACGAAAATAAAGATTTTAAAAGGAGTAAAAATGAATAGGTTAGTAAAAATTTTAGGAATATTGGTTGTCCTCACCATGATAATCACTTCTTGCGCCCCTAAAGCGCCAGAAGCGCCGAAAACAGAAGATCCGAAGGTGGAAGCACCAGCTGAAGAAGAACCTGTTGAAGAGGCACCAAAAGCTGAAGAACCAAAAGAAGAAGAACCGGTTGAAGAACCAGCTGAAGAGGGAAAAACCACCTTTGGTTTAATTCCTTTTGAAGAACGGCAAACATTACGATTAGGCTTCTTTACCGGTTCTCCTCTGTCATATCCATTCTTATTTGCAGATAAGCTGGGTTACTTTGATGAACTGAACATTGATATTGTATACGAACCCTTTACGAATGGCCCTGCAATGATGGAAGCAAATGCAGATTGGGACATTGGAAGCTGCGGTCTAGGCGGACTTGCAAATGCTATGCGTGGTTATGGCATGCACATTATCGACTTTACCGACTATGAAGAGAACCTGGCATTGTTTGCACGGGCTGGGTCACCATTGGCTGAAGATCCTTCAGACCCAGAAAACTGGAGGGGCACTGAATGGATTTACCCCGCAGGAACAACTGCTCAGCCTGTATTGGTGAATGCATTAAAAGAAGTTGGTTTAGGTTTAGATGATATTACCTCAATTAATATGGATGTTTCCAATGCATTGACTGCTTACAATGGCGGTACAGGTGATGGCCTTGGTGTTTGGAATGTAATCGCTTTTGGCGCTGAAGACGCGGGCCATGTGCGCATTGGTGATGCAGGTACGCTTGGGTTCACTGCCCCTTGCGGAACTGTTGTTTTGCCTGAAATGCTTGAAGCTAAAAGAGACCTGATTGAAACAGCAGTTGCTGTTTTCCACTTTACTGTGGAATGGTTGTATGAAAGCGAAGACCATATGGAACAAGCAACCGAATGGTTCCTGGAACATGTTGAAAGTGAAGGTTTGAAAGTAGATGCCAGCGTAGCAGAACGTGTTATGGATTGGTATCGTGGACCGACAGTGGCTGAAGGTTTGGCGATTTTCACTGATACCGCACCAGACGATGCAGGCCTTTATATGTCTCGTGATTTACTACAAGCAGAAAGAGATGTTCTCGTCGGCTTAGACTTCTTTATTTCACAAGGTAATTACACCGTAGAAGAAAGAACAAAATTCCTCGATGATGGTTTATTTGACGCTTCAGTTTGGCACGGAATTGAAAAGATGTTGTCCGACTTAAATATTGATTTCTAAATCAATATAATAGAACAACCTTCGATCCTCAACAGAAATGTTGGGGATCGAAGGAAGAAATTTAATAGGCTTTCTATGGATGAAAATTTTGATTATAAAATATTGACTGAAGCTGAACAAGTTGCCCTGGTTCATGAACAGATAAAGCGTAATCAATATCAAAAAACCATGATTTCTTTGATTGGGATTTTGGGTTTCTTAATCGCTTGGCAACTCATAGCCATGAGCAGTTTAGTCGACCAGAGATATTTAACAACGCCCCTTCAGGTGATTAACTTATTTCTAATTAAATTAACAGATAAACGTCCTGATGGTGCGCTTATTCAAGTCAATATCCTCTCCAGTTTAAAAGTGGCATTATCTGGCTTTTTTCTGGCAATCATTATTGGGGTACCTCTTGGGCTTTTAATGGGTTGGTACAAACCTGTTGATAAATTTGTTAGGCCAATTTTTGAAATTATCCGCCCAATACCCCCTGTTTCTTGGATTCCATTAACTATTGTTTGGCTCGGGATTGGCTTACCTGCCAAAGCTTTCATCGTCTTTTTTGCTGCTTTTGTGCCCTGTTTGATTAATTCTTATACCGGGATTAGGCAAACAAATCAGACGTTGATTAATGTTTCAAGAACATGTGGAGCTTCAAACTTTACTACTTTTTGGAAAGTTGGGATTCCATCTGCGATGACGCTGACCTTTGCAGGTATAAAAGTAGCAATTGGTAATGCCTGGGCTACATTGGTAGCTGCAGAAATGCTGGCTTCATCAAGTGGCTTAGGGTACATGATATTAATGGGAAGGCAATTTGGTCGAGCCGACTTGGTGATCCTTGGGATTGTTGTAATTGCCGTTATCGGTACGATTATTACGCAAATTATTGGTTTTGTCGAAGATAGGGTGCTGGGATGGAAAAAGTTATAGAAGAAAAAACCATTATGTTAAGCAAAGCGGAAATCCAACAACGTAGACTTGATAAGATTTATTCGATATTACCAATTATCTCGATAACTTTACTCATTTTGTTATGGTTGTACGCTTCGAGGGACTCAGACTTCCCTTCACCAAAAGAGACCTGGGACCGATTAATATTATTGTTTGAAAAACCTGTTAAAGGGATGAACATTTTTGGCCATATCTGGCATAGTTTAATTAGAATCTTCACAGCACTGCTATTTAATTGGACCTTTGGAATTGCTTTTGGTATTTTAATAGGTTGGGATGAAAAAGCAAAAGCATTTTTTACCCCGCTTTTCAATGCTTTTAGAGCGATTCCACCGCTGGCATGGATCCCATTGATTACAATTTGGTTTGGTTCTGGTGAGTTTCCAAAAATCTTAATTGTTATTTTTGGGTCAATTGGATCGATTGTTGTAAACACCCAGGCTGGCTTGAGCAATGTTGACCGAATTTACAAAAGTGTAGGGACTGTGTTTGGCGCCAATAAAAGCCAGATGTTATTTAAAATAGGGATCCCTTCTTCCTTGGATGCGATATTTGCAGGGGTTCGCACTTCGACAAGTGCAGCCTGGATGGTTGTTTTAGCAGCTGAAATGCTTGGCGCAAGGTCGGGTGTTGGTTTTCTAATTACAAGAGGAATGGATTCAATTGATATGCCCTTGATATTGATGTCAATGATCGCAATTGGCATTGTTGGTGCTTTACTCGCTATATTTACCCAAATAGTCGAAGGATTAGTGTGCCCATGGACACGAAAAAAAGAGGCATTTTAAGCCTAAGAAACATTACGAAAACTTACGTTGTAGAAAATAAGGTTGTTGAAGTCCTTAAAAGCATCTCTTTTGATGTTTTTGATAATGAATTTCTCGTAATTCTTGGTCCTGGGCATTGCGGCAAGACAGTTTTATTGAATTTGATTGCCGGTTTAGAAAAGCCATTAACCGGTGACATCTTTCTTGCTGGACAAAAAATTACCGGTGCAGATAGCAGGATCTCAATGGTTTTTCAAAACCTGGCACTGCTACCGTGGAAAACTGTAATGGGCAATGTTGAAATAGGACCGCTATTGGCAGGCATTGATAAAAAAACGAGACGAGAGAAGGCTCAAAAATTTATTGATTTGGTTCGATTGAGCGGATTTGAGAGTTATTACATAAACCAGCTTTCTGGTGGGATGAAACAACGTGTTGGTATTGCCCGGGCTTATACCAATGACCCGGAAATTTTATTAATGGATGAACCTTTTGGGCAATTGGATGCGCAGACCAGATATTATATGCAGGAAGAAATACAACGCATTTGGCTGGAAGAAAAGCGAACAGTGGTTTTTGTTACGAACAACATTGAAGAAGCGATTTTTTTAGGCGATAGAATTGTTTTACTCAGTAAAGCGCCAGGGAAGATTAAGGAAATTTATGACATCGATCTACCGAGACCGCGCGACACTGTTAGCCCTGAATTTTTAGACATTCGTAGGATTATTTCTCAAAATACTGATCTGGCTATTTAGCCAGAGGAGATAAGATATGGATACATTTAACAATGAGTATAAAGTTGAAGTAAAAAACCTTACCAAGTATTTTGGGGATTTGCACGTTATCAATGATGTTTCATTTAATATTCGTAAAGGTGAATTTCTTTGTGTTGTTGGCCCTACGGGCTGCGGGAAAACCACATTTTTGAATTTATTGACGAGAATTTATTCTCCAACCGAGGGCGACCTATTCATTGATGGAGAGCCAGCTGATGTTAAAAAACATAATCTTGCCTTTGTGTTTCAAGAACCTTCTTCGATGCCTTGGTTGACCGTTGAAAAGAACCTTAGGTTTGGATTGGAAATTAAAAAATACCCAGAGGAAGTTATCAAAGAACGGGTGGAAAACATCATTAATTTGTTGGGATTAGAGAAATTTCGTAATCAATATCCACATCAATTATCTGTTAGCACTGCTCAACGAATTATTATCGGGCGTGCTTTTGCCATGAATCCAGATTTATTATTGATGGATGAACCTTATGGGCAGATGGATGTGAAGTTGCGCTTTTACTTAGAAGATGAAGTCATTCGGTTATGGAAAGAATTAGGTGCAACTGTTATATTTGTTACCCATAACATTGAAGAAGCGGTTTACCTGGCTGAGAGGATTTTAATATTAACCAATAAACCAGCGACAATTCGGGAAGAAGTCGTCATCGATTTGCCAAGGCCTCGAGATGTAACAAGCCCAGAATTTACAGAATACAGAAAATACGTTACAGATAGAATTAAATGGTGGTAAAAAACCCTTTTATTGAAGTAACTTCAAAAACATATTACAGGCCTCATCTTTATATTCGATAATTGTTTAGATAAAACAGCGAAAATAAAAATGAGACCTTTTATTATTAAAAAACTCAACCGGTAGCTTTAAGCAGTTCTGAATCCACACCTGCAACGTAAGCAAGTCCAATTGCGCCAGGCCCAGTATGTGTACCCAAAACAGGGCTAATACTGGTTATGAATACCTCATCGGGATTAAACTTATTTTTCGCAAGGCTTAATATCTCTCGCGCGGCATCTTCTGATGATGCATGGACAACCCCAATAACATTGGTTGGGGACTTCCCATCAATAGCGGTTTCTACTAATTCAACCAGACGTTGATGCGCACGTCGCGATGAGCGAACTTTTTCAAGGGCTTCTACTTTGCCATCTTTAAGGTATAAAATCGGCTTAAGCCCTAAGGCTGTCCCTAAGAAACGAGCCGCACCGCCAATACGACCACCACGATGTAAAAATTCAAGTGTATCAACAGCGAAAAAAATTTGTGTGTTTTCTCGAATATTCTCAACAAGTTTGGTGCACAATTCAAGGGATGCTCCTCGTTTAGCAGCACGTGCTGCCGCCATTGCCATGAAAGCAAGCGGCAAAGAAGAGGTCTGAGAATCGATGATAACGATATTTGCATTTGGGATCATCTTTTTTGCTTGCAGCGCTGAATCCATCGTTCCTGATAGTTCTGCTGAGATTACAATGGTTAAAATATCGTAGCCATCATTGTGTAATCTTGTGTACACGTCTAAAAACGCCTTAATTGTGGGCTGAGAGGTTGATGGCATCACAACTGTATTAGAAAGCTTTTGATAAAACTCATCGGGTTTAATATCAACATTGTCGAGCAGGTTGTCTTCTCCCCAAATAACTGCTAAGGGAACAACATTAATTTCATGGGCGGCTATGATATCTTCAGGTAAGTATGCCGTAGAATCGGTGACAATCGCAACTTTAGACATAGGATCCTCTCTTTAATAAAGAAAATATAATATACTTAATTAACTATTACAGTAGTAAACCCATGAAAAGCATATCGGTTGCGATAATCTTACGTGTTGGTTGGAAAATTGAAATAATATATTCAAATTACCAGTGGGGGTTGACAAACGATACATTAATTTGCTATAATTATTGTTTGCATGCATTGGAATAATATATTTTCATTCCCGTGAAATACCTGAGAAAAAGCATTTTCTTTAGGTGTTTCTCGCGTTAATTCAGTATTCTTTTACAATAGGAGGCTCCTGGTGGAGACAAAGGGATTAAAATCTTTGCGAATTGGTCTTGCATCCCCCGAGGTTATTCGCAGTTGGTCTTATGGTGAAGTCCTTAAACCTGAGACGATCAACTATCGGCGTCTACGTCCTGAAAAGGATGGCTTGTTTTGCGAAGCAATATTTGGCCCAACCCGAGATTTTCAATGTTATTGTGGAAAATATAAAAACCCACGATACAAGGGTATTATTTGTGACAAATGTAACGTAGAGGTAACAAAATCCTCTGTGCGTCGTGAGCGCATGGGTCATATAGAGCTGGCAGCCCCTGTAGCTCATATTTGGTATACACGTAGAATACCTTCGTTTCTTGGGTTGATGTTGAATATCTCTCGTAAAAATTTAGACCGTGTGCTTTATTTCGCGCAATATATTGTGACTTATGTTGACGAAGATGCCAGGCAAAAGGCTCTTAAGCGTCTTGAAGACGAAATTAGTCTTTCAGATTATGAACTGGCAAATAAAATCAACGCACAAATTGTTGAAGAAAAGAAAAACCGAGACAAGGTTTTAAAAGAAATCGACCAAGAAGCTCATCAACTTAAAGAGTCTTATGATGAGTTAGTCGGGAAACGATCTGAGCCAATTATTAATGAAGGGCAAAGATTAGAAAGCGAAGTTCAAACCCGAATTGGAAAGAAAATTCGCAAGGCGATTGCTTTTAACGCGCTTGACAAAGAAGAAATAATTGTAGAAGTTGGTGAGGAAGTAACCTCTGCACATTTGAGCACTATCCAGAAAATTGTTAAGGAATTGTTTCAGGAACTACGATTTGAAATCGATGAGGAACGAGATCGAGAAATTGAAAAGCTCAACCTTAAAAAAGAAGAAATTCGTGCTGAATATGATTTAAGAATGGAAAGCCTCAGGAATGAATTGGATGACCAGGCTGAAGAAAGTCAGACTGAATCGGCTAATTTGCGAGATGAATTATATGAGCTTGAACCATTTACCTTTTTGAGTGAAGCACGCTATCGAGATTTAAAATCTCGTTGGGGGCAGGTCTTCAGGGCAGATATGGGGGCAGAAGCCTTTTTTGATATTCTTAAGCGGATTGACCTTGATGCGATGGCTGAAGAGTTGTGGGAAGAAATTCGAACAACCCGCAGTATGCAAAAACGTAAAAAAGCAACCCGCCGGTTAAGCATCATTGAAGCTTTTCGACGTTCAAGGAACAAACCAGAATGGATCATCCTGACGGTTTTACCTGTAATTCCTCCTGATTTGCGGCCCATGGTTCAATTAGATGGAGGGCGCTTTGCAACCTCTGACTTAAACGATTTATACCGGCGTGTGATTAACCGCAATAATCGGTTAAAACGATTGTTGGAACTGGGCGCCCCCGATGTGATTGTGCGTAATGAAAAACGAATGCTTCAAGAATCAGTTGATTCACTGATTGATAACTCACAACGAGGAAAAGCACTTTCACGACGTGGTCTGCGTGAGTTGCGTTCTTTGAGTGATATGCTCAAAGGCAAGAAAGGTCGTTTCCGCCGAAACTTGTTGGGTAAACGGGTGGATTACTCGGGACGGTCAGTGATTGTGGTTGGCCCCAACCTTCTGTTGCACCAATGCGGTTTACCGAAGTCTATGGCGTTAGAACTATATCGCCCCTTTGTTATTTCTCGTTTGGTGAAACAAGAATACGCAGCCAATGTAAAAGGGGCAAAACGCTTTATTGAACGTAAACGCCCAGAAGTTTGGGAGATCCTTGAAGAGGTAATCAAAGAACGTCCTGTGCTTTTGAACCGAGCCCCCACGTTGCACCGCCTGGGCATTCAGGCTTTTGAACCTGTATTAATTGAAGGCAGTGCAATCCAATTGCACCCATTAGTAACTACAGCATTTAACGCTGACTTTGACGGTGACCAGATGGCTGTGCACGTGCCATTGTCTGAAAAAGCTGTCACGGAATCTCGTGAGCTGATGTTGGCGACAAAAAACTTACTTAAACCAGCAAACGGCGAACCAATAATCAGTCCATCCAAGGACATGGTTTTAGGCGTGTATTACCTGACACAAATGATTGACAAAAAATATAAGGGCGATGGTCGAATATTCTCAAATATTGATGAAGTCCTTATGGCTTATGGGCTTGACCAGCTTCATGTACATACAAAAATTAAACTTCTCACTGAAACCTGGTACGATGATCAAAATCACCGTATGGAAGCACCTGAGACGAAATTGATCGATACAACTGTAGGACGGGTAATCTTCAATAACGCTCTAACCGAAAAAATGCGTTTTCAGAATGCTGTGTTAGAAAAAGGCGGCATTAGAGATTTGATCGCTGAGGTTTACGAAGTATGCGGTCAAGAAGAAACCTGCATGATTGCAGACAATATTAAAGACATCGGCTTTAAATATGCCACACGCTCGGGTACGACCATCGCTGTTGCAGATATTACTGTTCCTCCTCAAAAGAGTGAAATTATCCAAAAAGGTCAAGAAACCGTCGATATGATCGATCGAGACTTCAGAAGAGGTTTGTTGACAGAACTGGAGCATAACAACAGTATCAAAGAAACCTGGCAAAATACAACTGATGAAGTTAGTAAAGCTGTGCAAGCTTATATGGACCCAACAGGTGATTTGGCAACCATGGCAACTTCTGGTGCGAGCAAAGGCGGTTTTAACACGATTTCGCAATTGGCAGGTATGCGT
Organism: uncultured Candidatus Brevefilum sp.; assembly: GCA_964411385.1. Taxonomy (GTDB): domain Bacteria; phylum Chloroflexota; class Anaerolineae; order Anaerolineales; family Anaerolineaceae; genus Brevifilum. Next base: position 221,472 of record CAYPKT010000001.1, on the reverse strand, counting down.
GGCTTAATGGCAGATCCAGCTGGGCGGATTATTCTATTGCCGATTCGATCGAACTTCCGCGAAGGATTATCTGCGCTTGAATACTTTATTTCTACTCATGGTGCTCGCAAAGGTTTGGCTGACACCGCATTGAGGACAGCAGATGCTGGTTATCTTACCCGCCGTCTGGTGGATGTTGCTCAGGATACCATCGTTAATGAGGATGACTGTGGAACCGATAACGGGATCTGGATTACTGCGAAGGATGAAATCGCCGGACGATCGCTAACCGAACGAATTTATGGGCGTGTTTTAGCCGAGCGGATTATTGACCCAGAAACGGGCGAAATTCTCTTTAACCAAAATGAACTTTTGACGCACGATAAGGTGAAAAAGATCATTGGGCTCGATATTCCCAAATTTAAAGTTAGGTCACCGTTGACCTGTGAACTTTCCCAGGGTATTTGCGCTAAATGTTATGGTGTAGACCTTGCTACGGGTGAAATGGTCAAGCTGGGCGCAACAGTGGGTATTATTGCTGCCCAATCTATTGGCGAACCGGGTACACAGCTGACCTTGCGGACTTTCCACTCTGGTGGTGTTGCCAGCAGTAGTGACATCACAACCGGTCTCCCTCGCGTAGAAGAGCTTTTCGAAGCTCGTAAAATGCCTAAAGGTGAAGCAATTATTTCTGGAATTGCGGGCGTAGCCAGTATTCTCCATTCGGAAAAATATGCTGACCAACGGATTGTCCGCGTTGATCATAGCGAGATGGTGTCAGATATTTATGAAATTCCTGAAGATTGGACGATTGAGGTTCAAGATGAGGCATCTATAGAAAGTGGTGCAACGATTGCATCTCAAGATGCTGCGATTATTAAAGCCCAACATAACGGACGTGTTCGTATTGACGACCATCAGGTCATCGTATCCTATGAAGTAAATGAATCGGAAGAATATGAAATTCCGACAACTTCACGATTAATCATTAAAGAAGGTGATACGATCGAGCCTGGCCAAGCACTCACTGAAGGCTCTTTGAACCCACATACTATTTTGAAGATCAAGGGAAGAGAAGCCTGCCAGCAGTACTTATTGTATGAGATCCAGTCTGTCTATCACCAACAGGGTCAAGATATCAATGATAAGCATTTTGAGGTAATCATTAATAAAATGCTGGAAAAAGTGACGGTCACTCGTCCTGGTGATTCGAATAAATTGCCACAGGACCTGGTAAGTAGGCTGGAAATCAGGCAGATCAATGAGGAATTGGTCAAAGAGGGTAAACGCCCAGCACGTTTTGTTGAGATATTGCAAGGCATCACCAAAGCCGCATTAGAGACGGATTCTTTCCTTTCAGCGTCGTCTTTCCAACACACGATTAAAGTGTTATCAGCTGCTGCGGTTTCATCGCGAGAAGATCCATTATATGGATTGAAAGAAAATATCATGATTGGGAAACTTATTCCTGCTGGTACTGGTTTTAGCCAAGGACAATTCGCAACCGAACATAACATCGATAGCGAGCACGCTCAAGACTTTGAAGATAGTGTTTTTGGCAGCCATGATGAAACGGACGAAGAAGAAGACTTTGACATTGATGACTTAGCTGACGACTTTGATGAAGACGATGATGACTTGTTATCTTCTGATGATGAAGATTTTGAAGATCTCGATGAAATTGCCTTTCTGAGCCAATTAAATCTTGAAGATGATGACGACGATGATGATGAAGATTGGGATGATGAAGAAGGTGACCTCCCTGATTCTGATTCTGATGAAGATGACGACGATGACGAGGATGACGAAGATTTAGAATTTGAAGATTAAAAAATAATCTAAATTTGCGTTAGAATAAAACTCCCGTAAATATCAACGGGAGTTTTGTATTATAATGAAACTAATGTTCTATAAGCGAATTTCTTGACGCCAATCAAGTATAGAATTAAGATTGGACTGAAGGAGTAACAATGGATTTAGGAACGGTAAAACCAATAAATATTGACCAAGAAATGCAGCAATCCTACCTGGATTACGCAATGAGTGTGATTGTATCCAGGGCACTCCCTGATGCCAGGGATGGATTAAAGCCAGTACAGAGACGAATTTTGTATGCGATGTATGATATGGGATTGCGACCAAATACGCCGCATAAAAAATCTGCCAGAATCGTAGGTGAGGTGTTAGGAAAGTATCACCCGCACGGTGATATGCCTGTTTATGAGGCGATGGCCCGTCTTGCGCAAGATTTTTCTCAACGCTATACATTGGTAGAAGGACAGGGAAATTTCGGGAGTGTAGATGGCGATCCGCCAGCGGCAATGCGCTATACAGAAGCCAGGCTAACTGACATTTCGATGGACTTATTGCAGCAATTGGGGATGGATACGGTTGATTTTGCTGAAAATTTTGACGGAACACTTCAAGAGCCTGAAGTTTTACCATCTTCAATCCCCAATTTGCTGATAAACGGTGCATCGGGAATTGCGGTTGCTATGGCAACCAATATCCCGCCGCACAATTTGGGTGAAGTTATCGATGCGTTGGTGATGATGCTTGAAAACTGGTCCAAGATCGATGATATCGGTGTCGAAGATTTGATGGCGTTTATTAAGGGCCCTGATTTTCCAACTGGAGGATTAATAATCACCGACGACTTGACAGAAACCCTGGCTCAAACTTATGGTAGCGGAAATGGTCGGATTAAAATTCGGGCACGTGTGATGCTGGAAGAAATGAGCCGTGGTAGAAAGCGCATTATTGTTACTGAATTACCATATATGTCAAACAAATCTACCTTGATTGAAAAAATTGCTGAACTTACTCGAGACGGCTCAATTGAAGGGATTGGAGATTTGCGCGACGAGTCGGATCGACAAGGCATGCGGATTGTCATCGAATTGAATAAATCTGCTAACCCAGAAGAAATATTACGTGGATTGTATAAACGAACCAGCATGCAAAGCACTTTTGGGATCAATATCTTAGCCTTGGTTAAGGGACAACCTCAAAAGCTCAATTTGAAACAAGCGTTAAAAGTATTTGTTGACCATCGGTTAGAAATTGTAAAGCGCCGCAGTGAATATGAATTAAGAAAATCGGAAGAGAGAATTCATATTCTAAAGGCTTACCTGGTTGCCCTGGAGAACCTTGATGAAGTCATTTCAATTATCCGTAAATCGCAGAGAGTTGATACCGCACGTAATAACCTTATGCACAGGTTTACCTTAGATGAAGTTCAAGCCCAGGCTATTTTAGATATGCCCCTGAGGCGATTAGCAGCTTTGGAACGAAAAAAGATTGAGGACGAACACAAAGAAGTTGCTAAGCGAATTAAAGAATTGAAAGATCTGCTTAAATCGCCAAAGAAAATGCGAGATGTGGTAATTGAGGAGCTTAAAACAATTCGCCAACGCTATGCAGACCCAAGACGAACCCAAATTATCCAGATGCAAGAGGGCGAAACAGCGATCGATCGTTTGACGACGCACGAGATGATGCCTGAGAAACCAGTTTGGGTCGCTATTTCAAGGGATAACCACATTGCACGTACCGATGCTGATAAATCCTTCAGGCAATGGGGGGTAAACGCACCTAAATTAATTTTGCGAACTTCAACACACCATACCCTGTATGTCGTTGCAGAAAATGGAGAAACAGCAGCTGTTGCAGTTCAAGCGTTACCTATTGCTGCTGAACCTCAAAAGGGTGTACCTGTTATGGCGATCGCGCCTTTTAGCCCAGACCATGAAGTGAAACTAATTTTCTCTGCTCCAGCAGACCTTGCAGAAGATCAGGGGTTTATTATCACCGTTAGCCAAGCAGGCATGATTAAACGATCTGCGATCTGCGAGCTACCAGGCCCATCTGCTCACTTATTTACCCTGGTAAAAATTAATCCTGATGATCAATTAAACACAATCCTGCTGACCTCGGGCAACCAAGATGTATTCTTAGCTACCAGGCAGGGAATGGGAATTCGTTTTAATGAAGAAGAAGTAAGGTCAATGGGATTGGTAGCAGCAGGTGTGAATGCAATTAAACTTAAAAACGGTGACTTAGTGGTTGGGGCAGGAATTGCTTCTCAACGCGGGGAGATCCTAATGGTTAGTAACAAAGGAAACGCTAAGCGGATTGATCCCGATCAGTTCCCAACACAAGGACGTTACGGCATGGGCGTAATCGCCTGGCGGTTACCTGACCAGGAATATGTCGTTGGTACGATGGTTGGACTGCTTACGCATAATGGTGTGCTTCACTTTAAAGAAGCAGCCAGCCGACTTATCAAAGTGACTGACGCTCCAAGTTGTGGGCGTACACAAAAGGGTACTTCGATTGTCGATTTGAAAAAAGGAGACGAAATCCTTGAGATGTCGATTCCAATGGATATGCTGCCGTAAATTGACAGAGAATTGAATACCTGATTTTATTACACAGGTTGCATAAAGGAATAATGATACCGGATAGTTTTATCGATCACACCGATAGTATCTCGCCCTTTGAGTTGAGATTTGCCATTTCGGTTTTGAACCTGCCAGCGAAAATTATGAGTATTGCGGTCGATAAATTCATCAAGAAGGGTAAATGTTCCGTCGGGGTAGGTTGACATTAAAGTGGCAATCCATTCACGAATTGCTTTTCTGCCAAGAATAGCTTTACCCGATCGGATATGCACAGCATTATCTTTATAAAGTTTTACAACTTTGTCTGGGTTTTTAGTATTCAATGCAGCAAAATATTGGTTTAAGAAACTGTTTGCCCTGGTTTGGTTGTTATAAGCATAGTTTCCTACCAAATCCCAGAGATGCGGTAGATCTCGACGGCAACGACCCCATTCCCAAAAATTCACGGCTGGCAGGTTTAGCTTTTCAGCTGCCTGCATAAATTCGGTTACTTCTGATCCATCCGGAACCCAACCATGTTCTTTGAATGTTGCCCCTGTAGGAATAATAGGGCGGAATGGGGCAATTTGGCGGTATTCGTTGATCGTTTGTTGTAGCTGAGCACCGGCGTTGTTACGAGATTTTACCCAGTAAACTTGGGGCATATTATAGTTACAGTATTGAAGAAAATTTGAGAATGGAAAGCCGGCGTGAAAGGATGGGAATCGATAAGAACTTAAAGCTAATGGGAAATTACCTAAATTGTTACGTAAAGTCTTCATATAACGAGTAGCAGCGGGTGCCTTATTGGGGTTTTTATATTCACCCTCTGCGTTGATCACCAAACCGTCAAGCCCCAAATCGAGCGTTCGTTTGATAGCAATTTCTGCTTCCTGAATGGGATAGTCGCCAAGGACATAATGAAAGCCCCAACAGGCGATATTATTCGCCTGGAGTTTCTTAATTACTGGCCGAGCATAATCAAATCCACTATCTTTGTCAATGTTAAATGGGAATGCACCGCCGGCAACTTTAATAATTACATGAGAGAGGTTAGATGCCCGGGCTACTGCTGTAATTCGCTCTGGATCTGCTCGTTCGCAATCTTTAATAATCCAAATATAATAGCCTTTACCGGTTAATTCCATAGTCAATTCCTACTTTCATTTAAGTCAACTCACCTGCCAGATCTAAGTCTTCGGCGATTGAATTCATGGCCTGGATGACGTTTGCGACGTGTTCCCACAGGTCAATGCCTAATTCCTTTGCGCCCTGTGCCATCTCTTCGCGATTAGCACCTGCTGCAAAAGATTTATCTTTCCATTTGTTTTTTACAGACTTTGGTTTGAGGTCATAAAGGGCACGGGAAGGTCTGACAAGTGCTACCGCAGTAATTAACCCTGTAATTTCATCGCAGGCAAACAGCGATTTTTCCATAAGTGTCTGACGGGGAACGCCAGTATGTGGTGCATGGCTTAATATCGCTGTGACAATATCTTCTGGCACGCCAAGTTCGCGGAGAATTGGCGCACCTGCAGTGGGGTGGTCATCCATGGTCGGATGAATTTCCCAATCAAAATCGTGTAACAAGGCGGTAACCGCCCACTTTTCTTCATCTTCTCCAAATTTACGAGCATAAAAACGCATTGCAGCTTCTACTGCCAACATATGCTTGACAAGGTTTGGGTTTTTGATATATTGATGAACAATTATTAACGCTTTTTCTCGATTCATGGTTAACTCCTTAATTGCAATATTGATGCCAAATTGGCATATTTATTGTTTTGACTGTTTAAGGTTAAGGAAAAATTGGCTCTGGGTTGCCCAGAATGGGGGAGGGCTTTGCGATGAAGACATCCCAGGCAGCGACAACAGATGCTAAAATTTCGCGTACCCACCAAAATGTATAATTTTGCCGATTATAATTTGCATCATCGGCAGCAACCCCCAATGATTTGATTTCGAAAGCATTACAAATGAACAAGGCCCTTGGAAGGTGGAATGCTTGAGTCACGATAATCATTTGATCAACATTGAAAATTTCTTTAGCCCGATAACAGCTATCGTAAGTACGTCTGCCAGCGTAATCGAAGACGATATCTTCTTCAGGAACGCCTAACGAGAGCGCATAAGCACCCATTGCCCCTGGTTCATTATAGTAAATTGAAGAATTATCTCCGCTCAATAAAAGCTTGCTAACCTTGCCGGTGAAATATAAATCCACCCCTGTTTTGACACGATCTTGCAATACAATACCCGGAGTGCCGTCTTTATTTAACCCTGCGCCTAAAACAAGCGCAACAGGCGCAGGTGGCACAAAGTCGGGCTGGAATGTTTTACTTCTCCCTTGCATGAGCATACTCACACGAATGAACCCGATGAGGAAAAACAATCCAAGGGTTGCATAGAGAAAGAAATGGGATAAAAATCGAAAGGTCTTTTTAAATGTATTCATTTCATTCTTCAACAGGAGGAATTACGATGGGTTGCAGATCAAGCTCTAATGGGGCAAGAATAGCCCTAAAAGCGTTATAAAAATGGTCTTCAATTGAGCGTAGTGCTTCAACGTCATAAACTAAAGCAGAGCTAATCAAATTTAAACCATGGGGTTCGTCAGCAATTCTTATTAATGCTTCTTCTATTCTGAAGCGCATAAAAACTGGCAGCGATGGCGAGGCTGATAAATTGATATTCGGGATAAAATTATCAGAAAGCCAGATAACCCTAATTTGGTCCTTGGCATCAGGAAGGTTGGCTAATATATCACTTGATGTGAGCGGGTCACCGGTATAAGCAAAGGTGACCCCAAAATCGCAAATACCACGAATATATAACGCGCGGATAATGGCATTATAACTGAACACAAAAACCGGATCAAGCGTTGGGGTGCTGGCATCTGCAAGAAGTCCTTTGGGAACGAAATATCCAGGTATGGATTGTGGATCCAAATAGCATGGGCGAGTTCCTGAAAATTGCTGCAATATTTCAATAGGATTATCAAAGGTTGGGTTTCCATCTGCGTCGAAAGATGGCAAAAATCCGCTGTTTACGTTAGCCAGAAATTGTATGCCATAAGCAAATACGCCTTGATGGTTAGTCATTAGCATTACTTCAGCAACACCCTGATCGTTGAGGAAAACATATTCCAAAGGTTTTAACCAGAAAAGGTGAACATCGCCATTTACAATAGCTGTTGAAAGACTTCCGAAATCGGGGTAGAGAAGGGTGTCGAAAACATAACCGGTTTCGGTCGAAAGCAAATCAACCAGGGCAATGGCTGGATCACTATTAGATTGGTCTGTTGATAGAATAAAACCAATCGTTATAGGGTTGCCTAAACTCCCAAGTGGGGGGAGAGTCGGCGTTGGTGATGGTCTTGGCGTTGGCGTAGAAGTTGGGGTTATGTGGGCTTCATCAGGGGTGGGGGTCTCAGTTGGCAACGGTTCAACGAGGTTAGGCGAGCATGCCGTTAAAACCAGGATTGCCAAGAAGAGAAAAAAGAAAATTTTTCGAAAAGATGTTAAGAGACGGTGAAAATTGGTCATTGATAAATTAAATCCGTTCGGTCCAGGATGGGTTGGCATATTTTTCTTGGACAAGTTCTTCAGCCCGCAGAGTTTCTTTTTCTGTAAGTTGCCCTACGTGAAAATCTATGGTTAAGGTTTTCTCGAAGGCTTTCTGGAAGGCATTACTGGCTTGTGCCCAGGTTATCCTTTTTCCTAACTCTGTTTCGACCGTTGTAGCATGAGCCAACAGGCGTTCTTTTGCTCTGGTTTGCGCACCGGCATCTGTAAAAATTAATGCAGTTATGATGCGTGTAAGATCACCATAAAGCGGTAAGGCACCATGTTGAAGCAAACCTTCCTTTCTGCGGGCCTGGGCAGAGCCAATTAATTTTTTGTCATTGACAGTTATTTCGTAGTTCGAGGGGACTTCGAAACAAACGGGATTAGGCTGTTTTGTATTTTGGTTTGAGGAATCTTCTTTAGATTTTGGGTTTAACCCAAGGATATTTAGCGCTTCAAGCAGAGCTTTTGAAAGGCGTAAGTAACTTTCTAAGACACCACCTTTTACTCGGGGCTCTGAGAGTGGCGCGAGGACGGAATAGGTCAATTCGTCGATATGTAAAATTGCGCGTCCACCGGTTGGACGGCGAACAACATCCCAGCTATTTTCTTGTAACTTAATCAGGTTTACTTCGGAAAAAGGTTGGGCATGTCCCAAAGAAAGACATCCAGGTTCCCACGCATAAAGTCTTAAAGTTGAGGGTGATTCACCACTGAAAACGCCTTCCAAAATCGCCTCATCTACTGCCATGTTCCAGGCGCCGAAAGCTGGAGGATGTTTGATTAAACGCCAAGTTGTTTTTGAATAATCCATGTGGTTTATATAGTAAAAATTATGATCAATCTTAATTTATACCACTTCTAAGCTAACCTGTGATAAATCCGATTATTTTTGATGCTCTAACAAAGTGGTTTAATCTTGTTGTATAATGATAATTGTTAAATAGCTACGAAAGTGATGGACATGATGACAGAACCAAAGAAATTATATCGCATTCCTTCTAAAGGGGTGATTGCTGGCGTTTGTGCTGGGCTGGCAGAATATGTAAATGTCGATATTACGACGATTCGGTTAATATTTATTCTTTTACTTATCCTTGGCAGCTCTGGGGGCTTGATTTATTTGATCATGTGGTTGATTGTGCCAATTCAACCGAACGATGTTTAATAATAAAGATAACAATCTATTTCGGATAGAGTACAATCTTACGTGGAGGCATAAATATGACAAATCCGACCAGAAATAGAGTGAATCCTGAATTAATGGATACAACCCCAATCAGACGACCCAGCTGGATTAAAGTTCGGGCACCAAGTGGAGAAAGTTTTGAACATTTGCAGCACTTGATGCGCAGCAAATCTCTGCATACAGTTTGTGAAGAAGCTGGCTGCCCTAACATGGGCGAGTGTTGGGGGAGCGGTACAGCGACATTTTTAATGTTAGGCGATGTTTGTACCCGTACTTGCGGTTTTTGTGACGTTAAACACGGGCGCCCACAAGTTTTAGACTGGGAGGAGCCGGAGCGTATAGCCCAAGCTGTATTGAAAATGAATTTGAAACACGCGGTAATTACCAGTGTTAACCGCGATGAACGGCGTGATGGTGGAGCCCCAATTTTTGCAATGGTTATTCGACGCATTCGCCAACTTCTGCCAGGGTGTTCTATTGAAGTATTAATTCCTGATTTTAAAGGCAGTCTTGAGGCCTTAAGGATTGTTATGGCAGCCCGACCAGAGATTCTCAACCATAATGTAGAAACTGTTCCGCGTTTGTTTAAACAGGTTCAACCCCAAGATCGTTATGAATGGTCGCAAATGACACTTAGCAACGCAAAACTATTAGATTCAGATGTATTGACAAAATCTGGCATCATGGTTGGCTTAGGTGAGACCTTTGAAGAAGTTCAAGACACAATGCGAGATTTGCGCAGCTGGGGTGTGGATATTTTAACCCTTGGCCAGTACCTGCAGCCAAGCAGGAAGCACCTGCCGATTGCCCGTTATTACACCTTAGACGAATTCGAAACGCTGAAAGATTTTGGAATGGAAATCGGGTTCAAATGGGTGGAAAGTGCGCCTTTAGTGCGCTCATCTTATCATGCTGGTGAACAGGTTAAAGCGCTTTCAACTGTACATAATAAACTATATTCATAAAAACAAATTTGCTCTGCTTCAGATTAAGGCATCCGATTAAGGTTGCCTTTCTGTTTTAACTTGATGGCATGATTGATAATCTATAAGGTAATTATGCTAAAATTAACCTATGACAAAGGAGGTTCAACAATGGAATTTAAAAATATAAAAATCGAGAAACCAGAAGAAATCAATTTTATCTTGGGGCAATCCCACTTTATTAAAACAGTAGAGGATATTCACGAAACACTGATTACCTCGGTACCTGGTATAAAATTTGGCTTAGCCTTTTGTGAAGCCTCAGGGAAGTGTTTGGTCCGATGGAGTGGTAATGACGACGAGATGGTTGAACTGGCAAAACGTAACGCCTACGAAATTGCTGCAGGTCATTCTTTTATTATTTTTCTGGGTGGTGGGTTCTTTCCAATTAATGTCTTAAACCAAATTAAAGCTATCCCTGAAGTGTGCCACATATTTTGCGCAACTGCTAACCCAACCAATGTTATTGTTTTAGATGTGGGTGAAGGACGAGCTATTTTAGGTGTTGCTGATGGAAAACGACCTGAAGGAATTGAAAACGAAGAAGATATTGTCTGGAGGAAAAATTTTTTGAGATCAATTGGGTACAAACATTAGATTAAGGTATACGATTTTTGTTTGTTGAGAATTTTTATAATAATGAAAGGACTGTCGTTGGACGCTTTAGGAACAATCTTTACTCGACGCAGTGTTAGACGCTTTAAACCCGACCCGGTATCAAAAGATGATGTGATTGATCTATTAAAAGCAGGTATGCAAGCCCCTTCTGCTAGAAATGAGCAACCATGGCATTTTCTCGTTATTGATGACACAGCCTTGTTGCATGCCATCCCGCAATTTCACCCGTTTTCACAGATGTTGTTGGTTGCCCCGTTGGCCATTTTGATTTGCAGTGATCGTGACCTTGAAAGAAAAAAGAAATCTTGGATTTTAGATTGTGCGGCTGCAACTCAGAATATTCTATTGGCTGCCCATGCAAAAGGGTTAGGAGCTGTTTGGGTGGGAATTTATCCAGACGAAGAACGAATGTCGGGGATGGTCGACCTTCTTGGCTTACCAGACCAGATACGACCGGTCGCTTTGACGGCAATTGGACATCCTGCTTTGATTCCTGAGCCTGAGGACCGGTTTAAAGAGGAAAGAGTCCATTATAACAGTTGGTAACGTAGTTAGCTTTTAATCAATTTAGATTGAATGATGGGAATCATCGCTGCAAACGCCTTGGCACGATGGCTGATTTGGTTTTTAATCCGATCTGGCAATTCTGCCATGGTTAATTGATAATCGGGCATATAAAAAACAGGATCATAACCGAAACCACCAATCCCACGTTCTTCTGGGATTATTATCCCTTCACAACGGCCTGAGGTTGTAAATATTTCTCCATTTGGTAAGGCTAAGACTGCGCTACAATGAAAATGTGCGGTCCACGGTTGGGGTTTATCGTGGAGCTCCTCAAGTAAATGGATTCGGCGATCTGCATTGGTGGCGTTGGGCTTGTTTGAATATCGAGCGGAATGTAAACCTGGTGCCCCATTAAGAACATCTACCTCAACGCCAGAATCGTCGGCAATTACAGGTAAGCCAGTGGCATTAAGATAAGCTAAGGCTTTTATCTGGGCGTTCTCCTCGTATGTTTCACCACTTTCATCAACTGAAATATTGATGCCGAGTTCTTGACCAGTTAGAATATTAATTTGCAATCCATGTAAAATTGCTTTAATCTCTCGATACTTTCCAGGATTATGTGAGGCGATGGCTAATGACAAGTTCATAAGAGGTAGTTTCTTTCGTTTGATAGATAATTTACGTTGACGCTCATCTTCTGGCGTGTTATAATTTTGACCATACGAAATTTTACCCAATTTTTTAATCGAATGAGCTCCTGTGAATAATACTAACAATCCTTTCCGGCTAAATGTCGGACATATGTATAATAAGTCGATTGGTTCACTACACGAGGTGAACATTGACGTTGATGAGTTTGTGATCGACGATCTAACCGGAAAAAATTTAACCAGTTTGATTCGTCTTTCAAAATCGAGAGAGGGGTTGTTGTTGCAAGTTCACGTAGAAGCGCAAGTGTTGACCCATTGTGTTCGCTGCCTGGAAGAATTTTATTTGCCAGTAACCACGGAATTTGAGGAATTATATCAATTCCCTGAACGACATCGCGAAGATACGGACTTAATTTTGCCCCATGATGGTTATTTAGATATGCGCTCTGTATATCGTGAATACTTAATTTTAGCAATACCGATTAAACGCCTATGCCGAGAAACGTGCTTAGGTTTATGTGTCGTATGTGGAGCTAATTTAAATGCTGCTCCTTGTGAACACTATCAAGAAAATCATACTTATTCAATAGAGTCCGAGCAACCTAATTAAAAAGCTGCTCATAAATTGGGGGTTGGCAAGTTAATTCAAATTGATAATTAGTTAAACCTGGAGAAAAGCTGTGACTGGGGATAAGCTTCAAAGTGAAATTAAAAAGTTCGTCGGGACTTTGATTGAACGCGCTGATTCAAAAGGTTTCCTGACAACGGATGACCTGGTTGAACTTTTCCCCCAGGGGCAAAGCGGCCATAACCTAATGCATTTGCTTATTACTTCATTGCGCAAAGAAGGTATTGAAATCATCGTAAGTAAACATCGAGGTGAGGACCGAGAACAACCTGATCCAGATGTAAAAAGTAATGACGAGAATGAAAACCTGGAAGATAACGTTGGTTTATATCTGAAAGAAATGTCACAAGTCGCATTATTAACTAAAGAGGAAGAGCAAATCCTTGCAAAACAGATTGAAGCAGGTCGATTTGCTGAAATTGAGTTGAATAAAGCAGAGCTGACAGATTTCGACAAAAATACTGACACCTTGAAAGCTGTGGTTAAAGACGGCGAGGAAGCGTGGGAACATTTAATCAAAGCAAATACTCGCCTGGTGATATCTATTGCCAAACGGTATCTTGGCAGGGGGGTGCCTTTTCTCGATCTAATTCAAGAAGGGAACCTGGGTTTGATTAAGGCAGTTGAAAAATTTGACTACACACGCGGCTTTAGATTTTCTACGTATGCAACCTGGTGGATTCGGCAAGCAATTTCGCGTTCAGTTGCTGATCAAGGGCGAACAATCCGTGTGCCCGTCCACATGATTGATAAGATTCGTGAAATGTATAAAGTAAGTCAGACTCTTGAAACAAAACTGGGCAGAAAGCCATTAGCGAAAGAAATTGCTGAAGTAATGGACACTAGCCCAGATGCCGTTCAGTGGATGACTCAGGTTTCGTGGCTGCCGGTCTCCTTGGAAGCACCGGTTGGGGATGATGAAGAATCTGAATTAGGGATGTTTGTTGAAGATGAAGAAACCCCCTCACCCCTGGAAATGACCTACCAGGTAATGATGAAAGAAAAAATTGATGAAGTGTTAGAGACATTAAGCCCAAGAGAGGCGCTCATTTTAAAAATGCGATTTGGGTTGGACGGTAATAAACCCTATACACTGGAAGAGGTCGGGCTCAAGTTTGGATTAACACGTGAGCGTATCCGGCAAATTGAAGGAAAAGCACTTCGGCAATTGCGACATCCGCATAAAGCCCGTCAGTTGAAAGATTTTTTATAACCTCGTATAATTACATCGATGGAACCAAAACACAGATCAACGATGTGCATGGCTTAAATTCTTCGGTTATGCTTTCCAGGAGCATAACAGGGTGGCTTCTGGTTGCCCAAAAATTACACTGGCTAATGCCAGTTTTTTGTTATAATCAACAGGTTGATAAAAATATATCGAGGTGAAGAATGGCTGAACCGATTTTAATTGCAGTAGCCTGGCCTTATGCGAGTGCTAAAATTCATGTTGGAAATATCACCGGGTCTTATTTGCCGGCAGATATCTTGGCGAGATATCATCGTTTACGAGGACGAGATGTGTTGATGGTCTCAGGGTCCGATTCTCATGGGACTCCGGTAACCGTACGGGCAGATGAGTTAAATTTAACGCCTGAAGAGGTGTACAAACAGTACCATGAGGGGTTTATTGAACTGTTTCAAAAACTGGGGCTTACCTATGACATTTTCACCAGCACACATACAGAGAACCATTTTGATGTATCTACAAAGCTGTTCTTAACATTAAAAGAAAAAGGTTTTTTATTTACTGACAAGTCTAAGCAATGGTATTCACCAGCACAAGAGAGATTTTTACCCGATCGCTATGTAGAGGGGACATGTTATATCTGTGGAAAAACGGGTGCTCGTTCTGACCAATGTGACAATTGTGGGCAGATGCTTGAAGCAGAAAAACTTATCGATCCGAAATCAAAAATTGATGGCTCTACCCCAGAATTGCGAGAAACCACTCATTTTTACCTTGACCTGGAAAAAGTGCAGGACCAGGTAACTGAATTTTTACAAGAGCGTCAGGGTTATTGGCGCCCTAATGTGATCCGTCAGTCTTTAGGGCAAATTGAGACAGAGGGCTTGCGGGGACGCCCTATCACCCGAGATTTGTCTTGGGGAATCCCTGTGCCTGTTGAAGGTTGGGAAGGGAAGTGCATGTATGTATGGTTTGAAGCCGTTATTGGTTACCTCTCGAGCGTTGTCGAGTGGAGCCAGCTTCACGACCAGCCAGATGCCTGGAGGCATTGGTGGACAAACCCCGATACGAAATCTTTTTATTGTATTGGTAAGGATAATATACCTTTTCATGCGATCATTTGGCCAGCAGAATTAATTGGTGTTGGTGATTCTTTTGATAAAAAGATGGGGACAGAAACCCCCAAACCGCTAGTGTTACCTTATGATGTTCCAGCAAATGAATTTATGAACCTTGAAGGTCGTAAACTTTCGGGGAGTAAAAATTGGGCTGTATGGGGTTTAGACTTTCTTGACCGTTACGACCCGGACCCGATGCGGTATTATTTGACAGTTAATATGCCAGAAAGTCGAGATACAGATTGGGATTGGGATGAATTTTACCAACGTAATAACAATGAGTTGGTGGCAACCTGGGGCAACCTGGTAAACAGGGTCCTTTCTTTTGCATTCAAACACTGGGATGGGCTTATACCAGATCCAGGGGATCTTCGCATAGGCGATGGTCAATTGTTAGAAACTGTAAAAAATGGGTTTACTACGATCCAAGGATACCTGGAGGCGGTCAAACTTCGGGCGGCAATCAACGAAGCGATGTACCTGGCAGGTGAGGTTAATAAATATTTGGATGTAACTGGCCCATGGTTTGAAATTAAAACGGACAAAGAGCAAGCTGCAAAATCTATATATACAGCCTTACAGGCACTTAACTGGCTCAAGCTGATGTTCGCCCCATTCTTACCCCATTCATGTGAAAAATTGCATCGTTATTTGGGAAATGAAAAGCCACTATTTGGTGAGTTGACGACTCGCGATGTCGTGGATGGCTTGAGTTCACATACAGTACTGATGTACGACCCTGGAGATTCCCTTTCAGCAGAAGGTGTTGATATCTGGGTACCCGGAAAACTAATTCCTGGGACGTCGTTCAATCAGCCTTCACCCCTTTTCCGCAAATTAGACCCCAGCATCATAGAGGAAGAACGCGCTCGTTTGGGACAATAATAAACTTGCAAGATCTTTAAAAGACATTGTTATGAATGGGTTACCTGTTACCATGTCTTATTTTATTAATTAGGTTACGTTTTGAAAGGCCTGTAACCAGGCAGGCAGGTGGTGTAAATGATCGGCCATGATGACATGGCATTGATCTCGAAAAAAGGTAAGGTCCCCGTAAGCTTCGCCGCTATGGTGATCGACAAGATCTGAGACTGTTCGGAGGATTAAACACGGCAGATGATTCCGTTTGGCAACCCAGGCGATAGCGCCCGATTCCCAATCGCCAGCGAAGGCCTGGTAACGCTGAACAAGGTGGGCGATT
Organism: uncultured Candidatus Brevefilum sp.; assembly: GCA_964411385.1. Lineage (GTDB taxonomy): Bacteria > Chloroflexota > Anaerolineae > Anaerolineales > Anaerolineaceae > Brevifilum. Next base: position 205,459 of record CAYPKT010000001.1, on the reverse strand, counting down.
TCAGCGGGGACAATGTCACGGTCAGCAGAGACCAGGGTACCAACAGTCACAGGCTGCGGCAATGGGTCGGGCAGCCAGGAGAGGTCAAGATTGGTTGAGTAATAGTCAATGGCTTCATCAAAGTCGCCCATTTGTTCAATGATATCGTACACGATGGTTTTATTGGCTAAAACAACCTGGTCTCTAAGGGCATGCCTATCGAACCCACCGCAGGTGCCCAGATTGATCAACCGAAAGGGTTTCCAGCGATCAATGGCGTATTGGGTCGAACCAGCAGCAGAAATTTTCCCCCAGCCTCCCTGGACAAAGACGATAGATTGTCCTTCGATAGATGTTGTAAAAGCTTCGCCATAGGGGGTAACCAAGATGGAGAGCTCGGAGAAATGAGGCTTTAAAGCAGCCCACTCTTCGCTGGCTGAAATTATTATACATGTATCGGCGTGCATAGGCTTATAGTTTTCTACCAAGGGTAGCCATGTAGATCACAAACATTTCAGGGGGTGTTAACCCTAACAAGGCATCGGCGGCGTTATCGTCAAAGGCACCAATAGCACACACACCGCAACCGATCGACTCAGCAGCCAGGTATAAGTTCTGGCATACGTGCCCAGCATCCAGATACATATAACGATAGCCCCGTTCGCAATACCGCCAGGTCATCCGATCGGTCACAGCAGCCCAGATAAAAGTAACAGCACTGGTGGCAACGTGACGTTGGTTGATGCAAACTTCTGTCAATTGCTGATTAAAACCTGCATCTAACACTAAGGGGGCTAACTGGTGGGTGGTAGATTTAAATCGGTACAAACCGGGGTAAAGATCTTTTACCCGATTGATTGATAGATAGGTCTCGAATGGGTGACGACTGCCTGCTGATGGAACAGTTCGTTGAGGAACCCCTCGCTCCTGGTTGATTGTTTTTACACCCTGGGTAAGCCATAACAAATAGGATAACTCAGCCAGAGAGAGTGCATCTTCGCTATAGCGTCGATAGGTGACGCGTTCTTCGATTGCAGTTCGCAAATCATATTTTCCCAGCTTTATTTTTTTTGGGAGAGGTAAATTAATTAAGTTTTGATTTTCTTCAAAGGGGATTTCGTAAGACGGTTGAGGGAGCCCTTGTTTTTGTGCAGACAGGCTTAAATTAGGATACTTGGTTTCCTCTATAAACGCATAACCATTCTCTTTCATCGTCGATATTCTCCTTTTTCTTCAATTATTTATGAACTGTCTTCCAATATTTCCGTTTTAGCCCATCGCCAGGTTCTTCGAATAAGGCAAAGGCAAACCCATGGTCAACCAAAAAACGATGTGCTTCGTTTTCAGAGCTTGCGTTTGTACCAGGGTGAAGCAAAATTATCCCACCATCACTGACGACGCGCATCATCTCTTGGTATTCAGCGTGACAATGATCACCATATACATGCCCCGCCATGAGTATATCAGCAAAACTATTTTCAAAAGGAATTTGCGTAAGGGTACCATCAACAGGATATACGTTTTCAAATCCGAGAAGGGCCCGTTTATCCCACATGTATTTGCGCAAATTCGCTACCGGTTCAACTGCATAAACGCTGCGTGCATAAGGCGCAACGGTGAATGCCAGGCGTCCAGTGCCTGCCCCGATGTCTAATACGAGTTTATCTTGAAAATCTGCCATTGAGAGGAGAGAGTTATCATCCCAGCCAAGGAATTCGAGTTGATCATATTTTTCGGGTTCGAGAAGGTAAACAAGCCAATCTTGAATTGAATTAAGCACTGATAATTCTGCTTTCCGCAATGTATTTGGATGCGGGTTGCTTTCTGCCATTGTTAGGCAAGTGGAAATATAAGGCTTGATTGGTGGGTACTGATGCGATAAATACCACTGGACTTCAGGATGGGCAGCCAATGCTGTCCCCATCTCGGCTGATGGTTGTCCTTCGGCAATGAATTCAACGTGCAACGGTTCCAGTAGCAACATTACATTGAAATTGAATGTGTTGACATCTATCCAGTGTAAATTTGTCATGATTTAGCTACCACCTAAATGCCATGGCAATCATCGAAAGGATCATGGCAAAGGCAACCGATGCCATCACAATTTGGTAAATACGTTTCGTGTTTAATTTCTTTGGCGGTCGTTTGGTCATTAAATTTCCTTATTCTAATTGTAGCTTGATGTTTTCAGCCATCTCGAGGGTGATTCCTTTGAGCTCGGCAATTTTTTCTGCAGGTGCATTTTTTATACCGTCGACTGAACCGAAGACTTGTAGTAAAGCTCGGCGTCTTGAAGGACCAATTCCAGGAATTTGATCGAGTTGAGAAGCTAAACCTTGAATTGTTCGACGTTTACGATGAGCAGTGATTGCGAAACGATGGGCTTCATCGCGGATGCGTTGTAATAAGTATAACCCTTGTGAATGACGTTCTAAGAAGATCGAGTCACGACGGTTAGGAACATATAATTCTTCCTGTTCTTCAGCTAAACTGGCAACAGGCACCCTATCAAGCAAATTGTACGACTCAAGAACTGAAACCGCACGGGCTAATTGACCTTTACCACCATCAACTAAGAGTAAATCTGGCAGAATCGCAAAAGCAGGATCTGGCTTTGTACCAACGTTTTCGCCAGTGTCTTGGGCTGCTTTCCAACGGCGGAAGCGCCGATTGAGAACTTCTTCCATGCTGGCGAAATCATCTTGTCCAGTTACTGTTTTGATATTGAAACGGCGATAAAGTTTTTTACTGGGTGTGCCGTGCTCAAAGACGACCATTGAACCGACACTGGCAGTACCAAGCGTGGTTGATATATCATAACATTCAATACGGGCGGGGGGCTCTGGTAAATCCAGAGCTTCTTGAAGCTCTGATAGAGCAACGGTTTGCCTGTTTTTATCAGCCTCCCACCGTGTACGCAAAGCGTTAAGGGTCTCAACAGCATTTTCGGATGCCATTTCGACTAACTCACGATTCATATCCTGATGTGGAACGGTGATTTCAACGGATTCACCGGGTTTGCGGCTATTTAGCCATTGGCTGATGATCTTAGCCTCAGCCAGTTCCGTAGGCAATAAAACCTGAGAGGGGACAAAAGCTGCCTGAGCATAAAATTGTTTAATAAATTCAGAGAGGACTTTGTCATCGGCTTCTTCTTCGGTGCCTTCAAGTACGAAATATTCTCGCCCAATGAGTTTGCCCGAGCGGATGAAAAAAACTTGCACACAAGCTTCGCCATCTTCACGTGCCATGGCAATAACATCCGAATCAGTCTGCTCGCTGCTAACAACTTTTTGTCGTTCGACTACGCGATCAATTGCTTGAAGCTGATCGCGAATGGTGGCGGCTCTTTCATATTGAAGCTGCTCAGAGGCAATTTCCATGGCACGCGTGAGACGCTGGACAATTTCATCAGTGCGACCCATTAGGAACTGACATAAATCGTCGATCATTTGGCGGTAATCTGCCTGGTTAATGGCGCCAATACAGGGTGCGGTACACAGTTTGATGTCGTAGTACAGGCAAGCTCGCTTATCGTCACCTGTGATTTCACGATTGCAGGTTAAATATGGGAATATTTTGCGCAGCACATCGAGGGTTTGATGAACAGCCCACACGCTGGTATAAGGGCCGAAGTAGCGTGAGCCATCCTGAACCATCTGGCGGGTAACGGTGACTTTAGGGAAGGGGTCGGCCCAGTGAACTTTAATATAGGGGTAGCGTTTATCGTCCTTGAGCGAGACGTTATAACGCGGCCTGTGGCGTTTGATGAGGTTCATCTCGAGGATCAGGGCTTCAAGTTCAGAGCCTACCACAATCCACTCTATATCTGCAATTTCGCTGACGAGTTTTTCGGTTTTAGGGCTTTCGTGTGCGCTGGCATGGAAGTAAGAACGTACCCGGGCGCGCAAATTGATTGCCTTGCCGACATAGATGATGCGCCCCTTGCTGTTTTTCATCAGGTAACAACCGGGCTTTTCTGGTAAGGTGTCAAGTATGCCTTGAAGATGCGAAGAAAGTTCCATAATTTAATTTTAGCACATCGAGCAAGGGGAGGCATGGGAGAGGAGACAATATTGTTTACTATTGCTCTTGCCTCTCATCGTAGATTGCTCCCGTACCCTAAACCTCTCCCTCACCCTAACCCTCTCCACAGGGAGAGGGAATTATAGGGCAATATATCATTCTACGGTTTCGGATAAATTATTATCATGGCGCGAGGGGCGGAGAGGAGGTGCGTAGAAGTGTATTTTCGTTATGGGGAAATATTGGCGGTTTAGCCTAACCCTCATTATACAAACGGAAGAGGGCGTTATGTTGGAGGATTTTTGTTGCTGGTTTGGTTATACCCAGGCGACGTAAGGCCCATCGCCCCGCAGGAGTTCTGCTAAGCGATCGCCCACGCGGGAACCAGCACGGTCTGCCAGCAGGGGAATTAAATCTCTTTCACTGATGATTTCGGTTGGGTTGCTTAGTTGTGGGTCGATATCAATGCCTACATCCCAAAGAAGCTTACGAAGGGTAACTTCGTCCAATTCCAACTTTTCGATCAATTCGGATAAGGTATAAGTTTTCGGATGCGCTTCGATGATCGCATCTAGAAATTTTGCGAGCCGTTTGAGATAATCATTAATTTTAGAGACATCAAAATCGCTCCATTCGATTAGCTCGGTGAGAGCGTTCATCAGCAGTTCGCCGCCTTGCTCAATATCATGAATAATTTCAATTGGATCTCGGTTGCGATTCGCATCGTCATTAGGTAGGGCTTTGTGATAGCGCATTTAAAGGGTTACCTTTCCAGCTAATTTTGTCATCTTATAAATGAGGACTCATAATAACCACTCTGGGTGGTCTTCTCGCGCTTGGGCGAGAATAGCATAGCCAGCGATTTTTAACCAGGGGATTGGTTTGCCGGCTTCTTCAAAGTTTTTGAAATATTCGTCAAAACGTTGATGGATGTAAGATTCAACACCGTTTTCATAACGAGATAACCAGGTATCTCCATTTCGGCGGTGGTCATCAGTCATTTGTATTAACATTTTATTGACGAACTCTTCTCGAAAATAGCGGATTAATAAAGAGTCCATCTGTGAAAATTCAGCTTGTTCTAAATTAATATCAAAAGATTCAAGATAATCGCTAATGGATTGTTCTGCGGGGATTGTATCAATACTGACAATATGGCGTGAATGATCGCCTGCTTCGAAAGTAAGAATGGTACCGTGCTCTGATGTGGGTTGCATAATTTCAACTAAAGTTGCTAAGGTTTCGTTACCATAACAGAGGTGATCGCCAACCGACATTTTTGCTAAAAAATTCCTGGCGGTTTGCTCTCCTATTGAATGATTTTGAAATCGTTCGATAGCATCAGCCAGGTCTTTTGAAAAAGATAAAAAATCAACACCTTTTAACTGTTCAAAATTGATTAACCAATGTTTGCTATGTTTGTCTTTGATCATAACTTGATGACTATTTTTGAGTGTTACCTTTGCTATAGGTTCACCGCGAAATGTTAATACGTAACCAACTTCAGCTTGCGCTAAGATCAAGTCTGCGCTGATTGACACAAGCCCCCCCTTTTCTGAAGATAGAGTGGCTGGGCTTGGTACCCATACCTTGAGATTTTTATTGTATTGGTTTTCTTGGTTGCTTTCCATAGAATTGATGATACTTCAGTATGTTTGAATGACAAAAAAGTGGCGCCTGTTTGTTGTTTGAATATTATCATAAAACCATAATAAGATCAGTAAAAGTAGAAATTTAAAGAATTCAGTTGACTAATTTACTAATTTATTCCTTTGGTATGGGTAAATTCATCAATTTTATAAAACCACTCGACATTATTTGTGAGGTGTGAGAAAAACCTATTGCAAACATGACTGAATATTTGAAATAAGCAACATTTGCCCTTGGATTAATGAAGCCCTAACCCGTCAATTATAAAAGGATAATTTTAGTATTTAAATTACCGGTGGCTAAGTTGAACTTCTCTTCGCTATTTACCAATGTTTGGCGATTACCATATCGAATAGGATGTCGATGTATTTTCATCTTATGGGTTCATTCATCAAAGCTTCTCCTAATAGAGGTCACTTTCTTGCTGCAGCCTAAGCAGCTATTTACGCCAATTTTATGGATAAATTAATGATGATAAATAACTGCAAATGGTAGACCCTTGAATTAAATAAGTGGAACTTATTCGCTGGAGTAAGAGAACGGGTGAGATTTTATGGATTTGAATGGTTGGCGATGAGGCAAAGATCCTCTCTCTAGGTTATAATTTGTTCAGAGATTTAATATAAAAAATTACCTAAACATTGTATAGAGGACGATAAGATAGTTCTCGACCAAAAAACATGTCGGGGATTATCGACTGGTCGTTTGATTCGATCATAAGTTTAAAAAAAAAGAAAAGATGGAAGCGATGAGCAAATATGTGTTTGGACCTGTCCCTTCGCGCCGGTTGGGTCAATCCTTAGGTATTGACCCTGTACCACTAAAAACATGCAATTGGAATTGTATATATTGCCAACTGGGGCGCAGTCGACCGGTAACCAATCAACGAAAATTTTATTGTGACACCTTAGTTGTATTAGAGCAGGTGAGAGAAGCGTTAAATGCTGAGCACCCTGACGGAATCGATTGGATTACCTTTGTTGGTTCTGGCGAGACAACTTTACATAGTGGAATTGGAGAAATGATACGAGGTGTAAAAGCGTTGACCGATTTACCTGTGGCTGTGATTACCAATGGTTCGTTGCTATACTTACCAGAGGTAAGAGATGCATTGCTACTGGCTGATGCGGTAATGCCCTCTATAGACGCTGGCAGTAAAGAACTTTATAAACGTATTGACCGTCCTCACCCTGACCTTGATTACCGGCAATGGGTTGATGGCTTGGTTAGCTTTCGAGAAGCTTATCAAAATAACCTCTGGGTAGAAGTGATGCTGGTGCGAGGAATAAATGACACCGAAGAAGCCCTTGCGGACATTGCTGGCGTGCTTGAAAGGATCAACCCCGATGAAGTTCATATTGTCACACCCGATCGACCGCCAGTAGAAGCCTGGGTTAAGCCACCTGATGAGGAAGGTCTGATGCGGGCCCATGCTATTCTTGGACATGTCGCAAAAATCATCCACTCTGCAACAGGTTCATTTGATCTGGGTGATGGAACAAACTTGATCGATTCTATTGTAGAGATAATCACCCGACACCCGATGAGCGAGTCGGAGTTGGTTGGGACTTTAGAAAGGTGGTCTACCGAGGATATCAAGGCAACTCTGGACGAATTAAGAGAAGATAGCAGAGCGCAAATTGTTGAGCGCTATGGCACCCGCTTTTGGCGCGCTGCAGGAACTTATTTTCCTGATCAAACTGGATTAGGAAATCATTAAAAATTAGTTTAGTATAAAAAGGTAAACTATGTCAAAATTTTCATTAGATGTTCTCAATCGGTGCGTATATCCTCACTTTCAAACACAAGACCCCGATGTGCTTCTGGGTGCTGTATTCGGCGAAGATGTCGCTTTAACAAAGGTAGGTGGAGAAATTTTAGCTTCACACGTGGACCCGATTGTAGGAGCTGTTCAAAATATTGGTTGGTTAGCTGTACATGTTGCGTGCAATGATATTGCCACTTGCGGCGCACCTCCACGGTGGATTTTGCCGTTAATTTTAGTGCCAAGCAAAGATGATGAGGCGCTCTTGACTGAAATTATGCGCGATATTAGTCGAGCAGCTGAAGAAATTGGCATAACGATTATTGGTGGGCATACGGGATATTCTGCTAACCTTACCCGTCCATTGGTAGCGGTCACTGCATTAGGAACTTTAGCGGGGCGTCAACCGATTCTTACTCGTGGTGCAAGAATCGGCGACCATGTTTTGGTTACAAAAGGGATCGCTCTGGAAGGAACCGGAATTTTAGCGAGCGATTTTACCCACGCTGCAAAAAAATTAGGGCTTTCAGATGACGACTTAGAACAGGCGAAAACGTTGATGGAAGACGTTAGTGTTATCCCTGAAGCGTTAATTTTAGCAGAGCACGGTGCGTCCTCAATGCATGATGTTACGCGAGGTGGATTGTTAGAAACATTGATGGAAATTGCCTTGCTTTCAGATACTGGCATTGAAATTCAATTTGAGAAAATTCCAATTCATACCATTGTTCACAGGTTTGCCAATGCTTTTGGTTATAATCCTTTAAAAATGATTTCATCAGGCACTTTAGCTGCCACGATAAGTCCTGAAAACTTGGCAATGGCAAAAAAAGAATTAAACCAGCAGGGAATTGTTTTTGCTGATATTGGAATTGTTACTGATGGCAAAGGCGTAAAAATTATTCATGGTGAGGAAATCGTCCACCATAAAGAAATTCGACCAGAGGAAGATGAATTAGCCCGGATGTGGAATGAATATCAACTTGATTAGTTGAATAGTTAATATCAAAGAGGGGGGATAGCAATCATTTTTATGGTTTTAGTAATTGCATATAACTATTTTGTAGGTGGTTTAGTCCTGCCGTGTTTGATGCATGAGTGTTGATCATGGATTGTTTAACGATAATATTAGGGAAACTAAGGTGTGGTGGGTTATAATCTATGCGGAGGAATCATGCCGATTCGTATATTGCCTGAACATATTGCATCTCAAATAGCTGCCGGTGAGGTTATTGAACGTCCTGCTTCGGTTGTCAAAGAGCTGGCTGAAAACGCATTAGATGCAGGCGCGAATGCGATTACTATTGAAGTGCTCGGCGCAGGTAAACGTATGGTGAGTGTTACTGATGATGGCGTGGGGATTTCGCAGGAGGAATTGGGGCTGGCAGTATCGAGACATGCTACCAGTAAGCTGACACGGGCAGAGGATTTGTTTAACATTGCAACCTTAGGGTTTCGCGGAGAAGCATTGGCTTCGATCGGATCTGTCTCGCGACTGACGGTAGAATCACGTACTCCAGAAGATAAAACGGGGGCACAAATTCGAGTCGATGGTGGTGCGTTAGGGAAACTTGTCATCAAAGGGGTGCCTGTGGGTACGAACATTACCGTACAGGACTTGTTTTTCAACGTCCCTGCCAGGTTAAAATTCCTCAAAACGGAAAACACTGAACGGCGAAATATCGAGGCATTGGTAACCCGTTTTGCTCTCGCCTACCCGCAGGTGCGTTGGACATTATCCATGGAAGGGAAAACAAGCTTAAAAACCAGTGGAAATGGGGATACACGCGAAGTTTTAGCTAGTTTATATGGGGTTGATATAGCCAAAGCGATGTTAGCGGTGGACTTTCGCGAAGGTGGATATCATGTCCATGGGTTTATCAGCCCGATTTCCTTGACGCGTTCTAATAGACGTGAAATTACCGTTTTTGTGAACGGGCGTTGGGTAAAAGACGCAGCAGTCAGTGCAGCAATTCTTCGTGCTTATCATACCCTGTTGATGGTGGGACGATTTCCAATTGTGGTATTATTTGTAGATTTGCCACCTGAAACTGTTGATGTAAACGTTCATCCTACCAAGGCAGAAGTTCGTTTTCGTGAAGGAGACCTGGTCTTTTCACGGGTTCAACGTGCTATCAGGCGAGCGTTGTTGGCATACTCCCCGGTGCCAGAGGTAACAGCCCGACCCTGGTGGGGTGGCGAACGTAAGATGGATCATGGACAGATTGATCCTGCATGGAGCATGTCAGCTGAGATTCAACCAGCGGAAGAATTGCCAATCTCTCCCCAACAACCGAGAATCAATGTACTAACGGGTGCAATCGATGCTGTTGATCGATTGCCTTTATTGCGGTTGATTGGACAGGTAGCTGCCACTTATTTAATCGCCGAGGGACCTGATGGGCTTTACCTGATTGATCAACATGCGGCACACGAACGAGTGTTATTCGAAACGTTGATGGCCCAGCAGATGGACGAATCTGTCGTTTCACAAGCGCTGTTAGAACCAGTGACCGTTACGCTGCCGCCGGAAAAAGCTCGAATCCTCAACGATCAATTGCCAACTTTGAGCGGCTTGGGGTTTCAGGTTGAACCCTTTGGACCAAACACGTATTCAATACGGTCGATCCCAGCTATTTTGGCAGGAGGAGATCCGCAAGCTGCATTGAATGTGTTGGTAGAGGATTTTGAAGAAGATGAGGCGCCGTTGGCAGCAGCAAAGGAAGCACGAATTACCGCTCGAATATGTAAGCGGATGGCAGTCAAAGGCGGACAGATTCTTACACCAGAAGAGCAAACAGCACTTTTGCAGGGGTTAGAACAATGCCAGTCTCCTCGGACATGCCCCCACGGAAGACCAACGATGATACACCTTTCTGCTGATTTGTTAGAACGACAATTTGGTAGGCGTGGTGCGCGTTAAATAGAATGAGATATTAATGAGGTGAAAGATGCCGATGCAAGGCTTATGGCTTGACGAACAACAAGTAACATATCGGGAAGACCTGCCCATTCCGATCCCAAAGGCTGGAGAAGCATTAATTAAGACTCGACTGGTAGGAATTTGTGCTACAGATTTAGAGATGACAAAAGGGTATTATCCTTTTAACGGAATACCCGGACACGAATTTATTGGTGAAGTTGAAGCAGCACCTGGTTATGAAGGCTGGGTGGGCAAGAGAGTAGTTGGCGAAATAAATTTGGTTTGCAGCCGGTGTGATGCTTGCCGGGCAGGTCGGAGCAGTCACTGTGAAAACCGCTCGGTGCTGGGTATTTTAAATAAAAATGGGGTGTTGGCACAGTATTTCACCTTACCAATGGCCAACTTGCACGCGGTACCCGATAGCATTTCTGATGAAGCAGCGGTTTTCACAGAACCATTGGCTGCGGCTCTGCAAATTCAAGCGCAGGTGCACATTCAACCTGAAATGAAAGTATTGGTAGTTGGGGCAGGCAGATTAGGCTTGTTAATTGCACAAACGCTAAAACTCTCCGGGTGTGATTTAGCTGTGGTGGTACGTCGTGAGGCACCAGCGCGGCTGTTGGCAAAATGGGGTATCCCGGCGGTAGATGGAAAGACTCTGCGGGCAAAATCAGCGGATTTAGTGGTGGAGGTGACTGGTTCGCCAGCGGGGTTTGATCTGTCAAAGGAAGCAGTGAGGCCCGGTGGGACGCTGGTGCTAAAGAGCACTTTTGCCGGCGATGTGAGTATGAACTTGTCTGCGCTGGTTGTTGATGAAGTGACCGTGGTTGGTTCACGCTGCGGGCCGTTTAAGCCAGCATTGCGGTTGCTATCAGCTGGGCTGGTGGATACTGAGCCACTGGTGCATGCCAGGTATACTTTGGCTGAGGGGGTTGCGGCATTTGAGAAAGCAGCTGAACAGGGCGTGTTAAAGGTGCTGGTTGAGCCATAGAAACAAGCCATATTGATTTAATCATGATTGAATATATAAAAGGGAGGAGTATAATCATTCATTGCGGGGCGTAGCTCAGCCCGGATAGAGCGCACGGTTCGGGTCCGTGAGGCCAGCGGTTCGAATCCGCTCGCCCCGACAGGTAACACGTCTGTGAAAGGGCGTGTTTTTTGTTTAAGAACCCCTCACCTACCCCTCTCCCGCAGGGAGAGAGGATAGACTGGAGATATTTAAATTAGTGACGAAACGTTTTGAATTTATGGATGTTTAACTTCTTCTCTTTTAGGAGAGGACTGAGGTGAGGGGATTTCTTCATTTTTTTGATTACCTATGGTTGCATTGAAAATATATTTCTTGGAGAACAACCTCAAGGTTATTTGTTACATCGTTATTCCAAAAACGGATAACTTTAATCTTGTGTGATTCGAGAAAGGCTGTTCGTTGGCTGTCATGGGCTATTTTGGCAGGTTCTGTGTGGACGCCACCATTCAATTCAATGCAAAGTTTAATTTCATGACAGTAGAAGTCAAGAATATATGGAGGAAGTGGGTGTTGACGTCTGAATTTATAGCCATCCAAATTTCGGTTACGTAAGCAAGCTCAAAGCATCTTTTCTGAGTCGGTTGGATTTTTACGAAACTCTTGGCACAAATGAAGGAGTTTTTTATTTAGTGGTATTAAAATTACGCATTTTAAGATATGTAAATAATAGAGATATTGTAATGGGTAATGTGATACGTGAATAATTTTGTACCTTCTCCCTCACCCTAACCTTCTCCCAATGGGAAAGGGGATAGATATGTGGTTGGGATAAATTACTATAAAAACCGATGATTATTTCTTAGATTAAGAAGTATAGATATAAACAATCAGGTTTTAGGCGGTTTTTGCCACTATCAATCAGCGTAAAGTAAACCCAAAACTTGACTGCATGTGGTGCTTTACAGCTTTAACCCTCTTCTTCAAGATGGATTTAAAGAAGCAATTTTTGATACCATAACGTTTTCTCATATTAATTCTTCCGTATTCAGGAGATAGGCGAGAAAAGATCATCAATATTCATTTTGATGGCTTAAATAGAAACACCAGCGGTTATATAAATGGCTGGTGTTTCTAAAATTGTTGAAAACTAAAATTCAGTAGATTTAAATCAAAAGCGCAGGATCATGGCGAGGCGCTGATGGTCATCCAATTGACCATTCTCCATAAAAACAACTTCCCCGCCTGTAGCGATAACAGCTTCGATAATTTCATCGACAGCATCATCAATGACATCAGGGGCCGTGATGTCTTCCGCAGGGGTTAAGATCTGAGTATCAGGATCAAGGCGAGCAGGATAATGAAAATCCTTTTCGACCAGTAACATATGGCCGCGTCCTTCATTTGCTAAGCGCCAGACATCACTAATTTCACTGGCTACACGACGGTCGCTGACAGCTTTTTGCAATTCTGCGAGGCTTTGGGTTTGCTTTTCTGCCAATTTTTCTTCAACCAGTGGCCAAACTAATTTTGGAAGTTCGTGGGCAGGAGTTTTATCATAATTGCCAGTGATGCGCCCAAAAATCAGGTTTTGATAATTAGTAACTTCGTTAAAAAAAGAATGATAGCGATCTACACCAACAATTACCAAGGGCAAACGGTCATCATCCATATAGTTTTTTAATGCTTTGTCAACACTGCGGAAAAATTTACGATGATATTCGTCACGGTAGGCAGAAATATTGACGCCAGGACCGCCGGGAAGTGCAGAGCTACCTCCAGGCCCGGTATGTTCCATGGGAAAGGTGTCACTTTGAATCTCGATGAGTGAGTCGCGTGTGCCTTCGTATAGCCTGGTAGGTTTTTCGCTAAGCACGAGCACCCAGTAACGAGTTGTCTCGTTGAGGGTATGTACCAGGTCGCGGGTAAAGAAGGTTTCGTCTACAACGACACGTTCTGAAATTGATATAGGCAAGATAAAGCTTTGGCTATATTCCTGGTTGGCAAATAAAACCAACCCATCCAACAAGTTATTGTAATCAATTTCTTCTGCTAATTTTTCTAATCGCGTTAATAGGGGTTCAATTTCACGTTTTGAGAATTCGGTCAACAACCGATCGGCTGCTTCGCGCACCAAGTTTTTTACACGGATTGGATCCTGTTTATTTTGTGGTGAAGTTCGGTGCGTTGGGAGGGTGATGGAAACACAGGGGTATCCCACAATTCCCTGGACTAATTTGACATCATGTCGGTTCATAAAAAAGTCTCCTAAATTTTTTTTTATTTATAAATATTGTTTAATTATTCTACTTGATATAGAACTTTAGGGGTAATTGGAAAAATGGAATAATCAATAAAAAAAATACGATGCAATTCAGCATCGTATTTCTCTAGTTAAAAAATAATTACTGCTTACTCAACGACTTCAACAGCCTGAGCCTGCGGACCTTTGTCACCCTGGACGACTTCGAACTCTACTCGTTGACCTTCACGAAGGGTTTTAAAACCTTCGCTATTGATCGATGAGAAGTGTACAAAAACATCCTTTTCGCCATTGTCACGAGCGATAAAGCCATAGCCTTTTTCGCTTTTAAACCATTTGACAACGCCAAGTTCTCGTTCTGCCATGCTTGGAAACCTCCTTATTAAAAAATTCCTTCAAACCTGCTAACGTGGGTTCCAACCAAGAACAAAACTATCGAGCCTTTAATCGAACTGACGTTAACTTAATAAATATAATATACTTTTTTTATTCTAATTTGTCAATAGCTTATTTCTAAGATAAACGAAAATTCATGAAGAAAAACAACAAAATAATCTAACCAAATTCTTTAAAAGAAATAATGGTTAATCCCAAAACGTTGGCAAATGGTTTTTATAAGTAAAAAGATAATCGTCCAGGATCTGTTGCGCAACTTCGATATCGCGGATAACAGGGTCAAGAAGCAACGCCTGTAAAGCCAATTGTCGATCACCCTGAACAACCGCATCTACGGTTAGATGGCTTACCGTGATCTCACGGCGGACGAGCTCGGCTATCCCTTCTGGTAAAGACCCGATGGCTTGTCCTTTTATTCCCGCTGCATGAAGCCACCCGGGCACCTCAATTATCGCGTCTTTTGGTAAATTGGGTATTAAATCGTAATTTGGAATGTTTACAGCCTCCCAATAGGAGTTGAGGTTATTGTGAATACCTTCAATCACTTCTAATGCACCCTCGCTATAGCCAGGTACGTAACGTTCAGGGTGAGACATCACCTGGGCTGCTTCTTCAAGCTCTTGCCATTTGTCCGCGCGTTCCTGGTCGTGTTGAGCCCATTCATACAATTCAAGCTCATATTTCTCCCAGGGGCGGGTGATAGTGTCGCTAACCCACGGCAAGTATTCGCAAAGGTGTTCATCGCCAGGGATCGGGAACAAGCCAAAAGCATCAAAAACTCGGCGACTAAGAGGCTCGAAGCTTTCAGGTAAAGCCGCCCATCGTTCCCGAAAGAGGGGATAAAGATCTGCACCTGTTTGACGGTCTTCAAGTGACATCATCCAGGTGAAGTGATTGACACCCGCTGCAATAATTTTAACTTTTTCAACAGCTTGTAAAAAAGTAGCACCCATACCAAGTGCGTATTTGGGGCTGGCGTGGGTACTGGTAAAGGATGGAGGAACCATAATGTCCAGGTCTTCTGATAAAGCCTTACCGACCATGGCATAGCCTGCACCCAGCTGATGGCATAACCCGACTACTTTGATTGATGTATGACGATGGATGGCAGCACAAATGCGCTGCATAGGATTAGTGAAGTTAATGAACCACGCTTGAGGGCATTGAACCTCCATCTCGCGAGCGATTTCTAAAATTGGAATGATGTTGCGAGCAGCATGGGCAAACCCACCAGGTCCTCCGTTTTCGGCATAAGGTTGGCGAACCCCGTATTTTAATGGGATGCGATAATCCGACTCCCATAATCCTTCACGTGGTCCCACTTCAATAGCATTAACCACAAATTGGGCGTCTTTTAACGCATCGCGATGGTTTGAAAAAGCGTCAATTGTCATCCCTGCATCCCACACATCGTTGAGCCAAGCGATTAATCTGTACATAATGTCGAGGTGAGCTTCGTTACGGTCAACGAGAACAAGTTGGCTACCTTTAAGGTTTTGACTACGTAAAAGCGACACAAGAGTGGTTAGCCCGAATGAATAGCTGCCGGCACCGATACATACGATTTTAGGTGGAGTGGTCATATGGTTCCTTTATTTGGTTATGGGAGAGTTTTTAAATAAGTGTGGATGGATCGGGCTGCTTTTCTTCCTGCACCCATTGCTAAAATAACGGTTGCACCGCCGGTGACAATATCACCGCCGGCATACACACCGGGTTTATTAGTTTCCATGGTGCTTTCATTGACGATGATATTTCCCCAACGGTTGAATTCAAGGTCTTCCGTTGTACGCTGGATAATTGGGTTTGATCCATTGCCAATGGCGACGACTACTAAATCAACCGGAACCTCGTACTCTGAACCATCAATTATAACTGGTCGTCTCCGACCCGATTGATCGGGTTCTCCAAGCTCCATACGCACCACACGCATTGCTTTTAGCCAACCTTGCTCATCGCCAATGAATTCGATAGGAGCCTGAAGGAATTGAAAGTCGATCGTTTCTTCTTTGGCATGAGAAATTTCTTCAAGGCGGGCAGGCATCTCGGTTGCAGTGCGACGATAGATGATGCTGCTCTTTTTTGCACCCAAGCGCAGGGCGACCCTGGCGGAATCGAGGGCAGTGTTACCGCCACCGATAACCGCAACATGTTTACCACGGCAGTCAATAACGGGCGTATCTGAACGTGGAAACTCGTAGGCTTTCATCAAGTTAACACGGGTTAAAAACTCATTAGCAGAATAAACGCCAACCAAGTTTTCGCCTGGGATATTCATAAAATAAGGCAGCCCCGCACCCACGCCGACAAAAACTGCATCGTAACCCTCTTCTTCCATCAATTCATCGATGGTATAGGCGACGCCGATCACAGTATTGGCGCGAAATTCCACCCCTAAAGCTTGGAGTGCTTCAACCTCTTCTTTAACAATTTCTTTAGGTAACCTAAATTCAGGAATGCCATAAATTAGAACGCCGCCAAAATCATGAAAGGCTTCAAAGATGGTAACTTCGTGCCCCATACGAACCAAATCGCCAGCACAAGACAAACCAGCTGGCCCAGAACCAACGATAGCCACTTTTTTTCCAGTTTTTTGCTGCTGAGGAATAGCCTTTGGGATTAAGTCTCCATGGTTGCGCTCGTAGTCGGATACAAAACGGGAAAGAGCACCAATGGCAACCGCTTCATTACGTTTGGTGAGGATACAGGCCCCTTCGCACTGGTCAGATTGAGGGCAGACCCGAGCACAAACTGCTGCCAAAACGTTATCTTGTTTGATCAACTGTGACGCAGAAATATAATCTCTGTTTTTGATAAGGCGAATAAAGTCAGGTATTTTAACCTCAACAGGACATCCAATCACACAAGCTGGATGTTTACACTCTATGCAGCGTTGTGCTTCTAATTGCACCAGCGTTTCGGTAAACCCGAGGTTAACTTCATGGAAGTCTTTAATGCGCTCTTCGGATTCACGTGCGGGCATGGGCTGACGAGCTATTTTTAACCGCTCTTTACGATTTGCTTTTTCAACTTGTTCAGCTGCTATTTCAAGGGCACATTCTTCTTCGTGGTGATATGCACGATTGCGATTGATGAGATTTTTGAAGTCAACTAAATGAGCATCAAATTCAGGGCCATCAACACAAGCAAACTTGACTTTGTTATCGATCGTCACACGACAACCACCGCACATACCGGTACCATCGACCATGATTGAATTAAGGCTGACGATTGTTTTAATGCCGTATGGTCGAGTAAGCTCAGCCACTGCTGACATCATCGGAACTGGACCTACAGCCAGCACAAAATCAATTTTTTCGCCTTCTTCGAGTAACAACTTAAGTTGTTCGGTAACGAACCCTTCGCGACAATAACTGCCATCATCTGTACAGACATGAACATCATCAACAATTTTGTCGAGTTCATCTTCGAGGATAACGAGGGATTTTGTTCGCGCCCCAAGGATTGCGGTTACACGGTTGCCGGCTTCTTTTAATGCTTTTGCTTGTGGAAAACTAACCGCAGTTCCAACACCCCCGCCAACGACCACGACATGGCCATAACAATCAATCTCAGAAGGGTTACCCAAAGGTCCAACCAGGTCGCGAATGGTATCCCCGGCTTCAAGTTGATTGATTTCATTGGTAGACTTGCCAACACCTTGGACAATCAAAGTGATGGTGCCAGCTTGTTTATCGGAATCAACAATGGTCAAAGGGATTCGTTCCCCTTCTTCTGAGATACGAATAATGACAAATTGACCAGGCTTGCGTTTTTTAGCAATCACCGGAGCGTGTACAATGAATTTTTTAACTTCAGGGGCAATGAAGCCTGTTTGTAAGATGATATTTTCAGACATATACACCCTTAATACATTCTACTGATTCAATAAATGAATTATAAAGAAACTCAGGGATTTTATTAGCTGAGTTTTCTCTTAAAATGTGTGCCTACTGTCACCATTATTTGATTTATTCAATTGGCTGAGACAAATTTACACGAAAACACCAATAAAAAGGTTCTACTTGATTGATATTTTCACCAGGAAGCTGTTCAAAGCAAAATAAGCCAGATGGCAATTCGTTTTTAGGGTTGACCGTAAACAGCCCATCTGCGGATAATTCTAAAGTAAACGGGATGATTTCGCCGGTATCGTGAATTAAAGTCATTTGGTCGGGGTCGGCTAAAGATTGCCAGATAACAAATTGCGGTTTATTGCGATTGCTGACGGGGATACCAATATCTTGGGTAGGTAAACCAGCATATTGTTCAAGAAAGAGAAAATCTTCATCCTCAAACAAAAACACACCCGGCGAAGGTGGAAAGGTCACCTCAACTTTGGGCTCTCTGTGTAGGAAATTAAATGGCAATTCAAAATCAAACAGGGCACTGGCTGCTAACAATCCAATAAAGGCAAACACCAAGGTCACAACTCCTAACAGAACAATCTCAAAAGGGGTGAGTTTAATTGTCGAACCTTGTTTCTCATCGTCCGTTGGCGATTGTTCAGCCCGAGCTGGTTCAGCTGATTCCGCCAGATCGTTTATCAAGGCATCTGATTTTTGTTTCCATGGGTTTGGGCTCTCAACTTGTGTTTGTCGTGCTCCGGGAGGAAAAGGCGAAATTGGGTGTGTGTAATCAGAAAGATGATCATCATGGGTGTTGCTATCATCTTGTTTTCGCTTTTCAAGATATGCCAAGCCACGCTGTGCTGGGATATTGCGTGGGTCTAAAACAAGGGCTTTTTCGAGGAAGATAACTTGTTTGTCTTGGTCGTCGATAATAGCTGCAATCCATACCCATACCTCAGCATTTTGAGGTTCTTCGATAATAGCATCCTTTAAGTTCGTTAAGGCTTCCTGCATTCGCCCGGCTTTTGCCGCGCTAATTCCTAATTGTAATGAGGAGGTCATATATCTCCCTAAATCCTAATTTGTGTTGGTGCTTGACGGTAAGACTTTATTGTAGCGGACATGAAAGAATTAATTATTCTTATTTGAATAAAATAATTTTACCACAAGCTTTTCTTGGAATGCGTTATTATTTCAGTAATCGAACAGATTCGTATATAATTTGAAAATAAAATTAGAGGAAAAACCACATGAAAATTGCGATATTGTCTGATACACACGATCATTTATCAAACACAGTGCAGGCACTGGAGATTTGCCGTGAGCAAGAAATAAATAATTTAATCCACTGTGGCGACTTGGCGAGCATCGAGATGGTTGCGCTGTTTGAAGGCTTTCGTCTAATTTATACGTTGGGGAACATGGATTTTGCCTCTGGCACGATAATCAAAATGATTAAAAATTTAAATGTCGAAAACTTTGCGGGAAATGTTTATAAGGGACAGCTGAATGGCGTGCCTGTGGCAGCGCTTCATAGCCATTTTGAAAGCCAATTGCCAGACCTGGTAAAAGAAAAACGGTACCGGTGGATCTTTCACGGGCATACTCACCAACGACGCGATGAGGTTGTACAGGGCGCGCGTATTGTAAACCCGGGTTCTTTAGGCGGAGGCGGCAGAGAGTCGAAATCTTTTTGCATTGTTGATTTGGGCGAAGGACAGGTTGAGTTTATAAAATTTTAAAACCGCGCATAAACAAATACTACGATGAGGCGCTCTGTTCAATTTAGTAAGACATGGAAAATATTGTGCATACTTAATAGAACCTTACGACTACTGCGGAGGCAACTCCTCGGGGGGAGGTGGCCCCACAATGTGCAGTCGGCTTATTGAAACTGAGTTTTAACGGTACGATCTATCGGGGAGCTGATGGTGCCTGGAATAATGCAGCGGTGCTGAGCGGGGTGTTGTTTGGGAACAGCCGGCAAATGCAGCTGGCTGGCATCGGATGCAATCTTTTTCGCTAAACTTTCTTCATCTAAACCCCAGGATTCTAACACAATCCCCGCTGCGCGCAAGAGTAGGCGCTGATAACGTACAACATCGACTGCACGGGGGTTAGGCCTTTGGGGGAGATCCCAGGCGAATACGCCTGGCTTGCCGAGGGTATAAAGAAAAGGCACACGCTGGCCGGGGCGGAACTCCTTTCCAACCCGGTTAAGCTGCATCACAGCTTGCGCAGCAGGAGAAGGGGTACGGTAAGCTTCCATCTTTCGCCCTAAACGTTGTTTGACAAGCAGGTCTGGTAATTTAATCGACCCATTGCGCAGTGCTCTTAATCGCTCCTGTATAAAAGCAATTGCTTCAGGCAGGGCTGCTTCGGGCTCCTCCGCTTTCGCAAGCAGCTCCAGCAGATGCATTTGGGCATCAGCAACGAAGGGAGTGCTATCACGCCGTCGGGCATCGATTCCACGGACTTTGAGTGAACCATCTTGAAAGACACCGAAGTAACGATTAGCGACCGGGCGTTTTTTGTTTTGGCGCGACCCAACGAAAACTACCCAGCGATAAATACCGTCGAGCGAGATAGGTAAACCTGTGCGCGACTGGATTTCTAACAGTAAAGGTTCGATATCTTTGGGCTGTGTTTTGTTGGGGTGATGCACCCACAACCCATCAACGTAAAGCTGGATAACTTCAAACCCCATATCTTCGGCTGCTTCTTTGGCACGTAAAAGGGCTTCGCGTCCATAAGCCGTTACTGCCTGGTGAGCTTCAATCCGACCGAAACGGGCATTTTTATAACCGAGGTACCCAAAACAGGTCACTAACAACCACTTGAGTGCTGAGGAACGACTTTTGAAATTTTTACGATAGGGATCCCAAGCTGGGGAGCTGGCGAGGAGTTTTTTCATCTCGATGCGCTTTTCTAAGAGCGGGCGCAGTGCCCGGGGCACCAGGCCTTCATGACTGGTATCAATTCCTAACCCTAATGCAGGGACCAGATTTTCAGCATTTGGATTTGGTAGGATCGTCTCTGGTGAGATATTGAAGTGAACCATGATAGCCGGATAGAGCGAGACAAAATCGATCATCGCGACATTTTTATGAACGCCAATTTTAGGCTGATAAACCAAGCCACCCTGATCGGCTGTGAACAAGTCGGCGGCGGGTTTGAACATTTCTGCCTCTTGTTTCTGCCAGGGTACCAAGACACCACCTCGCAGGGCGGTTAGCATTTCAATTGAGGAGATACCGGTGCCGGGCGAAACACGCGCAGCAGTTTGCAAAGGCAGGGCGGTAACTCGGCTAACCTCAATGGTGCCTTCCAGGGCGTAATCGTTCCATAACACAGCATTTTTGCGGTCGATATGGCAGCGACCAAACAAATGAATTTGTTGACCACGATACACAATTTGCCCATAAGAAAAATAAGTGCGCTCTTTGCTCCAGCGTGGGTTGCGACCGAGTTCACGGTTTAATCCCAGAGAGATATGATGGATTTTAGATTGCTGCAATAAATACGGCAGAAGCCAAGTGTCCCCGTAGTCTGTGAGCAGCAAATCGGGGTCGTAGCGTTGAATTAAAGCGCGCAAGTTGACCAGAAGCGCCCGCCAAGGTTGCAAGTCAAAGCGGTATGCCTCGTCTCTAATGCTGACCTCTAAAAAACGCGGCGGTGCGTGGTGAGGGGCAACATCTGGTGCCAGGCTCATCACGCGTAGCGGGATAGGGATTGTCTTAAGCTCCCAGGCGCTTTCCAGAATTTTGATTTCTTGGAGCTGGTAATCTTCATTAGCTCGCACGTAGCAGTAGGCAAGAGGGAAAGCATCGGTTTTTGCTGCAAAGCGCAGAGAGATGGGCAAATCGGCATCTGCATAAGACAGGTTTGGGAATTGGGCAGCGGTTTTCTGAAAAACATCCCTGGCGAGAAAAGGGTTTTCAACGGTAACACCCAGGGCATCTACCTCGCTGCGTTTGAAAATATCGATACGCCTGGTACGATGAAGGCAAACGCCATTGATCTGGCTGCTAAGGTGCTGCCAAAGGGCGCGTAGCTCGGTACCCTTTCCCAGGGCATAAAAAGTAACCGGGAAAGTGTACTTCAACCGCCAACGAGGACCGTTTTCATCAATAAAGTACAATATCAGACCTTCACGGGGATCTTCAAAAAGATCAAGCAGCCAGCCTGTGAATTCAGGCATGCATTTCCTCTAAAACTTCTATAATTTTACGCAAACGCATAACTTCTTTGTGCTCTTCGAGAAGCATTGCCATTAGAAAAGCCTCAAAAGGCAAAACGTGGGCGGCATAGGCTGTGGCTGAGATGTGTTTTTGTGCAGCGTCAAACAGGTCGTCAAAGACCAGCTGATCTTCCCTGCGCAAGGCACGGCGGAAACGACTAAGTGCGGCTTCTTCCTGGTGCATAAGTTGGGTAGCTGAAGGGAGTGTGCGTCCCATAATGTTCTCCTAAACCCGGGAATACCCGGAAAATTAAAATAAGGGTAATTGATGAATAGGCTTTTCTGGCATTTGTAATTCCCAAACGTCTTGTGCAGCTTCCAGCAGCGGGGTTAACAGCTGTTGATCTTCGGTGCTAAGGATTGTGGTGCGGGTGCGTGCCCAGATGGCGACAGGGGCGTTTTGGCTGATATGCCTTAGCAGGTTTAAGCTGTTATTTAACAAGTGCAGGCGTTTGGTAAAGTTGACGTTTTCATCTAAAAAGGTTGCTAATATATCCAAGACGATTGCCGGTGTGTCATCTGCGGGAAGCTCTGCCAGCATAGCAACCATTTGGTAGCAGGTGAAGGCTCGTGAAAGCAAAACCTGGCGTAAAGCAGCTTCAACTTCATGGGTATGCTGGCGCAGTATGCGCGCCAGGGCGTAACCATCAAAACAATTCCCGCCGTCAATCACCAGTACCTGCCCGCGCAGTGCCAGAGATGCCAGCATGGTCATCAATCCTTTAAGGGCAGGACGAGGGGCAACCACCAGGGAGAGTTTACCGGTTTGAGGTGTCGGGAGTGCGATGCTATTCATGTTCATGAGCCTATCTTATCCCAGGCTTTGTTGCAGTACTATGCTGAATCAGGGTTAAAAAGGGGTAGAAGTTGGGTTAACCGCATGGGTTAACCTCAAGCCCACTCGCTAAAGTCCCAATCTTCCAATGCCTGACGCAGTTCGACCTTGCTGTGCAGCTCAAAACGGTGCAGTAAATTGCGAAGGTGGGCTTTGACCGTGTCGGGGGAGATGTTCAACCGAGCAGCAATCTGTCGATTGGTAAAGTTGAGGCAGGTTAAAGCAGCAATTTGTTGTTGACGCGGGGTTAATTCTCGCCAGCGAACGAGATGCATTTCAGATATTTGGCGATTTACTAAAGCGTCTTTAAGCAAGCTCTGTGCGACTTGCCTCCGTGAAACCCCTGTTTGTGTCGCAACTTGCTTAAGATAAAAAGCGTGGAGTGAGTCTAACCCTAATACGAAAAATTGGGTTCGGCGAGCGAGGTTAAGTCGGCGCCAGATGTGTTTAATCCAAATCATGCAATAAGTATAATAGAAAATATGTTCTATATCAAGAGGAAAAGTAAACAGGAAAAATAATGGAAAAATGTTGTAAAACCTGCTATAATTGTGGTTTATAATTAGGTTTCTTAATCCCGACCTTTTTTTCGGACTGGCAAAACAAACGCTGAAAATTTGCCGGGCACCCGGGTTCACAAGGTCGTATCCAAGGCAGTTATTTTGATACAACTCTACCTTGGCCTTAATTTAGAGGACATGTTTTATGGTTGAAGTCGAATTTGTACATGATATTCGCCCTAAAATATTGGATGAATTTAATTTTACAGGGCAATTTCAGCCGCGTACGCTTGAAATTGCCCATGCATACGAGCTGGGCCAAGAACTTCACAAGGGGCAAGTTCGATTAAGTGGCGAACCTTATTTTGAAACCCACTGTGCCTGGATTGCTGAGTTTATCGACCGTTTGGTTCAAAATGAAGCCTGGACGATTGCCGCGCTACTGCATGATGCAATTGAAGACCAGGACGGAAGCATTGAGCTCATCCAAGACTACTTTCCCGGTCCGCTTGGTAAACACGTTTCTTATCTTGTTGATGGTGTGACTAAGATGAGCAGCCCCCGAAGCGGACGTTCGAGAGAACTTGAAACCCTCAGGAAAATCGCAAGATTTCGCGATCCGGGGGTTTTTCTCATTAAATTAGCCGATAAAACCCACAACATTATGACATTAGGGTATATGTCGCCTCATAAACAATACCAAAAGGCCAGCGAGGCGATCCGTGCTTATGGTCGGTTGGCTGGTATATTAAATTGTTACCGTTGGCGGCGTTGGTTGGAAGATATGGCTTTCCCCTTTGCTGAACCTGAAGCCTATAATTTTGTGAAGGGAGAGATTGATCGTGACCCCCGACTTGAAGTTGACTTCATCAATGGCATGCTGTCACAATTGCGCGACTTGATGGAAGAGGAAGGGATTTCTGGTAAGGTTCGTATTATTGTCAATGGCTATTGGCAATCTTGGAGGAAGCTGCGCCGGATGGCGCGCGACAGAAGGACTTCGCTGAACGACTTTTCAGACGTTAATGATGTGGTTAGTTTTCGGATGGTTGTTAAAGAAGGCGGCGTAGCAGCTTGTTACCAGCTTTTAGGGCGGGTTAACCGGTTGTTTGGTCGCAACTTGGAGCAAGGTAGGTTTGATGATTATATAGCCAATCCTCAGCATGGGTATCGTGCTCTTCAGGTAACAGGTTGGTTCCCACAGCGCGGTTCGGTAGAGGTTGCTATTGCCACGGAAGAAATGGAAGGTGAAAACTTGTGGGGGGTTGTCTATGCATTGCAAAATGGTTTATCTATATCGCAATATCGCCCGATGCAGATTTTTACTCCCACTGGAGGAACTCGATTTTTGCCAGATGGTTCCACTGTTATAGACGCGGTGGCGTCTATCCAAGATTATCTGCTTGATAAAATCAACCGCGTTGAAGTGAACGATGAGCCCAGAGAACTCAATGACCCAATTAACCCTGGGGATGTGGTAGAAGTGATTACACATGGCGCTCGTGTTTTACCATCTTCACAGTGGCTTGAGTTTAGCAATCTGTCAACAGCACGTTCGCTGCGATCGGTTTTAATTACCTCATCCTTAAAAGAAACTGCAGCTGAAGGCAGAAGAAAATTAAAACCATTACTGGTAAAAAGGGGGCTTACTGACCTTGAAGATGTTCAAATTCAAGAACGGGTAAAATTTGAAAACTTATTGAGCACTCTATCTGCTGCCAGTCTGGATGATTTGTATTCAGCTTTAGGTGGTGGTGCGATTTTGATGGCAGATGTTGATGAGGCTTTAGATGAAGCAGGAATTTCAAGGGATATTTTAGGCTGGACAACGATAAACATTGTCGGTCCCAGTCAAACGAATAAACCAGGCGTTTTGGCTCTTTTAGCTGCTTTAATTTCAAAGTTTAAGGGCAATATTATCAGAACGGTAAACAACACCTTTCCTGATGGATCGTTTACTTTACGCTGGGTTATTCAAGGAATGGAAGAAGGGGAGAAACATGAATTACAGCAAGCCTTTATGACTTGTGGAATCGATCTAACGAATGTTGAAGTTTTTTAATCTTTGTTATTCATCAAAATAGTGACGAAGTTTAATTTTCGATTAGTTTTAAAGTTTTCTCTGGTATGTCGAATGAAAGATCGCAACCTTCAATAGATTGAAGCGTTAGCAAATTATTGGTTGTCGCAGTTATTTCGAGAGGCCCACAACCTTGCGGCGCAAGAAAGACCTCTAATTGGAAAGATATTCTATTCAAATCGGTTAAAACTAAATAAATCGCTCCAAGTTGAGGGTCGTCGGGTGCTGAACCAGCAGCAACCTGGGCGAATCCTTCTTGGGTTTGCATCTGCCAAACGTTATTAATCTCAACACCATAAGGTCGCCCAGGGATTTCACCTCTTTGTAGTAAACCTTCTTCGAAAATTTCTTCTCCGGTGACCGCCAAAGTTCCACTAAGGGAGTTATTTTTATCAGCTGGATTTAGTCGCGATATGTCCATCTTCTGTGTTAAAGCTTGAAAATTAGAA
Organism: uncultured Candidatus Brevefilum sp.; assembly: GCA_964411385.1. Lineage (GTDB taxonomy): Bacteria > Chloroflexota > Anaerolineae > Anaerolineales > Anaerolineaceae > Brevifilum. The sequence continues at coordinate 179,532 of CAYPKT010000001.1, read as the reverse complement.
AACTTCTTATCCAAAGTTATTTGCATTGGTAAACTTAATGACAAAGAGTCGAGTTTGGAATCATCGTATTCGGCAAAAGACTGTAACGGGTGTGTAGTTTCTTCATTGATATCAGGAAGAATAGTGGATTGAACGATTGAATTGCTTCTGTTTAAAATCCAACTGATATCTGTCTTCCACGGTATAAATTGTGCAGTTGCTGGATGTTTGCTTAATTCTCTATTCAACTGTTGATAAGCTTGGTCGGGATTATTGTCTGTATAATTACATCCTCCCATTTGTTGGCAAGCATCCCATTGTGTGAATACGCCAGTGAAGTTCATGCGATGCCCATGCCTGGTTGCGCTATATTGACTTAAATATGCCCATTGCTTCGCGTGAACACCTGTCGTCAGATAGATCAAAGGAAGAGGAAGCACGGGAGGGGCACCGTAAGAAACATACCAGACGTCTTCCATGGTCCAGCTTGGAAAAGATGAGGTTCCACAAGACCAGCTGGGTCTCTCGTCATACGGGCAGCCTGCGGCATCACCGAAATGCAAAAGAAAGTTTCCACTTACTTGGCCAAACCCGTTAACCCAAGCCCGGCTCCATTCTGGAGAATTCCATCCAAGCTCAATATCTGAAGCACCAAAAGCCTGTACCTGGTGAAATAGTCCCTGGCTCTTCAACCAATTATTGATATCACGGACCATGTTCGACCAAGCCTTGCCGTGGGCTGCAGCGTTGGAAATTGATGAACATGGTGCAGACCCACCCGGATAATTGCTTGTACCTACCCCGATCACCAGGTTAGAGCTGTAATCGGTCCCGGTGCATCTGTAATAGCCAGCTGCAAAATGTTTTACAGCTGTTGAAATCTCATTTATTGTAGCGGGCGCAATCCCAAACAGATTGGCGCCAAACTCACCGTTCTTCAAACAGCGGGGGCAGCCAAACGCCAGGACAGCGACACTATCCTGACCGCCAGGTAAGCTGAGGTCTCGCCTACCTAATTCACACCCCAGATTGTTTAGATAACTGCTGTTTAAAGTGGTGACATAATAACTGGGTGAAACATGAATAATACTTTGTGTGTTGAAAAAAATAGGAAAGAGGTAATTGAAATTGTTTTGACCTGAGGCACTGGAGACCGTTGAAATAGGAGCGGTTGAAACTATTGACGCTAACAACACCAAAAATAGAAAAACTAAAAAGAAAGATTGTGGAAAACGTTTCATATTATTTTTTTACCAAGTTTAATTTTGTTAAAATGATTTGACTGACCAGCCTAATCACTGAATTCACCAGGAGACCAATTACAATTTAGGCAAAAATCTCATCATTGAGAGGTTAAAATCTCAAATTAAAACATGCCTACACGTTGGGTTCCTGGCGGGCAAGTAATAACAATAGGTAACGGTTGCATGTTTAATGCCATTCTACCACGGTGAGGGCAATCCGCCCATTGGATGTGGTAGGCAGCTAACTTCCTAATTTTGCCATGCACCCGAGCTGTTTTGTGTAGGTTGGATTTTTAGAAAACTGAAGATGAGAAGCAAAACTAACTGTCATTGGCTCAGAAAGAGGATACAGAGCTGGCTTTATTTAGGCATGCTCAAATAATCCTGGTTGGAAAGCGGGACGGATTCCATCTAATAAAATAAACTTCACTGCTTTGGAAGTTGGGATACCAATTTTAGAAAGGGTATATATATCTCGAATCTTGCCATGTTTCCGAGTATTGATAATTTTCTTCGCATAGGCAGGTCCAACGCCCGGAATTTTGAGCAATTGTAAATAATTTGCTGTGTTGATTTCTACCGGGCTGTGAGCAAGATGACCTTCTGCCCATACTAATTTTGGATCTTTCTCTAAACTGAGGTTGCCTGTTTTGGAAAAAGGCAATTCTTCAAAGTCAAATTGGTAGTCTCTCAGTAGATAAAAGGCCTGGTAGAGCCGATGTTGACGCCAGGGGTTACAAGGGGATTGGTCTTCAAAGGGTGTATCAGCAACGGGCGTGAATCGAGAATAATAGGCCCTGGCAATTTTATGCACTTTCTGCAACTGGTTGGTGGTCTGCAATAAATCTAAGTCACTTTCACCAACAGCACCTACAACAAATTGGGTTGTACTTGATGGCCAAGTATGATTCCACCCCAAATATGGAGGGAAGTTGGTGCGAATTTCTTCAATAATTGCTAGTGTCTTTAATAATTCTTGAAAAAATATTTTCTTTGGGGCTAACCTTTGAAGCCTAAATTCATTAGGTGCTTCGAGGTTAATGGAAACACGGTCTGCCAATTGCATAGCTTTGAAAATTTGGTCTTTTTCTGCACCGGGCATAATTTTCAGGTGGATATATTCTCGGTAATTGTATTTTGAACGAAGGATTTCTGCTGTGGCAATTAATTTGTCCTGCGTTTTTCTCCCACCACCAGCTAGCCCAGAACTTAGAAAAATTCCTTTGGCGATTTTGGCTTGTGTTAAATTCACAACTGCGGTAGCAAGCTCGTCGGGTGCCAGGTTAGTACGGGGAATGTCCCTTCCAGAGCGAAAGTAGCAATAATTGCAGTTGCGTTCACAAACAGAAGTTTGCATGGTTTTTAATAATGGAATTATTTTTCCATTCGGTAAATGAGCCCGCATAATGGGAAAGTATTCATTCATTGAAACCGGGGATTTTGCATGGGGATGCTGAACATCCTCCGCTGCTTCATAAAGTGAATTTGTAGATGTTAATTGAATTTTCTCAAATACATCCATACCTAACATTATAGAACGTATGTTTTATTAAATCAAGACAGATGTTCTGATGAAGGATATTAAATTTTAAACAAATATTTCAGGTTCGATTCAAACAACATATCCAGCGTAGATAGAAATTAAACGAAAACAGCACGCTTGATATGATAGAATCATGGAGAGAGCTATATTGATTTAAAATTGGAGGAAAGATGTGCGGTAGGTTCACTTTAACCCTTGACCCCGGAGAGATCCAAACTCTGCTTGAACTGGGGCCTTTTGTCCATATTGTTCAACCTCGTTATAATATTGCGCCTTCTCAACCGGTGGCAATTGTCAAAGACGCAGAGAAACGTTCAGTTGAGTTGTACAAATGGGGGCTGGTTCCAGCTTGGGCTACTGATCTGAACATTGGTAACCGGATGATCAATGCCCGAGCAGAGACAGCCTATGAAAAACCATCTTTCCGCGCGGCATTTAAATATCGCAGGTGTCTCATCCTTGCAGATGGCTTTTATGAGTGGTATACCCCTGAAAAAGGAAGCTTAAAGACCCCCTACTTGTTTAAGTTGAAGAACAATCACCCCTTTACATTTGCTGGTTTATATGAACACAAAGAGTTCCCGGAAGGCGGTGAACTGCATACATGTACGATATTAACATGCGAACCTAATCAGCTGGTAAGTAAGTACCATAACCGGATGCCGGTGATGCTGCCAAAAGAACAACGCTGGGCCTGGTTGGACCCGACAGCGGAACAATCTGCGCTTCGTGCGATGATGCTTCCTTACGCTGCAGATGAGATGGAGGCTTTCGCGGTGTCACGTGAAGTCAATTCACCAGCAAACGACAATCCTGAAATTGTAAAGCCAATAGGGTAGGTGTCAAACCTATAATTATTGTTAAATTGTTACTAAAAAACAAAATTGGTCTTGACCGAATGGTTACTGGGTGGTAGAATTTTATCCGTTATTGAAAGCGCCCTCATCGTCTAGGGGACCAGGACGTAGCCCTTTCAAGGCTAAGACCGGGGTTCGAATCCCCGTGAGGGCACCTGAACGACTCTGAAAAGAGTCGTTTTTTATTATTTATCATCATTTTTACAGACCTTAAAAATAATCATCAAACCTCTTAATTTTTGAGGTGGTAAAATAAATGCCGCCATAGTCTTTTATTGGCTTTAACAAACTACCATAAAATTTGATTGGAGAAATATGTTAAGTAATGAGCTTTGGGAAAAGGCTGTGTCATTTCACGGTCATGAATGCCCTGGTCTTGCGATTGGGTTTAAAGCTTGTGAAGCTGCCATGGAAAAAATGGGGATTGGCGTATCTGACGATGAAGATGTTGTGTGTGTTTCGGAAAACGATGCCTGCGGGGTAGATGCAGTACAAGCAATTTTAAGTTGTACGGTTGGTAAGGGGAACCTGCTGTTTCATGGAACTGGGAAGCAAGCTTTTTCGTTTTTTGACAGAAATAGCAACAAGAAACTGCGTGTCTACTTAAAGGCTAAAAACAATGCAGATCTTGATCGACCTGATTGGCAGAAATTCTTGTTAAATGCACCGGTGGATGAAATTTTTTCTTTTTCTGAACCTAAGTTTGATTTACCAAGTGAAGCGCGATTATTTACTTCGGTGGTGTGTGAATTGTGTGGAGAGGGAGCACCAGAATATAAAATGCGCTTGCAAGATGGAAAGAGTGTATGCCTGGATTGTTTTGAACCCTACGGCAGAGGTTGGTTAAAGTGGGGTAATCAATCGTAAAATGGACAATAATGGCAATGGTGAAGATCAAAGAATACGATATTGGGCGTCGATCCGTAGAAAAAAAACCCTTATCTTCGTTCTGATCTTTGTGTCCTTGTTAATTTCAGCCCTCGCGCTGAATGCTGGCGCGTCTAAATATTCAATTTCACAAGTGCTTTTAGCTCTGTTTGGTGTTGGAGAGCCTAATACCGTTATGATTGTGCGCAACATCAGGCTGCCCCGCCTGATGGCAGGTATTATTGCTGGTGCAGGGTTGTCACTTGCTGGGTGCATTATGCAAAACAACCTGCGTAACCCTTTGGCATCACCCTCTACACTTGGCATATCAAACGCCGCGGCATTTGGTGCAAATGTATCCATTATTTTACTGGGCAGCGGGGCTGTACTAAACACAGGGTTGGGCGAAATTATTATTGACAATCCATATTCCGTCACGGTTACGGCTTTGGCATTTTCATTACTTGCTACGTTATTGATTATGTCTTTATCGACATTAAGAGGGTTTTCTCCTGAAGCGATTATCCTGGCTGGCGTGGCGTTAAGCTCATTGTTTTCGGCAGGCACGATGATTATCCAGTATCTCGCTACGGATAATATCCAAATCGCATCAGTTGTGTTTTGGACATTCGGGAACCTGGGGCGTGCGTCTTGGAAAGAAATTGCGATTATGGGGGCTATTGTTGTCGTCTGCCTGGTTTATTTCCTCTTCAGGCGCTGGGATTATAACGCTATTGACAGTGGCGAAGAAACCGCAAAAAGCTTAGGGGTCAACACCGAGCGCATTCGATTAGGCGGAATGTTTGCATCGGCGGTGATCTCTGCTGTGACTGTCTCATTCTTGGGAATTATTGGTTTTGTTGGGCTTGTGGCACCTCAAATTACCAAACGCCTTATTGGAAATGATAAAAGGTTTTTAATTCCTGCGTCCGCTTTGATGGGGGTGGTTATCTTACTGGCGTCGGACACTTTAGCTCGAACTCTTCTTAGCCCACGAACACTTCCGGTTGGTGCGATAACCTCTTTTTTAGGAGCACCTTTGTTTTTGTACCTGTTAATGCGAAAGGAGGGCATCCAACAATGATCCTTTCTGTGGCAGGTATGCATTTTTCTTATCCCTCTAGGAAGGTGTTAGAAGATATCAGCTTTTCAATTAATGTCAAGGATTGCGTTGCTGTTTTGGGTACCAATGGAACAGGAAAATCTACACTTTTAAAGAATTTAGCCAGAATTTTAAAACCTCAAAATGGGACAATATTTTTAAACGAGAAAGAATTCTCTAACCTATCAAATCTTCAAATTGCTAAGAACATCGGTTTTGTGGCACAACACCATCAGATGGTTCGAACGACAGTCTTCGATGCAGTTTTGCTTGGCAGAAAACCTTATATACGGTGGGATGCGAGTGAAAAAGACCTCGAAATTGTGAATAACACCATCGAAGCACTTGGTTTGTCGCCTTATGCCATGCGCTTCACCGATGAATTAAGTGGTGGAGAATTACAGAAGGTGGTCATTGCGCGAGCCATCGCTCAAGAGCCTAAAGTTCTGTTGTTGGATGAGCCAACCAGCAACTTGGATATTCGAAATCAAATTGAGACGATTGGGGTTATTCGACAAATTATTGAGCAAAAGGATATCTCGGTTATCGTTGCCATGCACGATATAAACCTGGCGATGCGTTTTGCCGATCGGTTTTTATTAATGAAAAAAGGCAGGATCTACGCTGCCGGGGGACGAGAAGTAATCTCAGCTGAAAATATTTACGATGTTTATGGAATCAATGCCTCTGTCCATAAAATAGATGACGCAGTTGTCGTCATCCCAAAAATGAATGAATAAATAAAAAAGGAAAAAAATGAAAACCAATAATTTCTTTTTAATCATTATTATTGCTGCAATTTTGTTGACGGGGGTAAATGGCTGCGCGAATGCATCAACTACGGTACCAACAACAGTTGATCATAATTCAAGTATGCAAAGCGAAGCTATTGAATTTACCGACATGGAAGGCAGGACAATTACACTCGAAAACGAGCCTGAGCGCTTACTATTGATCGGGTCTTCATTAAGGCTCTACACATATATTGCGGGCACTGAAAAATTGGTGGGCGTCGAACGCGCTCAACAAGACCCTCAAAGCGGCAGACCTTATATTTTAGCCAACCCAGCTTTAGCAGATTTACCCATTGTTGGGGAAGGTTTTCCAAATGATCCTGACCCAGAATTAATGCTCGGCGTTAACCCAGACTTGATTATCGCTGGTGATATTATGGATAAGGATTCGCTTGAACAACTAGAAATTAAATTTGGCATCCCAATTGCGATTATTCAAGTAGGACAAGACCCTGTATTTGATGAAGTAACTTACGAAGCGATGCGCGTGATCGGGAAGGCAACAAATAACCAGGAGAGGGTGGAAGAGCTAATTGTATTTATGGAACAAGGCAAGAATGAGTTAACAGACCTTACTAAGAATATCCCTGAAGGTGATAGACCAACGGTATATGTTGGAGGGCTTTCTAACCGAGGCATTCAGGGTATCGATAGCACCAATGGGATTTCGACGTTGATGATGGCAATCAACGCTAACAATGTCGCAAACGAATTGGGTGAAGGGCACTTTTTTATTGATAAAGAAAAGTTAATCGAATGGGACCCAGAATTTTTAATCATTGATGAAAATGGTTTATCCGTCATTCAGGAAGATTACCAAAAGAACCCTAATTTCTATAATGCACTTTCAGCGGTGAAAACTGGTAAGGTATACGGTCAGCTACCTTACACATCATATTACAACAATATTGAGACGGCATTGGCAGACCTTTACTATATTGGTAAACTTTTATATCCCGAGGCGTTTGCTGATATCGATCCGGTTGAAAAAGCTGACGAAATTTATACTTTTATGTTAGGCGCTCAGCTTTACGAAACGATGGCAGAGAAATATGGCGGGTTTGGTCCAGTTAAACTTGAAGAATAATAAAACACTCTTCATGCTAAAAACGACCCTTGAGAAAGGGTCGTTTTGATTTAGTGGTAAAGTGGCAGCCTTGAATTATGGCTTTTAAATTGGGAGCGGTGCGATTACAGATGATGAAGTAAACATCCAGGTCACAATTAATGCATTTAGAACAGAACCGGTATAAATATTGCCGGTGGCCTCGTAAAAGAAACTGCTCAGCGGGATCATCATTGCTAAAAGAACAACCATATGTTCGATATTGATTACAAACCCCACCAAGGCAGCTCCCGGACCAACAAAAGGCACAAACCCGGTTGTAAACAGGGGGATATACTGAATTGCCATGATTAACAGCAATGGTGGCAGCATGACAAGCATCCCAATTAACGACCTACGGATGATATTATGCCACCAATTTTTACCTGGAGCTGATCGCAACTGCCCTTGCAAGAGAATGTTTACTTGAAGAAAACCAAGCAAGAACAGGGGAAAATATAAAAGCGTCATCAACCATCGGTAACCTGTTAAATCGTTACCGTAAGGGAATTTGTACCTGAAATCGACTAATAACAGGGCTTCAGGAAGAGCTTCAAGAATATAGACAAAAGCAAATAAAACAATCGCCAATAAGAATGCACGCCATAAAACAGACCATCCAGGTTTGATGCGCTCCTTTACTGTGGAGAGCCCTAGTTCTTCGTAGTTGACTTCTGGGCGGGATATACTTTCTTTTTTTATCCAGCGACGGAAGAGAACAAACCCAACAATATTGATGATGAGGAACCAAAAGATTACACCATTGACCATCATCATTGGGAAGACTCGGTCGATTTGTACGACATAGACATGAATCCCAAAGATGACCATCACCAAAGGTAAAAACAACAACGTCAAAATGGTGTTGGTTAAGTAAGCAGACTTGAAGGTCTTTTTATCATAAACATAAGTACTTTTTGGCGTGCCAGCCAGGGCAGAAAAAGGTTTTATTCCCAGCAACAAAATACCAGCGGGTATTATACTAAAGACGCCAACCAACATGGCGACTAAAGAGGCAACTTCCTTGATGCGCCAAATTTGTTGGTTTGAAGGAATTGATAGGGGAGCTTCGGGGTTAAGTGCCTGGCTGAACCAATCCACGGCTTGGGCGATAGCACTTTTGTCAAAAGATTCTCCTACATGCGTTGTTCGTGTCATGTGTACACGACGGGCGGTGCCATCTGCAAAATTCCCATAAGTTGTATCAAGGGTTGGGCCTGAAAACCCAAAAGCTGCAAGGGTTTGCGGTGTTTGCATCCATTCTGTTTCGAAATCCCTGGTCCCTGTCATGCGTTGACGGTATTCATCGAACTTTCCGAAGATCATCAACATATTGGGGGGCGTTTGGGTTGTCGCGTCATCTCGATAGGCGAACCCTGAAAAAGAAATTGCTTTGACCTCAGGGTTGCTTAATGCAGCCAAGTAAGTCCACTCACCGCCTAAACTATGTCCAGCAATCCCGCATCGGTTAGCGTCTACGAAGGGCAGGTTTTGTAAATATCCGAAGGCGCTATCTGCCCCGTAAGTGGGATCAAAACCGGTTTCTGATTCAGAAAACTGGTTATCAGAATTGCCGCGCCCGAGAGCATCAAGGGTGATAGCAACGAAACCGCGCCGGGCTAATTCGATGGCGTAAGGGTCAGAGGTCTCGCGGTTATTTTGGTAACCGTGTAAATAAACAACTCCAGGGGCAGGATTTTGTTCGTTAACGTCCTTTGGCTGGTAAAGCTTACCACGAACCATCAACCCATTTTGTTTGTTATCCAAACGTTGCTAACTTTGACATGGTACCAATTTGTCATCGCAGAATGGGCGATAACTTGAGAAACTAACGTGATTAATATGGCAACAATGAGAATAATTAGTGCGCCTTTTCGCACTTTTTTATCAAAGACAAACGATGTTTTCATTCTCCCTCCGAGAAATAATTGGATAGAAATTAATACTATTTATGATTATAAAGTAAATAATTATATATACGCCATGGAAACTTTTTGCTTCAGATTTATTAATATCAAAAGCCAGATTATTATTACCGCTCATTAAAATCCAGAATCGTTAATGGGCCTTGTGGCAGAACGCAAATCTCGGAACCATATTGTTTGATTAGCTTTGGGAGTGTTCTGGCAAGATCCCGAATAGGGGTGAGCATACTCGTTTTCATTTGTTCTTCGTCTAAGCCATCACTGAAAATATAAACATGCGCATCTTGTTGGATTTGAGCTTGGACCTGTACCTGCCAGCCGTCCTGGCCTAAATATCCCGGTTGCGTTACCACTGACAGAACTTCCTCAGGAGATGATGAAGCTGCAAGCAACTGGGCGTATTTACCATGCTTGGGCAAGCCTTCCTCACAGGCAGCGATCAGAACAATAGCACCGCCAGGACGTACAGCTCGTTTTGCTGCAGCCAACCCTTTTACACACTGGTAGAGGTTCTGGTCTAACGGGTAACCGCTGTTGGATGTGATAACAATATCATAAAGGTTCGAAATGTGGAAAAGGCTTCGTTCGCGCACAAATTCACAACCCAGCCGGTGTGCTGCAATTACATCACCAGCGAATACGCCGGTGATCTGGTTTTTTCGGTCAAGCGTGACGTTGATTAAAAAAGTGTTTTTAACCTGTTCAGCTGCTCTTTTCATGGCATCCCAAATTGGGTTGCCATTGGTAATGTTGAACGTTGCCTTTGGGTGGGCAATTAACTCAGGACCATGATTGCTAAATACTGATTCTGCACTTGCGAGAGCAGGTAAAATTGCTTTTGGTCCGCCTGAATATCCTGCAAAAAAGTGAGGTTCAATAAAACCAGTAAGAATAACAAAATCAGAATCGAGCAGCAGGCGGTTGACCTGAATTGAGCGCCCGTTGCTATCTGTGCCTATTGTAACGTGCACGCTTTGGTCATAGGCATCATGTTGCAGACAACGATAATTGCTAACGATATCAACGCCCAGCATGCCGATCAATTCTTCCTGGGTTTGAAGACGATGAGTTCCAAGGCCATTTAAAAGAGTGATGTCCTCTTTGTTTACGCCTGAACTTTCAAGTTCTTTAATAATTACGGGCAACAAACGATCGTTAGGCGTAGCCCTGGTGATATCTGAATGTACGATCAGGATTTGCATTCCGCGATGGACGAGGGTACTTAAAGGCGCACTATTTATGGGGTTTTGCAGAGCATTTTGAATGGATTTTGGCTCATCTGCAACTGGAGGCGTATTTCGAACAGTAAAAACGTGGGTAGTATCAGGAACTTCGATGGTTAAACCTTCGCGTCCGTAGTCCATATTAATTTGCATATTCAGCCCTTCTTTAATAATCTGCTGACTAATAATCATAACAGGTTAATTTTAAATTTTTTTATTAAAAAAATAAGATTTTTGACGGGAGGGTAAAAGTAGTCAGGCTATTCCTGTATAGAGCTAATCAATTAAGCAGCCTTCCTTCAAACACCCAATGGGGTAAAATTTGTCATAAGCGTATCGTTTAGCTTTGACCATAACAATGACTGAACAAAAATTAATCCCTTCCAGGCGAATTGAAACTGAATTTATTGATCTAAATTCACGGTTTATAACGAATGCAGGCCCTGTTTTTTCGGTTCAAGAGGCACAAAATTTTATTGTCTGGGTTAAAGAGAAATATTCAGACGCAAGCCATCATGTGCCCGCATTCCTCATTGGGCATGGCAGCTCGGTTATTGCTCACTGTTCAGATGATGGTGAACCATCGGGCACGGCTGGACGTCCAGCGTTGGCGGTTTTGCAGGGCAGCGGGCTGGGCGATATTGCTGTAGTCATAACACGCTATTTTGGCGGAACAAAATTAGGTACGGGGGGTTTAGTCCGGGCTTATAGTGATAGTGTCCGCCAGGTTTTAGAAGAATTACCGCTCGCTAGAAAAGTATCAACGACAACCTTGATGTTCGTTGTGTCATATTCACTTTTTGAATCAACAAAAATAATGATCAACAACTATGATGGACTGATCCTTGATCAAGCCTTTGGCGCAGATGTGACGCTATCTGTTAGGTTAATAAATAAACACCTTGAAACTTTTCAGGCTCGAATGGTTGATTTGAGCAATGGGCAGGTAGAATTTATCACGATCGAAAAGCGGGAAAACACAATTATGCCATTAAGAAACAAAAAGCGTTGACATTGCCAACGCTTTTTGATGAGGTTTTCAACACAAGCCAAAGCTTAAAGGTTTTCTTGAACCGTATATAAACGTTTATACAGCCCATCATGCTTGATTAAATCCTGGTGGGTACCCTGTTCAATGATTGAATCCCCTTCGAGGACTACAATTTCGTTAGCATTTCGCACCGTCGAGAGTCGATGGGCAATAATGATCGTCGTGCGTCCTTCCATTAACCGCTCTAATGCCTGTTGGATTAGAAGCTCAGTCTCTGTATCTACAGAGGAAGTGGCTTCATCCAGGATTAAGATGGGTGTATTCTTCAAGACTGCACGGGCAATGGAGATGCGCTGGCGTTGTCCGCCAGAAAGTTTAACGCCTCGCTCACCAATTACAGTATTAAGGCCTTCAGGCATATCGTTAATAAAGTCGTAGGCGTTTGAAATTTTAATTGCTTCGATAATTTCTTCTTCAGTTGCCTGTGGATTGCCGAACAAGATGTTCTCGCGCACGGTACCGTGAAAAAGAAATACATCTTGTAATACAATGCTAATATTTTTGCGCAAGGTATCGATACTGATATCCCGCACATCGACGCCATCGAGTTTGATTGAGCCACCTTTTACGTCATAAAAACGGGGAATTAAGCTCACCAGCGTGGATTTACCGACACCGGTTGGCCCAACCAGGGCAACAACGTGAGATGGAGGTATTTGGAGGTTGATATCCCTGAGGATGGTGTCGTGCTCATTATAGCCGAAGCTGACGTCTTCAAAGCTGAGCCTACCTTGAATCGGTTCAGTTAAGGCAACTGGAACAGGGGGTTCTTTCACGTCAGAGGTTTCATCTAACAATTCTCCAACTCGATCGAATCCTGCCAGAGATTCCTGAACTTGTTCCCATGACATGCCTAAAGCACGAATAGGCTGATAGAACATCTCCAGGTAAAGAAAGAAAGCGACCAAATCGGGTATAGAGAGTGTGCCGCGTAACGCCATTTGCCCACCGAAAAAGATCACTACAAGCTGCCCAATCGAAGTTGAAAAATCGATAAATGGCTGGAAGATGGCCATTAACCTTAAGGCGGTTAATAAAGATACCCGGTAACGTTCAATACCTAATTCAACCCGCTCTAATTGTTCGCTTTCTCGATTGAATGCTTTAATTTCACGAATACCCGAGATACTGTCGTTGAGCACAGCGTTTAGTTCGCCGATGTCTTGCTGTCTGCGGCGAAAGGCTGGTCGCACCACTTTTGAAAATCCAATCAAGGCCAAAATAACCAGTGGGATTGGTGCTAAACTGAACAACGTTAACCGCCAGTTCATACTGGCCAAGATAAATGTGATGCCCACAAAAGTAATAACGTTGACAATTACATCGGGTACTGCATGGGCAATCATCCGTTCGAAAAGATCGGTGTCGTTGACAACCCGTGACATTAATTGTCCAGTTTGTTTATCTTCATAAAAGCGCAAAGATAGCTGCTGCATGTGCTCGTAAACGTATTTGCGAGCATCAGAAACTACGCCCCAACCAGCGAGGTGAGATAAATAACTGCGAATAAATTGCATCACCCCCCGTGCGAGGAAAGTGACCAGGGCAATCAACGTCAGCCTGGTGACGGTTTCCATGGTTTCGGGGGTGAGCTGGTGGTCAGTTACCAGTTCGATTAAGGTACGAATTAACCAGGGAATTAACAATTGGGCTGCGACCAAAGCCAGCATGCTGAAAATCGTGATCGTTAAAGCCCAGGCATACTTTTTAGAAAAACGTAATAGTAATTTCATAGCTAAAGAATTATACACTAAGCGGGTTGAATTTCAAACTTAATTTATATAATTTATAAATTATATGAGTTAAATGAGGCTATCATTAATAAAAAATTAAAAACCATAACTTTTCCTGTAGAAAATAAAAAAGGCCAGGTGTCGCTGGCACGAAAAAACCGCCTGTTCGGGCGGTTTTTTCATTGAGGGAGAGAAAATGTGGAGATATTGAAAGGTTAGTTTATTAACATGACTAATCTTATCTAAATAATACAATATTACTTTGAGTTTGTCAACCCCTAATTTGCAAATTGGTCGAAATTGATTTATTAAATTTATAATTCATATAAATGAAACGGATCGCCAGATTTATCTAAGAGCACTGCAGTGGATGAAGCAACCATGATGACTTTTGCTGGCAAATCTTGATTAGCATTTTTAATAATTGTTCCTTTGTAGCTGGTAAGGTGCGCGGTGTCGCCCGTCTGTAGGGTGAGCGGTTTTTTATTTGGCAATAATATGTGTAACTCTCCTTCTTTCACTTCAATAAAGGTTTCACCTTTCTTAAGCCTAATTTCATCATCGTAGACTGAAGGAGGAATTATGACGAGGAATGCACCAAAGGATAAGTTGTCTTCGGAGGAAAGCAAAAAGAATGTTGTCTTATTATCTGACGCAGGACCGCTGGCAGCATCTATTACGATTTTAGAGACGACGTGAGCGTCTTCTTCTTCAAGATCTTGAAAAACTTGGAAAAGGCGGACGTTATAAAACGCAGCCAACTTTGTGAGATTCTCCACCGATATCGAGGCACGATCGCGCTCGATCAGAGAGATAAATGAGATAGAAAGCTCTGCTCCTTCGGCGACTTCATTGAGTTTAAAACCTTTGTGATGACGAATTTCCCGTAGTTTTTGTCCCAACGTTGTCATAATGGTACCCTTTCTGATTATTTACGAAATTTCACCTGTAAATATAATGTTGTGATTGAACTGTTTTACAATATTATAAATTGTTTACATATGTGATAATTCTACTCAATAAAATGATGTTAGGTTAAAATAATATCAATTTATTTATAAAGGGGAACCTGTACTTCAAGAACTTCGGGGTCTGTACGCCAAACTAAAGGTGCACCAACATCGCCATATTCGGATAAGGTTACAGCAGTTCGCGCTGTGAGCTAAATCTAATTGAAAAACATAAGCCATATGGCTCTGCTTCAAAGGGCATTTATTTCCAGTGGGGGTATTTGATTAAATCGATTTGAGCTATGCTTTTTTGGAGTAGTTGAACCAGTGGAGGTAGGCAGTAAACATCAAATTTCATCTTACTTTTATCCGAAGATGTCGAAGGAGTCTTCTGGGCACCAGGCGGGCACGCAAACAGCCAAAAAAACCAGGTTTTCTTGACCGTTGTTTAAAATTTGATGCACCTCATTGGGCTGTAATAAAACTAATTCACATGGCATTAGTTCGAAATGTTTTTTGTCGACGATCATTGATGCAACCCCTTCAAGGATCAAATATGACTCTGATGATACTTTATGATAATGGGGTGAAGATGTTTTACCTGGCTCTAAAGTTATGATAGCAACACTATGGTTGCTGGTCCCACCTGCTCGATGCCCTAAAATTTCCTGAATACTTTCTGCATTGGGATTTTGTAGCAAGTTAGGGTAATTAAAAACCTTTGTAATGATCATCGTTTTTCTTATCAGGTGTTTGCAGCTAAAGGTTTATTAAAAAAATCATACTGAGCTTCGAGCTCCTGGCGGAATTGACGTGTGTAAAGGTTAAAATACTTACCTTTCTGCGCGATTAACTCACGGTGGGTGCCCATTTCTTGAATTTGGCCATCTTCGATGACGATTATTTTATCAGCGCGCTTGATCGTTGAGAGACGATGTGCAATGATGAAACTATTTCTGCCTTCCATCAACCTTTCCATACCGCGTTGAATAAGAGCCTCTGTGAGGGTGTCTACCGAGCTGGTAGCCTCATCCATGATGAAAAGTTCTGGGTTTGCAAGGATAGCACGGGCGATGCTGATAAGCTGTTTTTGACCAACAGATAATAAGTTTCCGCCTTCGCCGACATCTTGTTCGTAGCCTTTTTCAAATTGCAGGATGAAATCGTGTGCTCCTGCCATCTCGGCAGCTGCTTCGATCTCTTCATCTGAGGCATCGAGTTTTCCGTAGCGAATATTCTCGCGAACTGAACCTGAGAAAAGATGAGGTGTTTGTAAAACCATCCCGATGCGCGATTGGATATCATGAAGGTCCATATTGAGGTAATCGATACCATTGATATAGATAGTCCCATCGGTTGGTTCGTAAAACCGACATAAAAGGTTGACAATAGTCGTCTTTCCACCACCAGTAGGGCCGACAAGAGCGACCATTTCGCCCTGCTTAACTTCAAAATTAACACCTTTGATAACAGGATCATCATCTTCGTAATGAAAATGAACATTATCGAAATGGATATCACCAGCGATCGATTCGATTTCGACAGTTTTTGAGAGATTCTTAACCTCGGGTTCGGTATCCGCCAGGGAAAAGATTCGTTCAGCTGAGGCAACGGCATTTTGCATTTGTGCATAGACCCGAGCCATATCCTGAATAGGCCACATAATAAAGGTGACGTAAGATACAAAGGCTTGGATCCCGCCAACTGTTAGAACACCTAACTGCACTTGAGTGCCGCCGCGCCAGAGGACAATCCCTAAACCAACCGCGCTAATCACCTGGACGGTAGGCAAAAACAAGGCAGAAAGCCAGGCAGCTTTGTAACTGGCATGGTACATCCCGTCTGTCAACTCACTAAATTCTTTGAGGTTATCATCTTCACGTGAAAGCGCTTTGATGACCCGTACACCGGTGATTGATTCATTGAAAGCACCGGTGATTTTCGAATTCATTTTTCGAGCAAGACGAAAATATCGCAAAATTCGTACGCGGAACCATACAGCAACGACAGCCAGTAAAGGCAGCATCGCTAACACAATTAATGTAAGCTTGGGATTGATGATGAACATAAAAATAGCCGCGGTACCAATGTTTACAGCAGCCCAGGTAATATCTACCAAGCCCCAGGTCATTAAATCTGCCAGACGTTCTGTATCGGAAGTTAACCTTGCCATAATCCAACCCACCGGGGTTTGACTGTAATAGGAAAGAGAAAGTTGTTGGAGATGAGTGAATAAATTTTTGCGCAGATCGTAACGCACACGTTCACCTAAAACACCTGTAAGGTAAATAAACCCAAATGCTAAGAGGGCTTGGAACAGCATGATCAAGCCATAGAGCAAAATTGTTCGAATAATAACTTCTCGGTTACCAGCAATAATGCCATCATCAATAATTTGCGCACTCAGAAAGGTTGTATAGGAATCAATTACTGACACTAATGCAATACACACTAAAAAACCAACCACCTTTTGCCAGTGTGGTTTTATCAATCCAAACAACCTCTTAATAATTGAGGCATTCAATTTCCCGTAATCTTTTTCATCAAACTCTTCAAATGTTGACACTTGAGATTTCCTTTTCTAATTCAACTTCGATCTTGGTCTGGATATCAAAGATGTCATGATACATGCCGCTGGAAGCCATTAACGTCTTGTGGGTACCTTGTTGGACGATCTCGCCTTTGTCAAAAACAAGGATTTGGTCAGCATCCATCACACTTTGAATACGATGGGCTATAACAAAAGTGGTACGTGTTTGCATTAGGTGTTCCAAAGCAGCCCGAATTTGCATTTCAGTTTCAGGGTCAACGCTGGAAGTTGAGTCATCTAAGATTAGGATGCGTGGATTTTTAAGCAGCGCTCGAGCAATTGAAACACGCTGTTTCTGCCCTCCAGAGAGGGTAACGCCTCGTTCACCAACGAGAGTTTCATACCCTTTGGGGAACTCTAAGATTACGTCGTGGATTGCTGCAAACTTAGCTGCTTGGATTATTTCATCTTCAGAAACTTGCCGATTAACCCCATAGGTGATGTTTTCTCTGATTGTTCGCGAAAACAAGAATGGTTCCTGCTCGACAATCCCGATTTGCGAACGTAAATACTTTCGCGGGTATCGGGTGATATCCACACCATCCAGGGTAACCAACCCACTCGTTACATCGTAAAAGCGGGGCAGCAGGTTTACCAGGCTGGTTTTCCCTGATCCGGTTGATCCTAATAGAGCGATGACTTCGCCAGGTTTACAAACAAAATTGACATTTTTCAATACGGGGTTATCTGGCTCGTATTCGAAACAAACATCTTTAAAGATAATCTCACCTGTCAAGTCTTCCGTGGGCAAATAATCACCTTCCAAGAGAGGTTCGCGTTCTTCTTTAAATAATTCAGTTACACGCTTATAAGACACAATCCCGGTGGAAGTTTGAACAATCAATCGACCGAGATTACGCATAGGCCAGATGATCCAATGAACCAGGGCGATGAATGCCATATAAGTTCCTACGGTGATCTCTCCATTTAATGCCAGCAAAGCTCCAAATAAATAGGATGCCAATAACTGAATGCCGCAAATTATGTCGGAGGATGGCCAAAATAAAGATTCAATTGCAAGCAGCTTTTTACCTAATCGAAATTTTTGCCAGTTTTCTTTATCAAATTTGTAATTTTCATAAGATTGTCTTGCAAAGGCTTTTACGACACGCACACCGGTTAAATTTTCTTGCAACTTATTACTGAGGATGGCTTCCTGTTCCTGGTATGCTTCATATGCTTTGGAGACGCGGGAAAAGAAAAATGCAGAGACGCCAATTATTGCCGGAACGGCAACAATAGATATTAATGCCAAGCGGGTATCGAGTTGTAAAATCGCAACGAAATTGACTGTAAAAACTAAAATAATTCGACCAATTCCTATTGCCTGGTCGCTATAAAAACGATTAACGGCGTCAATATCCGATGAAGCTCGTGATACTAAATCGCCTGTTTTTGCTTCAGCATGGTAAGCATAAGGCAACCGCTGTAGATGATCGAATAAATAATTACGCAGTCGCCGGGTTACCCCTTCAGATGTTTTCGTTGCCAACCATCCAGATACAAAAGTAAAGCTACCTTGCAGTAAGGTGAGTCCTACAAACATCAACAGGATAAGGATTAAATCTTTTCCGAAGTTGCCCGCAAGAATTACGTCATCGATGAAACGCCGTAAAACAAGATAAACCCCTGTACGCGAAACGGTAGCAACTGCCAGGGCTGCTGTGGCTCCAAAATACAACCAACGATAGCCCTTCATCATTTTCCATAAGCCGACCAATCGGTTTTTGCTTACGGTTTGGCTTAAATCAAGATCATAATAAGCATTATCAGACACAATTATTCCTCTCCAGATATGCTGCGCTCAAAGTATTTATATTTTTGAACACGGACCTGGCGCTTTTAATAGTTTAAATCACGAACGAGCGATATGCTCTCTCGGGTCTATTTTTCACCATAGGGTAGTAAAAAAGGTTGATCTTTCAAATAAGAAGTTTACCGCGATATTTGTAGATGTCAATTGTTTGATTATTATCTAATTGAAAAGTTGCTTTGTGCGGGGAAAATTAAGCGTATTTTTAATATATTAACAATTTTCTTCAATAAAGACTTTTACTAAATTTGCGACCTGATTTAATTCGCGGTCCAAGATGATGCAATGCGAAGAATGCATCATATGAATTAATTGTTTTTGGGTGGAGCTAATGCCATCCATAATAATTTGGCCTGATTCTGGGGCAATTGTTTTGTCGTATTCACCGGTAAAAATGAGGGCGGGTTGATTGATAGAAGGTAAGCGTTGCTGAACCTGTTTTTGCAATTTGTGCAGCTCGGCGCTTGCTTTGATCGGCGTGACATTGTAGCCTTTCCAAGCTAAACCATCATCTGTATCGGGCTTTTTTAGGTATTTAATAAAAGGATACACCAGACGAGAACGCCAAAGACCTGGAACTTTTATCGCTGGGGCAAATAATATTAATCCGCGTGTCTCGGGGTGTTGAAGTGCCAGTTCAAGCGCTAATAAAGCACCCATAGACTCGCCGCCAACAAACACTTGTTGACATTGACCGAGCAATTTTTCATAAACTTGCTTGGTTTTTTCCACCCACATCGCCCAAGTGGCACGGTTCATATCATCTGGGTGTGTACCATGGCCTGGCAAGAGAGGGCCGGCTACGGTGTAACCTTCGGCATGAAGTATTTCTGCCAGAGGTCGAACTTCTGCGGTTGTTGCGGTGAACCCATGAATCAATAAAATGCCAGTTGAATTCCCAGCAAAGAAAAAGTCATCTCCAGGGAGTTGTAGATTTTTAATAAAAAGATTTTCAGCCATTTTTTACCTCTGTCATCGTTCGTGTGCCAGCGGGAAGGATTGCGATTCGAGCGTTGCCCGTTAATTTGGAAAGGATATCTTGTAGTAAGGTATTCACTGCATGAGGATTGCTGGGCGTTAACTTCCAGCTTTCTACAATTTGTTGTGGTTGATCGGAGACTAAAATAATATTTATTCGAACAGCTTCTTTGGCAATTTGCAAAGCCTTATGCGGACCTACTTTGAAGAACCCTTTCGCAAAATGTTCAATAATTTTCTGGTGGGAATCTGCTGTGGTTATATAATCCTCGTAAGGTTGACTGCCAGAACCTTCAGGGCAAGCGGCAACTAAAATGACCCAACCGCCATCTCGTGTGATTCTTGCAGCATGGGTTATAGCTTTTTGACTTTGATAAAGATTAATATCTTTCGGCATCCCCCCTGGTGAGGTGATGACTAAGTCATAAGCCAAGGGCACTGTAACACCGAACAAACGTCTGACGACCGGAATTGCCGCTGACATCACCGCAAGCGGATCGCCGAAAAATACATGCTGGATTTGTTTGCTTTCTGATAGGATCGTACTTAAACAAAACTGAACGCCTGCCTTCTGTCCAATTTCTTCCACTTCCTTGCGAAGGGGGTTTTCGTCGTAAACACCTGTTTTAGCCTGGGGATGCGTGAGCATCGCGTGGTTAGGTTCGATCGTCTCACGGCTTGCCAATCCAATTGCTGCGGTTTTTACGCCGCCTGAAAAGCCCATAAAGTGGTGTGGTTCGATGTTGCCAACCGCAATTTTTAAATCGCAGTGATAGAAATCGGCATTTATTTGAATTGGGTTACCTAAATAACTGGGTCCCAGATCAACCATGGGTGAATGGTCACAATCGTGAACAAGAATTTTATAGCGATCTGCAATGGAACTCCCTACGAGTTGAAGGACTTCATCTGACGCCATTGGGGTGTGGGTGCCGCTGGCAACAAAAAGTGTAATTTGTTCGGGTCGAAACCCTAAATGTGCCAGGAATTCTAATAAGGGGACGATAGGGTTTGGATTGGATATTGGGCGGGTCTTATCGTTGATCGCAATCCCGATTGTTTTTGCATTTTGAAAATCAGCCCAGGCGGCCTTACCCATTGGCGAATGCAGCGCTGTTAAAATTGCTTGGTAAGGATCTTCTAAGGGTGGGTCAACTTCGGGTTCAAGGACGTCAACTTTAATGCCGTCGGGAATAATTATGTCCAGATTTTGAAAACCATAAGGGAGTGAATATTTACCCATTTTTTCTCTTATATTTTCCCATCTTACCTTTTAAATAAAGGTAATTGGGTTAATTGATTTTACCTTTATCGTCATTGTTAATTATATCAAAGGCTTATCGAACCTTTGAATCTCAATCCAGTACCCGTTGGGATCGAGAATAAAAAAATGATAAATTTCATAATTCGTATTTGCGACCGGTGGGTTTATCAGTTGATTGCTAAAATTTTTCAATCGCTGATACCAGCCATCAACATCTTCGCTTACCAGCGTGAGAATCACTTTTCTGCCCGTTGAAATGGGTTCAATATGCTCACAAAACCCAAGAAATGCACCTTCTGTTACTTTAAAAATCAAGCAGTTGCTTTGCTCACGTGCTAAGGGCAAGCCTAATATATCCAAATAAAAGTGCCGCGTTTCCTTTAGGTTTTGCGTATGTAAAAAAGTGATTTGTTGGCTTATTTCTGGTCTTATCATCGGTTGTGGAATGGCACCTTTCTTGAAGTTGTTTGAGGGATATCAAATTAAAATTCTTTGGTTAACACAAACCTATTCGTCAGAAAGGATATCCCTGATTTCATTGTAAAGTGGCTGTAAACGCTTGTACATTTTCTTATAAACCTTTTCGTATAGGTTGCGATAAAGTTGATGTCGTTGTAGATTTGGTTCGAAAGTGTCACCCAGGTGGGTCATGTCGTTGACTGCGCTTGAAAAATCGGGGTGAAGGTTTAAGCCTACTGCCACATCTATGGCAGCGCCTAACCCCGAGGCCTCATAAACATGGGGGCGGGTTACTGGAAGCCCGAAGATATCCGCTGTAATTTGCATTACACCAGGGCTTTGACTTCCCCCGCCAGCAACTCTAAGGGCTGTGATCGGCACATGAGAGCGTTTTTCTGTTCGTTCCATTCCTTCTAACAGGGCATAACCCAGGCCCTCGATAATTGCACGATAAAAATGAGCCCGGGTATGGACATCACCAAACCCAATTACCGCGCCTTTAGCTTCTGGGCCAGGGATTTTAACTCCTGGTGACCAATAGGGCTGTAAGATTAATCCTTCAGCACCGGGTGGTTCAGTTTGGAGGAGTTCATCAAATAATACTTCTGGTTCTACACCCCGTAATTCTGCCTCGCGCCTTTCTACTAGCCCGAATTCCTCTTTAAACCAACTAACCATCCAAAACCCGCGGTAAATTTGAACTTCAAGCGAGTATGCACCGGGAACAGCGGAAGGATAGGGGGGAACTAACGGAATGACCTCAATGTATTTTTGATGTGTTGTGTTGATGGTGGCAGTTGTTCCAAAGCTTAAACAGCCAATATGAGATTCGAGGCATCCTGCCCCGATGACTTCGGTTGCCTTATCTGCGGCTGTAGCAATTAAAGGCAGGTTTTCTGGGATTCCAGAGGCTTCAGATGCTCCTTTAGTGATATATCCCAACAACTGCGCAGGTTGGACGAGGTCTATTAATTTCTCTCTCTCGATATTTACAGCACGCCATTTCCAATCTGATGGTTTAGCCCAATTTTGATTTTTGTAATCAAAAGGGACATATCCTACTTGGCATCCAACAGAATCAACCAGTTTCCCTACGAGTTTGTAAGTTAGGTAACCCGAGAGAAAAACAAACTTATCAGTTTTATTCCATATTTCTGGCTGGTTCGTTTTGATCCAATTTGCTTCTGCTTCTGCTTGGAAGTATGCCACGGTATCCTGAATATTTGCCAATTTGAATAAAACGCCCCATAAACCGCCTACGGGAGGCAGAGTTTCTGTGCGCCGTTGATCGAGCCAAACCATCGCTGGGCGTAAAGGTTGTTGATGTTCATCTAAATTAATTAGAGTAGAACGTTGCGTGGTTAACCCGACCCCTACGATTGCAGATTTATCCACGCCTTCCATTTCCCACAGGCCCTGGCACGCCTCACAGACACCACTCCAGAAAACTTCGGGGTCTTGTTCAGCCCACCCTGGACGTTGCGAATAATAAGGTTGAATAGGAACGCGATTTTTTGCGATCATATTTCCCCTTAAGTCGAAAATTAAGGCGCGGACGCTTTGCGTCCCATTATCAATTGCCAGGATGTGTTCATCTGCCATAAAATCCTCCGAAGTTCAGTAACTTAATTATGAATACCTGTATATCATAAACCAAATTTGAACTTGTGTTAGCTATCAACGAGGATTATTTTGGGAGCGAGTAATTTTCGCTCCAAATTTTATGATATCGACGAACTTCTTGATTCCAAATGGTATCTGACCAACCCAATTGCAACTGTACGCGAGCTTTGATTTTGTCGAGAAGATCTAAACCACCGTCTGGTAACAACAAGCCTAATCGTACGCGTCGTAAGAGCAGATCATCTAAATGAACGACAGCTTCATTTTTTGCTGCCCATGGCAATTCCGCCCACAAAAGTGGGATAGGGTCAATCGGGAAAAGATCATCCGGATTGGATTCTTGAAAAAACCTGTGAACATCTAAGCCCAGACGGCCCGCCATCATGACCCAATTTGGGTTAGAAAGATCTTCGTTAGTCCTTACTTGTGGTGAAATAAAACAGGGCGCCCGGTGGTTGAACTTAGGAGTTGATGGCAAGTTGGGGGAACAATGATTGAGGACATCGGCTGCCATGACACGAAAGATGGTTAATTTTCCGCCGGCGATGCTGATAAGGCCATCTTCTTCCCAAATTTTGTGTGAGCGAGATTCTAAAGAAGGCGTTGCTGCATAGGTGTTGATTACAGGTCGAAGGCCCGAAAAAGTCGATATTACATCGTCTTCAGTTACCTGGTAGCCTGGGAATGCGTGATTCGCTGCTTCTAAGAGATAATCGACTTCCTCTTGGGTGATACGTGTTTCATCTTCACAGAGAGAATGGTCAAGGTCTGTTGTACCAATTAAAGTGCGATTTTCCCAAGGGATAGCGAATAATGCACGATTATCTCGCGGATGTAACATCGTCATTGCCGCGTTAAGCGGAATAGTTTGCTGAGAAAACAGTAAATGGCTGCCACGCAATCTACGCAATTTTGGCTGGCCATTTATTTGTTCTCGGAGCAAATCTGACCAGGGACCTGTTGCATTTATGATAACCTTGCTTTTAACCTCAATTTGGGAAGGATTTAATGTGTTAGTTTGATCTTGAATAATAACGCCCTCAACCTCCCCATTATTTGCTTTGCATAGACCAATGACCTTGGCGTAATTGATGGCAGCACCGCCAAAACGGATGCCATCCATAATCACTCGCAGTACGAGTTGTGAATCATCAACGCGAGCATCGTAATATTCAACCCCCCCGATTACGTTTTGCGAGCCCAAAGCGGGGAGAGCTGCTGCAGCTTGATTTTGGTTAAGTGTACGGTGCTTCCACCTGGGGACTAACAAATCATACAGGATTACCCCTAGCTTCATCATCTTTATTTCGTCGGATCGGCCAATATAACTTGGGAAAACGAAGGCAAGCGGATCGACCAAACCCTGCGCCTCATGCAACATTCGATCGCGTTCTTTGACAGATTCACTGACGACGTCAAATTGCCGGTTTCGAAGGTAGCGAATGCCACCATGCACCAACTTTGACGAACGGCTTGAGGTTCCAAAGGCAAAGTCGTTGCCTTCCAATAATAAAACTTGTAATCCCTTTTGTGCAGCCATATTAAAAATACCTGCACCGGTGATACCACCCCCAATGACGATAATATCCCAATTCTGGTCTATATCTGACCAGGTGTCTTCTCGCCAGGATTGTGTGAGCATAAAAACCCCTTTAGACTATTTAAAATCAACCAGTTTGCCACGATTCATAACATGGTGTGGGTCCACAGTTTTTATTGTATTTTTGATAATCTCAATTCCCAACTGTCCTTTTTCAACAGGCAGGTAGGATTTATGGTCGATGCCCACCCCGTGTTGATGTGAAATCGTCCCGCCAAGTTCAACGATGCATTGGCTGGCAGCACGTTTCATTTTCTGCCAACGCTCCAGGGTTTGATGAGGGTCTTGTGCACGTCTGAAAAGGTAGGTTACATATATCGAACCGCCATTGGTATAGACGTGAGAAATATGGCTGAAGACCAGCGGAACCTCGTTTTCACTTTCGTATGCCTGTGTTATTGCATTTACAATTGCCTGGCGTCCATGAGAGATCTCGTCCCAGGGCAGTGAAGTTTCAAGTGTGTCAAGTGCGTAGCCTAAATCCCATAGTGTGTTTCGCAAATACGGGGTAAGAAACCGTTTTTCCATCCAGGCTTCACCCAAGTAGAACTTAATCATCATTCCTTGGTGGGCGCGCACGATATGCGCAAGCTGTCGATCAGCAAGGTTGTTTTGTACTTTAGAGCCTGTTAATCCATAGATGAGCATACAGCGGTTTTCACCGAGCCCAAATAAATTTAAGCCTGCCTTAGCCAATCTCACCAGCTTTTCTTCGCCAGAAAGCTGAAATGTCGTTTCAGTTTCCTGTGGATCGCTTAATCTGACCATAGAAAGATTAAATTCACCCTGAGCAATCTTTCGAACGGCTTCCAAAGCGATCTCGAAATTGGGGAAGAAAGCAGCGTAAAAATGCTCTTCTTCAGGTAAGGGGCGAATGCGCATCGTTGCCTGGGTAAGAACCCCTAAACGGGCTTCTGACCCGAGCACCAAGTGACGAAGGTCTGGTCCTGCCGCACTCTTTGGAAAGTGGGGCAAATTGAGCGGACCGGAGGGCGTTTCTAAGTGCCCAGTAACGAAAAGAGGTTCAATTCGACCGTAATGATAAGATTGTTGCCCGACAGAACGAGTGACGATCCATCCGCCAAGCGTAGAATATTCCCAGGATTGCGGGAAATGCCCCAGGGTGTAACCATATTGTTTCAGCTGCGCTTCAAGTTGTGGACCGCTGACGCCAGCGCTAAAAGTTGCTTCATTGTTTATTTCATTCAAATGGATTAATTTGTTCATTTTAGCGAGGTTAACACTTAGAGTAGGCGGCCCTTCATCGGGTGGGGTGAGATGCCCTACCACACTGGATCCGCCGCCATAGGGAATTAAATTAATATTTTCAGCTAATGCCAATTCAATCAGGTCTCTAACATCAGTCTCTGTTTCTGGATAAGCCACCCCATCGGGAAATGTATTAACCAACCCATCATTCATGTCAATCCAATCGTTAAGAGATTGACCGCGTGCGTGGCGAAGCCGATCCTCGGGCTGTGTTGTTATTAATGGGTGCTGGGGTAACCTGCTGGGTGGTATTTTTTTGAGTAAATCAATTACCGGCATGTTCTGAAGCTGTAACGGTTTACCAACGACTTTTTCAAGGTATACCCGAGCAGGTTCGGGAACCGGGTAATCTGTTTCAACATTGCCCCAACCTTGAATTCTTTTCATCATATCCTCCTAATACCTTATTAAGATATTTTTATCTGTTTCCAAAAAATTATGCTTTCGCGCATGACCATGTCTGTTAATATCCTGGCCTGATTTGGGTTATACATATGTGCTGCTTGCGAAAGACTTTGATAAAAATGGTGTGAATGCTGGCGAGCGGCGTTAACTTCAAAATACAGCGGCGCCAACTGATGGTAGAGATCTTTAAAGCCATTTAAAATCATAACAAAAACAGGGTTTTCGCTTAAAACGGTTAGCGTGTAGTGAAGCTCCCAATCAAAGGCTCCCCATTTGAGTGGATCATCTTGTAGACTTGGTAAATTGTTTAAAAATAATTCAACTTCTTGTGGAGATTTTTCAATAGCCAGTGTGGTGTAGGTGGGTGCCATCGACAAACGAACCGTTAATAAATCGAGTATGAAATTATCTGGGAAATGTTCTGGAAAACGAGCGATTGTTTTGAGAACGCCCAGGTTGCCTTCTTTAAAATAATCTTTTACCCGGGTAGGCTTACCTTGCGAAATTTCAACCCAACCATCTCGTTCGAGTCGTTGCAGGGTTTCGCGCAAGGTTGGGCGGGTGACACCTAATTGAGCAGCAAGATCTCTTTCGCCTGGAAGAGCAGAGTTAACGGGGAAAACTTTATCGAGAATTGCTGTAAGCAGTCGCTCCTCTGCGATTTCTGTAGGTTTAGCAACTTGGTAGAAACTATTATTGCCATTAGGTCCTAACTGGTAAGTGGTCATACCAGTAGTATAACATGAAGCTAAATTTTATGTCAATGGGTGTTGGTAAACACGTTTTTAAAAATTTCATATTGCTATGAATATTTAATAATATAGTTGAGCCCGTTAAGAATAAGAAATTTTCTGTCTACCCATGTCAATTATAGAACTTTTTCGTATAACCGGTGCTTTTTATGAAAATGCACGTTAATGTTTGCAACTTCCATCAGAGAATTAATATTGTCTTCACGGATTTGAAGAATCTCTGCGTAATTGTACTGGTCGGATTCCATAATACTTTGATAAAACTCCTGGTAAAGGACGGCGGTTGCACCATATCGTTGATATTCTTCAACAATTCCGATTCCATTCATATCAACCCAATGAGAGCGCTTGCTCTCGAGTAAAATTTGTAGCCATCCAAAAGGGAATAATCGGCCATTAATTCGCTGGAGAGCAGCCCCAATATCTGGGTAAACAAGTAACCAACCAATAGTTTTCCCATCTTTATAAATTATTTTAATTAACCGAGGGTCTGCGATCCATAATAGTTGTTTGACCAAAATAGCCATATCTTCATCAGTGATGGGTGGGTTCCCAGCGGGGGCAGCCAAAGACTCATTGTAGAGTTTTTGTAAGTCGCCTACTATTTTACGCAAATCGCCTTTTGATTTGAACAAAGGGACAGAAAAGCCCATTCTTTTTTTAACCAGCGCGGCTGCCCTGGCAATTTTTTCAGGTACTTCAACGCTTTTATCGACCCATGCGGAGAAATTGTCACTAACTTTGGAAAAACCCTGGGCCTCTACAAGCGCAGGGTAATAGGGTGGGTTATAAGCCTGCCCAAAAGCAGGGCGGTGTGCAAAACCTTCAATTAATAATCCGAAGCCATCAAGAACGGTGAAGCCTTTAGGACCTAAAACACGGTTAAGCCCTTGCTTACGTGCCCAATTGAACAGTTTGGCAAATAAAGCTTCAGCGATCTGGCGATCTTCAATACATTCAAAATAATAAAAGAATGCGGTTTTCGTTTTATGAAAATCGTTATAACGACGGTTATTTGCTACTGCAATACGGCCAAGAACTTCTCCTGATTTGGAAATGGCCAGGAAAAAAGCTGCCTCACCATATTGATAGAAAGCATAATTGGGTTTGAAAACCTGGCGCATATCGATTTTTAAAGGTGGCACCCACTGAGGTGTATTTCGATAAAGTTTAAAAGGGAATTCGATGAATGCGTTTTGAAGGCGATGATCCTTTAATGTTATTTGAATAATTTCCATAGTGGGCAATCCTAATTGTTTGCTTAATTATCTTTCAATCATGGACGAGGATTGAAGATTGAATAAGGTTCAAAAAAGCCGAGGTTAGCCCTGGCTTTTTATAATATAAAAGAAGGTTGTTAAATTATAATTTGGATTACGGAAGACTCCAGTATTTGAGGGAATTAACTTTTGTGGTAAACCCGGGTGTATTTGAATAGGCAATTAAGAAACCTGTTAACCCTGAGTCAAGATGAGCTTTATCAACAACCTTGCCAACTTCAATACCGTCGATATAAAATGTAAAATCTGGTCCGCTCATCCAAATACCAACCCGATGTGGCTGGCTAAGCCCAGACTCTAAGGGCATAGCTGTTTGAAATTGGCTAAGTTCAGAGATAACGACATCGTTGCCCATTCTAAAAAATCCCCAGCGACCATCACAGGTGATGCTCATAAAATAAAAACTTTGCCCGTCTGAACTGGCACGGACCGCCAGCCCAAATCGATCTGCACCCGAACATTTGGGCATTTCTATCGTCGCTTCGACATATGCATTCTTCAATGTGGGGCTTGAAACCCACCAATTATTCCAATTTGGATTTTCTCGCGCTGTTAAATTTAAATAACCGTTTTCTGTTTTAAAAAGAGCCTGAGCTGATACGAAATCCCAGGGGCTGGCTGCGCCATCAAAATCATATATCCCGGTAGGGATGCCAAGTAGCTGCTCTGGGTCGTTTTCATCAGGCATGCTGGTTGGCGTTTCGGTAGGCAGAGGTGTAGAAGTTGGTGTTTTTTCTTCTTGTGGAGTCGTCTCAGTAGGTATAGGCGTCTGTGTTGGTTGTGAAGTTGAGCTGGGTTCAATTTCAACGTGAACAGCCGTTTCAGTTAATATCAGGCTAACCTCGGTGGCGATTAACCCTTCAGATGGTTGTTGATCAAGCTTGGGGCTACAACTGGATAAGATAATTGCGAATAGAAATAGCAATGGTGAAATATGATAAGTTTTCATTTAATTATTCCTTTTTAAAGTTTTCGAACTGTTACAATGAATTATAGAGTTTTCAAGGGACAGATTCAACCCATAGCTGAATAATTAAAAAACAAACCACGCTATTAGTTAAAGCAATTTAAGTTGTTTTTTTGAATAAGGCGCACTTGCTGCGTACATGATTATTTTAATTTAGAAGATTCAAGGTGAATCGCCAGGCATTAAAAGCCTTTGATTCTTGAATTTCGATATCGTCAAACTTTAGTATTTGACCTGGCTCAACCTTGTGCTTAATGACGATATTATTTACTAAACCAATTGGGACATGACCTGGATGATCTGCAATATTTATCGCTTCGCCACGCACAAAAAAATTCCGGTCGCTTCTGTTTAATATTGTTCCAGGCTTTAGTGGTATTTTAGCAATGGTACACACACTGGCTGTAGGCTGTAAACTATTATCAAGGAGGACACCTTGCCCTCTCAGTGCCTGTCTTATTGTTGTGGGAATTTCAAGATGGACTAAGTGATAATTTCGGATGAGGGTGTAATAGGGCCCTTTGCCCAGTTTTAAATACTCTAAAGCTTCTGCCTGTTCCTGGTCGTATTCTGCGGTGATAAAAACACCAGGTGGAAACTTTTCCTTTGCATGCGGACTTTGAAGTAAATAGTCACTGATCGGTTTGCCAATTTTCTTTGCATATGAAGCAAGCTTTTTCGAATCTTTAATGAGATCTTTGCTCTCGATGCCATACATCCCAGGTTTTGCGATAACAGCACCCAAGCCATTCGCAACAAGTGCTTGCTCAATATTCACTTTTGTTCCATCAGTAAAACCGGTAACTTGTTCAAGTGAAATACCTTGGACATCTGCCCAATATTTCATTTCTTCTCGCGTTGGATGTAGATTTAAAAACCCCTTTAGATTGCCATAGACCATTGGTTTAAAGCCCATGCTAATAACACTTCTATTCAAAGAAGCTAATACACCAGGCTGGTCGCCTTCTGCTTCGGTTATAAATCCCTTTGTAGATAAATAGCTGCCAGAAGTGATATGCAATTCGGCATCTTCTGTCACCACTTTAAGGCCGGCTTCCATGACGTCAAAAAGAACATCGGTAGCATAAATTGGGTCACCATTGCATTCGACTACCAAATCGCTATTATCAATGAGTTGTTGCACAGAATTGGTATAGATTTCTTGATCAGTGAAGTCGTCCAGGTTCCTTTGTGTTAATATGCAAGAAACTTTCATATCTGTCATGAGGTTGATAGTTCTTTTTAGCCCATTACCCACAAAACCTGTTCCAATTATCCCAATTTTTGCAATCTTATTGGCGGTCATTTAATACCTTTACTTTAATAATCACTTATTATTAGCGTAGGCATATATTTTGTAACAAATGACAAAAAACACCTTAATAACGCTTATCTACTGAATCCCCTAAACAACTGGTTTATTATACCTGATTTTAATAGGGTTGATAGTGCGTATGAAAACACTACAAGCAGATGGGAAACCCTTCCAACACTTTTAAAATGGACGGTTCGCCTTATAAAAATAAGTATCTAATTAAGTAATGGGGAAGGTAAACGAAACAATAAACTTATGCTTTCGAAAGACTAAATAAATAAAAGAGGGCAAGAAGTAGTATTTGCATAACTTTACAAGTTATTAACTTTTTAGAGATAATTCGCAACTTAATATTGATTTTATTGTTTAATTAATAGTGTATCGAAATTAATAGACTATTTAATAATCGATTAAGAGATATTTTTCGGATTTATCACAGAAAATTATTTTATTAAGAAGAGGTTTTATGGATGTTTTTGAAAAATGCTATCATTATTCTGAAGTGAAAGACGCGAAAGCAGCTGGAACTTATCCATATTTCATCCCTTTGGATGAAAATGAGGGTACTGAGGTTACATACCAGGGGCGTAAGATCATCATGTGCGGTTCTAATAATTATCTGGGATTGACGAAACATCCTAAGGTTCAACAAGCTGCTATTGATGCGATTAAACGCTACGGAACAAGCTGTACCGGGTCTCGATTCTTAAATGGAAACATGACCTTACACGAAACCCTGGAAGCTGAATTGGCGAATTGGGTTGGAAAAGAAAGTGCACTGGTTTTTTCAACAGGTATGCAAGTAAACCTCGGCACGATTAGTTCTATCGTTGGACGAGGAGAATTCGTTATCCTTGATAAGGAGGATCACGCAAGTATTGTTGATGGCGCTTTTTTGAGCGGGGCAAAAATTCAACGTTATCAACACAATGATATGGCGCACTTAAAACATGTTTTAGAAAGCTTGCCAGCCGAACATGGTAAGTTGGTGGTCGTCGATGGATTATTTAGCATGGAGGGAGATATCGCTCCTCTGCCCGAGCTGGTTCCACTGTGTAAAGAATATGGTGCCCGGTTGATGGTCGACGATGCCCATGCGATGGGGGTATTGGGAGGTGGAAGAGGGACCGCTGCACACTTCGGGATGACTGACGATGTCGACTTAATTATGTCCACTTTTAGCAAATCCTTTGCGTCATTGGGCGGTTTTATTGCAGGCGATTTTGATGTCGTAGACTTCATCAAGCATCGGGCACGCAGCCTAATTTTCAGTGCCAGTATTCCCCCCTCTAATGCGGCTGCTGCTCTGGCTGCTTTAGAAATTATGAGACAAGAACCCGAAAGAGTGCAGCGAGTCAATGATGTTGGTGATAAAATGCGGGTTGAATATAAACGACTGGGTTTTGATATCGGCGATTCAGTTACGCCCGTGATACCAATTATCATTGGCGATGATGAGCTGACTTTTTTGGCATGGAAATTGCTTTTTGAAAACGGTGTGTTTGTGAACCCAGTCATCTCACCAGCGGTTTCACCCGGCAGGCAATTACTGCGTACCAGTTATATGGCGACTCATACCACTGCGCAGCTTGAACAAGTTTTAGAAGTATTCGAAAAAATCGGAAAACAGCTGGGGTTGATTTAAAGGTTATTAAAAAGAATTGATAAAGACCATCAAAAATTCGATGGTCTTTTTTTATTAAAGACCGTCCCTGGTGGATTGATCAATTTTCTCTAAGTCGTCTAATCCTGTTTGCTCGAGAGATTCTTCTAAAACCTGTTCGAAACGTTTTTTAGAAGGCTTACGTTTTAAAACTTGTTTCAATTTCGTAGTAAGCTCTTTGGTCAAGTTTTTAGTTAGATTATTAAAAGCTTCCTGGCTAATATGTTCCCCTTTTTCGAACCAAACAGAGGCTGCATACCCAATGGCCACTGTGGTGGAAGCAGCAATTGCTGCTGAGAGCAGCCACCCAGGGACACCACCCAGTTTACTTAATTGTTGGAATAACGTGCGAGCAAGTAATCCGACACCAAAGGATGCAAGTAACTCCTTTGTCCGTTTTGGGGTGATTTTATAGTTGTGAATTCGAGCGACACTAAGAACCATGGTGACCTGGTTTGCGATTAAGGGGACAAAGTCGATCAAAGGCAGGGGCACTAAAGCTATGACACCTGAAATAGTAGCAGAAGTGACAATGACCCGCCAAACTAAACTCCAACGATACTGAGGTAACGCTTGTGCCAAAGGAATTAGCATTTCTGGATCAGCAATGACAATTCCCATTAAAACTTTAGAAATATTAAGACCTCGTTTTGCTGAAACAGGAATAATTTTTGATGGATCTAAACCAAGATTGTTGGCAGCTTTCTGTATTACCGAACCCTCGTGTTTCGCACCTACAAGGTCGATCTTGTTTAGCAATACGAGGTGTGGTTTCTTCAAAGCCATTAGCTGATTATAAAGACCAAGTTCACCATCTTTGATGCCTTGAATTGCATCAAAAATAATGATTAGAAAATCTGCCTCTTGAGCAGCGCTGAGAGCTTCTTCTTTTTCCTGTTCACCAACATAACCGACGGCGTCAGCGCCGGGGGTGTCGATAATATGGAAGATGCCGGCATCGGCTAGCTGGTTGATGCGGGTTGTGCCGGGTACGGGGCTCACTTCGGCTTTATCGCTTTTTTCGCGAATCAAACGGTTATAAAGCGTTGATTTACCTACATTTGCAGGGCCAACGATTGTTACTTTGCTTTTATGCCCGACAGCAATTTTCATTTGGATTACTGTGAGATCCAAAAGCATGTTCATCAGGTTGAAATCTAAAGGTAAGCCCTCAAACTTTTCTTTGAGGGCTTCTTTTTCATCTTCAGGAAGCCGATCCCAAATTGGGTTTAGGATGTCTTTGGTTGACTCGGGGATGAGTTGACGAATGTCTTTGTAATCAGGCATGGTTATATAACGATGATGGTTAATCGATTAGCAGCGAATTATGGATTAATCCAATAACGGATTTGGTCAACCCATACTGTAAAGTTCTCAACGTTATCACCACCAACAAAGAACCCGAATTGACCTTCTAAATAGCTTGAATCTTTAACATCATTAACTTTTTGCCCGTTGATGAACAAAGAAATATCCGCTCCACGAGCCATCACACCGAGTTTGTTGACCTTTTCGGGACCAGCTTCAATAGCATCGTGTGAAGTCCAGGCAACGAGAGAATCCATACTAACGCCATTCCATCGCCGGAGACTGTACCTCCCATCGCAGGTAAGCCCAAACATGTATATTTTGCTTATATTGGCGTCCACAGTTCCTCGGAATATCATCCCAAAACGATCGTCATTTTTACATGCAGGGGTTTCAAGCGTCGACTCTAAATAAAAATCGTCGATGATTGGCCATGAAATTCTCCATCCATCAAATTCTGTTCGAGCCCCAAGCTTTAAGAAACCATCTTTAAATTCGATTGTAGTAAACTCGTTATATCCTGTGGGCCAATTATCGCCATTATCCATGTTATCTACCCAGGTTGGCTCACCAAGGCCTTGTGTAGGATCAGAATCGGCCAAGGTTGCAGTTGGCGTGGGTGCTGGGATGTCAGTAGGGGCAGGGGTTGCCTCAGTTGTTTCGACAACTTTTTCTGTTTCGCTTGTCTCAACTTCTTGAGTTTCTTCGACTTGTTTATGATCATCTGTAGGCTCTGGCTCAAGCTGGATTGGAGTGCCCGTTAAAATCCTAACAATTTCGGTTGCCATGGCATCATCCGGATCGAGAGCAGGCTCATTATTTGACCAGGGCAAATTACAACTGGTTAATAAAAACGTAAGCAATAGAATAAGCAATAAAGAGATTTTTTTCATTGAATACCATCCATTCATAATAGCAATCACCTGTTACTTAATGTGGACGAAATATTTAATTGTTTCGTTCCCACATGATAAATTTTAGCATGTTACCATCACCTTGTCACTATTAAGGCAAAAGATAACGATAAAAAACTCTTCGCAATTGGGCATGGTAAAATTCTAAGTTGATCAAATGAACTCACCGATTTATTTTATAAGGACAATCCGATCATAATTCAAAGTTTAATTGCCTTATTTTCGATAATTTACCCTTTCTGGCCGCTGATTATCTTTATAGGGATCATTCCTTTGCGAGAAAAGGGGTTACCTTTTATACATCGGTTTTTTCTTGCGATACGTTCTGTTTTTATTGCCTGGTGTAGCGTTGGAGCAATGTGGTTATTTTTCCTTTGGCAAAAGCATAAACCTTTTTATTTTCTTTCTGAAAAAATCAACCAGACCGCATTTATTCTTTTAGGCGTGATAACGGGTTGCCTTACGATAGGCTGGTTTCTTTGGCATTGGCGATTAGGTTGGATAAAGCTTGCTAAAGCGAGAAGATTGGAAGACTTAAAAACATTATCTCCAGATGATTTCGAACTGATTATATCGAAATTGTTTGAAGCCCATGGGCATGGTGTAGACGTAGTGGGTGGGAATTCTGACCATGGAATTGATATTGTGGTTACGAACAGCTCTGGAGAAAAATGGGTTGTTCAATGTAAACGCTACAAAGGATCGGTAGGGGAGCCTGTAATTCGTGATTTGTATGGCACCATGCAGCATGAAGGTGCTAATGGGGCTTATTTAATGACGACAGGTACTTTTACCAAAGGGGCGAAAGCATGGGTTGATGATAAACCAATCATCCTTTATGATGGAGAAAATTTGGTCAACTTGATTCGCAAAATTAACCTCTAAATATTAATCATATTTATCCACTAATTCAAGAACCAATCATTGTCGAAGTTGTTCAGCGATTTCTTGAATTAATTTCTGAACTAAAATCCCATGCTTTAAATCTGGGATAAAACTGATGCTGGGAGTCCCACCGAGAAAAAGATAATGATTATGAACGAGAGCGCGCAGCCACCCTGACGGCACATAGATTGAAGAAAATTTGGATGAGGGTAGGTAATCACTCATCGGTTCATGGCGCTGCCAACCACCTTGGGGATTGTAGGTTTCATAAGTGTCGGGCATATTAGTATTGAATCGTAATGATCCCTGTGTGCCGTAGATATCAATAGATAGATGGTCACCAGTCCCTTGAGAGATTCGACTGGCAAGGAAGGTACCAACCGCGCCTGATGTGCGATCTTCAATGATAGCGGTCGTACACAAATCAGAATTTGGGGGAACATCGTCAAAGTAACCACTGGCGAATGCTGATTTAACGCTTAGGTTTTCGCCTAAAAAGGCAAGCAACAAACTCAAAATATGCGGACCCAGGTCAACCGCGGCACCATTACGTGGAATTTGTTGAAACCGCGTGTAATTCTTCTTTCGGTAGGCAGGGTCAAGATAGCTGCTGTGTAAGTATTCAACCCTAAAGTGGACAGGTACACCAAAAACACCTGTTCGCCAATGATCGATGGCTTTTCTAATAGCTGATTTTTGTAAATATTGAAGCCCTACCATGATAAATTTATCAAGCTCTGATATGTCAATGGCTTCGAGTTCAGCCAATTCACCCTTAGAGGTGGCAATTGGCTTTTCTATATAGATTCTTTTAATATTTGGTTTTTTAATCGCCCTTAAAAGTTGTTCAGTGTGGGTTTCGTTCGTACCTAAAATATATAAAGTATCGATATCTTCTCTATTCCAAATATCATTGGGGTGCATTGCTACGCTGAACCCAAAGCGCTTGGCAAATGCCTCTCTGCTGGCAGGTGTTGGGGAGGCAACAATCACTTTTTCAAATGAAGGCGCATCGGCATAATAATAATGAAGGTTATCAAGCGCATAAGCATGGGCGTGTGCAATTCCCCCTGCTCCAAGAAACGCAATTCGAAAAGTTGATTCCATTTTGATGTTCTCCTTATTTTTATTCAGCGTTTATTTGCGTAAAACAATAACAAATTATTTTTGGCTTTTTAAATTTAACGCCTGGTGAAAATCAATCTAAAACAAGCGTAGTAGTTTTTAAAAGTTTACCTTAACTTAAGATGCCAAAGGGTGGTCAAAACAAATTTTGAATAAAATATTTTAGTAGGTTAAAGGAATTTCAAAATTGTCTACGAGTTTCGAGCCTATTTAAAATTAAAAACCGCTTCTAAACTGCGGTTTTTAGTCGGGGCGCTGGGATTCGAACCCAGGGCCTCTTACACCCCATGCAAGCGCGCTATCCGGACTGCGCCACGCCCCGATGACAAAATGTATTATAGCCGTTTTACATTTGTTTGGCAAGAGAAATTTAAAGAACAGATTTTAAAAGGTTATGAATATAAACACATTTGGGTGGGGAATTGAACTATTATGCGACCTTACCAAACCCATAAAAAGTTGGGACGTAAAAGACACGACTTCCGGTATGATATGCACTTTGCTCTTCTTCAAAATATCTATTTAATTGGTCTATCGATAATTGTTCTGTAAGATCTGCCCGCATTGTCATCCATTCTGTGCTGTCGAAAGGATCTGACTGGTTCCATTGTGCAGCTAAAACTCCAGCAGTAATATCTTTTAGTCCCGCCTGGTGAAGAATTGCCTTTACCTTTCTGCCAATTTGGATATCCACACCTTGATGTATTAAGGATTGTGTTTGATAAGCGCCTAAAACATCCAATGGAGGAGGATAATCGATCCTTGATTGATAATCAGGCTCTGCCAGGGCAAGCACCCAACCACCATGACGAGTTACCCGCTTCATTTCGCTCAGAATATTTGCGGGTCTAGAATTCCATAAAAGAAGAAAATGGCAGAAGGTGACATCAAAACACTGATCAGAGAATGGTAGCCGTTCACCATTAATTTGTGCGACTGAAAAAAAAGGAAATAAATATTTACATAGGGTAAGACTTTGCCAATCGATATCTGCGCCAAATAAATTATAGTCGCCTTGCTTAGAAACCATATCGAGAATTACCCCGGTTCCTGAGCCAACTTCGAGAATAGTTGCCCCATCTTTGATTTCAATTGTGTTAAAAATAAAATCCCGAATGTGTTCTGTCCACGCAGCTTGCCTTTGATAACGCTGATGCCATTGCTGACGAGAAAAACCTCGAAAATCTTGCACGTTTAGCGGCTGTCCCAAATTTTATTCCATGGGTCTGTCAACATGTTTCCCAAAATATGGGTGTACTGACCCTGGGTGGGCAATACATCTCCATCAGGCTCAACATACAGCCAGGCTTTTCCGGCACCATCGGGAACCTCCTGATCCTGTTCTTCTTCGAGTTCAAGAGAGACAGGGTTAAATTGGGAATAAGGCACAGGTAGATCCCAAACAAGGTCCATTTGAAGGATAGCGACAAAGTCGCGCAAATCCTGCAGCTCTTTAGTGAGATCTCGGTTTACTGTCGACAAAGACACTGCTTTTACACCCATCCCCGCCATGCGTTGCAGGTCAGCGTGAAAGTCTTCTCCTTTTTTAAGGGTTAAATGGATTGTTGTGTGGATGTCATCTGCCAAGACTTTAGACAGCATTTCCCAAAAATTTGGATTTTGCGGGTCGAATACAATCATTAAATGGTCGAGCCCATTCATGAGCAATTTGCTGCGTAAGATGTCATCGTCAAATTTAATTCCATCGGTAATCACACCGGTAACAACTCCCAACTGTTCAGCTTTTAATATCAAGTCGGGAAGATCTTCCCGCAAAGTTGGTTCACCACCAGTAAAAATAATGTGAGGTATTCCGTTCTCATAAGCTTTTTGGATAATTATTGCCCACTCTTCCGTGGTTAACTCACGGTCGACACGCTCAAGGGGCGCAAGTTCGAGGTGTGTTTTATCTGAAACTTGATATGTAATTGCACAATCCAGGCGATAAGGGGCTGAGATCTCTGCTGAGTAAGGCTCTTGCCGTTCAATATCGAGGTAGGTGACTGGATCAAGATCGGGTGTTTCAATAAGTGTTTGGATGCGATCGAGAAAAGATTTATAATCTTGACGTATTTGATGGTCATCGACCCTATATCTTTTTGAAATTTCTTTCAATGCTGCTTCGGTCTCTGTGCCTTTGATGAGGTGGTAAGCAAATTCAACCGCAGTTTGATTTAGATGCAGGACAGTTGCGGCATTGATAATTAACAAACCGGTGCCATCTTTTTCAATGCGCAAGTGAAGACGATATTGATGCTCATTTTCTGGGGGAGTTTGATAAGAATACATGCCCACGGGAAGGGGTTCGTGTTTTGCGAAAAAATTTTTAATATTATTTTTTAAATTTGGCATGATCGCTCCAGGATTTTAAAATAATGGAAAATGAATAGGCTGAACAGTTTGATGTTGACGGGCTAATGGACAACCTCCACCGCACTCCTGCAGGTAATCACAAGAACGACAAGCTTCGGGAATGTCTGTTCGATTACGTAATTGAACAGACAAAGGATGTTCCCAGAGTTCCTTCCAGGAATTATTGAGCATATTTCCTAAAGACTGATAATAAGATTGGCAAGGGATAACATCTCCATTGGGCTCGATGCACATATTGTACAGCGCGGCTGTGCACCCTTTTATGCCTAATTCAAGCTGAAGTGGGTTGAAATGGCAGTATTGTGTAGGTGTATACCAAATTAATCTTTGATGATAGGAATCTGTAATTGAGCGTGCAACTTCAAGTAAATTTGGAAGCTCAGTTTCTTTAAGTCCTGTGTTTACAGAGGCCCCTTTGCCAGAGTAAATTAACGCATTGATCCCAACGGTAGGAAGCCCCAATTCAGCTAAGAATTCGAGTGTGTTTTTTAAAAAGGGGCTGTTATGCGTAAGAAGGGTGGTATTTGTCATCACATAAAGCTTGGAGTTGACAACATTTTTAATACCTTCAACGGTTTGAATCCATGCGCCTGGTTTTGCGACCATTAAATCGTGTATATCTGGGTCATGGGATTCAATTGTGATTTGAACATGATCAAGCCCTGCATCAATAAGCGAACTAAGAAAAGCCTGATCAGCGAGTTTACGCCCGTTGGTGTTTAGGCCAGTAATTAAGCCCTTGTTTTCTGCATACGCGACCAATTCAGGAAGCCCCTTATAAAGGGTTGGTTCGCCGCCAGTAAAGACGACATGCGGAATGCCAAGATCCCAAATTTTATCGAGGATTATTTTCCAATGTTCTGTATCCATCTCTGGATAATTACGAGAACGTGCGTTGTAACAATGATGACAGTCGTTGTTACAGCGATAAGTAATGGCGAGGTCCATGCGATAAGGCGCACTGGGCTGCGAGCTGAAAGGTATGGTTGTTTCGAGGTTTAAATCGCAAATAGGGCAACCACCGTTGGGTGAGAGCAGCTCTTCTATTTGTAAGATAAAATCCTGGTAATCCTGTTCTGCCTGAGTTTTCGCCACATTGAATTGTGTATGCAAAAACCGGGCAGCTTCAGAAGGCGGTTTTCCCTCTAAGTGAAAAAAAGCCATACTTGTCCCCGATGGGTTAAGCTGAACGATACGATTTGCATTAGCAATTAATAAACCCGATCGGTCTTCATCGATCCTGAGGTGGATACGTGTTTTTTCATGTTCATCTTCACGAAGGTAGTGGTAAAGCCCAGGTTCAGGGAGTGAGGATGCCTTAAACAAATTAAAGGCATTATCAAAGAAAGTGATTGGTTTTGGCTTTTTAATTTTCATTGTTTAGTAAACCCTTTACCTTTCGAAGGGATTAACGTCCACCGCCGGCACAAGCACAAGCGCAACCTGCGCAGGCGCAGGCACAAGCACAAGAGCTCCCGCCACCTCCACCTCCGCGGAAACCGCCTGACCCACTGCTCCTGGTTACAGGAATTGGGTTGGTGCGGGTGGTGACGCTGTTTGTGAAAGATGTCAGGTTACCGACAACTCCAGCAGCCATTGCTGTTGTTCCATTGATGACACTGGCAGCAAAATTCGACCCTGGAATGTTAGGGAGTGAAATTCTTCCTCCAGTAGAGGGTGTGGATGTTGTTGAGGTCGATGCAGCCGGAATAGGGTTAGAAACTGTACCGCCGATACTACGGCGATAAGATGGAGAATAGCGCGGCCACCACATTGGAACGAATACAGGCCCCGACGTAAAGGTTCGCTGTGTACGATCCTGATAATCTTTGTCGAGCATGGTCCATTCCATTGTTTGATTGTAACGTTCGCTTTTTACCTCAGGGGTTTCGGACTCTTCAACCATTTTCCAGGCACGTCGCATAATATCTTCATAATAAGCAACGGTTTCTTTATGGCTAAAGCCCTTCATCTTTTTCTGTACACTGGTAATGAGATCAACCAACATTTTTTGTATGGCCGCTTTTCGCTTGGAATCTTTTAGTTTAAAAGACTCAAGAAAATCGGTTTC
Organism: uncultured Candidatus Brevefilum sp.; assembly: GCA_964411385.1. GTDB lineage: Bacteria > Chloroflexota > Anaerolineae > Anaerolineales > Anaerolineaceae > Brevifilum. The sequence continues at coordinate 138,505 of CAYPKT010000001.1, read as the reverse complement.
GTATTGGTGTAAACCGACAGGAAGCGGGTCTACAAGCACTAACTCTAATGGATCTTCCTGGGTGACGGTTGCGGCTTCTTTTTTGAGTGTGCCAAACAAAATCATGGTTAAAATTTTGTCCATGGGTTGTTCCATTAGGATTGCTGCTTCAACAGCAGTTAATCCACGTTTAATCCCATTGCCTTCAATCTTCATCTTAGGGGGCAAATACTCCATTTTTCTCTTTTTGCTTGAGATGCCCCCAAACAGTATATATAAAATAGAGAAAATAATAATAAGAAATCCAGGGAGTGCACAGCAGGTATCTTTAAATAAGAAGCTTAAAAAACCAGCACCCGAACTTCCCGAAGAAGTACCTGGCATTGTGACGATAGGTGATTCGGAAACTTGGATATTTTCTGGAACAAATCGACTGGGAAAGGCAGCGCCGAATAGGTACTCTGTGTGTACATTGGCGTTATCGGTGAACCAGGAATAATAAACACGATTTTCAGCTGCGGTGCGCCCAGTATCGTCCGGTAAAGGGTCACCAGGCCAACCAACTGCTTTATAATAAACGCCTTCATCGTCGCCAACTCCTGGCGGTAAAATAATAGTCATTCGATAATTTGTGTTTTTGCTTTTATCGAATTGAGAATCGAACGAGGTAGGTGTGAATTGAAAATTCGTATAATTATCCCGATCTGGGCCATCGTAATTTGAAAGCACATCACGTACTCCTGGAATCCAGGCTGTTACTCTTCCTGTTTGACCGGGCTTAATTTCATCAGAACCCAAACCAAGGGCAAAGCCATTGGTAACGTATGGAGAGCTTTCAATATTTGTAATTGATTTCCCGTCAACTTCGGCAATAATTGCGCCTAAACTGTATGCTGAAGAAGGCATACCGATATCGATGTAATCGATAGGATCGGCATTAGGACTATTATAAAAATCCATTAGGTACCATAAAGAAAGGGTACCGTCTTCTTCAATGTAGGCTTCTACCTCGAAAGTTGTTAATTCAAATCGATAAGTTTGGGCACTTGCCGATAAGGGAAATGCAAATAACCCCGCTAATAAAAGAATCAATAATAACCATTTCGTTTTTTTCATAACTCACCACTTAGGTTCTTCTGTTAATTGATATGTAGTTCCGCAGTTGGGGCATTCAACTACAGGCGCTCCGGCGACCATTTTAATATCTTTTGATGAAAGGGGAGCACCACAGGACTGACACTTAATAGTGTCCATACCAACTTGACCGGGTAAATCGATATTCAAATTCACCACTTGTTCGCCAGCTTTTTGAGGTGGAGAAAGCTTGGTCGCCAAATAGATTAGACCAAAACCGATTAATAAGCCGATAATCCCGATTAGCAACCATCCTGGGGATCCGTCAGGACTAAAAGCACCTAAAATAAATAGAAAAGAGAAAACAATAAATACTCCAGCAGCAATAAAAGCAATAATTTTTCCGGCTCGCATAGGTCCTCCAATTTGTTAATCTGTTTTTCTACCTTAATTTTAGCAAATTATCTCAAGCATGCCCTTAGATTTTGTAGTGTTTTGCAAAAGCACATGAAAACATACTTAAAATATTATTAATAATCGCATACAATGAATAGGCTTACCGTAAAGCCTAAATTTACTTAATTATACAGGATTTTGGCAAATGAATCATAAAAATGTTCCCGATATCGTCATAGGACGCTTGCCTTGGTATTTGCAAGTATTGAATCAAATGGCTGAACAAGGTTTATCGGTTGTTTCATCGAAAGTGTTTGCTGATAAATTAGGTATTTCGGCAGCTCAAATTCGAAAAGATCTTTCATATTTTGGGGGCTTTGGGAGGCAAGGAACTGGTTATTCGGTTCTCCACTTAATCGAACAGCTTCAAAACATTTTGAACCTTAACCAAATTTGGCATGTCGCAATTGTTGGAGCAGGCGCCCTCGGAAGAGCTTTAACACGTTACCAGGGTTTTTCACAACAAGGCATTGAAATTGTTTTGCTCTATGACATTAACCCGGATATTGTTGGTAACCAGGTTGGTGCTATTAAAATAAAGCATGTAGATGCAATGGCTTTAGATATTGAAAAAATGAAAATTAAAATAGCAATTCTTACGGTGCCCGGCGAAACAGCACAAGCAACAGCTGAGAAATTGGTAGAAGCAGGAATTAACGCTATTTTGAATTATACACCTCAAACTTTGATATTACCTGAAACCATCCATGTTCAAAATATTGACCCAGTTTTGCAATTGCAAAGAATGATGTATTATTTACACAGGGAAGAAAAAATAGCTTAATCCGATTCGTTGATAAGGTTAATCAATGTATCAAGATTGCTAAATTTTGATATAGGCGATTTGTAAACAGGAACGCGCTCCGTTCCTGTTTTGTTAAGTATTAGTATTTGACTTTGGAAAGTGATTTCAAGTTCGTCATAGGGAATAAAATTATGCTTAATTTTAAGACCAGCTTGGGTGGCTTCAATATTTTTATGAAACCAAATCGACCCCCCTTTGTCTAAGTCCTCTTTTAGGCGCCGCGTGAGATCTGGCAAAATTATTTCCCTAAGCTGGCTGATTAATTCCTCCATTTGCGCGTACCTGTTGCGCAAAATCAAATTAAACCCGTGCTTATCTTTTAGGATCACTTTAATACGTGTATTCACAATTGAACCACTGAAAATTACTTGTTTAAGAAAGCTATCAAAACGCACGATGTCTTGAAAAATCAAAACCTTGCTTTTGTTTGCTTTCTTTATTATTAATCCGTTCTCATAAATTTCAATGCGATCTACCCATATTCGTTTTGTATAAATAATCAGGATAAGGCCTGTAATAAAAAGGACACAATAAAATAAAATCGGCCAGGGAAAAAATTGCATAATGATGGCGCGCCCATGCGCATGAATGGCAACGTAAATCTGTTGAAATAGTAAATAAGATGAACCAATTCCTAAAATCGAAAGTGTGGCTCCCAACAGCAATATAAACCATCGTATCCAGGGGTGGCTTTTCTTGAAATAAATATGCTTAACGATTCCAAGCGTGTTTTCTATTTCAGCTTGGAAGGAATTAAACTTCTTTTGCTCCCTTTTCATGACTCAAGATACTTTTTCGCTAAGACCTTGGAGGTAAATTTCGACTAAGGACTTCAATCATCGAAAATGATTTTGCTGCACCTTCAACAACACAAGTTGTCGGGTTGTCGACAAGATAAGCAGGGATACCCAATGACGCTGTCAAATAACGGTCAATACCCCGCAACAAAGATGTTCCCCCGCACAAAGCGACGCCTCTATCGATGATATCACCGATTAATTCGGGGGGTGTTTTCTCCAATACGCCTTTGATTGTTCCTGCGATATTTGAGAGCGGTGTTTGCAAGGCTTCGACGATATCATCAGTAGTGACGATGGCAGGTTTAGGCAGCCCTGAAATTTGATCTTGTCCCTGAATTTGCATGGTTGATTGTGTATCCTGCGATACAGCAGCCCCAATATTAATCTTTAGTTGCTCTGCGGTGGGTTGACCGATTATTAAACCAAATTTTCTGCGTATGAAGCTAATTATGGCTTCATCTAATTCCAGCCCTGCTACACGTGATGTTTCAGCTGAAACGATGCCATGCATAGAAAGTATGGCAGCCTGTGAAGTGCCAGCGCCAAGACAAATAATCATATTGCCAGATGGCGTACCAAAGGGGAGGTCGACACCAATGGCTGCCGCCAAAGGTTGTTGAATTAAGTTTACATCTCGGCTGCCCGCACCTAACCCTGCTTCGTACACTGCTCTACGTTCAACGCTGGTTACGCCATAAGGAACGGTGATCATCAATTTTGGCCGGAAAAGGAGCATTTTACCCGTCACCTGGCGGACAAATTCTCGCAAAAGGTTTTCGGTTATTTCGTATTCAGCGATAACACCATAACGCATTGGCCGATTGACTTCGATGTTCTCTGGCACTCTTCCCATCATATCTAAGGCAACTTTACCGATCTCTACAATTTTTAGTTCTTCCAGTAAAATCGCCACGATTGTTGGCTCTTGAAGTAAGATGTCTTTGCCTTCAGCTATTCGGGTATTAAATGTGCCTAAATCTATTCCCAGTTCGTGAGAGAGTCCTGCCATTATGCTTTCCTTATCTTAAAAGTAATGGTACTTGAATTATATCGCAATGAATGATAAGTACTGAGCCTGTATAAGGAATATACTTACCGTTTTTATAGTTTAACTCGTTTGATAATACCTTAATATTTGCATTCTCGCTTGAAATGTAAGTTTTGATTGGCTTAATTTGTGATTAATATCTTCGATGGCATGAAATTACCTTCAGAAAACTGGTTTCAATAAATTTAAACTTTTTTATCTTAATTTCTAATAGGAATGGTTGTCAAATTTAAAAAGGGAAGAGGGGAGAAAGCTTTGATAATTGATAGATGAACCGCACTATCGCCCTAAGTGGATATAATTAACCAGTAATTTAATTTTGCCTTTTAAATTCACAACGATAGAAGGTAAACAAGTTGAAAATACACGATTTTAATCATGAAAATTACTTGTAAAAATAGAGCCGAAGGCTAGGTGTTGATGTTAGATATCGATAAAAAATACGAAGAATCGCTGGATTTTCTATATAGTTTTATTGATTACAGCTTGAAGCGAAATTTCCGTAATGCTGCTGAAAAATTCAACCTGGATCGAATGCGGAAGTTTATGCAGCTTCTTGGTAACCCTCAAAACGATTATAAGATTATTCATGTTGCAGGCACAAAAGGAAAAGGGTCGGTGTCGGCGCTGTGTGCTAACGTCCTTGTTGCGCAAGGCTATCAAACTGGCTTGTATACATCACCGCACATGGTTAACTTCGCTGAACGTATTCAAATTAATGGCATCAATATAAGTAAAGAGGAACTTGTTGCTATTGTAGAAAAATTAAAGCCAGTAACAGATGAGGTTTCAAAGATTACCACTTTTGAATTAACCACTGCGCTGGCTCTTGTCCATTTCTCCTTGCGAAAAGTAGATTTTGCTGTGGTCGAAGTCGGATTAGGTGGTAGGTTAGATGCTACTAATATTGTAATGCCAAATGTTTCGGTCATTACATCTATTTCATACGACCATACGTCAATCTTAGGGAACACACTCAGCGAAATAGCCAATGAAAAAGGCGGCATAATCAAACCGGGCGTGCCAGTTGTGATTGCACCACAGAAAAAAGAAGCTCGTCTAAAATTGAGAGAGATTGCCCATGAAAGAAATGCACCCATTATCCAAGTTGGTAGAGACTACTTGTATGCTGCTGAGTCGCATAGTTTGGATGGACAAACCTTACTGATCTGGACGCCTAATGAACAGCCCCTGGTTGATGAGTTTATTGAATCGGCAGGGAGAGATGTTTGGAGCCCAACAAGGTTACGAATTCCTTTAGTTGGCTATCATCAAGTAGAAAATGCAGCCACTGCTTACGCAGCGTTGAAAACAATTGAAAAATCTGGTGTCGAAATTAAACAGGAATCTTATCAAAAGGGGTTCGCAACGGTGAAATGGCCCGGAAGGATGGAAATTCTACATAATCATCCGACTCTGGTTATTGATTCTGCGCATAACCGCTATTCAGCCTTAAAACTACGTCAAGCCATGGATGACTACTTTCCTGGCTTGCCCATTTTACTGGTCTTTGGGGCTTCGGAGGATAAAGATATCGAAGGAATGTTTGAGGAACTACTCCCTCGTGTATGGCGTGTGATTGCAACACAATCTACCCACCCACGCTCAATTGACGCAAAGACCCTGGTTGACATGGCGCATCATTTTGGGCGTCCGGCCCAGGCAATTGTTCCGATGGAAGATGCCTTGTCCACTGCGCTGGATGAAGCTGGACAAGAAGCAGTTGTGTTGGTGACAGGCAGTATTTTTGTCGCTGCTGCTGCACGTGAAATTTACTTAAAAACAAATTAATCAATCAGGTAGGTTAAAAAAACCTTGTTTAGAACACAATATTATTCGGAGAACAGAAAATGAACGAAGAAGATTGGTATCCATCTTCCGAGAATGATGAAAACTTATTTGGAAATATCCACCAGCGTACCGAAGAGCTTTACCGCGTTAGCAATTGGGAAACAGATGAAAGCGGGTTAATTACATGCCCAGCTTTTGTCGTTGAAAGTACAGTAGTTTTTCCCCATATGATCGCACCGGTATTTATTGCCGATGAATCATCAAAGCGAGCGGTTGAAGCAGCGCAGGAACAAAATAAAACCGCGCTGGGGTTGTATCTATCTGATAAAGAAAACGAAATTGATGCGTTAAAAGGTTATTTGAAAACTGGAACTGAGGTTGCAGTTGGTCGGATGCTTGCTTTGCTGGAAGGAGATCATACAGCGCTTGTGCAAGGAAGAAGAAGGGTTGAAATTATTTCTATTTTAGAAACAAAGCCTTTTTTAATTGTTCAAGCGCGTCCAATCGTCGAAAATGTTCGAATGACACACCACATAAACGCTTTAATGCGAACTACTCGTCGATTATTTGAACGTTGTGTAAGTATGAATGACAATTTGCCCGAAGAAGCGCACTTGTTTTCAATAAATATCAGCGACCCGGGCTGGTTAGCCGATATGATTGCTACTTCTTTGCCGTTAACCAATGAAATTCGCTTGGGTTTGCTAAAACTGTTTCATCCAGCTGATCGGTTGAAAATGGTTAACAAAATTTTGGCTGAAGAATTAGAGGTGCTTGAACTGGAAGATGAGATCCAATCTCAGGTACAAACTGAAGTTGATCGTTCCCAAAGAGAATATTATTTACGCGAACAGATGAAAGCTATTCAAACAGAATTAGGAGAGGGTGATATTTGGAACCAGGAAATTGTTGAGATAGCTGAAAAGCTTGACCAATTATCCTTTCCAGATGCGGTTAGAACTCAAGCTACGCGAGAATTGCAACGATTGAAGCAGATGCAACCTATGTCACCTGAAGTCGGAATTATTCGCACATACCTCGATTGGATAATAGATTTACCCTGGAGTAATACTTCAGAGGATAATTTGGATGTAAAACATGCAATTTCAATTCTCGATAAAGACCATTACGGTTTAAAAAACGCTAAAGATCGGATCATTGAATATATTGCCATTCGCAGCTTGCACCCCAAAAAACAACATCAACCTATTTTGTGTTTTGTGGGCCCTCCGGGCAGCGGGAAAACATCATTAGGTCAATCGATTGCCAATGCTTTAGGACGAAAGTTCGTCCGGCTATCATTAGGAGGTGTGCGTGACGAAGCTGAAATTCGTGGTCATCGTCGTACCTATATTGGTGCGATGCCTGGCCGAATTATTCAAACGATGAGACGGGCTGGTGTCAAAAACCCTTTACTGATGTTAGATGAAATTGATAAATTAGGTGCAGATTTTCGAGGCGACCCATCTTCCGCCTTGTTAGAGGTGTTAGATCCTGAACAAAACTCCTCTTTCTCTGACCATTATTTAGAAGTTGATTATGATCTTTCGGATGTAATTTTCATTACAACTGCAAACAACTTAGGAACTATTCCTTCTGCTTTGTTAGATCGGATGGAAGTGATCGAATTTTCTGGTTATATAGAGGATGAAAAAATTGAAATTGCCAGGCGGTTTTTAATCCCAAGGCAGTTGGAAGAAACTGGCTTGGATGAAGAAGGGATGGTATTCTCAGATCGTTCCTTGATGAAGATTATCCGAGAATATACTTATGAAGCTGGGGTGAGAAATTTAGAGCGAGAAATAGGAAGGGTGTTGAGAAAAGTAGCACGTTTGAAAACCGAAGAAAAACGCTATCCTAAACGGATAACCCCTCAAATGGTGCGCACATTTTTAGGACCTGAACAGTTTTTTGATACAGAGGCAGAAGGCGAAGATGAGGTTGGTGTGGCTACCGCTTTAGCATGGACAGAAAATGGCGGAGAAATCATGCCGGTTGAAGTGTTAATTTTGGATGGAAAAGGCAACTTGCAAATTACCGGACAAATTGGAGATGTGATGCAAGAGTCGGCACAAGCTGCTCTTTCATTCATTAAATCAAGGGCAGATAACTTAAACATCAATCCTGAAATTTTTGAAAATGTGGATGTTCATTTGCATGTTCCTGAAGGAGCAATCCCAAAAGATGGCCCCAGCGCTGGTATAACCATGACTACAGCGATGGCTTCGGCATTCACCAGCCGACCTAGCTACCACCTGGTTGGTATGACGGGTGAAGTCACATTGAGGGGAAGAGTGCTGCCAGTTGGTGGTATTCGTGAAAAAGTATTGGCTGCACATCGAGCTGGCTTAAAAAAGGTGATCATTCCAGAGCGAAATAAAAAAGACTTTGAAGACATTCCAAAAGCGATATTAAGAGATATGGAGTTGATACCAGTAAAAAATATGGATGAAGTTTTATCCATCTCTTTACATCCTGTATCTACTGACCTGCGCCCAGCCAAAAGGAAAAATTAAAAAAAACAGCATTTAAAAGATGAGTGCTGTTTTTTAGTGAACTGATGATAATTGTAGAAATTAAATCTTAACGTTCTAAAAAGTCTTGTGGGGGATAGTCTTGTTCGACAGAAAAAGAGCCATGTTGAATTGCTTTAATCCCATTTCTAACTTCTGCAATCATTCGCTCTAACTGTAGTTCAAACCCGTTTAATTTTTCGAGAATATATTGGTCTGCCTCTCGTTGAGATAGTTTTGCTTCATCATCTGCCTGGTTGAGGATCTCATCTGCCCGTTCTTTGGCTGCTAAAATCAATTCATCATCTTCTAATTTCTTTTCAGCTTTATCGCGCGCAAGGGCAATCGTCCGATTTGCCTCTTCTTTGGCTTGTGCAAGAATTCTATCTCGTTGCGAAATGACTTGTTGAGCTTGTTTGATTTCTTCAGGTATTGCTACACGCATTTGATCTATTAAATCCAGCATACGATCTTCATCAACCATAACGAAGTGGGTTAGCCATAATGGCCTGCTGTTGTTAAAGAGTTCCTCTAAGCGGTCAACCAGATGTAAAATATCCATATTATCCTCCGCGTATTTATTACACATAATGATGTTGCAAGCGTTGTACCAATCTTAACATATTTTTCTAATAATAACGAGATCAATCTCGTAAGGAAGTTAAGGGGACAATACCCTGGTTTTCTCCTAAAGCGTAAAACCGCTTTTTTAATGCTTCTTGAACATGAATCGGCACCATGCTTGAGACGTCTCCGCCCAGGGCTGCGATCTCGCGGACTGTGGTTGATGAAAGAAATGTGTGTTCTTCGTCGGTAATCAAAGCAATCACATCGATACTGGGATCAAGGCGGTGGTTAGCTAACGCCATCCGAAATTCATATTCAAAATCAGAAAATACCCGCAATCCGCGCACAATTGCTTGCGCACCTAATTTTTTTGCAAATTGAACTGTCAAGCCGGAATACGCAACAACTTCGATATTACTGTAATCAACAAACGACGCTTTCACTAAGGCTAAACGCTCATCAGGCGAAAAGAGGATGTTCTTCTGTTCTTTTGCGTACACAGCGATGACAACTTTTTCAAATAGTTCAGCGGCACGGCGAGCGATATTGATATGCCCGTAATGGATGGGATCAAATGTCCCGGGAAATAAAACGGTAGTCATATTAACTTACATCTCCTTCTTTGTGAGGCCAAAAATGGTTGACCGCATCAACCATTAATTGGTGTTCCGGGGCTGAAAGCCCCGGATCATTTTCAAAAACCTGTTGGGCGTATTTCCTTGCTTTTTCGATCAATCGAACATCAGTGAGGTTGGCTAAACGTAAATTAGCATAACCTGACTGTCGAGTGCCTAAAAATTCACCTGGTCCGCGTTGATTAAGATCGTGTTCTGCCAGTACAAAACCATCATTTGTGCTTTCCATAGCAAGTAAGCGCTCATTTTCAGCTGCATCACTGCTTTGAGGTATTAGCAAACAATAGGATTGTTCAGCCCCACGGCCGACTCGACCGCGCAGCTGGTGTAATTGAGCCAAACCAAAACGATTTGCGCCTTCAATCACCATAACCGCAGCGTTGGGGATATCAACACCGACCTCGACAACCGTTGTAGAAACTAAAATATCATATTCCTGATCGCGGAACTGTCGCATTACGGCTTCTTTTTCATCTGGACGCAACCTACCATGAAGTAATCCTATCCGCAAATTAGTAAAGACCTCATTTTGGAGACGTTCTTTTTCTTGGACAGCGGCTAACACTTCATCATTTTCGCCTTGTTCAACCAGAGGGTAGATAAAAAAAGCCTGGCGACCTTTTTCAACCTGACTTTTCACGATGGTAAAAACTCGCTCTTTTTCTGAAGGGTAAATTATTTGTGTGATTACTGGCTGCCTTCCTGGTGGCATTTCATCAATAATCGTTAAGTCCAAATCGCCGTAAATTGTTAATGCAAGTGACCTTGGGATTGGCGTGGCTGTCATTACCAGTAAGTGTGGATTTTCGCCCTTATCTCTTAATGCAGCCCGTTGAGAGACGCCAAAACGATGCTGTTCATCAACCACGATCATCTGCAAATCTTTAAAGATGACAGGATCTTCAATCAAAGCATGCGTACCGATTAAAAGTTTTATTTTTCCAGCCGAAAGTTCAGATAAGATTTCTTCTCGCTCTTTGGTGGGGGTGTCTCCGATGAGTAACCTAATTTCACCCTTTTTAAGGACGGCTCCATCATCATTTAGATCGGCTAATAAGTCTTTCAGGCTATTGTAATGTTGCTCTGCGAGGATGCTGGTTGGTGCCATGTACGCTGCTTGGGCACCTGTTTTAACAACGATTGCAATCCCCAATGCCGCAAGAACTGTTTTGCCAGATCCAACGTCCCCTTGAAGCAGACGATTCATAGGACCGCCTGTTGTCAGATCATGTTGAATATCTAAAAGCGCTTTATTTTGGGCTGATGTTAACTGGTAGGGCAAGTGATCCAGACGTTCGGCAAGCCAATTTTGATCGACCTCGTATTTGCGCCCTCTCAGCAGCGTCCATTCATATTTCTGCTGTAAGACACCTAATTGAAGAAGAAAAATTTCGTCAAAAGCCAGGCGAAAGTGAGCGCTTTTTAGGTTGGCATGGGTCTCTGGGAAGTGAATTTCCTTCAATGCGGTTGAATGGTCGAATAAATTGGCATCTTTAAGGATGTATTCTGGCAAAAACTCTGGTATTCTTGGTGCCCAATCGTTAACAACTGAATACATCACCCGGCGAAGCCAACGTTGGCCAAGACGTGCAGTTAATGGGTAAATCGGGACAATCCGTTTGGTATGGAGCTGGGTTTTATCAATTTGTTCGTATTCAGGATGGTACATCACAAGCCTGCCCATGTTCTGATCAACTTTGCCTGAAATTGAAAGGAACATTCCTTCACGCAAATAGCGTAGCTGAAAAGCCTGGTTAAACCAAGTTAACTGTATCGATCCTGTATCATCTGAAACTAATACCTGGATAATTTTTCGTCTTTTGTTTTGAGTTGTAAAGGTGTTGATACTTTTAATCCAGGCGACGATGGTTACTTCCTCATCGTATTTAAGGTCTTTAATAAACTTAAACTCAGAATAGTCATCATAACGTCGCGGGAAGAAGTAAACTAAATCCTCAATGGTATGCAACCCAAGCTTGGATAGAAGTTGTGCTTGTTTATTCCCTATGCCATGAATAGATGTTGTAGGGGATGTGAGGTTAAAATCATCACCTGAGCTGGCAGTTGAGGTTGAACTTGCCCTTCTTTTTTGTGTAGAAATACGGCCGACAGGAGTTGTTTTCTCGGGCGCTTTGGTGAAATCTGGTTTTTGTTTAGCCGGTTTAACAGGAGAATCAGCCTGTTGCCTGATAACATGATCGGGAAGATTCTTCATCCCGGGGTTGTCAAGTATATAACCGACCCTTTTTAAAGCCTTTGAACGTTCTGATGGAGGTAATCCGGCGTATCGGACTAAAATTGCAGTCACCGCTGATATTTTATCTTCAGAAAGACCTTCTGTCCTGGCTTGACCTTGCCAGGTATCGATTAATTTTTCTAAACCTCCGACGACCGCCTTATCGGCATAATTTAAATTTGCTTCTAATGAAAATATTTTGTAAAGCTTAATGATAGATCGTTGCATGATGATATTAATATTTTGATAAAAAACATTTTACTGCCGCTGCAAAGGGTTTTCTTTGCTGGCAGACTGGTGAGTAACAATTTGATTAATTGTAACATCTCATGCCAAATGAGATAAGAGAATGGAAAAACCCCTTTATTGAATTTTTGATAAAGGGGTTCGAAGTTAATTTAAATAGCTTGTAGTTATTCAACCGCAAGGATCAATTGATAATGGGGTTGACCTCCATTATGAATTTCAATTTCATGACCAGGGTAAAGTGTGCGGATTTTATCTGCCAACTTGTTAACCTGTTGTAACTCCATAGCTTCGCCATAAAAAAAAGTAATGCGTTCAAAATCTTCTGCATTGGCTGCAGCGAGAAATGCAACGCATGCATCTTCAATTGATTTTGTAGATGCGATTAATTTACCGTTTATGAGAGCGATTACGTGACCTTTTTCAACTTGAACACCGTCAACCTCGACGGTGCGCGTTGCAACCGTGATTTCACCAGTTTCTACATCTGCGAGAGCTTCATTCATGGACGCTATGTTTTCATTAAAATCTGCATCGGGAACCAGGCGGAACATCGCAGAGAAACCTTGGGGTACGCTAATTGTTGGGATAACTGCGACGTTTTTAACTGTCATTGAAGCAGCTTCTTTGGCTGCCATAATTATATTTTTATTATTTGGAAGAATCACAATTTGGTCGGTAGGGAGATCTTCAAAAGAAGCTAACAATTCTTTAATGCTGGGGTTCATCGTTTGACCCCCCTGAACAATAGCCGCCACACCAAGACTGGCGAAAATTTGGCTAAGCCCTGGTCCTGGAGAAACGGCAATAACAGCAATGTCGCCGGGTTGAACTTTAGCTAATTTCAGCTTGGGGTTCTTGTGGTTTTCTCTTTCTTCAAGCTGTGCAACCAGGTTTTCCATCATGACTTTTTTGATTGTTCCATAGACCATGGTTTGATCAATTGGCTGGTAACGATTATCGAGAGGAACATGAATATGCATGCGATAAATACCCTCGCCTTCACCAACTTGGATAGAAGTGCCAATTTGAGAAAGTTCTTCATAATAGTTTTCAAGGACGAAGGATTCTTTGGGGGCAAAATCGATGACAACTTCGTAATCCTGCCCGGGCTCAATAGTTTCCATCATGTTTTCTAACGCCATTTCTGAAAGCGTAATTACTTCAGTGGTTGGTTTATCCAACGGATCCCCGTTAATAAAACGCCACATGCCTTCAAATATACACAGAAGCCCCTTACCGCCAGAATCAACCACACCTGCATTTTTTAAAATAGGTAATAATTCGGGGGTTCGTTCTACCGAAGCTTCTGCTGCTTGAACAATATCTGCTAATACCTCGGTAAAGCTGGTTGTTCGCTGAGATGATACTTCCGCCTGAGTGGCAATATCTTTGATAACGGTAAGGATAGTTCCTTCAACAGGATGAACAACGCCTTTATAGGCTGTATTTTTAGCTTCGACGAGGGCACCGGCAAGGACTTCAACATCCATGGTTGGTTGGTCATCAAGCGCTCGGGCAAATCCACGCCAAATTTGTGAAAGGATTACGCCTGAATTGCCCCGTGCCCCCATCAACGTGCCGCGTGCAACTGCATGAGCTAACTGACCGACATTTTCAACCCCCGATTTTTCAACTTCATCGAAGGCAGCTTGCATTGTCAAAACCATATTTGTGCCTGTATCACCATCGGGCACTGGAAATACATTTAAATTATTAACGATTTGCTGGTTTGTTTTTAACCAGATCATTCCTGCTTCGAGCAGCGTTTTTAGCCCCTGACCGTTGATTGGGACTGAGACCAATTTATGGCGTTCAGCCTTGCTCAGTTTCGATAATTCAGCAGCACTCATAATTCTCCAATAAAAAAATATTATGCTTTCAATGTATTGAAAGCCAATTAATCCATATTGCTAATCCGCAATCCACGCACGTGAACGTTAATCCGCCTTACAGGCAAACCAACAGTTTTTTCAACATTATATTTAACACTGTTTGCAATGCTCCCAGTGATTGATTTGATTCTGGTTCCATATTCAACGACAATGTAAAGATCAATCACTAAACCATCGTGGTCGTAAATCACATCGACCCCATATTTATTATCCTTTTTAAACAGCTGACGGATATTTTCAGAGAGGTTTTTTGGCGCTAAACCAACAACGCCATAGGATTGAAGTGTGGATTGGCGAGCAATGGATGCGATAGCGTCTTTTTGGATCAAGATGCTGCCTAATTCATTGTGTTTGTTTTCAGTTTCTGGCATAATTTAACCTTATTTGTTGGCGCTTTTATAAGTGTGTGGTAAAATAATTAGCTGTTTGGTAAAGTAATTACCAAATCAAGTCATTATAAATTAAGTTGTGAAAGGACGACATCATGGCGGTTTGTGAAAAATGTGGTAAAAAGACTGCTTTTGGTCATAATCGAAGTCACTCAATGAGGGCAACTAAACGTGAGTTTAAACCGAACCTTCAAAAGATCACTGTTTATGAAAACGGTCGATCGGTTCGTAAAACTCTTTGCACTCGTTGTATCCGGACTTTAGTAAAATCATCCAATTAAGTTGAACACATTTATTGTGCAATAGTCGCGGCATTGGTCGCGATTTTTGCTTTAACTCACTGGTAGTCAAGGGCTTGCTGAAGGGCAAAGACACCAGCAGCTATTCCTTTTTCATGATTAAAAATGGCAGAACCAGCGACAAAAACCCTGGCACCAGCATCATAACAAGCTTTAATTGTGTGAGAATCCACACCTCCATCAACCTGAATTTGGGCATGAGAACCAGTTTCGTCAAGCAACGCTTTTGTACGGCGAATTTTATCGACCATCCCTGGTAAAAATTGCTGACCGCCGAACCCCGGGTTTACCGTCATCAATAAAACCATATCGAAATCATGGGTCAATTCGCGTAAGGTGTACACAGGCGTGCCAGGATTGATGACAATTGCAGGCGAAACGCCTAATTCTCGAATACTTGTGAGCGTGCGTTGAATATGAGGGCATGTTTCATAATGGACTGTGATGGTGTTCGCCCCCGAATCTACATATGCTTTGATGTGATTTTCTGGGTTGACAATCATCAAATGAACGTCGATGGGTAAATCGGTTATTTTTCGTACAGCTTTTACAATAGCTGGCCCAAATGTGATGTTTGGGACAAAACTACCGTCCATAACATCAACATGGATCCAGTTTGCGCCTGCTTCAACAACCTGTTGAATCTGCTCTTCTAAGTAGCGTAAGTCTGCTGATAAAATTGATGGAGCAATTAAATAATCCATAAATTTACTTTACCTTAAAATTTTCTTTATGGGTTAAGCGAATAATAAATATACAGCCAAAAAGGAATTAATCCAAGGATGGCTGTAAAAGCAGCCAACCCTAACAACCAGGTCAGCCAATCGATGGGCTTATCTACTTCTTGGTTTCTTCTTGAGTTGTCTTTTACTCGAGGAGACACAACCGGCTTGACTGTTGATTGCCTTGACGGTACCACTGGGGGTGTTGCTGAAGTAATCATTGGCACCGTATTGGGTTTTTTGGTTTGGGGGAGAATAATGGGGCCTGTTTTTTCCTGGTTTACATTGCCAAACGAAAGTAAAACCCTTCCAAGTTGATCTGCTGTTCGATACCGGGCTGAAGGCTCTTTAGCCAATACTTTTAAAATAATCTCCTCTAACACTTCGGGGATCGCCGGATTAATTCGGCGAGGTGGGATGGGGACGTCCACTCGATGCATTCTGGCTAACTCGGTAGCCTCGTTAGCCTCAAAAGGCAATCGTCCGGTGAGCATCTCGTATAAGATTACCCCTAAGGAATAAACGTCAGAAGCGGGGGAGGGTGCACCTCCAGCAGCTTGTTCAGGAGAGAAATAATGCGGTGAGCCCCAGACGACGTCACTCTTTTCATCGGGGTGGATGGTGGCTAAGGCACGGGCAATTCCGAAGTCTGTGATTTTAAGTCGAAAATCACTGGATACAAGCATGTTGTGGGGTTTAATATCACAATGTACCAAACCAGCCCGATGAGCATAACCGAGCCCAGCACAAGCTTGAGCGATGAGCGCGATGGCGTCATCGACTGTGAATTTTCCTTGTTTTCGGATTAGCGATTTTAAATCGGTCCCATCTACAAATTCAAAAACAATGAAGACCTGGTTTTGATCAAACCCAAAATCGTAAACCGTGACGATATTTGGATGGGTTAAATTCGCAGCTGCTTTGGCCTCATGCCTGAATCGATCGCGAAATTCCTGGTCGCTGGAATAGCTTTCTCGTAGTACCTTGACAGCAACAATGCGTTCGAGCATTTCATCCAGCGCTTTATAAACGACGGCCATCCCGCCAGACCCGACAGGTTGAATAAGTCGGTAACGTCCATTGAGTAAGGTTGTTTCTTGCATTATTATTTTGCTTTTCCTTTGTTGAAATTATAGCATATACGCTTTTAAAGGTTATCTTAAGAAAGGTCGAAGTCTAATGTTGTTCGAATTTGATCTATATCAAGCCTTTTTACTTTCGATAAGCTATAATGACAATAATATAAAGGCTATTTTAAATCAATATGAAGAACATGGCTGATCAACCCCGTAAACCTTCGATAACTAAGGTTTTAAATCCAATTACTTTATTAACCTCTCTAATATTGTTAATAGGATTGGTTTTAATGGGGATTGTTATTCTGTTTTTTGGCCGTAATTTACAGCCCAAAGAAGGGTTGACACCAGAAATAACCATGATCTCTGCCCCAACAACAACGCCTAAAGCCGCTATTCCAACTGTTATGCCATCTCCTACGCCAACATCTATTTATTTTTTACCTGAGGGTGTACTTGGCGTAGGTATTTATGCCCAGGTGACCGGCACAGGTGGAGCAGGATTAAGAATGCGTAGCGAACCAGGGTTGAACGGGGCGATTAATTTTTCAGCCATGGACTCAGAAGTGTTTTTAGTGATTGACGGACCGGTTGATGCTGATGACCATATTTGGTGGCACCTTGAAGCCCCTTATGACAAAAATCGGAATGGCTGGTCAGCTGCTGATTTTTTGGTACCGATTAAGGATGAAGAAAATTAATCGATCAATTATGTTGAAGGGTGGGTTTTTAAATTGTTTTGTACAAAAGTGGATCTTTCCAGTAGAATTAATTTAAATAGATATTCGTTGGCAATAAGCATTTTGGAGCTTGTCACGTGTTAAAGAATTTTGGTAAATTCAATAAAGCTCAATCAAACACAAAAGGTCAGCGCGTTTTAAATAGTGAGAGACACGATGAAAACACGCCAATTTATGAATCTGCAAAATCAATTACTTTAAATTCAAGCTACCGGGTTGCAAGCTGTCAATCAAATGGATTGGTGCGCCTTCATAATGAAGATACTGTTTTCACACTTAACAGCTATTTTGGCGCCCAAGAGAGTGTGATTAATTTTGGGATCTATCTTGTTGCTGATGGAATGGGGGGGCATCAGGGAGGCGAACTTGCCAGCAAATTAGCTGCTTCCAGTACCAGCTATTATCTTTTAAATAAGCTATCTCAAGCTATATTACTTGAGGATATAGCCTTTCACCAGGAGGATATAAAAACCTGGTTAAATGAAGCTGTTAATCAAGCGCAAGAACTAATATTAAATCGTGTGCCAGGCGGTGGTACCACACTGACCCTGGTATTAATGATCGCAGATAATTTTTATTTTGCTCATGTGGGCGATAGTCGTCTGTACACAATAGAACTTAATGGAACCTCTACGGTAAAAACCCGTGATCATTCATTGGTGAAACGTCTGATTGAACTGGGAGAAATCTCGGAAAATGAGGCAAAAGTGTTTCCCCAAAAAAATATTTTATATCGTGCTTTGGGGCAATCGGACCCGTTTGAAGCGGATATAGAATCTTTTTCAATCGAGGTTGGCGAACGCCTTTTAATTTGTTCAGACGGGTTGTGGGGAGCTTTGGAACATGAGACGATTAATCGGATAACGCATTTGCAGCAGGATTTAGAATCAATAGCTTATGAATTAATTCAACAGGCAAATGATGCAGGAGGGCCTGATAACATCAGTGTCGTTTTACTGGAGCGTGTTGGATAAGGGATTAAAGATTTACCAGGAGTTCATATGAAAGAAAAATCGTTAAAAAAATACAGGATTTTAGTTGTTGATGATGAACGACGGATGGTTGGATTTATTCGTTTAAACCTTGAGCAAGATGGGTTTGACGTCATTGAAGCTTACAATGGCACCCAGGCTTTGGATCGTCTTCGGGATTCGCTGCCAGACCTGATCCTTTTAGACGTTATGATGCCTGATATCGATGGATTTGATGTATTGCAAACCATCAGAGAGATTAGCCAAGTTCCTGTGATTATGTTGACCGCCAAAGGGGAGGAGGATGATAAGGTTAAAGGCTTGGAATTAGGCGCTGATGATTACATCACCAAACCATTTAGCCCACGGGAACTGGTAAGCAGAGTTAAAGCAGTATTGCGCCGTGGTGCAAGCGTTGAAGAGGGCGATGAAGGCGCGATTGTGGTGGACGACCGGTTAAAAATTGATTTTAGTCGACGTGAAGTTTGGGTCGATGGAAGTTTGGTTAAGTTACGCCCGACTGAATATCGCTTGCTGTACCATCTTGTCCAAAATGCAGGCTGGGTTTTGACCCACGACCAGATACTTACTAAGGTTTGGGGATACGAATATCGCGATGAACCACATTATGTACGGTTGTATATTAACTACCTAAGAAAGAAGATTGAAGTTGACCCTGCAAACCCCGTTTATATTCTTACCGAGCGTGGGGTTGGCTATCGATTTGTAGATTATAAACGAGAAGGCGCCCACTAAGAAGGGAGGCTTAAAATGAAAAAAGATATTTTATTAGTTGATGATCATGAAGTTGTTCGATTAGGCTTGAAGTCGCTGCTGGAACATAACGATCAATTCCAGGTTGTGGCTGAGGCTGGGACTGCAAAAGAAGCCATTGAAATGGTTGAAAAATACCATCCGGATGTGGTATTGATGGATATTCGATTGCCCGGAGCTTCGGGGATTGATGCTTGTCAGGAAATTACCGAACGCTGGCCAGATGTTCGAGTGGTGATGCTAACCTCGTATGCTGATGATGAAATGCTGTTTTCTGCTATTCGAGTTGGAGCAAGCGGTTACGTGCTAAAACAAATTGGTGCTGACGGGCTGATTGCAGCCATTGAGGCTGCCTGTCGTGGGGATTCTATCCTTGACCCAGCGGTTACACAACGGGTTTTCCAAGAAGTACGCCGCGCAGTAAAAGAAGAAGAAGCGGCAGCTTTTGCGAACCTTAGCGTTCAAGAACGACATGTTTTAATGCTGGTTTCTGAAGGGAAAACGAACCGAGAGATTGCCGAAGTTTTATTTCTTGGCGAGGGAACCGTGCGTAACTACGTTAGCAGTATTCTTTCTAAATTGGGCGTGAGCAATCGCGCTGAAGCAGCAGCTTATGCGGTAACGCATAATCTTAAAGAATATGTGGACTTCGATAAATAAAAAATGTATACAGGTAAACCACTCAATTACGAGAGGTATACTCATTTATTGAGAAACGCAAATTAAATAAGCGTTGTGCATTCGCATAGGTTACCTCAGCGACATGCTTAGGACTTGAATTTTGCAAACGAGCAATCTCTTCAGCGATCAAGGGGATATAGGAAGGTTCATTTCTTTTTCCACGATAGGGATGTGGAGTTAAATATGGAGCGTCGGTTTCAAGTAAAAGGCTGGGTAAAGGTAGATTTCGGACGATGCTTTTTAATTCGACAGCATTTTTAAAAGTAACTGGCCCGCTTATTCCTACATAAAAATTCATTTCAATCACTTTCAGGGCGGTATCATAATCCGCGCTAAAACTATGAAGCACGCCCGGGCGTGTATGCAGCGGGTGATTTTTTCTTTCTAAACCTCTATGCCAAGTTTCAAGAATTTGCAAGATGTCTTCGGTGGAATCTCGATTATGCAGAACAACTGGCAGGTTGAGTTCTTCTGCCAGGTTGAGTTGCGCTTCTAACATTAACCGCTGTTGATTGAAGGGAGTATGCTGGCGGTAATAATCCAAACCGATTTCACCGATGGCGACGACTTCGGGTTGTTGTGCTTGCTCACGTAAGGTGGGCAAAATGTCTGCTGTCCAGGGTTGGCCAAAGTTGGGATGTATCCCAACGGCAGCACTTATCTTTTGTGGATTTGCCTTGGCTAATTCAATAGCAGCATGGTTGCTGTGGAGATCGATCCCCGGGTTGAGGATCCATATCAACCCAGCCTTCCAGGCGCGGCTTAAAACCTGGGATTGGTCTGCTTTAAAAGAACTGAGATCTATGTGGCAATGTGTATCTGTGTATGGAATCACCCGAGTTTCCTTTTTTTAGATCATTTGTAGACTTTTATTATAGCAGGTGCTGATGGTGATAAGGTAAAATTATCGCTATGAAGAATAAAAAACAGGTTTTTGTGGCATTAAGCGGAGGTGTTGATAGCGCCGTCGCTGCATTAATTTTGTTAGAGCAAGGATTCCAGGTAACTGGAATATTTATGGAAACGTGGAGGGATCCACAAAACCGCTCTGCATTAGAAGGGTTATCAACAACGAGAACACTCGCTTCAGAGGTGGCGGAATTTATAGGAATTCCGTTTGTTGTTGTTGATGCCCGTGAAACATTTTATCAAAAAGTTATCAAGTCTTTTATTGATCAATATGCCTTAGGTGAAACTCCAAACCCCTGTTTGTTTTGTAACCCCCAGATAAAGTGGGGAATTTTACAAAATTACGCGTTAGCTCATGGCGCAGAATTCTTTGCTACTGGGCATTATGCGCGTATTCAAAATTTAAATGGCGAACCTGTTGAATTAAAACGTGGTGTTGATCGAAATAAAGATCAATCTTATGTCTTGGCGATGCTCTCGCAAAACCAGCTTAAGAATACTTTGCTTCCTTTAGGTGACTTAACGAAAGATAAAGTTCGAGATATTGCCAGATCGAAGGATTTACATCTTTCTGACAATAGAGAAAGCCAGGATTTGTGTTTTTTAGATGGCGAAAATTACCGAGATTTTTTAAACAGATATGCACCTGAATCTACACAAAAAGGTGAGATTGTTAATCTAACAGGCGAAGTGTTAGGTGAACATGAAGGCTTACCGTTCTACACAATTGGCCAACGGAAAGGCATAAAAATTGCTGCTTCAGAACCATATTATGTAATTAGAAAGGATGCCGATAAAAATCGTCTAGTGGTTGGTTTTGCAAGCCAGGCTACCAGTTCATGTTTGCATGCGATTAAGGCAAATTGGATAGCTGGCGTTCCGCCATTAACGGGCGAAGGCTACCAAGTGATGATACGTTATCGCACGAAACCCGTTTTTTGTGAGCTAACATATTCATCAGAGGATGAATTTAATCTCAATTTTGATATACCTTTGCAAGGCGTTACATCGGGCCAGGTGGCGGTTATTTACCGTGATGAAATCTGCCTGGGTGGTGGTATGATTAAAAAAACAGCTGATGCGTATAAGTAAGGTAAGGAACCAGGAGTAATTAAATGACTTTCCCAGCAATAATATTTTCAATTTTTGTCGCATTATTGTTGGGCAGTTTGCTCCATTTGTGGCGTGGCGGTAACCTGGTTCAATTATTAATCTACCTGGTGTTAAGTGCAATTGGTTTCTTTATTGCGCAAACTGTTGCAAATTTTTTATCGATTAAGTTTATCCAGGTTGGCACAATAAATTTAGGGATGGGTATTTTAGGCTCACTTCTATTTTTAGGTATAGGGTATTGGTTAAGCCCAGAAGAATTTAAACAATCGTAAAAGGAGATTTAAGATGTATCGAATAGAGGCCCTGTTATCGGCGCGCTTGTTTCTACAACCAGAATATGTTGGTGATAAGATTTATTTTATTTCAAATTTAAGCGGCCATAATAGTTTGTATACGATGAAGTATGGGGGAAGTGTGCCTTTACCACTCTTACCGCCAAACATAGCATTGCAAAACCCGCAATTAATAGGAGGGGATTCATTTGCTGTATTCAAAGAGCTTGGGAAGATTTTAGTAATGATCGATGACGATGGAGATGAAAATTATCTTCCTATGGAAATCCCTATTTCTGGCGGTTTCCCTGAACCAGCCTTCAATAATTATTTCGCAAACACCCGTTGCCACCTTGGCGCTGTTGATCGTGAACGAGGAATATGTATTATTTTTGCTGAATCTCGGCAGGAAGGAATGCAACACACATGCATCTGTAATTTAAACACAGGTGAAGTTGAAGAAATTTTCGCGAGCCCTTATGGTGGCTTTCCTGTGGCAATTAACGAAGATTATTCAAAAATCGTTCTGGTTGAAAGTTATATCCTCGGCGATTCAATTTTGTACTTGTGGCAAAAGGAAAAAGACCTGCAGTTAATTTATGGAAAACCCTTAGCAGATCGTGAAGAGGGCGAACAGCCCGCACTGCCAGCATTCGGTGACGGTTTCTTTGTTGAAGGGGATCAAGGATTGGTAATTTCTAATGCGCTTTTTAGAGATACTTACAGCCTTGGTTATCTTGATTTAGCGAATCAGGGCGCGATTAGCCCAGTTTCTTTTGAAGAGTTAACGCACACGGGCGTTGGTGAGTTTTCTGGCTTGACGGATTTGAAAAATGGACATTTTCTTCTCCACTTTAATATTGATGGTGCCAGCTGGGTATATGAAGCAGAATATCATCATCAAGAGAAAAAAATGCAGGCAGTAGATGTATTAATTGGTAATGGTCTGTTTTCCAATGGCGTGATCGAAGCGATAACCTACAACCATAAAAAAGACGCATTTACGCTATCCTTTTCAACGGCTACTTCGCCCACCCAAATTTTCACTTTGGAAGGTAGAGATCGAGATCGAGTTGCAAGGCATACCGACGAGGTGATTTTAGGAATACCTGAATCGTTTCTCTCTTCTGGTGAAGATTACGCTTATACTTCCTTTGATGGGCTTCGCATCTCCGCCAGGCTATACATGCCAGCGAAAGAACTCGAATTTAGCGGTAAACGACCTGTTATTTTTTATATTCATGGTGGACCGCATGGTCAGGAAAAACCTGATTTTGCCTGGTTCTCGATGCCGTTAATTCAGTTCCTCACTTTGCAAGGGTTTGCTGTTTTTGTACCTAATGTGCGGGGTAGTACTGGTTATGGTTTTTCCTACACCAAGTATGTAGATGGAGATTGGGGAGGCGATGACCGGTTGGACCATGTTTATGCATTGAACGAAGTTCTTTCTAAAGATGAAAGATTGGACACCCAGCGTGCAGGCGTGGTTGGACGTTCTTATGGCGGATACATGACTTTGACCCTGGCAGGCAGGCACCCAGAGCTATGGGGAGCCGCTGTGGATATGTTTGGCCCCTATGATTTGGTGACCTTTCTGGAGCGCATCCCACCGACCTGGAAACCTTATTACCAAATTCTCCTTGGTGACCCTGAAAACCCTGATGATCTGATATTTTTGAAAGATCGTTCTCCAAAAACGCATATTGAGAACTTAACTGCCCCGATGCTGGTTATTCAAGGACGTAATGATCCGCGTGTCGTGGCAGAGGAGTCCGAAGATCTGGTTGCCCATCTTCAAGAGGTAGGCAAAGATATTCAATTATTGTTATTTGAAGATGAAGGTCATGGTGTAGAAAAATATGCAAATAAGGTGACTTGTTACAATGCTATTACCGACTTCTTCAAAGCTAAATTAAACCCGTAAGATCATTGGTTTAGATAACTTTGAAATTGATTGCGCCTGACCTAAAATCGGGTAAATAATTAGTTGCAGTTATGTAAAGGAGCCTATAAAGTGCCATTTTTGAAGTATGACCAAGTTACACAAGATGGCGACTTGGTTCAACTGGTTGGAAAACGGCATAAAAGCCAATTCCTTCGTTTGAAGGCTGGCGCTGTTTTTCAAACCCATCGTGGTGAGTTATCTCATGATGAATTGATTGGCCAAGGTTGGGGAACATTGGTCACCAGCCATACTGGGAACCCATTTTATATAATGCAGCCCAGTTTGGCAGATTTAATCATAGATATTAAACGCAACACACAAATTATTTACCCTAAAGATATCGGTTATATTGCAATGGTGATGGGTATTGGGCCAGGGGTACACGTTCTCGAAGCTGGAACGGGCTCTGGCGCATTGACAACCGCTTTTGCTTACCTTGTCTCTGAACATGGGCATGTAACTTCTTATGACAACCGTGCACAAATGCAAAACCTGGCTCGTAATAACCTTTTAAAAGTTGGATTAATTGACCAGGTAACTTTGAAGCTAAGAGACGTAATTGAAGGCTTTGATGAGAGAGATGTTGATGCAATATTTCTTGATTTGCCTAATCCTTATGATTATGTGCGACAAGCCAAAACAGCATTGAAATTTGGAGGTTACTTGGGGATGATCCTCCCGACAACAAATCAGGTTTGTAGAGCTTTAGAAGCTTTGCGATTTAATCATTTTACGTTTGTTGAGGTTAGCGAAGTGTTGTTACGACATTACAAACCAGATTGGGAAAGACTACGACCGACTGACCGAATGGTAGCGCATACGGGTTACCTGGTGTTTGGACGTTCTGTTCGAGAGCTTTCAGACGAGAACTGAGCTAAGTAGATGGGTAATCTACAGCTTTAAGAATTTTTTGAAATGATTAAATTAAGCAAAGAAGGAATTCGAACGGCTATAAGAGAATACGAGGATAGAGTTGCTTATCAAGAGGATAAAAACTTTTTAAGGCAGGGCACAAATCATTACCAGCGTGCAGCAGTGGTGATTCCATTGTTGAAATCTAACGGTGATTGGCACATTTTATTAACAAAACGATCGGACGCCCTGGCTGATCATTCGGGGCAGGTTGCATACCCCGGCGGAGCCTATGAAAGCCAGGATAGTGGGTTACGTGCAACTGCTTTGCGCGAAATGAACGAAGAAATTGGGATTAACCCTAAAGATGCAGATGTGTTTGGTCACTTGGGCGATTTGCCAATCGTCACAGGTTACCTTGTTCGGCCATATGTTGCCCAGATCCCTTGGCCATACCCTTTGCAAATCTCACGCGATGAAGTACATAGTGTTTTTACAATTCCGTTAACCTGGTTGGTTAATCCGCAAAATTGCTATGTTAAAAAAAGGATCTATGCAGGGAAAGAAATCCCAGTTGTATTTTTTAATGAATTTGAAGGTTATCAACTTTGGGGTGCCAGCGCAGAGATGACGCTGACCTTGTTTTCTGCGTTAAAATTATTGTAATAATTTACCACAAATCAAAAAAGAGAGGCTGCACTACAAAATTGGCCTCTCTTTTAATTTTATTCATAATTCGAGATTTATCTTCAAAATTAATCTTCGAAATCGTCTTCTTTCTTCCCTCGCTCAATAACTTCTGGTTCCGTCCCACCTTCAAAGAGTTCGTCGAACTCATCGTCTTCTTCTTCCTCTACCTCTTCTGCAGCTACATAAGTAACCGATGCAATAAGCTCTTCAAGGTCTGTTATAATTTCGACATTTTCAGGAAGCACAAGATCTTTAACGTAAATGGTACTATCCATATCTTCAAGGAGGCTGGCGTCGACTTCAATGCGCTCGGGTAAGTCTTGTGGGAGACATTCGATTTCCAACTCGGTTATACCGGTAACGATCACTGCAGCTGAAAGATTTTCCACAGGCGAACTTCCAACCAGCTCGATCGGAACTGCAGCTGTCAATTTTTCAGTTAACGAAACTGCTAAGAAGTCGATATGGCGTAACGTCCCATAAATGATGTCTTTTTGAATTTCACGAAAAATTGCTGGATACTTCTCACCTTCTACATCAACCGTTACAAGGCTCGACCCTGTTAAATTTCTCATAATTTGAGTTGTGCTGTGTAGATCTAATTGTACAAGCACAGGGTCGATGTGCTTTTTACCTACTTTGCCATATATAACTCCTGGCAAAATGCCCTGGCGTCGTAAGGTACCAACTTTTTTACCTTTTACAGTACGTTTTTGGGCTTCAATAATAATTTGGTCAGTCATTTTTCCATCCTTCGAGTGCCTCTCACCTTAACAAATGGGTTACCTTCACTCTATGATTAATTTGGTTGCTCAATTGGATATTTCCAACGACCTCAAATTTTATCCAAATTTATTCTAAAGGTCAAGGAGAGTTAATTTAAATAATTTGAAACTTATATCGATAAGGTTTCATGGGTTACGTTTGAAGGCGTATTTATTATTTAGGTAAAAAAACTGAGTTATGAATTTCGAGTAAAATAAAGGTCAAATAAGCTTATTTGAATTATTGGAAGATCGATTAAAATTTTTTGAAAGGTTGAAAGCAATGAACGGTGAAATCATTATTAAAGAAAAGGCACGAGATACAGTTGAAGTGCTCTTGCCAGATGGCACCGTTATAAGCGGTTTGCGCAACACACCAGTGGGAGGATTTTTAAAAAAATATCAAGATCCTGATAAACCGTTAATTGTAGGCGCAATCGTTAACAACGATTTACGTGAATTAACTTATCCGATATCGATGGATTCTTCTGTAACCCCTGTAGATATGGCTGACCCAGATGGGGCAAGGATTTATCGTCGGTCTTTAACTTTCCTTCTTGAAGTTGCGTTTATGGAACTTTTCCCGGATTGGACGCTGACTGTTGATTATTCAGTGTCAAGTGGAGCATTCTATTGCCATGTTCTTCAACAAGTTCCATTTGATCAAGAGAATTTAAATGCTCTCAAAAAGCGTATGGACGAATTAGTTGCTGAAGATGCTCCTTTACAAAAGAGTAAAGTTCCTATTGAAGAAGCAAGGGCATTTTTCCGTCAATCTGGTCAGGATGATAAGATTCGCTTATTGAATTATCGCCATGCGGATGATTTAGTCATATACACCTTGCACAGCAAACGAGATTACCATCATGGCTACATGGTCCCATCAACAGGATTTATCCGTTGGTATGATCTTCAACTGCTTGATTTAGGCTTTGCGCTTCGATTTCCACGCCGACAAGCGCCTAATAGATTACTGCCAATGACGATTTATCCGCAATTATTAGCCTCTTTTCGTCAATATGGAGGTTGGTTGGAAACGTTGGGCATTCAAAGCGTTGGAGCATTGAATGATTCTATTAAAGAAGGCAAAATTAGCGAAGTAATTTTAGTATCTGAAGCGCTTCACACTCAGCAAATTTCGAGGATTGCAAATGACATCCGGAAGAAAAAAGACGAGATCAGGGTAATTTTAATTGCAGGTCCCAGTTCTTCAGGAAAAACCACTTTTTCCAAGCGACTGATGATTCAATTGCTTACTGAGGGGATTTCGCCTTATGCACTTGAAATGGATAATTATTTTGTTGATCGTGAAAAAACTCCAGTAGATGAAGATGGCAATTTTGATTTTGAACACCTTGATGCTGTTAATCGTGAATTATTAAATGACCACGTTACCCGGTTAATTGCAGGAGAACGAGTGCAATTAAGACATTTCAATTTTAAAGCAGGACGAAATGAACCAGGAGATGAGGTTAAACTATCACCCGGTCAGATGATCATCCTGGAAGGGATCCATGGTTTGAACCCCAGATTATTGGAAAGTATTTCGACTGAAAAAACCTACCGAATTTATGTTTCTTGTTTAACGCAATTGAACCTCGATCGGCATAATCGTGTCTCAACAACAGATACGCGCGAACTTCGTCGAATGCTGCGAGACGCTCGCGACAGAGGTTACAGTGCCAGACAAACCATACAGCAGTGGGATTTGGTGAAGCGTGGAGAAAAGCGGCACATCTTTCCTTACCAGGAAAATGCCGATATTATGTTTAATTCAGCACTGGTGTATGAGCTTTCAGCGTTGAAACCCTTGGTGGAGCCCCTATTGAGACAAGTTCCTTTTGGTTCAAAAGAATATGTTGAAGCCAAGCGCTTGTTAAAATTCTTACAATGGTTTTTACCGATTGAACAATATTTAATTCCTGATAATTCAATCTTACGGGAATTTATAGGGGGTTCGATTTTAACCAACTTTAAGGTATGGCAACATTCAAACCCCCTGGATTTTTAATTTTTTAAAGAAAATTAAACAGCGGGTAGAACTGACCTACCCGCTGTTTTGTTTAAATATTCCTTTGTCAATTAAAGATTGGCTTTGATGACCTCTGCTAATCGCTTAATTCCATCATCAATTAAATCTGGTTTCATGCAAGAAAAATTGAGACGCATTGTGTTTTCACCACCTCCACGGGGGTGGAAAGAATGGCCGGGTACGAATGCGACTTTTCGATCGATTGCAGATTTGAAAATATCTTTTGTATCCATCCCTTCAGGTGTTGTTACCCAAAGGAATAAACCTCCTTTAGGGTGGGTCCAATTCACCCCTTCTGGCATGTAGGTTTCGAGGGCATTCAACATAACGTCACGTCGTTCTTTGTAAGTTTCACGGATGAGTTGGATATGGGTTTTCATCCATGGACCATTAGCAACTTCATAAGCCAGGTATTGGTTTAGTGTTGAGGTGTTGAGATCACAACCTTGTTTAGCCTGAACTAACTTAGTGATTACCTCAGGAGGTGCAACAACCCAAGCCAGACGAAGACCGGGAGCCAAGATTTTTGAAAAAGTGCTGGTGTAAATAACGTTCCCGCTGTAAATGGGTGTATCTTTAGCTCGAGTTTCATCATCCACGACCACAACTGGTGGAATGTGTTCTCCCTCGTATCGAAGTTGCCCGTAAGGATCATCTTCGACAATGGGAACACCGTAAGCATTTGCGATTTCAATCAACTCTTTTCGCCGTTCGTACGATAAGGTAACCCCTGTTGGGTTTTGAAAATTTGGCAGCACGTATATAAATTTCACGCCGGTTCTCAACCGGGATTCTAACAAGTCTGTTCGCATGCCATCTTCGTCATAAGGAATAGTGACATATTTTACACCATAGGCATTCCATGCTTGCAAAGCGCCAAGATAGGTGGGCGATTCAACCAAAATACGGTCACCCCGGTTGATGAAAATGCGCCCCAAAAGATCAAGAGCCTGTTGAGAGCCTGTAGTAATTAATACGTTATCTGCTGAGATTTGAATGCCATATTTCGTCGCATTACTGGCTATCATTTCACGCAAGGGTTGATACCCTTCGGTGGTGCCATACTGAAGGGCGCTTTCACCCATTTCGGTTAGTACTATTTCCGAAGCTTCTTTGAATCGCTCGATAGGGAACATTTCTGGTGCGGGCAATCCTCCGGCAAAAGAAATTACATCGGGGAGCGAGGTGAGTTTAAGAAGCTCCCGGATTGCTGAACTGCCAATACCATCAGTCCGTTGTGCGAATCTATCTTCCCATAAAGTACGCATTTTAATTCTCTCCTTTATTTTTGAAATCGATTGAGTACAGAAGCTCGAGATGGTAAGGTGATTCGGTCTCCTGTTTGTAAGTCGGCAGGTACTTTGCCGACTTTTTCTGGTGACCCTTGGTAAATATAAATGGTTGAACCTGGGTCCTTAAATTTTTTAGATATGACAGCCTGGCCAATGAGTGAACCATCGGTATCTACCGCACAACTTGTCACTCTGCCGATAACTTTGCCACGTTCGTCAAGGATTGGGTCGCCTAAATGGGCCATTTTGACACGTTTTTCTGCGAAGTTGAAACGAACAATGACGTTATCTTGTTTTTTGTTTTTTTCTAAATAAGCATGACGCCCGATGAACCATGGTTTTTGACGTTTAACAAAAGGTGTGTAATTTCCTAAGTCAACGCTCAAATTCATTTCACCATCGAGTTCGTGCCCATAAAGGGGTAAACCTGCTTCCGTGCGCAAGGAATCGCGTGCGCCTAACCCGCAAGGTTTAATCCCAAAGGGCTTTCCAGACTCAAGTAATTTGTGCCAAAGTTCAACGATCTGATTAGGGTGAATGAATAATTCAAACCCCATCCGCTCACCAGTATAACCTGTGCGAGAGATGACCATTGGAATACCTGCCAAAGTTACTTCGCATAGATCAGCCCAACCTAATTTTAGAATGGCGTCACGGTCTGCGCTTGAAACGGGTAGCGATAACAAGATCTCTCGCGATTTTGGGCCTTGAATTGCAATATCTACTAACATGTCGTTTCCTGATTGGGGATCCCGCAGGTTGCGTAAAATAACGTTTTTACCAAATACAACTGCTTGAGGATGTAATTTATCTACGCATACTTTACCCAGGCGAACTGCATTCAGCCATGCCCAGTCCTTATCATCATTTGACGCATTAACAACGACAAGGAACTTGTCTTTACTACGACGATAAACCAAAAGATCATCAATTACATTCCCATCAGGATCAAGAAAATGCGTGTAACAAGATGTGCCAATTTTTAAATTGTTAATATTGTTCGCACATACGCTGTCGAGGAAAATTCCGGCATCTGGTCCTTCGGTTTGGTATACGCCCATATGAGCGACATCAAATAAACCCGCAGTTTCGCGTACAGCGCGGTGTTCTTCAAGAACCGATGTATACCATACTGGCATATCCCAACCGCCAAACGGAACCATTTTTGCACCCATTTCGACGTGGACAGCGTGCAATGGTGTTTTCCTTAGGGTTTCCGATTGCGGCTGTTCCCATAAAAATTCAGGGAGAGGTTCTCCCTGCCGCTGGTCTGAAGCTATGCCAATATAGAAAGGTTTGTTGGCAAATATGGGCTCTCCGATCATTTGAACAGGTTCAGTTGGTGGTAAATCTTCAATGCGGATAGGCCCGGGAACGATCATGGTATGGTCATCATCAAATTGAATATAACCATCAGAGAGGTCTCTTAGCCAAGCACTGGTCAAGCCAGCTTGGTTACCAGGGACAAAGAGCGTGAAGGTCTCATCGTGTTCAGATTTGATTACGCCTTCTACACTATCCTGGCTGGTATGGATAATCGTTTTCTGGCTTTCACCTTTTGCTAAAGTCTCTACATCACTGGCTAATGCATAATTTAAAAATTGCCGAACTTGCTCGCCTGAAATTTTGTAGGTTCCCCACTCAGCACCAACGTTATCATCGATGCTAAAGTAGTGGGGGTACCCGTGTTTATAGTTGACATCAATTAAAGGATCTGCCTGTGCTGCCAGCTGAGCTACTCGACGTTTAACTTCTTCAAGAATTGAGAAATCTACTTTTGCGCGTGATAGAGGCGCTTTTCGACCAGGTAAATGGTAGGGTGTTATCCCAGCGAATAAATCGGCGATACTATCGGCAATCTGTCTGAACTCTGTCTCTTCAAACCCACGCTGGGTTAACCAGGGGGAACCAAACCGAATCCCACTTGCTGTAAAAGTGGAACGATCGCCAGGAATGGTGTTGTAATTGGCAACAATTCCAGCGATGTCTAAAATTCGGGCTCCCATTTCACCAGAAAGGTAAGCACCATCCTTTGATTTAATGGATTTACAGTCTAAGAGGACCATGTGAGTTTCGGTTCCTTTGTGCGGAACCTGCAATCCACGGGCTTCGAGCTGATCTGCAAAAGCAACCGCATTTTTTACGATTTGGGTTTGTAGTTTTTTGAAAGGAGCAGACTGTGCTAATTTAAAAGTTAAAGCCAATGAGGCAATGGTATTAATATGGGGGCCGCCCTGTTCGCCAGGAAAAATTCCTTTTTCAATTTTTTTTGCAAAGGTTGGGTTATCGGTAATAATGCAAGCACCGCGCGGACCGCACAAGGTTTTATGTGTTGTAAAAGTGATGATATGGGCAAACCCAACAGGCGATGGCACAACACCAGCCACAATTAACCCTGCAATATGAGAAACATCTGCAAACAAAAGAGCGCCAACGCGGTCAGCAATTTCTCTAAACTTTTTCCATTCGGGCAGAAGAGGATAACTTGAATAGCCTGCAATAATAATTTTTGGTTTAACATCAAGGGCTTTTTCAAGAATTGCATCGTAATTGAGACGTTCTGTTTCTGGGTCTACCGCATAATGATGTGCGTTATAAAGAATACCCGAGCGGTTAACGGATGACCCATGGGTGAGATGTCCCCCATGCAACAAACTCATACCAAGAATCGGATCACCTGGTGACAAGAATGCTGTATAAACTGCATTATTTGCTGGCGCGCCAGACAGTGGCTGAACGTTAACGTAAAGATCATCAGCAGTTAAATTGTTTGTCGCAAAAGCTTCAGCACACCTACGTCTTGCCAGGGCTTCAACGACATCAACATATTCCACACCTTTATAAAACCGAGGATTGCTGTTTCTACGATAGGTGCCGAGCATGTGGGTGTAATCGAGAATTTCCTCTTCAGTATAACTATGGGTCTCAGGATTAGGATAACCCTCGGCATAGATGTTAGTAAATGTTGATCCTAAAACTTTACGAACGGCATCTGGCGCTGCACTTTCACTCGGGATCATGATTAATCGACGAACTTGACGTTCGTCTTCAAGGTTTAATAATTCAAAAAGACCCGGGTCAAGTGTTTCCAAGTCTTTATGCTGTTGAAAATCATACATATGTTTTCTCCTTTTATGGTCGATTTTTAATATTCCGACTTCCCTATTCAAAAATAATATAAAACAACTGCAACTGATTAAGTCATGCAGCTCGAGCTTTTGTTTAATTTCAAAATGTAATAAATATCTTTCTTAATCGCAAGCGTATTAAGATAGGTTGAAAAAAAGTAGATAAAAAACCCTCCCACAAATGGAGGGTGACTAAAAGATTACTGGCTTGATGAGAAGTAGGTGTTATAGCTATCATGATTTTGTTGATTGACACAATAAAATTATTTACAAAAGCTGTAGGATATTTTAAACCTGATTTGAATCTTAACACGTTTGATTTCTGTTTATAATTCGTTAAGCACAGTCTTGTACTTATAATTATACATTATTTAGGAATTCGGATTTTGGTAAAATTCGCAGATATGATTAAAATCATATTTGATGACGATAGGTGGCATAACGACGATGATCAAGTTTAATTACTTTTCTTTGAAAGAAGCCCATTTGGCAAGCGGTTTTGTGATTGTTATTGATGTATTAAGAGCGTTTACCACTGCAGCCTATGCTATTAATCGAGGCGCCCACAAAATTTTCACTGTTGGTAGTATTGATAATGCCTTTGATTTAAAGTCAAAGCTATCGGGTTCTATAATAATTGGTGAAGTTGATGGGTTAAAGCCAGCCGGGTTTGATTTTGGAAACTCGCCATATGAAATTAATTCAAAGAACCTGAACGACTCAATATTAATTCAGCGCACAAGCGCAGGAACACAAGGAATAGTAAAAACAAAAGGTGCTGAACAATTATATGCAGCATCTTTTGTTGTTGCGAAGGCTACAGCCTTACAGGTGATTGAACAATATCCGAGGGTTGTTTCTTTTATTATTACAGGTGAGTCATTGGGGAGAGATGGAGATGAAGATCGTGCTTGTGGAGATTATATCCAAGCGATCATGGAAGGATTTGATCCTGACCCGGAATTATTTACCAAGCGAATTCTGACCTCTTCTGTAGGAAAGAGAATAATCGAAAAGAAAATTTCACACATTTCAAAAGAAGACTTGTTATTGAGTATGCGTGTAGACAAATTTCCTTTTTCGCTTCGGGTTAGACAAGAGAACGGAAATTGGGTAATGCGGAAAGAAATTTATCAGGACTAAATTTGTTTGTCTAAATTATAGAACCTGTGATAAATTTAATCATATGTGTGACTATTTAAAGCAATCGATGTTAATTAAAATAAGCGACTGGCAGGTGAGCCATTGAATGATTTGCAGGACGAAGTCGCTTTAATTGATGCAGCTAAGACCGACCCAGCTGCATTTGGTGAATTGTATACACGCTATGTAGACCGGATTTATAACTATATATTTTTTCGAACGGGAAACATTAGGGACGCAGAAGACCTGACAGAAAAAGTATTCTTTAAAGCGATGAGCCATATAAAAACCTATCGACATATGGGCTTACCTTTTTCAGCATGGTTGTATCGAATTGCGCACAACCTGGTGGCGAATTATCATCGCGATCGGGCCAGAAAAGAGGAGATTTCACTTGAAGAAGGACGGGTCGAGTTTTTCGCTCACTCTGATCAACCCCCTGAAACCCACCTACTGCGCAAGCAAGAAGTTGATAATCTTTTAGCCCATATTCGCCAGCTTTCGCCTATCAGACAAGAATTGCTTATTTTAAAATTTTTAGATCGACTTTCTAATGCTGAAATTGGAAAGATATTACGAAAAAGCGAAGGCGCTATCAAAAGTTTGTACCATCGCACCTTAATTGAATTACGAGAAACAATGAAATCAGCTAAGGACGAAGATGATGCTTAAAATATTCGTTGATGGTTCTGCAGATATGCCAGAGGGATGGTCTGAAAAATATGATTTTATGATCATCCCAATTCCTATTCAATTTGGGAATAAAACTTATTACCAAGGGGTAGACATTACACCAGAATTATTTTATGAATTGATTCAGGATAAAAACAACTTGCCGAAGACAGCTGCACCTTCTCCTGAAATGATTAAAAAAATGATTGCAGAAACTTGCCGTCTCGGAGATACCGTGTTATCGATCAATGTTTCTTCAAAAATGTCCGGCACATTTAATATGGTACAGCAAGCTGCAGAGGAGCTAAAAGGTCAATATGACATTATCCCCATTGATTCAACGGGTGGTTCTGCCTTGATTGCCCTCATGGCACGAGAGGTAAGACGTTCTGAAGAGAAAGGGATAAATCTTGAAGGAATTTTAGAAGTCTTAAAGAACATGCGTGAAAAAGTATTAATAGTCCTCACATTGGATACGCTTGAATTCGCATTTAGATCGGGTAGAGTGAGCGCTTTGAAGGCTGCTTTAACCTCATTTTTAAAGATAAAGCCTATCATAACTTTAAAAGAGGGTCGTTTAAGTGTGACTGAACTTGTTCGTACGCGACGTGCTTCTTTAGAAAAGTTAATTGCGAAAGTGAAGGATCAGTTTGGAGATCGTAAAATAAAAGCAGCGATTGTTCACTCGCAAGATCAAATCACGGCGAACGTCATAAAAACCATGCTTGAGTCTGCTATGGACGTATCTGAAACCATCTTTACAGAACTATCAATTTCTGTGGCAGCAAATTTAGGCCCTAAAACTGTTGGAATTGTTGCATTGCTGGATAAGATATAAACGGAGAGTGCGAATGAAAAAGATTCAATTCATACAAAATGATTTAATTGATTTCGAAAACACATTAAAATCAACGCTCATCCCGATCAAGCCTGATCATTCTTTTGTTGGGAGCTTACAGTCGCGATTGCAAGAATCTACTATTTTGTATAAACAGGAACGACTGGCTTACATCCTTTTAGCAATAGCTGGGGGTCTTTTGACGGGTTTGGTCATCTTCTTAATCGGCCGAGGGTTTTTAGGTAAGCCGAAAGAGCGTTAATAGAGAGTTGAGAAAGGGGGATTGTAGAAATTATTATGCGATTACCAATAATTTATCTTGATGAGAAGCCTAACCCTTCTATCTTTTTAATCAATTCATCGTTTGAAGGCTCGACTAAAATATCGCCATTTGAAAACACAATTGTGGGAACGCTGCGATAACCTTTATTGGTTTCTTTGACATAAGTTTCGCCTTCTTTATCCTCATCAATATTAATCCAATCGAAACTTACGTTTCGTTCATTTAAAATCTTTAATGCCCGCTTTGTATCACCACACCATCGCGTTCCGTAAACTTTAATATTATTCATAGTACATTTTCTAAATAAATAACGATATAAAAACCTGCCCTCTTTTGAAGGCAGGTTTTTAGCAATTATTTTTGAATTTAATCAGCCCAACCTTGTTTTTTGACAAAATCTGTTAGGAACGGGATGGTTACATATTCACCGTTGTAAGCTTTGACGCCCCACGTAATTTGAAAAGCAACCGTTACTACCCAAACAATACACCCAAGAAATACGACGGGGGTTAATAAACCCGAAACTAACCAAGCCACAATTCCAAAAGCCAAAGCCTGTGGATAGTGTGCTTTGAGGAAGGGTCGATTTTTCTTATCTTCGATTAACAACAAAATAATAGGGATGATGGGTGTAAAAAGGTAGGCGAGCAAAGCCCACAACTTATCATCACTGGTTACATTGGGGTCAATAATTTGTTCTTCAGTCATTTTATGCCTCCATTTGTTATTTTTAAATAATAAATCTATAGGTGCAATCATTTTAGCACTTCGCTTGATAAATGTAAATCATTGATAATCTTGATGAATGATGTGTTAAAATATTTATATGAGTATAAAAATTGTATTTATGGGTTCTCCCGATTTTGCTCTTCCAACGCTGTTAGCGCTAAATGAAAATTTTGAAGTCGTCGGGGTTGTCACCCAACCAGATCGGCCTTCTGGCAGAGGTCAAAAATTACAACCTCCTCCAGTAAAACAATTTGCACAAACGCATGATCTTCCCGTATTTCAACCTAAAAACTTAGATGAGACTGAGGTCATCGAAAAAATTAAGCAAATGATGCCAGATGTAATTGTTGTCGCAGCCTATGGAAAAATTCTAAAGCCAGTAATTTTGAATCTTGCGCCATTTGGTTGTGTCAATGTTCATGCTTCTTTACTGCCTCGTTGGCGGGGTGCTGCACCTGTTCAGGCAGCCATCTTGAATGATGATATTTCAGGTGTAACGATTATGAAAATGGATCAAGGGTTGGATACTGGCCCGATCCTTAGCCAGCGCTCGCTTCCTATTTTAAAGCATATGACGGCGGGGATTTTGTTCGATCAATTGGCCGAAATGGGGGCAAATTTATTGGTAGAAACTTTGCCAAATTACGTAAATGGGTTGATAAATCCTCAGCTTCAGGATGAAAGCAAAGCGACTTATGCCAAACGTTTAAATAAAAGTGACGGTGAATTGAACTTTACACAATCCGCTGATTATTTAGCCCGTCAGGTGCGAGCATACAACCCCTGGCCAGGAACTTTTAGTTATTTAGATGATACTTTAATAAAAGTATATCAAGCGCATGTTGTTGAATATAATTCAGCAGTTCCTGGAAAACGTTATATTTTTGAAAACCAACCCGCTTGGGGAACACAAAAAGGATTATTGGTAGTAGATGTCATGCAAATCGCTGGAAAAGCACAGGTGACTGGAAAAGAGTTTATAAACGGATTTAGAAATTGGCTCGCCAATCAGGAGGAACAAAAATTATGACTAAGTACATCATGGCTATCGACCAGGGAACAACCAGTACAAGAGCAATGATTTTTAATCATTCGGGTGAGATCATTGGGATTAAACAAAAAGAACATGAACAACACTATCCAAAACCGGGGTGGGTAGAACATGACCCGCTGGAAATTTGGTCTTCGACACAATTTGTTGTTCAGGGTGTTTTAAATGAAACAAACACTTCAGTTAAAGATATTTCTGCGATTGGAATTACAAATCAAAGAGAAACAACATTAGTGTGGGATCGAACAACTGGTAAACCATATTACCCTGCTATTGTTTGGCAGGACACGCGCACAGATAAAATCTGTAATGATTTTGCAAAAACAGGTGGACAAGATCGGTATCGGTCGAAGACTGGTTTGCCGCTGGCGACATATTTTTCTGGCCCAAAAATCATTTGGATGCTTGAAAACGTGCCTGGTCTACGTGAAGATGCAAAGGCGGGAAAAGCAATTTTTGGAACGGTTGATTCGTGGTTGATTTGGAATTTAACAGGAGGTGTCGAAGGAGGGGTACACCTTACTGATGTTACGAATGCATCGCGCACTTTGATGATGAATTTAAAAACACTCAATTGGGATGAGGAGATTCTTTCTGATTTTGGCATTCCGACTGAAATGCTGCCGTTAATCGTCCCCTCTTCAAGGGTATATGGGGTTGCCACGGGTGTTGTTGATGGTATCCCTGTTGCCGGTATTTTGGGTGACCAACAGGCCGCGTTATTTGGACAAGCTTGTTATGACCCTGGAGAAGCAAAAAATACATATGGCACCGGGTGTTTTATGTTGATGAATACCGGATGCGAATTGGTTCCCAGTAAAAGTGGTTTATTAACCACGTTGGGCTACCAAATTGAGGGGCAAACACCAATATACGCATTAGAAGGCTCAATTGCGATCACGGGCGCCCTGGTACAATGGCTTCGTGATAATTTGCGTATGTTTGATTCATCGGGTGAGATTGAAACATTGGCAAATACCGTCGAAGACACAGGCGGCATTTATTTTGTGCCAGCCTTTTCAGGACTTTTTGCACCATATTGGCGCAGCGATGCACGCGGTGTAATTGCAGGGTTGACGCGTTATATTAATCGTGGGCATATAGCCAGAGCAGCTTTAGAAGCGACCGCTTATCAAACTCGTGAAGTGTTAGATGCGATGGAGCAGGATTCGAATGTCAAATTGCAGGCACTTAAGGTTGATGGGGGGATGGTGGTTAATCAGCTTTTAATGCAATTTCAGGCTGATATCTTAAATGTGCCAGTTATTCGACCTGTGGTTGCTGAAACAACCAGTTTAGGTGCTGCTTATGCGGCAGGATTGGCAGTTGAATTTTGGAAGGATATTAACTCACTGCGCAATAACTGGCATGAAGGTCAACGGTGGGTGCCAAATATGAAGGCTGAGGTTAGAAATGAAAAATACCGAGGCTGGAAGAAGGCAATAGAGCGAACTTACAATTGGGTTGAGTAAAAGGAACGATTTATTTATCGCTTTCAGGTATAAAGCGCCGTTTCCAATCATAAAGTAAATTAAGCGCTTCGACTGGCGTTAAGCTATTGATATCCAACTTTTTAAACGCGTCGAAAATAGGATTGTTTTCCGGAAAGAGGGTGAGCTGGGCTTTTGTTGTCTCTTCTTTTTCCAGTGTTTTCCCGGATGATGTTTCAAGTTGGCGAAGGATCTCGTGAGAGCGTTGGATGACGGGCTTGGGCAAGCCTGCTATCTGAGCAACATGAATGCCGTAGGAACGATCAGCACCACCGGGGACAATTTTGTGGAGAAAGACAACAGTGTTGTCAGACTCTGAAACTGCTACGTTGTAGTTACTGACGCCAGGCAGAAGCTCGGCAAGTTGAGTAAGTTCATGGTAATGGGTCGCGAATAGTGTTGTGGACTTCATCTCTGGGTGACTATGGATATACTCGACCATCGCCCAGGCAATGGATACACCGTCATAAGTGCTGGTTCCTCTGCCGATTTCATCTAAAATCAAGAGGCTTCGCGAGGTAGCATGATTTAAAATATTTGCTGCTTCAATCATCTCGACCATAAAGGTAGATTGTCCGGCGTGGATTTCATCCTGGGCTCCAATGCGCGTAAAAATTCGATCAACCAGGCCAATTTTTGCCGATTCTGCCGGAACAAAAGAACCGATTTGAGCCATGAGTACAATTACGGCAACCTGGCGTAAAAAGGTTGATTTACCGCTCATGTTCGGACCGGTAATAATTTGAACAATCTCAGCCTCTGTAAAGATGGCATCGTTCGGTACAAACCGTTGAGATTTTTGTAATTTCTCGACGACTGGATGGCGTCCGTTGATTATTTCAAGGCACTTTTCCGCTACCACTTCAGGTCGTCTATAGTCGTTAAGCGCGGCGGCCTCTGCTAATGAAATTAATGTGTCAAGTTCGGCAATTCCTCGTGCAGTTTCAAGCAAAACTCGAGAGCTTTCAGCGAGTTGAGAACAAACCTGCGAGAATACCCTGCTCTCGATTTCGCGGATATGTTCTTCTGCATTTAAAACTAAGGTCTCATATTCCTTGAGCTCTGGGGTGATGTAACGTTCAGCATTTACCAAGGTTTGCTTTCGAATATAATCTTCGGGGACCTGGTCGGTATAGGACTGAGATACTTCAATGTAGTACCCATAAACTTTGTTGTAACCGACTTTTAAGGATTTAATACCCGTGCGTTCTTTTTCTACTTTTTCCAGGTTAGCAATCCATTGACGGGCATGTTCTGAAGCCTCAAGGACATTATCCAATTCAACCGAATAGCCTTCACGGATAACCCCGATATTTGCCAACGTGGCGGGAGGATCATCTTGAATCGCATTCAAAAGCAATGCGTATTGATCCTGGCAGGGATGGATTAGAGTTAAAGTTGTTTGAATGGATGTTTCATTTCCATTAAAAAGTTGTTTGAGTGTTGGCAATTGCGAAAGGTTTTTTCGAATTGCCACGAGATCACGCGGGATAGCGTGCCCCGACATGACACGGCTGATCAAGCGCTCGAGATCATCGAAGTTTTCGAGTGTCTCCATGGATTCAGCTCGAAGTAAACCATTTTTAAAGAAATAAGCAACTGAGTCATGCCGCTTTTTTATTTCATCCAAGTTCAGCAATGGTTTGCTTACCCATTGGTATAGCAACCGACTGCCCATTGGTGTACTCGTATAATCCAACACGCCCAGCAGTGAGCCATGGGTTTTTGCCGACCGAATGGTTTCAGTTAGCTCAAGGTTACGACGGGTTTCAGCATCTAACACCATAAATTCATCTAAAGAATAAGTGCCTAAATGGGTCAGTAGTTTTAAAGATTGTCGTTGTGTATCCTCAAGGTATAAAAGGATGGCTCCTGCGGCACGAATTGCCATTGGCATGCCTTTTAATCCAAACCCCTCTAAACTGACCACGCCAAAATGCTCTTTTAGGGTCTCGGTGCACCTTCCAAGTTCATAATGCCAGGCCTCATAAGGCGTAACGAACCCGGGTAGGTTGTCTGGCTGGGGCAGTGAGTTCGGCCAGAGGATTTCTGCTGGCTGTAGTCTGAACAATTCGGTGCGGATTTGATCCTGAACTGATTTTCCACTCAATTCGGTGACGGCAAACTCGCCTGTTGTAATATCCACGTAAGCTAAACCGGCGCGATTATCTTGATAAAAAACGGTAGCCAGGTAATTGTTATTTTGCTGCTGGAGTAAACCCGGTTCTACGAGCGTCCCTGGGGTTACAACCCGGGTTACTTGGCGTGGGACAAGTCCATTTTCTGGTACGGTAGAGACTTGTTCACATATTGCGACGTGGTACCCTTTGCTGATCAGCCGTGAAAGGTAATTTTCAGCTGCATGGTGCGGGATGCCTGCCATTGGCACTCTTACCCCTTTTGAAACCGGACGAGAGGTGAGAACGATATCGAGTTCGCGAGATGTAATTTTTGCATCTTCGTCGAAGGTTTCATAAAAATCGCCTAACCTGAAGAAAACAATCGCATCTGGATATTGTTTTTTAATATCCAGATATTGTCGTCGAAGGGGAGTGATTTGGCTCATGTTATTAGGATACAGGGTCTTTGATTAATGATGTGTCAATGATTATCGTTTACTCTGATTTATGCAGGACTTCGCGTAGATAAACCTCAACCTGGTCTAACGCCTCAGAAAGTTTGCTGACATCTTTTCCACCAGCTTGTGCCAGGGTTGGTTTGCCACCACCCCCACCGCCAACGATACCCGCTACTTTTTCAATTAATTTTCCTGCATGTAATGCACGTTTAACCAAGTCGTCGGTGATCGCTGCAATGAAGATCGGTTTTCCGTGCTGTTCAGAAGCCAGCACAGCAACCCCGCTTTGATACCTCTGACGAAAACGATCTGACATATCTCGTAATGCTTCAGCGTCTGCATTGGGCAGGATAGCTGTTAACACTGAAACTCCGTCAATTTGTCTGATATTTTCAAGACGTTGTTCAAATGCGCTTGACACCAGCTGAAGACGTAATTTTTCAATTTCCTTTTCTGAATTGGTTAAGGTCTGCGTAAGGTTTTCAATTTTTGTTAGTGTGTCTGTGCTTGTGGCTCCTAAATGGGCGTTGACCTGGTCCAATACATTCATCCGCTCTCTTGCGCGTTGATATGCATTCCAGCCGGTAACCGCTTCGATGCGTCTTACACCCGCAGCGATGCTGCTTTCGGATGTAATTAAGAACAAGCCTATATCGGCGGTTTCATCAACGTGGGTTCCGCCACACAATTCATAAGAAAGTACATCTTGATCGCCAATCACGATAGTACGGACTTCACTTTCGTATTTTTCTCCAAAAAGTGCCATGGCACCTTCGTCGATTGCCTCTGTTAATGGCTTTTGAGCAATTTTTAATTGATAGTTCGCTAAAATAGCTTTGTTAACCTGCGCTTCAACCTCAAGCAATTCATGGTGAGTGACTGCTTCAGGGTGATTGAAATCAAAACGCAGGTGATCTGGCGCTACCAAAGAACCAGCTTGCCTGGCATGGTGCCCTAAGACCATCTGCAAAGCTGAATGCAAAAGGTGGGTAGCAGTATGATTACGCATAATTTTCATACGTCGTTCAAGGTCAACGCGTTCAAATGCGAAATCACCAACACGGGGTTCGCCTTTGACTACCGTGCCAAGGTGAACAATAGCACCAGCTGCTGGTTTGCGCATTCCGTTGATTTCAATCGCCCAACCTCCATTATTTTCGCTGACAATTTCACCGGTATCAGAAACCTGACCGCCGGATTCCACATAAAACCAGGTTTTAGGAAGCAAAACTTCAACCTGGTCACCAATGCTTGCAATTTCCACGGGTGTGCCGTCGGCAATTAAAGTCAGCACCTCTACCGCATCTTGCATGGGTTGATACGGGTCGTATAAAACACCTGCTTCTGTTAATTTACCAGTGGCTTTTAATTCACTAATTAACTTTTCATAAGCTTCAACATCTTCTCCACCCAAAGCGCCAAATTCTTTCCCTGCCCCTGACGCTAATCGGTGGTTTTCCATGGCCAATTGATAGCCGGTGGCATCCACATCTAAACCTTGTTCTTGGGCAATGTCTCTGGTGATTTCTAAGGGTAGGCCTAAGGTGGCGTATAAGTTGAATGCTTTTTCACCCGAAAGCTGATGTTGACCACTTAATTTCAATTCAGTCAATAAAACCTCAAGATGTTCTAATCCCACATGCATAGT
This sequence comes from uncultured Candidatus Brevefilum sp., assembly GCA_964411385.1. Classification (GTDB taxonomy): domain Bacteria; phylum Chloroflexota; class Anaerolineae; order Anaerolineales; family Anaerolineaceae; genus Brevifilum. The sequence continues at coordinate 95,379 of CAYPKT010000001.1, read as the reverse complement.
TTTCGCAAAACGCTTTTCCTCACGGGTTAAGCTATCTAAAATTGTATCGGCGTTACGTTTAAGTTCTTTGTAAAAATCACCGTATTCATCAATCACTACCTGAGCAATTTTGGCTAAAAATGGTTCGGTTAAGCCCAGTTTTAAGCCAAAGCGGGCTGCTCGCCGCACAAGCATACGGCATATGTAATTCCTACCAACATTTCCTGGTACAACGCCATCAGCAATAAGGAAAGTTGTGGCGCGCGCATGGTCTGCAATGACACGGTAAGGGGTTAGGTTTGCTTCGCGATCGCCGTCTGTTTGACCTGCCAGGTTTTGAATAGCCTGTATTAAAGGCATAAACAAGTCTGTATGATAATTCGAAGGGACATCTTGCATTATGGAAACGATGCGTTCAAAGCCCATGCCTGTATCTACATGAGTTTTTGTTAATGGTACAAGTTCTGTAGGTGAAACGCGATTGTATTGAATAAAGACATTGTTCCAAAATTCAATGAACCGACCACAATCGCCATTTACCAGGCAAACATGGTTTGGATCGTCTTTTTGTTCACAAAACTCTGGGCCGCGATCATAGTGAATTTCAGTATCTGGCCCGCATGGACCAACTTCTGCCATTTCCCAAAAGTTCTCTTTACGTCCATAGGGAAGTAAGTGCTCTGGATTAAACCCAGGCTGTTTTAGCCAAATCTCCGCTGCCTCGAGATCTTCTGGTATTTCTTCTAATTCGTCTTTAAAATATGTTGCCCAAATACGATCTTTCGAAAGACCCCACACTTCTGTAAGAAGCTCCCATGCCCAGGTGATGGCTTCTTCTTTGTAATAATCACCAAAAGACCAATTCCCTAACATTTCAAAAAAAGTATGGTGGGTATTATCACGTCCAACTTGTTCGAGGTCATTGTGCTTGCCCGATACCCGTAAACATTTTTGTGAGTTAACAGCACGTGTATAAGGACGCTTGTCTGTTCCAATGAAGACATCTTTAAATTGCACCATGCCAGCGTTAGTGAAAAGAAGCGTTGAATCACCACCTGGTACAAGCGAAGCTGAAGGGACAAAAGTATGCCCACGTTCAAGAAAGAAATTTATAAAACTTTGCCGTATTTCTGTACCGGTTGGTTTTTTTAACATAAAAGCACCTCAAGATAATAAATTTATAATGACGATAAAATTATACGATATTTACACGCAGGTTGGGAGAGAAAATGAAAATATTGAAAAATTGTAAAAAAATGACCGTGCTTAACAAAAATAAGCACGATCGCTTTTTTATAAACCTAAGATAGATTAAAATATTAATCCAGTTTTTGTCGTCCAGCTAATGCCCGAAGTAGTGTATTTTGATCGGCATATTCAAGATCGCCGCCCACTGGAAGCCCACGCGCCAAGCGGGTAACACGGATGGCAAAAGGAGCGATACGTTCGTGTAGATATAAAGCCGTGGCATCGCCTTCCATGCTGGGGTTTGTTGCTAAAATAACCTCTTGAAAATTTCCTTCAGACAGCCGCTTGATTAATTCATCAATTTTTAAATCTTCGGGACCAATGCCTTCAATGGGGGAAAGCACACCGTGCAAAACATGGTATAAACCATTAAAGCCATCGGTTTTTTCGATGGCGAGCACATCCAAAGGTTCTTCGACAACACATATTAATTGGCGGTCGCGATGATCGCTTTGACAAACTTCGCAAATCGGCTTGTCCTTATGGGTAATATTGAAGCAAATTTCACATAAAGCGGTGTTTTGTTTAATCCCGGTTAAGGCTTCTGCCAGGCTTTGAGAAAGTTCTTCGGGGGCTCGTAATAAGAAAAATGTTAACCGCGAGGCTGTTTTGGGGCCGATGCCCGGTAACCGGGAAAGTGCATCGACAAGGTTTTGAACAGGTTCAGGTAAGGTGCGCATAACGAGAGGTTAGATCCCCAAGCCCATGCCACCTAACATGCTGGTAAAAGGTGCCATCTTGTCTGAAGCAAGCTCTCTCGATTTATCCAAGGCAGCATTAATTCCACTGGTTAACAAATCTTGGACCATTTCAAGATCTGGATCATCCAATAGTTCAGGCGCAATATCAACTGACTTACACACCTGGTCTCCTGTCATGGTGACTGTAATTACCCCGCCACCCACAGAGGCTGTAACCAATTCATCAGCCAGCTGCGCTTGGGCGAGTGCCATTTGTTCTTGCATTTGTTGAATTTGTGCCATCATTCCGCCCCCGCCTTTGACAGGTTTTGGGCGGCTGTATCCTTTTGCCATTTTGTTTTCCTTTCACAGTTAATTTGAAGGTGGTTTATCTTCTTTTACGCTGCTGATTTTACCACCCAGGTCGCGGGTTGCCATACTTACCATGCCATCTTTTTCTATATTGATATTTTCTGGAATACTGTTTTCTTCGAAGGATGCCACGATGCATTTAACTTCTAATCTTTTGCCAAGGACTTCTTCAATAATATCCATCGTCAGTGCAAGGTTAGCCTCTTTTTCCATCATTTCTTTGAGCATCTTCGATTGAAACACAAGGATAAGGACGTTATCTTTTATGCCAGATATTCTTGACGAATTTAGTAATCCAACCGTCCGAGGATTATGGCTTTTGACCATGGACCTGATTTGCCCCCAGGCTTGTTTGACGACCGAGACTGAAATTTCTGGTGGTGTGCTGGGTGACGCTGGGGTTTCATCAATCGTTGGGGTTTTTATCGGAGATTGTTCGTTTGGGCTTGAAACTTTTACATCTGAATGAACCTCAGAAATAATACTTTCATGAAGCGTGCCTTCTGATTCAGGTATTTCATCAGGTTCACTGAAGATTGCCTTTTCTCCGGTATCGAGTGTAAATGTGGTCTTTTTCTCAACGGTGGTTTGAGGTTGTTCGACAAGTTGCTCGATGGCTTGTTCTGGTTTGACCAAAAAGTTAGTAAAAGCCAGTTCAAGCCCTAACCCTGGGTGCCAGTTAGCTTGTTCTTGCGAGGTTGCAGTGTTAAAGGCTTCAATCGCATTTAAAAGAGCGGTCATCGAAAAGTGTTGAGCGTGTTGTTGTGCTTTATTACCAATGTCTGCGGCAAAATCGACTTGATGGTCACTCTTGAGTTTAAGCAGGAGGATATTTCGTAAATAAGAAACAATTTGACGAGCGAATTGTCTTGGATCGGTTCCGCTATCCAATGCATCATCGATTAAGGATAAGCCAATGGCTGAATCTTTTTCAATTAATGCCTCAACGATTTCAACAACCCGTAAACTTGTTGCTGTGCCTAAGATGTTCTGAGCTTGGTCCAATGTAATATGTTCGCCAGTTGAAGTGAGTTGATCGAGTAAAGATATCGCGTCACGCAAGCTACCGGTTGCCTGCCGGGCAACCTCATAAAAAACAGGATCATCTACGTCGAGATTCTCATCAATGCTTTTCTCTTTTAGAAAGGCGACAATTTCTTTGACCGGGATGCGACGAAACTCGTAACGTTGACAGCGCGAAAGCACAGTTGCTGGTATCTTATGAATTTCTGTTGTAGCTAAAATAAAAATTGCGTGGGGTGGTGGTTCTTCAAGTGTTTTTAATAGTGCATTAAACGCAGCAGTTGAAAGCATGTGAACTTCGTCGATGATGTAAACCTTGTAACGGCCTTGTGATGGAGAAAAATTTATCTTCTCCCTTAGGTCTCGAACGTCTTCAACGCTGGTGTTTGAAGCAGCATCGATTTCAATTAAATCTAAAAATCGACCAGCATTAATGGCGATACAATGATCACAATGGTTACAAGGTCGATTGGCAAGATCTGGGTCTAAACAATTTACTGCCTTGGCAAGAAGGCGAGCTGTGGTTGTTTTCCCTGTTCCACGAGGGCCGGCGAATAAGTATGCGTGAGCAACACGGTTATTAATAACCGCATTTTTTAGCGTTTGTATGACGTGTTCTTGCGCTTGAACTTCACCCCAATTTTGAGGGCGCCATTTTCGATAAAGTGCTTTTGTCATGCGTTTTGCCTTTTTTAAGGTATTGTATATTCATCAATTAAATCACCAGCAGCGTTGAATAACCGCGCAGTTTCACCGGATTGCCAAATTGAAGTATCGGATTGCCAAAATAATTCTATCACTGTATCGGTACCGATTTTTGAATAGATTTTTATCGCTCCATCGCTATTGAGAATTAACGCTGGAAATTCAAATATTTGATTGTTATTGTTTGTTAGCTGCCAGGAGGTGAGGTCAGCTGGATTTTTTCCACGGTTGACGATTTCTACATATTCAAGAGATAAATTACCCGCGCCAACGATCGTTCGAATTTGAATAAGCACGTCTTCATTGGTGATCACGAGACTGGTTTCAACTGGTAAAGTTGGCACAGGGTCTGTTTGTGTTTGTTGGAAATTTAATGATGAACCAGGGCTTTGAGTAGCCAAGCTTGCCTCTGGACGTGGGTGGAGTTGTTCCCAAACCCATAATACAGATAAACTGGTAGCAGCAGAGATAACGATGTTCAGTAAAAGAAAAAGTAGAACACGCGATGCTTTTCTCATAAGGATTCCTTCCTGTACTTAAAAATGATAGCACACCTTTATTATTTTAGAGCATTAAATGGATTTCTTTGATTTCAGCGTTCTGGAAATTAAATTATCAAAAAATATAGCGATTGGTAAGTTTAACCTAATGATAACAATGCTTTCAAGTCAATTTAATCAAGGCGTGATATCCTATTATCATACATTTCGAGCTTTTTCTTCTCTCCTTTTCAAGCTCGACCTAAAGTTCAAAATTGTGATTTTATTGCAATTTTGCAATGAGGTGAGGTTTAGGAGCAAAGCAGGCGTTTGGTGAGGCGTCTGCTTTGCGTTTAAGTATGTGAAAATTTTTGTATTTACCCGAAGGCTAGTTCTTTAATATGTTCAATGTGATCTCTTTGGTGCCACAAGGTGCGTCTGAGGATCTTTCTATAAGACCAAAATTCGCCTTCAATCCCTTTTACGGTGGCTTTCTCAGAGAAAGTAGGGAACAACTCACCAATTAAGCGTCTTGTTTGTTCTAAGCGTAACAAATAATTTTCGGATAATTCTCGATGAGAGATAGAGACTAAATTTAATCTCTGCAAATACCATAGTTCAGCATTTGCGACATGTTTAGCGATCCCGATAATATTCCAACGTTGCCCTGGATATTCTTTCGATAAAACTTCTGGTTCGAGGGTGGTTAACCCCGCGAGAAGTTCATCACGCTGCCATTGAAATACTTGTAATCCTCGATGTATTTCCTCATTTGTAAGAGGTCGCCAGTCATCTAAGAACCAGGCGTTAACTTCGTAACCTGTACCAGATGGTGTTTTATTAAAAGCAGAATCAATTGAAAACACATCATATTTTTCTACAATCCTTAGGTCAAAATCGTTGAAATTAAGCCATGGATCATCGGTGTGGTTATTAATCCAATGTTCGTAATACAGTAATGCCCTGGGTAATTGTATGCAAGCTTCAGATTCATCTGAACCATAAGCAAAGCAACCTGGATAATCTAAGGCCCAGGCAAGCGAACGACTTTCTATATTGTTTTCTATACCAATGCGAATATGCAAAATGACTCCTCTTGTGGTGCGTTTACTTATTATTCTTATTGATCGTACCTCAATTTAATAGATAAAAATAATCGTCAAGGATTTGACGATTATTTAATATTGTTTATGGGTTTTCCATGTTGTAATTTAAGTTATGGAATAATAAATAACAGAAGGGTTGGATTCAGTCATAAGGTTTTTTTTGCAGAGTGATTACACTGAACAAAGCGAACACAAAACTGAACGCTCCGACGACAAAGTAAATAACAGCACTCATAGACATCCTCCTTCCTTGTAAAAATCAAACTTATTGGTAGCTATTAGTTTTCTTATGCAACTACAAAATAAGTTCCCGTTGGGTAAATGAGAATATGTCATATTTAACACAAGCAACAAAAAATAGTGACGTTTTTAGTTTGAAAAATATAAAAAGCCAGCGTAAAGCTGGCGAATATTGATTAGTTGAAAAACGGGTTGTTAATCAGTAAAGACAGGAATATGTCCAAGCGAAATAATATTGGCCCATTTCGCACGTTCACCTTCTGTAAGAATGGCTGCCTCTGCAACAATGGTAGCGCCGGCTTTTTCTAAAATCATGTGCATACCCTGGAGGGTAGACCCGGTGCTGATAACATCGTCAAGAATAATAACTTTTTTATTCCTGATCAAGTCGTGATCTTTCTCATCCAGGTAAAGCGTTTGCGGCTCTCTCGTCGTGATTGAAAGTGTTTGTGATTTTAAAGCATCGCCCATATATGGTTTATAAACTTTTCTTAAAATCACGTAAGGTTTTTCAGTTGCGACTGCCAATGCGTGGGCAATTGGGATACTTTTTGCTTCTGCGGTTACTAAGATATCAAAATCTATCGAATCAAGTTTCTTTTTTAATGCCTGCGCACAAGCCTCGACCAGTTTATAATCGCCTAATATGTTGAGGATTGCGATCCGTAGCCCTGGTTTAATTTCAAATAGGGGTAAATCACGATGCAACCCGGCAATTTCAATCCCATATGTTTCTCGTTTTTGTTTCATAGCTTCTCCAAAATAAAACCTTACATAATCTTAGACATTATAATTCATCTTACTTTGATACAACGGTTTGTTTTAAAGAATAAAGAAATGTTAAGATTGTTAACTTTAAAAAATTCGAAGGACACTGAAATCAATACCTTAAAATGATGGTTTTTATGATCGTGGAACACACAAAAATAAAGACATTTAGAATAGGTTAGCATCTAAATTTTTAAGGTATGATTGAAATTAATAAGTAATGAATAACGGAATGAACGAGGTGTAATTTGAACTTAACTTTCGGTCAACTCGAAGAGACAATTATTGGGTCATTAAGCTTTGCTGCGGGCGATAAGGGTTTGACGCATTTTGCATTTAGTAATTTGGTTGAACTGAAAAAAGGATTAAAAATTAAAGAAGATGTTCCATCACAAAAGGGGTTTGAAACTATCAGTAAATTATTGTTAGAAATTAACGCTTACTTATTTGGGTTGCAAAGAGAATTTTCAGTAGAGATCGACTGGAGAGGCATTACAGGTTTTCAAGAAAAGGTGTTAAGAATTACAGCTGAAATACCATACGGCGGCATCATGACGTATGGCGGTATTGCAAAAAAATTGGGGAAACCTGGTTCGGCGCGCGCAGTTGGCGCAGCCCTGGGTAGAAACCCAATGGCAATCGTCATCCCTTGTCATCGGGTGATCGGCACAGATTACAAACTTCATGGGTTTGGGGGAGGCTTAGATACAAAAGCTTTTCTGCTCGAGTTAGAAGGCCACACGGTAAATAATCAGAAGGTAATTTTGCCTGCAAAAAAGAATAATAACCTCCAGGAAGGATTGTGGTAATGGACCTTGCTTCAATGGACTTTAAAGGTTTTAAATCTGGCTTTGTTGCGTTATTAGGGAAGCCCAATGTGGGCAAGTCCACTCTGCTGAACCATTACCTGGGGCAAAAAGTAGCTGCTGTTTCTATTAAGCCTCAAACCACACGTAAGCGCCAATTAGGAATTTTAACATCTGATGAAGCTCAAGTTATTTTTGTTGATACACCGGGATTGCATTCGGGTAATTATAAATTAAGCGAATTTATCAATCGAGAAGCTCGGTACGCACTTACGGATGCTGATTTGATCTTGTTTATTACTGATGCAACTACACCACCAGATGGTGAAGACCTTCGTTTAGCGCAAGAAGTGAAAGACAAAGCAATTCAAACTCCGGCGCTTCTGGTGTTGAATAAAATTGATTTGATCGATAATGAAAAATTAAATCAACGAAAGATAGAATATAGAAGTTTATTATCCTTTGTTGATCAAATTGAAATTTCAGCAGTAATGGCGACAGGTAGAGATGCTTTGTTGGAAAAAATCACTCAGCTGTTGCCTGAAGGACCTTTATATTATCCTGATGAACAAATTACTGATATCTACGAACGTGAAATCGCCGCTGATTTGATTCGGGCAGCTGCGTTAACCTATTTGCGGGATGAAGTTCCTTACGGCATTTATGTGAGAGTGAACGATTATAAAGTTCGCGAGAATGAAATGCTTTATGTACATGCAACTTTAATCGTAGAACGAGAATCTCATAAGGGCATGGTGATCGGTAAAAAAGGCGCGATGATTAAAAATATTAGCTCTGCAGCTCGATTAGATATTGAAGAAATGAGCGAAAAATCTGTTTTCCTGGAACTACAAGTAAAAGTTGAGAAAAATTGGCGAAATGACCCGAACTTTTTAAAACGCTATGGGTTAACTAATGAAAATTGACCCTGTGCAGGCGAGTTTGGTTTTATTTCTTGTTTTCGTTATTAACTGGTGTGCAGTTATTTTTAAATGGAAAAAAATTGAAAGAACAATTAAGCCCCTTTCAACACTTTTAATTATTTTTTGGACAGGTACGGTTGCATGTTGGAACGTAGAGGGACTTTTAATTATTTTGTTATTAGCTCAGTTTTTTGGTTTAGTGGGTGATATTTTCCTATTATTTAAAACAAAATATTTCATGATGGGCTTAGTATCCTTCCTGGTTGGGCACCTGTTATATGTTTTTATATTAATTTTGAGCAATTTTAAAAACAAACATTTAAATAATTTTATATTCAGCAAAGTTTGGTGGTTATTAATAATTACATTTATTTGGGCAGGGATGGTGCTTACATTTAATATCTTTATCCTACCTAAAAATTCACGAATTATTATGCGATTTAAACTATGGGGATCTACACAACTTTATGGTTGGATTTTAACCCTCCTTTTTTTTATGGCGAGTGTATCAATTATTAACAAATCTGCATGGTCGCCGGCTTATCTCTTCTTACCGATTGGCGCATTTTTATTTTTTATATCAGATTCAATCTTGGCGTACGATCGATTTAATAAAAACGTACCAAAAATTAGAACCTTGGTCATGCCAACCTACCATTTAGCACAGTTAAGTTTAGCTTGGGGGTTTCTCAACTACTTGGATTTGGTTTAACACTTCGCATAGCCGTATATTTTTAATTCAATTTGCTGTATTCCATAAATAAAAGCTGATATATATAAAAAACCAATTATTTAATTAGGTTTTTATTTTATTTAAGGTTAAATTGGGATATTGACAAAATAGAACAAGCGTTCTATACTTGTAAATATTCAACTGTTATTAGATTTGGAGGAACTTATGAATGCAAGTCAAACTGTGAAAAGGTCTTTTTCGAAGGGATATGACCTGGTAAAGTCACGTAAAGACATACTTTATGTGATTGTATTTGTTTTGGCATTGATTGCTTTTGAAGCATTTAATTACAGCACCGCTGAATACGCTCTCGTTGATTTGCTCGGAGAACTAACTTTTGCCGGCGTTCCCTGGGCTACATTGCTTGCAATTGCGTTTTGTGGAATTGATTTTGCTGGAATTACACTTTTATTAACATCAAATCGTTCTACTCGTGAGAATCGATCTGTCTGGTTTATGTTTGGCGCCTGGATTTTAGCTGCCACGATGAACGCCACCCTTACATGGTGGGGCATTGTGTTAGCTATCCAAACCCATATCATGATGCGTGCCCGCGTGGTGAATAATACTTTTGTGACAAACTCGTTGCCAGTTTTTATTGCCTTGATGGTATGGCTTATACGTATTCTGTTAATTGGGAGTCTGTCAAAAAATGAGGACGAACAAAAACAATTAGAGAACATTAATGAGACACCTTTAATGTCACGGCGAGAGCTGCGTCAGGCTCAAAGTTTAGCTGCACACCCAGAACAAAACCATAAGCGTAACCCGTTCGTTGGGGCTAATGCCGCAAGTTTTTCTCAAAAACAAAACACAAAGCGCGGTTATAAACCTGAACCAACCTATATCCCCATGCAGGAGGAAGCACTATTTTACAACCAGCGACGAGAATTGCATTAGTCTCCTTTTTATAAAGCCCCGTTGGATTTCTGATATTTCGACGGGGCTTGAATTCGGAAGAACCCTCTACGTGTTAGATTGCAGAAAGATTAACAGGTTAAGTTTATGTTTTTAAACCATGGTGGTGGAAAAAAGAGTGAAAACAATTGACATTTTCCTGTAGCTATAGTAAGATATTCGACGTAAATTCTTTATTAATTGGCGAAGTAGCTCAAGGGTAGAGCAGTGGACTCATAAGCCATTGGTTGACAGTTCAAATCTGTCCTTCGCCATTTTCTAATACCGATCTGAAATCCTCGATTTTCGAGGATTTCATTAATTAATAACAAAATTGAAATCCGATTAAGAATTACCGCAAAGATTGAATTATTGCTTTAGAAATCGCATTAAGATTATCAGCCCTGATACGCATCATTTCAGGATGAAACCGCCAGCCAGTTGGGAAAGTTTGGTAAATTGGAATATCTTTACCCCCAACTTTTACAATATTATGAAAAAGTTCTCCTTGAACCATTCGGTTGATGTAGGCACCAATTTTTTCATTAGCAACGCGGTTGAAAATTTCTCTATTGAAAGAAATTATCGCACCGATTTGTAAATCTCTAACTTGTTTTTCAAACTCATCCTTTGCTTCGATTTCAATGATGTTATCGAAAAAATCTTTGCCGAAAACTTGTGGAAGGTGTTCTGGATACCGGGTAGGGAATACGTAGTAGGGGTAAAAAACATAATCAAAAGGTCCTTCGTAGTCGACATTAAAGCACAATTCTGCTCGCTGCTGTGGGGTGGATGAATCTTTGGTGAAACGTAAACTACCTGAATCACGCATTGTCTGCCAGAAGAGACTTTTGCCCTCTTTTGAAGAGCCTGAGAGGAACATCCCAAGGTGAACCGACCGGGGATGTGGGTTGGAAAATAACAACATCACCCGAGGTCGACCTGAATAAGTTACCGGAACCAAGCGTTCAGTTTTGAAAGTAAGTGTATTAGCTCGTCCATCAAATTGGTAAAGCCCCGGTGAATCAAGATGCTTACCAAGCATTACCGAAGCTTGCTGTTTGATAAGATCGTAGGATTTGTGTAGAGGGTAGGTTCTATAAAAAATAACGTTGTTCAAAATTACCTCGAATACCACTTATGGTTTAATCAATCGCTTGAGCAGGATTATTAATCAATTCTTTCGTAAATTTCTGCACCGTTGATTCGATCATAATGTTTATAATTTTTGCATGTGAAATGAATCATTTGATCTAACCCTGTTCCGTCAGCTGGATGGTTTTCCATGCAAACGTCATTTGGCTGACCATTGATAAAAGGGTAAAGAGGGTCACGCATATCTAAAATAAATTTAGGTGAATTTGTTGTCAAATCATGTAGAAGGATTTCAGTGTATTCTGCCTTCATTGGTGTGCGATCATATACTGGGTCTGCATAAGAAAACCTGGACGGAGAAGACCGATTTGACAGGTAATTGATGACTGTGTCAATTCCCCAAACAAAAACCTGGTCATCTTCATTGGAGTGATCGACGATATATTGAACAAGTTCACGGTGAGGGTTATAGAAATAAGGGCCACCAATCCCTCGTAAAACCCGTTTGGCGGGCTGCACTATTCCCACTAAAAAGAGAGATAAAAATAAAATGGCTGCAATTGCTGGTTTGACCTGTTTTTTAAACATTTGTTTTAAAGCAAGGTATGAACCCGCGAATAGCAAAAAGATAGATGAATATAAAGGAATCAAATAATGAGGATAATTTCTGCCTGAAGCCGTAGCTAAAAATATCACAATTGGATAATGGATGATCCCCAATAATAATGGATCATAAATATCAATCTTGTTGTGTTTTGTTTCTGGTAACCAATCGGTTAACCTGATTGGTTCCAAATGATTATTTTTGGGAGGTTTAATTAGGAAAGAAAATATTAAGAAAAGAGTTAAACTAAAAATTGCCAGAGAAAGTACGATCGATTCGATCACCCCTAAACCGGGTTGGGTGCCCATAAATTGTCCTGCAACAAGCAAAAGAACAAAAAACCCTGCAGCCGCAAATAACGATATTTTTCCTTTTCGAGATGTAAAGAAATTCAATAAGTAGGGTAAGCCAACAAACCCAAGGAAAGCAAACGCGCCAAGCCATGTAATAAAGGCAAAAACAAAAAGAGGATATTTAGAGTTAATTCGAAAAATATCAACCAAAGCATTAATTCGCTCCATTGGCCCGATATCTGAATAAGCAAAATTGTAGATATATGCAGTTTGCCACCAATCCCTGACGACGCCATTTTGAGCCATGACAAGCAAGACGACCAAGTTTGGAATTAAAAAGCCAATACCAAGAACAGCTATTAATTTAATATTGGCCCAACGTTTTTCGATAAACATCTCAATGAGCATTAACGTGCCGATGGCGATAGTCACATCGATGTAAGTTTGTTTAATGTTAAAGGCAACCCCGGTTAACACCCCGATTATAAAATAATTCAGTAATTCTTTTTCTCTAAACTGGTTTGAAAGAAAAATAAATATAATTGCAGCCTGGAATAAAAGCGCATATTCTTCTGTAAAGTTACCGCTCATGTATTGGAAAGATGCTAAAAATGAAATTACAGTTAGCAATAAGCTGCCAACAGGATGGATCTTTCGCCGCAAAGTAAAATAGCTTAATAAAACAGTTGTGAACAAAAAGACAACCTCGATACCCCAAATACCCCATCCAGAGCCCTTGCCTAAAAATAACCCTAACGCATTAATAAAAAAAATAAAAGGCGGTTTGTGTTCCCAAACTTGTCTGTATATCGTTTTGCCCTGGAGAACTTCTCGACCTATATAAAGGTAAATGCCTGAATCTCGATGGGGGACTTCCATTGCATAAGGGTAAAAGTAAAGTGCCGATAGAACAACCAGTACAATTAATAGGGCTAATGAGATTAGATCGTATCTTACATTGTTAACTTTAGACATTAATTTTCCTTTAAACAGAAATTTTCGTGATCATATTTAATGATAAATCGATGAAAGCTTAAAAAAGAACTTATTAAAATTATAAACCTCTATTATTTGAATACCAGATGGGTATTATACCGGTTTGATAGGTTTTATTCCTTATTAATTTTATAATTTCGATTTAATGGTAATCACTTTAATAAATCCCCAATAATTTAAGGTGAGTGTTATAATTTAAAATTACAGAGAAAATCAATTGTGAGGTAATTATGGGTAAATTTTTAACGATCAATGATATCGACCGGGCTGTTGACGCTATCAGGGCGCGGATTAATGTGTTTCCTGAAGTTGGATTAATTTTGGGCTCAGGTTTAGGAGAGTTGGCGGACAATGTTGAAAATGCTGTTGTAATCCCAACAGCCCAAATCCCTAACTGGCCAACCTCAACAGTTGTTGGGCATCAAGGTCAATTGGTTGTCGGTAATTTAGAAGGTGTAAAAGTGATTGTTCTACAAGGCAGAACTCACTTTTATGAAGGATACAGTATTGGACAAACTACTTTACCAGTGCGCGTTATGCAACGATTAGGATGCAACAAACTGGTGGTAACCAATGCAGCCGGCGCAATCAACCCTGATTTTATTCCCGGGGACTTAATGTTGATTAACGATCATCTCAACCTGGTTGGGATGGGCGGCGCAAACCCATTGGTTGGGCCAAATTTAGAAGAATTCGGGCCTCGTTTCCCTGATATGAGCCAACCCTACGACAAGCAATTTTTACAATTTGCCCGTGATGCCAGTCGTGAGGCTGGAATTGAACACCAAGAAGGTGTATATGTTTCCTTAAGCGGGCCTTCATTTGAAAGCCCGGCAGAACTTCGATACCTGCGCGTGATCGGCGCTGATGCAGTTGGCATGTCCACAGTTCCTGAGGTGATTGTTGCCCGCCATGGTGGGATGCGAGTTTTAGGTATATCTGGAATTAGTAATAAAGCAAACCTCGATGGCAGTACAGTTACGACTCACGAGGAAGTTCTGGAAGCTGGAAAGATATTGGCTCCAAAACTTATATCAGTTATTGGCGGTTTTTTAAAGAAACTATAAGACTTAACTTGAAAAGTTTGTTTTAAAAATAAGCAGCTCCGTTAAACATGGAATTTATTTTACAAGATATTCTCCGTGGCCTTTTCACGTATCGAATCTGGATATTTATTCTTTTAGGTATAGGATTCTTACTTTACCTGTTAAAATTCATTCAGGGCTTGAAAGAGTGGAAAAAAGCTGTCTTTGGCTTGGAGCAGAACATTGTCCAAAGAAAAATCATAACCTCCTCAACCGGATTAATATTGATCTTTCTACTCCTTTTAGGTGAATTCTTAGTAGTTACCATTATTGCACCACAAATGCCGGCTAAGCAGGTTGGTGCGTCTGAAGAAGAAATGATAAATCAACTTCCTGTGGACATCAATTTGGCTGAGGATTCTCAAAATTTGGATGTTAATGATAACCAACCTCAAGATAAGGTTGACTTAGATTTTGAGTGTATTGAAGGGGTTGTAGATATAGTTTTTCCAGCGAACGGTGATAGTATCAGCGGAACAATTGAAGTCATTGGCTCGGTAAATGTGGATAATTTTGGTTCTTATAAATACGAATATTCGCCAACTACGAATACGTCCTGGGTAACGATTGCGGCAGGAAACCAATTGAAACTCAAAGAGAGTATAGGCTATTGGCATACTGGAGATTTAACGCCAGGTGCTTATTTTTTGCGATTAGCCCCTTTGGATAACACAGGCGAGGAATTAAAACCCTGTATTGTGACAGTTGATATTTTAAGCGAAAGCGAGGAGTGAATTAGAAATGCCAGAAATAGAAATTAGGCCCGTTTCTCCTGGTGACATAAGTATTTTAAGTGATTTTGACCATGGTTATTATAGTAATTATGTTTGGCAAATGGCGATGGATGCAAATTTAGAAATTGCAAAAGCTGATTTTCGTCGTATGCGCTTACCCCGTAAAGTGTTTGTGCCTTATCCACGAGAGCGTGACCACATATTTGGAGAGTTTGATAATGCAGAAGCATTTTTGGTTGCGCTTTTAAATAAAGAACCAGTGGGTTACATTAAAGTTCAGGCGCCAGATGAATCCGGGATCGCTATAATATCCGACCTTGTGGTGTCATCACCAGTTCGCAGACAAGGAATTGCCAGTGGTTTGTTAATTGCTATTTTGGAGTACCTTTCCTATAAAAAATTTTATGCAGTCGTTGTTGAACTTCAACTTAAAAACGACCCAGCAATATCTTTGGTAAATAAACTCGGTTTTAAAT
Source organism: uncultured Candidatus Brevefilum sp. (assembly GCA_964411385.1). Taxonomy (GTDB): domain Bacteria; phylum Chloroflexota; class Anaerolineae; order Anaerolineales; family Anaerolineaceae; genus Brevifilum. Next base: position 80,137 of record CAYPKT010000001.1, on the reverse strand, counting down.
ATTGCGGTTTTAGGGATTTTTATTTTCCCAATAAAGAGCTTGCAATATTCTTTTGTAGTTATATCCATTAATTCCAGGAAATAATAAATGATATTTGGTATCTCATGGGGAAGCATTTTTCAAACTATCAGCCAGATTATGGCTGCGGTAGTCGCGATTACTGCGATATCCTTATTGTTATTTGCCCTTGTTTATAACCTCCGCGAGAAGGTTGTTAGGGCGTTTATGATGATCTTGATGAGTGTTGTTGTCGTTTATACAGCTGATGCAATAGCTGGTGTTAGTAGATCTTCTGCCATTATTGAAGGAAGTTTAAAAATAAAATGGGCCGGAATTGTTTTTTTACCGGCAAACTATTTGCATTTTGCAGATGCACTTTTAGCCCTTACTGGCGATCCAAGCCGTGGAAAACGAATGTGGACAGTTCGGGCGATTTATTTGTTTTCATTCTTCTTGTTTTTATTAATCCCATTAAATATTCTTGTTGGGCCATTTAGTGGAACAACTTTGCAGGTTCTGCTGCTTAGCAGAACGACCTTTACCGATTTGTTTGCATTGTATTATTTTGGCGTGATGATCGTCTCAGCAACGATATTTTATCGTGCATATCAACGGACGGTTACGAAAACCAGTCGAAGGCGGATGGTTTATCTGCTTACAGGCGCAACGGTTGCAGCTGTAGGCACTTTCCCATTTTTAAGTTATTTCCCCAATTTGGCTGAGCAGTTGCCGATATTATTTTGGACGATTGTCAGCGTTACAGACCTGTTTATTGCTGGATTTTTAGCCATTATGGCTTATTCAGTGGCCTTTTTCGGGGTAACCTGGCCAGACAGATTGGTTAAAGGACGGCTGTTTAAATGGTTTTTACGTGGACCATTCACCGCGTCTGTTGTGTTGGCGATAACAACTGTTATCCGACGCATTGGTATGTTGTGGGATGATCCCTACATCGGGTTTGTTCCCATTTTTATGGTTGGCACAATATTAGTTATGGAGTACTCAATCACTCTGTTAGCCCCAATTTGGGAGCAGTTATTATTCTATGGAACCGATCGAAGAGAAATTATTAGGATACAGTCTCTTATTGATCACTTGTTAACCAGATCGGACTTGCAGCAATTTCTTGAAATTCTAACAGCGACTATCTGTGATTTATTACAAGTTAATGGAGCTTTTATAGCCCTTATTAATAATGATGGATTAGAGATGCTGACAACAGCTGGAGATGATACTGATTTTAAAAAAATTGAGTCCTCTGAAGAAGTTATTCCATTGACTTTAGGAAACAAATCTGGCCAAGATTGGAATTATTTACATTGGAACAATCATTTGATTATTCCCCTGGTGGCGAAGGAACCCCAAAATGGGAAGACGTTGATAGGTTTGTGCGGTTTTCCCTGGATTAAAAATGAAGAAATGGATCCAGAACAACATCAATCCCTTGATATTTTAATTCAACGGGCGAGTATGGCACTTAGAGACTGGAAACTTCAACAACTAACAATGCTTAATGTTGAGAATTTGCGACCTCAAGTTACATTAATTCAACAACTACGGGCAGCTTCGAGTTATAATAAAAGTAGTGTATTGATGGAGGAATTGGATCTCCCCGAAGAAGACCTTGTTGAATGGGTTAAGGACGCCCTTACTCATTATTGGGGAGGACCGAAATTAACAGAAAGCCCTTTACTGGGACTTCGGATTGTTCAAACAGCGGTTAAAGATTATGATGGGAGCCCGACCAACGCTTTACGTGGAATCTTGAAATCGGCAATTGATCAAATTAAACCAGAGGGCGAAAGGCGTTTTACAGCAGAGTGGATCTTATTTAATATCCTTGAATTAAAATTTTTAGAGGGGAGGAGAGTAAGAGAAGTTGCAAATCGCTTAGCTATGTCTGAGGCAGATCTCTATCGTAAACAAAAAATTGCCTTAGAGGCTATTTCCAGAACAATAGTAAATATGGAGCTTACCGCACGCGAAGAAGATTGATGTAAAAATTAAGTTTGATAAAACAAAGATTAGGGAATGAAATTGTGGATCAAGAATATGGAAAATATCAAGTAGAAAACCCACCTCATATGCCCGATGAACCTGAAGAAACTTGGTGGGAATCCGTTTTACAAGATGAACCGTTCGTCAACAAACCTTTATTAACCAACGAACATATCAAAATTAAGAATTTTCATAATTTTAATAAAAGCAGCCAAAAGATATCCATTGACTGGGAGACAACGTTAAGAAATTTTGAAAATGATGAAATAGTTTTTTTAGATGTTGTTTCTTATAACCAGGGTGGGCTTTTAGTCAAAGGATGGGGAATCCATGGGTTTGTCCCTGTTTCGCATCTCGTGGATTTGACTTCAATCACCTCTAAAGCAAAACGAGAAGAGCATCTAATACATTATTTAGGTCGCCAGATTGCGTTAAAAATTATAGAATGCGAGCCTCATAAAGATAGGATAATTCTTTCTGAACGGGCGGCTTTGGCTGGTGCAGGGCAACGAAAAAAATTATTAAATGTCCTTGAAGTTGACGATAAAGTAAATGGGGTAGTAACAAACGTGACCTCATTTGGAGCTTTTGTTGACTTGGGAGGACTGGAAGGGTTAATTCATCTTTCAGAATTATCCTGGGGGCGTGTTGAACATCCGTCTACTATTTTAAAAGTAGACGATAAAGTAAAAGTTCTTATTATCGATATTTCCAAAGACGACTCAAAAATCGCTTTAAGTTTAAAGAGACTTCAAAAAAACCCTTGGGAAGAATTATCAAATTCTCTTCAACCTGGAGATATTGTAAATGCCGTAATTACCAGTATAGTTAATTACGGTGCATTTGCGCAATTAGAAGTTGGGGTAGAGGGGCTTATTCATGTCAATTCGATGAAGCTTCCTAAAGATTATCATCGAATAGACCAAGTTTTATATGAAGGCCAAGATGTTAAAGTTAAGGTCCTGTGTATCGATGAGAAGGCAAGGCGATTAGGTTTGTCCTTGGAAGGATTTTTAGAAGAATGGCACGAAGGAATTTAAAATCAGCAGAACAAATTAATAAAAATCTGCCAGGAAAACAAACAGACCTTTTTGGAAGTGATTCTTTAGATAATATTGAGGTACACCTAACAAAAAGCCATTTTTTGAAATACGGATGGGATGTGCTGGGGATTTTCTTTATTACTGCAGCTTTTATTTTACTTTTAGGTATGCTGAATATTTCTGAAGGGACATTAATTACCCCTTTGTCTAACTTTTTTAAAAACTGGTTTGGTGTTGGGCGTTTTTTAATAGTTTTAGCGATGGCTGTCATTGGAATAAAGATTTTTGATTGGCGGAAAAATCCCCCAGAAAAATTTCCTCTTGGACGCATATTGGCGCTTGAAGCCTCAGGATTCGCTTTTTTAGCTTTACTATCGATAATTCAAGATGAACAAATTATTACTGCTGAATCAAACAATAAATTAGGGGGAATGGTGGGCTGGGGGGTAGCAGAAATTTTTCGAATATCGGTTGGACCTACTATTGGCTTTATTATCATCTCGGTTCTTTTATTAATTTTCCTTTTTATTGGCTTTAATATTCTTTCATGGCTGGAACAACTCCTTCGAGGTCAGGTTGACCGTAAACCATATGACGACGCACACGAGCTATCTACCGTAACCGAAGTTCATGAGGCAAAAGCCAGTGTGTTAGTGCCAGTTGAAAATAAAAAGGAAACTCTTTTCACCAGAAAAACCACCCAGTTACCATCAGAATTCCGTAAATCCTTTGAATCGCCGATGGTTGTTGACGAAATTTCAGACCTCATCTTAGAGCGATCAAAGGATTTACCACCACTCGACCTTCTCCAAAAGGGAGGCTCATTTAAACCTGATAAGCGGGTGATCAATCAGAATGCTGGTCTTATTGAAAAGACACTTGCGGAGTTTGGGATCCCGGCAAAAGTTGTTGGCGTTCGCTCTGGCCCAAGTGTTACTCAATTTGCTGTCGAACCCGGGTATATCGATAAATCCGATGTAGAGCGCCAAAAGATACGGATTTCTCAGATCTCCTCTTTACGGAAAGATCTTGCCTTAGCGCTCTCAGCTGAACGATTAAGAATTGAAGCTCCTGTACCCGGAAAATCATATGTGGGGATTGAAATACCAAACCCCTCCAGTACGACCGTACAGCTACGACCTTTGCTCGAATCAAAACCATTTGGGAATATAAAATCATCCTTAGCTCTTGCCATAGGGCGAGATGTATCAGGACGGCCTGTTGTTTCTGACCTGGCGACAATGCCGCATATGTTAATTGCAGGCACTACTGGTTCGGGGAAGAGTGTTTGTATCACCGCAATAACTGCCTGTTTAGTTATGAACAACAGCCCTGAAGACTTAAAACTGGCGATGATTGACCCAAAGCGAGTTGAATTGATGCGTTTTAATGGTTTACCTCATTTGATGGGTAAGGTGGAAACAGAAATCGATCGTATTTTGGTTATCTTGCGCTGGGCAACAACCGAAATGGATAACCGTTACATGTTGCTTGAAAAAGCACGTTCGAGAAATATTGACACGTATAATAAAAAGTTTTCACGTAACGATAAACAGCGATTGCCGAAAATTGTAATTTTAATTGATGAATTGGCCGACTTGATGCTTACAGCACCAGATGAGACTGAACATGCAATCATTAGGTTGGCCCAAAAATCTAGAGCTGTTGGAATCCATTTAATTTTGGCAACGCAACGACCCAGCACCGATGTTGTCACTGGATTGGTTAAAGCAAACTTCCCAACCCGGATTTCATTTGCCGTTGCATCATCAATTGATTCGCGAGTTATTCTTGATACTTCTGGTGCTGAAACGCTCTTAGGAAAGGGAGACATGTTGTTTTTGCATCCTGAGATAGGGCAGCCGCTTCGCGCCCAGGGAGCAATGATAAATGATAAAGAGCTTGAACGCATCATCAATTGGTGGAAAAAGAACGAAGATCCAGTAGACCAGCCTGACCAAAATGAGGTTGTCGAGGCAGCCCCATGGGAAGACCTGGTAGGTCAGGTTGTTCCATCAAATGCTGATGAATTTTTGGTTGAAGAAGCTATTAAATTGATAAAGACAAAACGAAAAGCAAGCGTATCTTTTTTTCAACGTCAGCTTCAAATTGGATTTCCTCGAGCAGCTCGCTTGGTTGACCAATTAGAAGAGATGGGCATTTTAGGTCCATCTCAAAGTGGGGGTAGAGAAAGAGAAATTTTTATCGATACTGAGGAAGAGCAAGAATTTTAATATGATCCAAATCAATCTCGGTGTGATAAACTTACTCTTATGAATCAACCCAATACCAAAGAAGAGAAGACTTTTACAGATTTTTTGCGTAAAATTTTTAAAGGCGTATTCGATTCAATAGGCTCGTTTTTAAATGGTTTAGGGGTTCGTCCGAATATGGTTACTGCGGCCGGGATAATTGGAAATGTCTTGGCTGGTGTGCTGATTGGGATGGGTTACTTGTTAGCCGGCGGGATTTTGGCATTGGTCACTGCACCTTTAGATGCCCTGGATGGTACGATGGCACGGTTGAGAAATGAACACAGCCGCTATGGCGCCTTTGTGGATTCAGTATCAGACCGTTACTCTGAATTAGCCTTATATGGGGGACTATTGGTACATTTTATCAGAACCGGGACTTGGCAAGATGCGCTCGTTGTTTTTTTTGCTGCTATGGGATCAGTTTTGGTCTCCTACATGCGAGCCCGCGCAGAATCATTGGACTTTTCTGCGAAAATTGGTTTATTTACACGAGTCGAAAGGTATTTTGTACTCCTTCCTGGTATTATTCTTGGATATCCTCGTATTTCTTTGGCGATTTTAGCGGTGATGAGTAACTTCACTGCTATACAACGTTTTTTGTATGTACGGAAACAAGCCATGCAAGAAGGTGATCTTGTAATTTATAAGAAGGAAGAATGATATGGCTGAAGGAATAAAAATCGGACCTTTAACCCTGAATTATTATGGCATGATCATTATGGTTGGTGTAATTGTTGCTGCCTATTTATCATATCTTGAAGCAAAACGCCGCAACTTAGATCCGGAGATTATCTGGGATGCATTACCGTGGATCGTAATTGGGGGTGTCATTGGGGCTCGGATCTGGCATATATTAACCCCACCAGCATCTATGGTGGAGCTTGGAATCACGACAAAGTATTATTTAACACATCCTTTGGACGCCATTGCTATCTGGCGGGGAGGCTTAGGCATACCAGGAGCCGTGGCAGGAGGGGCTTTGGCTTTATACCTTTATACCCGCAAGCAAGGTTTAATTTTTTTGCAATGGGCAGACATTATCGCCCCAGGTTTAGCGTTAGCCCAGGCCATAGGCCGATGGGGTAATTTTGTAAATCAAGAAGTGTATGGAAGCCCTTCAAATTTACCCTGGGCTATTACAATTGATCCCCGACATCGGCTGCCTGAATTTATGGCGTATGAAACTTATCACCCGCTATTTTTATATGAATCAATTTTTAACTTGATTAATATGGGGTTTTTGTTATGGATAGGCCGTAGGTTTTCTGAAAAAATTGAAGATGGGGATATTTTCTTATCATATTTAGTTACCTACCCGATTTTTAGATTCTTTATGGAATTTCTTAGGTTAGATAACAGTATGGTTGGCGGAGTAAATGCCAACCAAACTTTAATGTTAGTGATCGCTTTGACTGCAGCAAGCCTTCTTCTTTGGCGCCATCGGATTGGTTTATTTCCAAATAAATTTCAAAATGCACAAAAAATAATTAACCCAGAAAACGACCATGCTCCTCACATAATTGACAACCACGAAGATTAGTTTCAGAGAAATGTATAAATTTTAGATTAATAATGGTAAAAATTACCTTTTTGGGCACAGCAAATGTAATTTCGAATAAGGATCATGAAAATTCTTATTTGTTGGTAGAAGGGGATGGACGAAAAATCCTGGTAGATTGCGCAGGTAACCCAATTTCACAGTTAGACCGGGCTGGAGTCAACCCGCTGGAGATAACCGACTTAATTTTGACACATTTTCATCCTGATCATGTTTCAGGTGTTCCCATCTTTTTAATGAACTCCTGGCTGATGGGGCGAGGGGAAAGCTTAAATATTTTTGCACAAGCAGAAGACATCAACAGCTTGAAAGCAATCATGGATGTATTTAATTGGCAGGATTGGGATGGATTTTTTCCGATTTTATTTATTCCTATTCCGGTTGAAGGTCAATCAACAATTCTGGATTCAGACCAGGTAAAGATTCAGACAGTTCAATCCTTACACTTGATTCCATCAATTGGGGTGAGGATGGAATTTCCAGAGGGGATTTTGTGTTACTCTTCGGATACTGAACCTTGTGATGCCGTCGTGAAATTGGCAAAAAATGCAGATATCCTCATTCATGAATCAACAGGAGAGGGCAGGGGACACACTTCGCCAGAACAAGCGGGAGAAGTTGCCCTGCAGGCAGATGCGAGAAAGCTGGTTCTAACCCATTACCCGGTGAATATTAATCCTGACGTATGGGTAAAAAAAGCGCAGAGTACATTTGCGGGTGAAGTTTTTATCGCAAAAGACCTTATGTCGATATCACTGTGACACGCTTGTTTTTTATTTGGCAAAAATCACCAGCCGATTAAGAAATCTTCCCAATCCTGCTTTTGATCCCTGTGTTTGCCAAACAGGTAAAGCGCTGAATTCGAAGGTTCTCGAGGTGCTTTCATTGGGTGCATTTTTGATTGTTGTGGTGTCATTCCACCTTTAAGGTGATTACAACGCGCACATGCAGAAACTACATTAGCCCAGCTCGTTCTCCCTCCTAATCGCCGTGGTATAACGTGGTCGATAGTTAACTCATTAGTTTGTTTACCGCAATACTGACAAGTGTAATGATCTCGACGAAAAATTTCTTTGCGTGATAAACTCACAATCGGTCGTGGTCGTTTGATCATTCGGTTGAGTCGTATAACTGAAGGTAGTGGAAATGTTTGAGAGATGGACCGGATGATGCCCCGGCCGTTTAAAATCAAGGTTGCTTTTTCAGATAATAATAAATTTATCGCACGATAAGTTGTGGTGATATTTATCGGCTGAAAATTCGCGTTTAATACAAGAACCGGCTCTGACATTGGTGCACCATTATGATTATAAACGCTATTGTTAGGCATATAAATTATTGATTTTCTTTGTTTAGAATAATTATCTCAAATGTAAAATTGAGATATTTTTAACCTGTACAGGAAACCTGATTAAAGTGAGATTTAAAAATCCTATTAAATATCAAGCTAATTATACGCAAAGATATAGCATTAAGCTTAGTAAGAAAACTCTTTTTTGTTAAAAACAGCACGAAAAGAAAATTTTTGTTTTCTTTTAATTTTTATTCGATATAATCAAAATATTGAAAATCATAAAATAGATGTTTGTCTATTATCGAAAACGATGATGGATTAATCAGCTAACAAGGTTTAAGCAGATTTTTTAAAAATAGTTTTATTTAATTTATTTAGGAGAGAGTTGTGAACATCAACCAGCAAGTTACTTATCTGATGAGAGGCGTTGACTACGGTGATCCAAACACCTTCGAAGCCATGAAAATTGAATTGCGTGATCGCTTGATAGAAGCAGACCGAATGGGAAGGCCTTTGCGTATTTATTGTGGTTATGACCCCAGGACATCCGATTTGCATATCGGTCATACGGTCACCATGCGAAAGCTTCGCCAATTTCAAGAACTTGGTCACCAGGCAATATTTTTAATTGGCACTTATACTGCTTTGATTGGCGACCCTTCAGATAAAGACAAATTGAGGCCACAATTAACATCGGAAGAAGCCAAACACAATGCAGAAACCTATGCTGAACAAGCCTTTAGAATTCTTGATAAAGACAAGACAGAGATCCGATATAATGCAGAATGGTTAACTGATTTAAGCTTTAGAGAATTGATATACCTTGCTTCAAATTTTACCTTGCAGCAATTTTTGAAACGCGAGAATTTTCGCAACCGATGGGAACATGAAGAAGCAATTTATTTTCATGAATTGTTTTATGCGCTTATGCAAGGCTATGATGCCTATTCTTTAAATGCTGATATTCAAGTAGGGGGGACGGATCAAATGTTTAATATTATGACGGCAGCACGAAAGATTATGGCATACTATGATAAAAAGCCAAATATTGGGATAATTTTGCCGATTTTACCTGGAACTGACGGCGAGTTGAAGATGAGTAAATCTTTGGGGAACCACATCCCTTTAAAAACTAGGCCTGAAGATATGTTTGGCAAAATTATGAGCGTTCCGGATAAAGCTATGCCAAGTTATGCCAGGCTGGTTACTCGATGGACGGTTGAAAAAATAGACTCTTTTGAAGCTGCTGTTAAAAACGGCGATCTTCATCCAAGGGATGCAAAAATGGAGCTTGCAGAAGAAATTACCGCAGCTTTTTTTGACCAAGAGTCTGGTGCCCACGCTAAAGAATATTTTGTGAATTTATTTCAAAAAGGTGAATTACCTGAAGAAATTGCTGATTTCAGCCCCCAAGGTGATCCGATATTACTGGAAATTTTGGTTGAGAGCAAGATGGCTTCGAGCAAGAGTGAGGCTCGCCGGTTGATTAATCAAAATGGTGTAAAAATCAATGGCGAAACGGTTGACGACCCTTATATGGTGGTTGATTCTCAATCCATTGTTCAGGTTGGGAAACGACACTTTATTCGTATAGTATTGTAATACGGTTCAATCGCCTGCTAATAAATAAAGCCAATTAAAAACTTTACCTGGCTTTACGAATTGCAAGTTCTACGATCATACGCCCGATTGTCTGTACAGCTTCGGGCGTATTGTTTTCTAACACGACAACAACAACGACGGGTTGACCTTGCCAATTTGAATAGGTGCCGGCTACATACCAGGCAGCAGAATCACCTTCATTTGTTTTCGAGAATGATAGAATTTGCCAATATGGAAAATCTTCGGTCATCAAAAGGTCATTAACAACGCTGACAAGGTTTGCTTGAATGGCATCTACATTGCTTTGTAATTTAGGCAAGGTAATCCACTCTCCATGGGCGTCTTGTACAGCGTTTACAATCCTTGGGCCTGGAACAATTCCCTGGTTGGTTAGTGCACTGGCTGCCAAAGCCATTTGCAAAGGACTCAATACCATGGAATTGTCTTCTTCATCCAGAGATAAGCTCATCGAGTCGAATGAAGATGCTTTTGCCACCGGGAGGTGGAGAACTGGTGATGTGAAAAACCCAAGGTTTTGAAATAAATCTCGCAATGCATCCTGGTCAAAATTATTAATAAGTACCGACTGTGCACCTGCACATCCATTGATAATTAAGCTATTCCAGGTAATATCGTCTTCAATCGTGATAGCGCAATCTAAACGATCTTTATTCAATTGTAAGTATGTTTCAGGTGGTATTTGTATGAGATCAGGTTGAATGGTGACGAGGAATGGAAACAAGGTTGTCCCTGGTTGATATAAACCTTGTGTTGCACGGTTAACTAACGGCGCATTGGGGTCATTAACTAAATTATCCCATCCACTCTCAAAGTCAGAGGTATCAAAATAAGGAGAAGAACTCATGGCAATGATCTCGCCTGAACTGGCATTAATCAAAATGGCTGCCCCGTTGTTACCTGCCATCAATTCATCAACGCCGGCTTGAAGTTCAAGGTCGATCGTCAACCGCACATCAAGCCCTTGAGGTGGCTGGTTATAGAGGAGCTTGTGCCAAAATATGGTTGAATAGGTGTGACCAGTTAATCCTCTCAAATATTTAAACATGGAAGACTCGATGCCAGTTTGACCGTAAAGAGGGGAAGTGTAGCCGATGACTGAGTAAAGTGGTGTATGTAAGCTCTTCCGTTGGTATGAACCAACATCGCCAGTATTTGTAATAAGAATTTGATTGTTCCGATCTAAAATATTGCCGCGTTGACTGTATAAATCGTTGATAGCCCAACGGAGATTTTCAGGTCGATTTGTCAGTGCTGAGTTAAACCAAAAGGCAGAAATACTTGTCACGATAATTTCAAGAATTAATAACCCAATTAGAAATGACCCAATAGCAGTGAAGCGTGGAAGCTGAATTTGATTAACTCCCTCAGTTAATCTAGTTTGATTGCTAATTGTTAATAAAAATAAGAACCCACAGAATGAAACTAAAAGCGATGAACCTCCTGCTGACAAGAAGGGGAGAGGTACGCCAGTTAATGGCAAAAGACCAATATTGCCCCCTATGATTAAAATGCTTTGGATCCCAAAATATAAAACAAGTCCTAACGAAAGGTATCTATAAAATGAATTATTGGTATTTTTTGCAAGCTTAATCCCCCGGGTAATAAAGAGGACGATTAAAAGAATAATTGCAGTAGTCCCCAAAAGACCTAATTCTTCTGAAATGGAAGTGAAGATAAAATCGGAAGCGGAAACTGGAACAAGTTTTGGGCTGCCCAAGCCCAGCCCTGTGCCGAAAAGGCCGCCTTCTGCTATTGCAATTAATGATTGAACAATCTGGTAAGAACCCCCTGTAGGATCTCCGAAGGGGTGAAGCCAGGTATGAATTCGCTGATGAACAATATCAACAAACAGGTAGCCAACTATACCAGCAATAAATAGCAAAAGGAGAGCTGCCCATATGATTTTTCTATCTCCTTGTGATGTAAATAAAAACGCAATGTAGATTAATAAAAATATTGCCGCAGTCCCCAAGTCACGCTGAAAAATTAATAAGATTAACGCAAGCGCGATAACAATTATCGTAGGGAAGATTATATCGATTTTCCTTTTAAGAAAATGAGCTTGATCTGAAAAGAAACTTGCTAAATAGATGATCAATAATAATTTTAGTGGCTCTGAAGGCTGCAGATGTAAGCCATACACTTCTAACCAACGGTTTGCTCCAGAGCCCAAGGGGTGCGTTCCGAAAATTATTGTAAAACCAGTTAAAACTAATCCAAGGACTAACCAAATGTATTTGTAACGTCTGAGATAATTAAAATAAGCAGGATAATTTAAACCCACAAGTACGACCAGGGTAGAAACACCAATCCATATGGTTTGTCGGTTACCGAGATAGGGATAAAGACGCCAAATTGTCATTAATCCGATGCCGGTTAGCAATGAAACAATCGGAAGCAAATAAGGGTCTCTTTTTGGCAATTTACGAACAGTTTGCCTTTGCAAAAGCCAAAACGTTAAACACCAAACAAACACACCCCGCCAATGCGAAAACTGAAAGGATTCAATCCCTGCGTGATTACGTATAGCCGGCGCTAAAGTAAGAACAAGCCCAAGCGATACAACGACCAAGGATGCGATTAGCATCAATCTGCTTTGAATTTGGTCGATCTTTGATCTTTGAACTGGTTGTGAAAACAAAGCCAGCACGCTTATCCTAAATATTTTCCAACCAAGAGAGAGAGTTCTGCAAGTTTTTCTTTAGATATATGGTCGAGGTGGGTTATCAATGCGCTTTTTAAATTATCCTGGCAAGCGCAAGTTGTGGAGGTATCCATGTTTTTGACCATGTTGATGATTGCGGCTTGGGCGATACTTAGATTTTTATTGAGGGTATTGATGACCATTTCAACAGTGACAGGATCTTCAGAGACGTGCCAGACATCGTAATCCGTAACATGAGCCATGGTTGTGTAGCATATTTCAGCTTCTCTTGCCAGGAACGCCTCGGGTGAAGCTGTCATTCCGATGATGTCTAATCCCCACTGACGGTAGAGATTTGATTCACCTTTCGTCGAGAAACGAGGGCCTTCAATGGTAATTAAAGTCCCGCCACGATGGTAAATTGCCGCAGTACTTTTAACTGCTCCTTCAAGTGCATCTGAAAGATTTTCACAAAAAGGGTCGGCAACACTAACATGGGCTACCAACCCCGTATCAAAGAAGCTTCTTTCGCGTTTATGGGTAAAGTCGAATATTTGATGAGGAATAACAATATGCCCAGGAGCGTAAGTTTCTTGTAAGGATCCGCATGCGCTAACACTGACGATCCTGGAAACACCCAGGGATTTTAAGGCATAGATGTTCGCGCGATAAGGAACTTGACTCGGCGGGTACACATGGCCTATGCCATGACGTGCCAAAAAAGCAACTGGTTTGCCGAATAATTTTCCAATGGTGATGGGTGAGCTGGGTTTTCCGAAGGGTGTCTCTACATCAAGAGTTTGAATATCTTGAAGATCCTTAAAATTGTACAGTCCAGATCCGCCAATAACAGCCAATACAGGTTTTTCGTTCATGCTTAACTCCCGTTTTTATGAATTAATTTGGATATTTATAATCACATTTCCCAATCGTAACACATCTCCATCGGTAATAACGATGGGTGAGTCGATCAGGATGCTGTTTAGATATGAACCATTGGTTGAGTTAAGATCGTGCGCCCACCATTGTTTGTGATGATAAGACAATTGACAATGCCGTAAAGAGATTGTCTCATCACGGATGGAAAAGTCACAATCAGGGTCTCGCCCTATGGTTAACTTTAATTGGTTGAATGTTTTCTCATAATCCTTTTGCTCAACTATTGTATTTAACATAATTCTTGGGGCAAGAGTTGGTGCCTGCTTTCTTAATGTGACCCCTAATTCAGAAAATATTGTATACCCAATCCAACCGACAAATAAGTAGATCAGGGTTATGAGAATGCCTCGTAAAACCAGAGCGATAATCGGGTTCATAGATTGTCCTTGTTCTATGCTACGTTTCATCATCATCATCATCATCGAGAGAGATGACCGTTGTGGAAAAGACATTAGTGGGTTCCTGATTAAATATCAGTACTGTTGAGCCAATTTTTATGACATCTCCCGCGTGTAAGGTGGCTTGTGCAATCTGTCTACCATTGATGAATACACCTCCGGTTGAACCTACATCAAAAATTACAAAATGGTTGTTAATCGCCCTCAACTGAGCGTGGTGACGTGAAATATGAGGATCGTTTAGAATTAAATCGTTTGTAGAATGACGCCCAATATTGATAATTGGTCGATATAAATAAAAGTCTGTTCTTCCTTCGATAATTAACAGCGCATTTTCTGGTATCGATGAATTTGCTTGTTGATCGGCAGGCTCAATAGCGGTTGTGTTTGTGAGCTTTTTTTCTGATTCAGAGAAAAAAGCTGATATCTCAAAACTTCCAGGATTTATTTGAGGATCGGAGTGGACTTCGATTTTTGGTGATCTTAGAAAAAAAAGATGATCATTAGCGCAAATCTGTTGGAGTACAACTGTAATTTCATTCAAAATATCCTGGCGTAACTTCCATTCTATTAAATCATCGGGAGAAACATTTAATATCAAACAGTCCGGAACAATGACACGTTGTTGTTCATCTGTTCGCTGTGATGCTTTTATAACCCGTACCAGTTTATCGATCAGCGTGGATTGCTGGTGTGAACCAGTAAAGAATTCTGGTAAGCTTTTTTCAAAAATTAATTGTAAGTGTGCTTCTATTCGATCAAACTTATTATTCATGATATCTAATCCGGTATAATTATACTCAAGTATGAATGCACACGGTTATGAAGAGGTCGACCACACTGCGGATATTGCTATCAAGGTTTGGGCTGAAGACTTTTATTCTTTGCTAATCCAAGCAGCTCGTGGGTTTTACGACCTGGTTGGTTTTGAATATTCTTCTGATGAAAAATTTGATTGTCAAATAGTTATTCAACCCGGATCCCTTGAATCAACGCTGGTTGATTTTCTTAGCGAATTGTTATTTTTTTTTGAAGATAAATCATTAATGTTTGTTGAATTTGTTTTTGATGATCGGATTGATGGCTTGTTTATTCAGATGTTGGGCTGCAAAGTAGAAAGACCTACGCTTGAAATAAAGGCTGTAACCTTTCATAACATGAATATTCTTCAGACAAAAAACGGATTCAGCGTTACGATAACATTTGATGTATAAAAGGGTTAATTAAATGTCTAAGATAACTTTAAAATCATTAAAAAAGAATCACGCCTTTGAATGGGAAATTCCAATTGCTTACCGTTCAGATATGCGAGTTCCTGTGCGAATTTTTGCTTCAAGGGCGTTGATTGAAGATGCTTTAGGAGATAACTCGTTAGAACAAGCAGTTAATGTGAGCACTTTACCAGGGGTAATGGAAGCGGTGATGGTTATGCCAGATATGCACCAGGGCTATGGCTTCCCAATTGGCGGGGTTGCTGCAACCAATCTTGAAAACGGGGTTATTTCTCCCGGTGGGATTGGCTATGATATCAACTGCGGTGTTCGGCTGTTAACCAGTAGAATTACCCTGGAAGAGGCAGACCCTTGGCTAGGAGATTTAGCCTCAGCGTTGAAAATGTATTGCCCCAGTGGTGTGGGTGTGGACAGTGATTTAAAACTTACAAAAACGGACATGGAAGATGTTTGTGTAAAAGGCTCGGGGTGGGCGAAAGCAAAGGGTTTCGCAACGCAAAAAGATATTGACCGAACAGAAGATGGAGGTTGCCTGCCAGGTGCCAACCCCGAAAAAGTAAGCCAACGAGCCATAAGCCGTGGACGAACACAACTAGGCACATTAGGGGGCGGTAATCATTTTATTGAGGTTGACCTCGTTGCTGAAATTTATGATGAAGAGGCAGCATTGGCAATGGGTCTTTACCGGGGTGAGCTTTCAGTTCAGATCCATACGGGCTCTCGAGCATTTGGGCATCAAATTTGTACAGATTATGTGCGCCAAATGCAAAATACAGTGTTGAAATATGAGATTAAATTACCAGATAAACAACTTGTGTGTGCGCCAATCGCTTCACCAGAAGGGCAGGATTATCTTGCTGCGATGCGGTGTGGTGCAAATTTTGCGTTTGCAAATCGTCAACTCTTGACGGATAAAGTTCGTTATGCGTTTGAACAAACCTTTGCTGGTAAAGTCGATCGATGGGACTTGACACAAGTTTATGATATTGCCCATAATATTGGAAAAATCGAAACTCATCTTGTTCAAGGTGAAAAACAAAAAGTTTGCGTTCATCGAAAAGGCGCTACTCGAGCCTTTGGCCCTGGCGCTGAAGGCTTACCGAAAGAGTATGCGAAAATTGGGCAACCTGTTCTTGTGCCCGGCTCTATGGGGACGGGCTCTTGGGTTTTAACTGGTACGCACGAAAGTATGCTGCGCTCTTTTGGCTCATCCTGTCATGGTGCAGGAAGGGTTCTAAGCCGAGCACAAGCTAAACGCCAAATTTGGGGGAAAGACCTGGTTAAAGAACTAAAAAAGAAAGGTATTGAAATCAAGGCAGGTTCATTAGCCGGGTTAGCAGAAGAGGCACCACAAGCTTATAAAGATGTAGATTCAGTGGTAGAAAGTGTGGTTGGAGCGGGTATTGCAAAAAAGGTAGCCTTATTACGGCCCCTGGTGGTGATTAAGGGCTAGCGCCAGGCATAAATTGGGTTGCTGAAAATCCAGCCGCGTAATTTATTTTTGAATGGAATAAAGGCTTCGACTCTATAAACGCCTGGTTCTTTAGTGATATATGTGCACACCTCTCTATCCTGCCATTCTTTTATCGCTGTTCCGTCTTTAATTAATCGGCACACAGCCCGCTGAGGTAAACGGATTTGAAAAGTAAGACCTCGCTTCACTTCCACTTGATCACCCATTATAAATTGACCATCATCGTTGTCAACTGAAAATTTAAAGCCGTCAGTTGCAGCTGGCAAATCGTAGCCAACAAAACAATGCCCTTGGCGCAAGGAATTGACAATCATATTACGGTCTTCGGAAAATAAACCAGTGAGTGGCTTAGGCGACAGGATATGCGTTCTAATACTCATAAAATGATGTAAATAAGGGTATAAGTGGATTTTCATCGGCCCAAACGTAAAAGGAATTTGGTGGGCATCGACACCACCTATAGCCACGACAGGGGAATTTCGCGTAGCTATTAATTGATCCCAAAGCGCCAGGGTTCTCTCAAGCGGGCCAAGTGTCATCCTTTTTGGAAAGAGTGCGTTTACAAGAATAGAGAAAAGATTTTTGCTCACACTTTTGAATTCGCTCAACTGGTTCCAAAGCTCGATACCCGTATAATTTTGAATCTCCCAATTCCTCCACGAAAAATCTTTTTCATTAAATAAAGGTAATGGATCTTCGACAGGATGAGCAACAAATGATAGCCCATTACTTTGTGAAATTTGGTCAATTAACCTTTGCGAATGATCAGCATAAGGCGAAAGTTCTTTTTGTGCATTAATGGCGATCAAATGATTACCAGGAGGGGTTAAGGTTCGGTCGTGGATTTCTTCGCCAACCAACAACATCGTTTGTTTTTTTTCTTCTCCGTAGTAACCTTCAAGCCCGCCAACCCAAATGTTATGATCGGTTGTTATGATCCCGGTTAAATCAGCTTTGGCAGCAACCTCGATTAATTCTTGGTGATTGGCGTTGCCATCGGAATAGTGTGTATGTATGTGAATTGCGAACTTAGTTTCATTCATTTGCTTGACGTATTTTTCAGGATATGGGTATAATCATTGCTGTTAAAGGAGGTTCGTTTGGAGATTTATTTTAGTATTGCATTAATTATAACGTCAATCGCTTTGATAGCCAGTATTATCCTTCAAAGCAAAGGGGTTGGTTTAGGTGGATTAACTGGAGGTGGAGACGTCGGCGGTGTGTATACAAAACGACGTGGCGTTGAAAAAGTTTTATTTTGGGTCACAATAGGGTTAAGCATCACTTTTTTTATTTTGACAATCCTGACGGTGATGTTTGGCAAATAGAATAGGCAGCCTGCTTTTTCTATTATGACTATGATGGTTTTTGATTCAAGACTTATCCATTAATAGTGTAGTAGCCCAATTTCATATCATGAAAAAATTTCGATGGCAGTTATTGATAATCTTGGTCACTGGGTTAATTGTCGGTGTTTTGCTTATCATTCAGCAATTCGGAGGTGAAACCCCTTTAGCCTCAACCCCATCACCGGTTTCTGGCGGGATCTACACAGAAGCCTTGGTCGGAAACTTTATGAGGTTAAACCCACTCCTTGATATTTTTAATCCCCCCGATCAAGCTGTAAACCGATTGTTATTCAACGGTTTAATCCGTTTTGACTCAAGGGGTATCCCCCAAGCAAACCTTGCTGAATCATGGGGGGTATCACATGATGGCACAATTTACAATTTTAGATTGCGCGATGATGTTGTGTGGCATGATGGTGATTCCTTCGACGTAAACGATGTGTTGTTTACCTTGGATTTAATCCAGACGCCCCATGCGCTTATCTCAGAAGATTTGCGTCATTTCTGGTCTCAGATCGAAGTTGTCGCTTTGTCGGATCGGCAAATGCAATTCCTTCTCCCCGAACCTTTTGCGCCGTTTCTTGATTATTTAACCTTTGGGATTTTGCCGGAGCATATCCTTGGGGGGCTTTCCTTAGATGAAATTATCGACCACCCTTTCAATCTTGCGCCAATTGGAACTGGGCCATTTCGTTTTCAACGCCTTCTGGTTGAAAACAATCAAATTGTTGGCGTGGTTTTAGACGCCTTCGATGAATCCTTTAAGGGTCGCCCGTTTATCGATGAGTTTATCTTCCGCTATTATTCCACTGCTCAAGACGCCTTAGCTGCTTATAAAACAGGTCAGGTTGAGGGTATTGGTGATGTACAAGAATCAATTTTGTTGGATGTCCTCAAAGAAGACGATCTTTCAGTTTTTTCTGTACGCAAACCATTATTAACCATGGTTTATCTTAATTTAAATAACCCAGAAGTAGATTTTTTGCAAGGGCCAAACTTCAGGCGGGCATTAATGGCGTCGCTAAATATCGATGGAATGGTTAATCAGGTTCTCAAAGGTCAGGCTGTTCCGGCAAACGGTCCAATAATGCCGGGTACCTGGGCGTATTATCCTGACCTGGAAAGCATCAACTTTAATCCAAGAGAAGCACAACGTCTTTTTGATGAATCAGGGGTGGTCTTTGATGAGGAAGAAGAACGCTTTTTGAGTGAAAGCGGATTAAATATTGAATTGACGTTGGTTTATCCTGATACGGATAAACATAAAGCCATTGCTGAAATCATCAAAACCGGTTGGGAAGCATTAGGGATTAGGGTAACTTTACAGGCCAAACCTTATGACCAGGTCATAAAAGACCTTGAAAATAGGGCTTACGAGACTGCATTAGTTGATATTAATTTGACCAGGTCACCAGATCCAGACCCATACCCATTTTGGGGACAAGCTCAAATACAATCTGGGCAAAATTATGCTGAATGGGATAATCGTTCAGCGAGCGAGTTTTTAGAGCAAGCAAGGATGACGGTTGACTTTGGTGAGCGAGAACGTTTATATCGCAACTTCCAGGTGCTTTTCATGCGAGAATTGCCTTCTTTACCACTATTTTATGCCACTTTTACTTATGGAATTAGTAGAGACGTACAAGGTGTGAGATTAGGGCCAATTTTTGAACCAAGTGATCGTTTTAATAATGTTGCTGAATGGTATATCCTCACAAATCGTGAGCCTTCAATAACGCCAACAAACGATATGATAATTCCCACAGAAGAATAAAAAGGATCGATGTCACCATTTTTTACTGCAACAGGCGATTCAGGCGATACAGGTTATTTGGGACCCGGCAGGATTTCGAAAGCTTCGTTACGGATTGAAGCAATTGGTAGTCTTGATGAAGCCAGTGCCGCACTTGGATTGGCGCGGGCGTTTAGTGAGAATGAATCGACAAAAGCAATTCTATTGCAGGTGCAAAAGCACCTCTATGAATTAATGGCAGAAGTTGCTTCATCCCCCGAGACAGCCCACAACTTTGACAAAATTAATGAAGACACGGTTGCGTGGTTAGAAGCCCAAATTGAAATTCTTGAACAGACAACGTCGTTGCCCAGGCAATTTATCATCCCTGGCAGCTCACCAGCAAGTGGGGCCCTTGCACTCGCACGGACGATTGTTAGGCGAGCTGAACGAAGATTAGTTGAATTACTTAATGAGAAACAAATTGAAAAAGAAATATTAGTAGCTTTTATTAACCGTTTATCATCCTTAATTTTTGTTTTAGAAGTTTATGAAAGCACGAATTTTGGAAATCAACTCCAACTGACAAAAGAAAATAAATAAATGCTTGGAACTTTAATCAACGTTGTGACGATCGTTGCTGGAACTTTGCTGGGTGTATCTATTGGCTCTCGGCTGTCAATTAAGCTCAGGGAAACGATTGTTTCAGGTTTGGGTTTGTTTACCCTTGGTTATGGATTAATGTCTTTTTCAGAAACCACGATGCCTTTGGTACCTTTAGGGGGGCTATTGATCGGTGTCTTACTTGGAGAATGGTGGCGAGTTGAAGAGCGTTTAGAATCCGTTGGAATTTTCTTAAAGCGTAAAGTCGTCCGGTCTGAAGACGAACAACAAACAAACTCAATAAAATTTGTGGAAGGGTTTGTTACCGCTTCTTTGATGTTTTTAATTGGTCCGATGGCGATACTTGGATCAATCCAGGATGGATTAACTGGAAATGCTGAAATGTTGATTATAAAAGCGATTTTAGATGGATTTGCTTCGATCGCATTTGCCTCCACATTTGGTATCGGGGTTGTCTTTTCTGCCCTGCCTGTGCTTGTATACCAGGGATCTATAGCTTTATTTGCTGGCTTTTTTAGCCGGTATTTCTCAACTGTTATGATGACTGAAATGACTGCAGTGGGGGGAATGATATTAATGGCAATCGCAATCAGCAGCTTATTGGGTCTTAAGAAAATTAGAATTGGCAGCTTTTTACCTGGTTTATTTATTACGCCATTGATTGTATTTATAATAGAAAAATACTTTTAACCCCGATAATTACGATTTTCAGCGAGTAGTAAATTTGTAATATTATAACTAATTATTTTTGTTCACCGGATGTTAAAAACTTGATTTATAAACATGTATGTTATTGATAGCCCAATTAGATATTCAACAAATAGACTGGCATTTTTTGAGAGGATTTTTTAAAACCAAATTTTTGATACACAGCTAAGGACGAAAGATTATCAACCTGGGTATTGACAGTTACCCTCCATGTACCTGATCTTTGAATGCGATTAAACAAATCAACCATGAGTGCGGTCGAAACCCGCTTCCCTTGATAGTTGGGGTGGACAGCTAAGCGAGCGATATGAGCATAACCTGCTGCCGTTGTGCTGATTTGATAGCCAATTATATTGTCTTTGTAAAAGGCAACGGTTTTGATACCCTGTTCATTAAACGCTTTCTTTAACCCAGCTAAAGAGTTTTGCCATAATTCTTGAAACGCGTTTTGATCCACGCTCCATACGGCTTCGAGATCTTCCATCTGCATCGGACGAATATAAAATGGGCATGGTTCGAAAGGTACATGAAGAAAGTTACAAAAACATTCCAAATTAATGATTTCTGTATATTGTTTAAATCCCGATATTTTTAATGTTGGGTTTAGCCAATCAGAAATCCCCAAGGCAGCAATTTGATTGACCCCCATCGTTTTAAGAATCAGAATTGATTGCTGAAACAGCCTATCCCACGTTTCGGAAATCGAAAGGCCTCTTTTAATCGCAAATAAGCGCACCCAAGATATGGATGGGGTGTCTGTCGCTGTTAACAATACGGCTTGAATTTCCCCAGCCATGGTTTCCATCAGGAAGGGCTGATAACCTACCCAGTCTGATGGGCTAAGCCAATCGAGGTGTTGATAAATTAAATTCTGTCCTCTAAGAAAGCTCTGAATTGCGTCGATGTCATTAGGTGTGACGTTGCACAATTCTCTGCTGTTAGAAGAGAAATTGTTTGTATTTATCATAAAGCTTTTTTATTATGATTTTATAAATGGCTATGGTCGCATTATGCTTTATCTTGAAGGGTTGATTTTAGTTTCTCCACTATACTTTTAGCAAATGCGGCTTGATCTTCAATGGAAAGGGTTCGAAACCCCGAGATGATGTCCTCATTAAAAACATGTTCAGACTCTTCTAAAAGTTGTGAACTCTCTGACCTGTCGGATGGTTGTTTAATGGTGTTTTGCGGGCAATCATCAATGGGTTCGATAAATGTTTCCTGTGGAACCTCTAAGGATTTAGAAATTTTTAACAAGGCTTCTAACGGGATAGAAAGACCATCAATATTTTGGGGTCGATTAATGTTTGATATATTATCAGCCTCAGGTTTGGCTTCACCTGGAGACGCTCCGCTTTGATTTTGAGCAGCTACCAATTTGGCATTAATCATTTTATTACGTAGGATTTTGTATTGTGTTCGAAAATCTTCTAAATTTAAGAATTCCTTAGGTTGTGGGTGCCAGTTATCCTCGAAGAAAACGGTTGGAGAAACATTTAAGAAAAAGCTTAGCAATTCTAATTCGGGAAGGGTTAGCGGAGTTTGACCTTGTTCTACTTGATGATATATTTCAGGCGTAACCCCTAAAACCTTTGCACAATCATTCAAACTGCGCTGCTGAGACACCCGAAGAGATTTTAGTTTATTAATGATCTTTATATATTCTTCATCCATCTTTGGCCTCCCCGATAAATTCTGGGATTAAATCTTATCAATCAATTTGCTTATAAGGTCTATAAGATCGACATTAATTATTAACCAGTAAAAATAATCCTTAGAAAGCTTCGGATTGAAACTTACAGTCACCATCTACAAATGTGGCTAAGGGTTTAATGCGAGCTAACTCGTGTGGGTCTTGTTTAAATGGGTCTTCAGCAAGAATAATGAAATCAGCGAGATACCCTGGTGCAATTTTCCCGAACCGATTTCCTCTACCTGAAATAAGTGCAGGGTAGTGACTAAACCCGAGTAAGGCTTCATGAAGGGTTAGTCGTTGATCGGGCTGCCAACCGTCAACCCCAGGGGTACCATCTTGCCTTCGTCGGGTAACAGCTGCATGTAACCCATAAAACGGATTGATAGGCTCTACTGGGGCATCCGATCCTAACACATAGGACGCGCCTGTTTTCAAAATAGATTGGTAAGCATAAGCATATTGCACCCGCTGGCGGCCTAAAAATTGTTTTGCCATCCGCATATCTGATGTAGCATGGATTGGTTGCACAGATGCAACAAGACCTAATTGGGCAATTCGGGGTAAATCATCTGAAGTGAGGATTTGAGCATGTTCAACCCGGTGTGGTAAATGAGGTAATTGTTTTTCTTCTTCATAAGCCCGGATTCGCTGCAATGCATTGAGTACTGTCCGATTGGCTCGATCCCCAATAGCATGAACAGCGAGTGAAAAACCTTTTGACACTGCAAAGATGCCAATTTCATAGAGCTCATCCTCGCTTTTTAGTAGTGTGCCTAATTCGTCACTATCGTCGTAAGGTTCGAGCATGGCAGCGGTATGTGGCCCCAAAGCACCATCCGCGAAGAGTTTTAAACTACCAAGATACAACTGATCATCCCCGAAGCCTGTACGCAAGCCAGCACCCGTAAAAGATTCTAACCGATTAAAAGGAACTCCTTTGCATACTCGAAAGGCGAGCGAATCTTCTTGATGGACTGCCTGGAGTGCTTCCCAACAGGCAAAGTCGTCAAAATCATGCACGCCGACTAAACCTTGTTTCCATAATTCGGGAATCGTGGCTTTAATTTTCGCAATTGTTTCTACAGGTGATGAGGCAGGGATAATTTTTTCAACCCGTTGTTTTGCCCCCGATTCGAACAAAATCCCTGTTGGTTGCCCGTTGTGATCGCGTTGGATAGCACCACCGGGTGGATCAGGCGTGGTGGCATCAAGACCGGCTAACGCGAGTGCTTTACTATTCGCCCATGCCGCATGAAGGGATTTGGCGGTTAAATACGCAGGATGATCTCCACAGAATTCATCTAAAGTTTTTGCATTACCATATCCATTTTCCCATTGAGTTTGGTTCCAACCATGGCCTCTTATCCATGCTCCTTCTGGCAGATGGCTTGAGGCTTGCTTAACCCTTTCAAGGCATTCATCAATTGTTTGTGTTTCACAATCAATCATTGCCATGCTTTCAGAAAGAACCCGCAGATGTGCATGCGCATCAATGAGGCCTGGCCAAACTGTCTTACCTTGCAGATCAATAATCTGGCTTTGATGTGAAAAAGTATCTAAAATTTCAAACTCTGACCCTAAAGCCATAAAATGGCCATGGTCAACGACAAAGGCAGTTGCCTTAGGTAAATTAGGGGCAAAGATGTTGGCATTATGGAAAAGCTTCATGGTCATTTATTCCGGTAAAATTTTATCTAAAATTGAATTTAATTCTTCATCTGAATAAAAGTAAATAACCAGTTTCCCCCCGTTTTTGCTGTCATTAAGGTTTACTTTAGTTCCTAAAAAAGTTCTTAATCGATTTTCTAATTCGCTTACCTCTGGCGTTTGTTTCGGGGTTGACTTGTGCGGAGGCCTTTCTCCACTCATCTTTTTTACTAAATCTTCCGTTTGCCGGACGTTTAAATTGTTCTGAAGGATCGTGTTCAATATGGCCAGCTGAGCTTGTTCAGTACGCAGCCCTAAAATTGCGCGAGCATGCCCTTCGCTGATTAAGTTTTCAACCAATGCCTTTCTAATCTGTGGAGGCAAATTGAGTAAGCGAAGTGAATTCGTAATGCTAACTCGGCTTTTACCAACTCGTTCTGATATTTGTTCATGGGTTAATCCAAATTCTTCAGCCAATTGTCGATAAGCTTCAGCCATTTCCAAAGGGTTTAAGTCTGCCCGTTGCAAGTTTTCGATTAGGGCGATTTCTAATTTGCCTTGTTCTGAGACCGAACGTTCAATGGCAGGGACAAGGGAAAGGCCGGCCATCCTTGCTGCACGCCAACGGCGCTCTCCAGCGATGAGCATATAACCATTACCATCAGGTTTTTTCGAGATGATCAATGGCTGTAATACGCCGTGTTCAAGGATTGAATCGGCTAATTCACTTAACAAGTCTTCATTGATGTCAGTTCGTGGTTGCTTTGGGTTGGGTTCGATGTGTTCAGTTGGAACCATAAGAATCCCATGTGAAGGTTGGGGTGCGGTCTCTCCCCCCTGGCTTTCAGGGATTAATGCCCCTAAGCCCTTTCCAAGGCCGGGTCTACGTGCCATTAGTCAGCCTCCTGAATAATTGGAATTTGGATATTATCTGATGTAAGAAGCTCTCTGGCAAGAGCTTGGTAAGCTAAGGCGCCACTTGAATTAGGCGAGTAAACCGAAATTGGCATCCCATAAGATGGTGCTTCTGCAAGCCGAATAGAACGTGGAATAACGGTTTCAAAAACACGTTTACCAAAATAACCTTTTACTTCAGCAGCTACATCCGTAGCTAAATTGGTGCGACCATCATACATAGTTAGGATTACGCCCCGAATTTCTAACTTTTTGAATAAAGAATTTCTAACCAGGTCGATTGTTCTTGTTAGTTGACCAAGACCCTCGAGAGCGAGAAATTCACATTGGACAGGAATCAAAACGCCATCAATCGCTGAAACTAAACCATTTAACGTCAATAAACCTAATGACGGGGGGCAGTCTATTAAAACATAATCATAGCGAAATTTTATAGGTTCCAGGATATTTTTAAGAATAAACTCTCGATCTTTTGATTCGATCAATTCAATTTCAGCACCTGCTAAAGCTGGCGAAGATGGGAGTAAGGACAGTTTAAATCGAGGGTTATGAAGAATTTGTGTTAAAATGGGCTGCGCCCCAATTAACACATCGTAAGTCCCGCCGTTTACATCTGCTTTTTTTACACCCAGGCAGGATGTGGCATTCGATTGAGGGTCAATATCAATAACGAGGACGCGCTGCCCAAAGTACCCCAGGTATGCTCCAAGGTTGATAGCGGTGGTTGTTTTTCCTACACCACCTTTTTGGTTAACAATAGTGTAGATTTTTCCCAATCCCATAGTGAGGTCCTTTTAATGATGTAAAAGTTGCATTTTAGCTCGATCGATTTCAACTTGCATTGGAATACTATCCAATTGTCTACGTGTCACTGACCAAGAGGCCAGAAGAACAGCAAACCTACCAGCTTCCCAGGGATCTTTTGTTTGAAAGTAACGGTAGAAAAAAGCTGCTGCAAAAATATCTCCGGCTCCCGTATCGTCAATAAATTTTACCTCAGGTGCTGTGATGAAGCGTGCATCGTTATTCCAGTAGATACGTGCACCTTTTTTATTTTCAGTTACAGCTAAAATAGGTATTTCATGGGACATTAAGGAAATGAAATCTTCATCCATTTGTACGTCATCGATACTCACTACAGCAATGTCTGCTTGTCGAAGGCCCTCCTGATAGTTTTCCCATTTGATTTTTTCAATTAGATTTGTTTCACTTCTAAAACGCATCCAACCCTGAGGCGTAATACATTTTAAACTGTTCGGAAACCGGGAGAGAATATCTACATCAACTTCATTGGCAACAGGGCCAAGATGGACAATTTCTGGTGGATAATGAAATTCAGGGATATCATTTTTAGTAAGCCGTTCCGCTACATGAAACAAATATTGTGTTCGATTAACACCATATGAGATATTTTCAAAAGTGGTGGTATGGGCGCTGGTTTTATTTAACAACCAAAGTGATTGTAAAGGTGAAATATCTAAATCGGGCGAATACGAGGTAATCGCCCCCACATTTAAATTTAAAGCTTTAGCAGTTAACCCCGAAAATGTTGCAGTACCCCCCAGCCTGACACCACCAGGTGTCAAGTCAGCTGTTATATGGCCGATGATTAAATAATTAATAGGTTGATTTGTTGTCAGTTCAAAATTGGCTGAATTGTTCATAAATCAGCCTCGAAAAATGAAAAAGAAAAACTATTAATTAAAATTGAAATTATCTCCATATAATAAATTATAGCATGAACGGGTTTCAGAGACAGGGCTTGGGTGAAGTATTCTAAGGTATTAAAAGATTAACAAGATCATTTAATATTATTAATCACCTGTTGTTGTTTAAAATAATATTTATCAGTAAGATATTAAGAGATGAAACATGACCTTCAACAAAGAATTTTCATAACTGGAGCTATTAATGCTTGAAAGTAAAAACCGAACTGGTTATTTCCGAGCTTTAGAAGACTTTCGACATGCCCGTGCAAAAGCGCGATTAAAACATTTTTGGGCTATTGTAACCGGTGAATCTTTAGACTTGTTGCGATTTAATGAAATTACAGAACAATTGCGCACGTATGGCCATTCATCTAAAGGTTTACAAGAAATTCCAATTCGTTCAATTATTGGTAGTGTCAATCGGTATAAAGATTTTGACAGAAATTTTTTACCATTACAAGACCATGATGAAACGCGTTGGGCTAATGTAAAAGCTTTAATGACCATGCCAGGGTCACCTGGGTTACCCCCAATTTTGGTTTACAAAATAGGTGATGTATATTTTGTTTTAGATGGAAACCATCGTGTCTCAATTGCAAAACAAATGGGTATTGAGCGTATTGAAGCTTATGTCACTGAAATTCAAACTAAGGTGCCATTATCTCCTGACGATTCTTTTGAAGAAGTTATTATTAAGGCAGAGTATAGCTCGTTCCTCGAAAATACCGGAATTGACCGGATTCTTCCGGGTGTGGAATTTAAATTGACAACACCAGGTCAATACCCTCTTCTTGAAGAACATATTCATGTTCACAGATATTACATGGGTATAGAACAACAACGAGAAATACCCTGGGATGAAGGTGTTCGGCATTGGTATAACCATGTGTATTTACCAGTTATTGAAATTATTACCGAAGAAAATATTTTATTCGAATTTCCAGGAAGAACAGAGACCGATCTGTATATTTGGATTTTAGGTCATCAAACCGAAATGGGGAATCAACTGGGTTGGGCTATTAAACCGGATAAAGCCGCAACAGACTTGTTAAGCACTCGCAGCAAACGGTTTACGCGTGTGATTAAAAGGTTAACAAAAAGTCTGCTTGAAGAGCTTTTACCAGAAGCTTTGCAAGATTTCACAAAGCCCGGTGAGTGGCATCAACAAAAAAGATCTGAACAAGACAACTTATTTACCGATATTCTTGTCCCTGTGGATGGTTCTGCAGCAGGTTGGATTGCCCTTGACCAGGCAATTATTATTGCCCAATTGGAAAAATCCGAAATAAGAGGTTTAGTGATCAAAAAGCCATATGAATGGGGACTTAAAGAAAACTACGATGAAGATTTGGCGCGAACTTTTTCAGAACGGATTCACTCAACAAATATTCAAGGAAACCTGGTTTTTTCACAGGGGAGAATTGCTGAAACAATCACAGACCGTGCTAAGTACAACGACCTGGTGATCTTAAAGTTAAATTTTCCGCCTTCAACTAATTTTTTTAATCGTCTTAAATCTGGCACACGTGCCATTGTTCGCACAAGCACACGGCCTCTTCTATTTGTTCGTGATCAACCAAGCACGATGGATAATCTTTTATTGGCTTATGATGGAAGCCCAAAAGGTAAAGAAGCGCTCTATATTGCTGCTTATTTGGCGGGACGTTATCAGAAAAAACTGACAGTATTAGTTATTGATGATGATGAACAGCGCGGGAACAAACGATTGAATGAGGCAAAAGATTATTTAGAGAGCCAATCAACAACTTTTATTTTTCAAAAAGGGACTAAAAGACTGAGCTCAATCATTTTGGATGTGGCTGATGAAATCAATGCAGATATGATCTTAATGGGTGGGTATGGGTTGTCGCCAATCTTTGAAATATTTTTTGGCAGTACTGTTGACGGCGTATTACGAGGAACTAAAATTCCTGTGATTGTATCGAAGTGATTAAATTCGACGAATTGCAAAAATCGTAGTGTCGTCACTTAAGGGAGCGCCTGCCCTAAAAGTTTCTAAGTCATCTTCGATGATTTTAAGGACAGTTGACACACTTTTTCCAGTCAATCCATTTAAAAGCTTAATGAACCTACCCTCGCCATACATGTCATCCATGGGGCTGAATGTCTCTGTAACGCCATCGGTATAAAGAACAAGACAGTCTTCAGAATTTAGATTGATAATATGTTCATCTAAAGCAATGTTTGGTAATGCGCCTAAGGCGACTCCACCCCTTTGTAAAGAGAGGACTTTCTTGTGTGCCTTACTAATAATCAATGGGGGGTTATGGCCCGCCATTGAATAGCAAAGTTCACCATCTTCAAGGGATAACACGCCATAAAACGTGGTTACAAATAAGCCCACTTGTGAGTTGTTAAGCAAAAGCTCGTTGACATGTTCGAGTGTTCGTGCTGGTGAATTAAATTCAAGAGCTGCAGCGCGCAGTAACGTACGGGTGACCGCCATATAGAGAGAGGCAGCCAATCCTTTATCGGATACATCAGCAATGATAAACGCCAATTTTCCGTTAGGAAGCAAAAAATAATCATAAAAATCGCCACCCACTTGACGTGCAGTTTCCCAGCGAACGTCCATCTCCCAACCCGGTAATTTTAATAACTCCCCAGGTAAGAAGGTTTGTTGAATTTCTCTTGCAAGTTGAAATTCTCTTTCAAGGCGTTGTCTGTCTTGCATTTCTTTGTTTAGAAAATCATTTTGAATGGCAAGGGATGCCTGTTGGGCGATTCCTGATAATAATTCAAACCGCCGAACGCGATTTGTCGCGATGTTTTCATCAAGAGCGACTAAGACCCCATAAAAATTATCTTTGGTTGCAAGGGGAAAACCCATCAATAAGGGATAGGGTGTTTGTAAAAACGGTGTGGGGTCGATTTGATCTTCATCTGGTAATACAAGGTCCCAATATTCTGGCGTGAGGGTACTTTCGACCAATGGGTAAGCAAGAGGATGTTTTTCTCGGAGCACTGTCTCTATGAAAGGAAATTCGTTCGGAAAATATTTTGAACCTAAAATCACACCTGTGTGTTCCGACAACTTAAAAGATCCGTGAGAAGCTGTAAATTGTTTTTTGTTTTTGTCCCAAAGATAAATAACACTGATATCAATTCCTGCTAAAATTGGCAAAATATCTGTCATCGCATCTAACGTATCGGATAAATTTTCACTGCTAACGGTAACCTGAGCTGCTTGCAGTAAGACCGCAGAAACATAAGCCTCTTCCTGACGCGCTTCAATCAGTTGAATGTTTTCTATCGCCACTGCTGTTTGCTGGATAATCCCTTGAATAATGTTAAAGCGCTCCACAGAAAAAAACTTCTCTGGGCTTTGTTGATCGATAGGAGCTGCATTATCTACTAATAAGATTGCCCCCAATAATTTTTCTCTCGCAATGATCGGAAACAAATACAAATTGTTATTTTCTAATTTTTTAGCAAACTCTTCTGAAAGATTGAGGTCGCCAATGGGGTTTTGCAGCCTTATGGGTTTTCTTAGGTAATTAAGGGTTTCAAATATGGGTGGGGCAACCACAACAGATTGTAGGATCGCCTTTTGAGTTTCTTTTATATCGGCGATACCGTACATTGCTGGTAATTGATAAACGTCACTATCAGCAACCCGCAAAAACATCGCACACCCTTTTACGCCAACAACCATCGGTGTTAATCTTACAATTGTAGAAGTTAATTCGCTTAGGTCTGTTAACGACTGGATCGCATTTGCCACTTGAAGAAGAATTGTTGAGATCCACGCCTGCTCTTGCGAGGCAGCAAAAAGGCGGGCATTTTTAATGGCAATTGCGCCATAACTGGCAAAAGCTGATGTAATTTTTTTGGATTCAACGCCATAACGACCAGGTGTATGGTGAATCATGGTTAATAATCCCAACACCTCGTTACCAGTCGACAGCGGTGCCATAATTGCTGAGTAGTCATTCGGAAGGTTGTAATATTCAGCAATCGGCCCGATTGGTTCACCTTTTTGACGAACGGTAGGTTCTTTTTTAGAAAGTACTTTTTGAGTCCAGGGGTCGGGGAAAAACGAAAGCGACTCCAAGGCATCTTTTGTAAAAGGTTCCGTTGTTTTATAGGCTGCAATATTTAATACCTTAGCAAGTTGATTACCTTTGCTTTTATTATTTTCGGAATAAAGCCAAATCACTGCAATGTCACATGGAAGGTTTTTATGCAGTTGTTCTAATATAGCTTGAATAACCTCATCTAACGAAGTGTTCTCTGAAAGAAGGCTGGCTACGTCGCGTAAACTTTCAGCAACTTGTAAACGCCATTTTTCTGATCGGTATAACCAGGCATTTCGGATAGCAATGGCGATGTTGTCACCTAATGTTTCCATCAGGCTTTGATCCTCATCAGTAAAAGTAAACTTTTCTTCGCTTTGCAGATCCAAAACCCCTAATACTTCGCCTCCGAAGGATAAAGGCACTGCCATTTCAGACCCTTTACCAGGTGATACGATGGGGGATTCAAGATAAAGAGGTTCTTTTTCGACATCATCCACGCGAAAAGTTTGATTATTTTGTACTACCCAGGACAGTATTCCTTTTTCCGATTTTATGCCAAATGAAACCCGTGCCTGGTTATAGTGCTTAGTTCGCTCCCCGCTACCTGCTTTGAAAGAAATTAACCCGCGAACAGCATTGATGGTGTAAAGGTGAACGTAAGGGAACTTGAAACGTTCGCGAATTAAGTCCACAATAGTTTGCAACAACTCATCAATATCGAGAATATGGGTAATTGAACGGCTTACGTCAGACACCGCAATTAATTGTTCGGCTTTTAGCTCGACCCCTTGATAAAGTTGAATGCTTTCAATGGCAATGGCAATGTTGTTTGCAAGGGTTTGCAATACCAAAAGATCATCGTCATCGAATGCATTTTTAATATCGGCTTGAACATCTAAAACGCCAAAAATTTGATTTTCAATTTTTAACGGGATAACAGCTTCAGCTTTGGTTGCTGGCAAAGAATCAACAGCATGGTAGCGAGATTCTTTTTCGACTTCGTTGGCAATTATTTCCACACCTGTTTTTGCCACATGACCGATAATGTGTTCGCCTAAGTCAAACCCCGGGTGGGTTTCTTGTTCAAACTCAGGCCGGCTGGTCCTATCATGGCTGGAGCTCGCTTTAAACTGTAAACGGCCAGTAGTATCGTTGATGAGAAAGACCGCTACATAATAATAATTAAATGTTTGTTGAATTAATCTTGAGATCTCACTTGAAAGGGTGTCAAAATTGGTTATTTGGGATAATCGAGCGGTAACCTGGCTAACTAAATTAAGTTGACGTTGCCGCCATTTTCGCAATTGGTCTTGCAAAACCGCAAAGATTACGATGCTGGCAGTTTTAGCTATGTCGATTAAATTCTCAATTTTTTCAGTGTCAGGTTGATGTTGGCTTTTTATAAATAATTTTCCGAAATTTAATTCTTGATATTTAAGCGGAAAAGAGAGCCAATATAAACCTTCAAGTAATGTAATTTGACAGCTGGGCTGACCTTCAATGATATTTGGCAAGTTTGAATTAGGGTCGAAAGGAAATTTCGATTTGGATAAGTTAGCTGTAACTGACTTATGCGCTGCGAATAACCAAATAAAGGCGTCGAGGGTGAGTTGTTCTTTGATAAAATTTTCTAAATATATTTTTAATGCTGAATAATCTGAAAATTCGGATAAATGATCGCTTAATTCTAAGATTTGTTCATGGGTAAACTTGTAAGGCTCTTTTGATGGTTTTGACTTAGGTGACACAATTACCGCCTTTTATATTTAACCAAAACCAATGTATTTTTGTCTTTGTTGGAGAAGTCAAATTTAACTTCATCCATTAATTTTCGCATAAAAAACACTCCAAGACCACGTTCTTTTCTGACCTCAAGAGGTGATATGATATCAGGATGTGGAACATCTTCGGGATTAAAAGGTTCGCCGTGGTCACTGATTTTGATTTCTAATTTACTACCAAAATCTTCAACTTCAATTTGAATCTCATCCTCATTTTCTCCGTTATAAGCGTGATCGATGATATTTGAACATGCTTCATCAACTGCGGTCTGAATTGCATAAATATCATCTTCTGAAAAACCAGAAGTTTTAGCGATTGAGATGATAAAATTACCGATTTTTGCCAGGTTTTTGTAATTGGCGGCGTATGTTCTTAATTCCATAAATGATCTTGAAAGAATTTTTAATAAAAAATTAACCTAATAGCCCTGGGGTTGGTAAAAGAATAAACCCTGTGCATTCATTGATTTATTCAAAGAATGAATACTTCTAATTAAAAATTATATCACGCACTCGATAACAAAATAACTTATTGAATTTATTTTCTTATATTTTGCAGGTTACAATATTGGTAAGTTGAAAACTCTTTTTATTGTTAACATTTTCTAAAAGGAGAATTGATGGAAGGAAAATCTACCGGATATCGGATTAAGGATATTGAAGAATCTCAACGCCCCAGGGAGCGCCTTGAAAAACAAGGGGCACAAGTATTGAGTCATGCAGAATTATTGGCGATCTTGCTGCGGGTGGGCGCGCCAGGGGTAAGTGCCCTTGAAATGGGGTTTCGATTGTTGAACCACTTTGATGGGTTAGTAGGCTTGCAGAAGGCGGCCTTTACAGAGTTGTGCCAGGTCAATGGAATTGGACCCGCAAAAGCTGCACAAATCAAGGCTGCAATTGAGTTAGGGGCTCGAATATCAAAAATGCAGCCTAAAGATCGTGTACAGATCTCTTGCCCTGAGGACGTTGCCAACCTTGTTCAGTATGAAATGGCAAATTTAGAGCAAGAAGAATTATGGTTGCTACTGCTGGACAGCCGAAACCAGCATATGCATACACACAAGCTATACAAGGGCTCGTTGAATTCATCGGCAGTACGACCAGCTGAAATTTTTAAATCTGGTATTCGTCACAATGCTGCGTCATTAATCATTGTTCATAATCACCCCAGTGGGGATCCATCCCCAAGCCCTGAGGATATAAGGTTGACCCGAATGTTAATTGATATGGGTAAAACCTTAGAAATGCCGATTTTAGATCATATTATTATTGGCACGAGAGGAACTTCTTCGATTAAGGCGTTATATTCTGACCTTTGGCAAAATTAATTTACTAACTTCAAGTTGATTATGCCTGCCAAAAGGATGCGCTCCTTATAATAATTAAGGATGAATTGAATGTTTTTTAAATTTTCAACTGCAAATCAAATCTTGTTTGGTAAGGGAGTCGTTGCCCAAGCGGGAGGCGTCGCTGCCAGCTTTGGTAAAAGGGCATTATTTGTCGTTGGCAGCGGGTCAGTTTCTTTAGCGAATTTGTTTAATTCGATGCAAGCAGCAGGAATTGACGGCCCATTACTTCGTATAGTAAGCGAACCAGTTGTTGACACGATTTTGGAAGGCTTAAAAGTAGCCAAGGAGGAATCTTGTTGCCTGGTGGTTGCTTGCGGTGGTGGGTCGGTTTTAGACGCAGGGAAAGCGATTGCGGCATTAATGAACAACCCGGGCGAATTAATGGATTACCTTGAGGTGATTGGTGAAGGTAAGGATATTCCGAATGCGCCTGCTCCAATGATAGCGATACCAACAACTGCAGGAACAGGAACCGAAGTCACCAGGAATGCGGTCATTACTTCAACTGAACATCATGTAAAAGTGAGTATGCGAAGTTTAAAGATGATCCCTAAAGTGGCAATTGTCGATCCAGAATTGACCTACAGTATGCCACCGAAGGTGACAGCCAGTACTGGCATGGACGCACTTACACAGGTCGTGGAAGCGTATATGTCTAAAAATGCAAATCTGATGACGGATTTGGTATGTCGCGAGGGGATTAAACGTGGGAGTAAAGCCCTTTTGCAAGCTTATAAAAATGGCGCAGACCAAAAGGCCCGTGAAGACATGTCTTTAGTCAGCTTATTTGGAGGGTTGGCTCTCGCAAATGGAGGTTTAGGAGCAGTTCATGGTATTGCTGGCCCTATTGGTGGGATGTTTGCTGCGCCCCATGGGGCGATCTGCGCGGCTTTATTACCCTATGTCGTGAAATATAACGCACTTGCCTCAAAAGAGGAGGCTGATTCAGATATGATCAAGTTGCGATATAAAGATATCGCCAAGTGGGTAACGGGAAATTCACTTGCAACGATTGAAGATGGTGTAACGTGGTTTTCTGACTTATCAGAGGCATTGGAAATCCCTCGTTTAAATACGCTTGGTATCAAAGAAACAGACTTTCCTGAAATTATAAAGAAATCTAAAGTTTCTTCCAGCATGCAAAATAACCCGCTCAAATTGCACGAAACTTTCTTAGAAGCAATTTTACAAGAAGCATATTGATATTCTATGCCCTTGGTAAATTTCGGTATTTAAATTTATCAATACGGTAGAATGGATAAGAAGAAGTCAAAGAATTATGTTGTTTTTGGAGAATATTTTGGATAAAACAATTCAACCTTGTTCTGATGGTGTCGCAATTGTTATTTTCGGGGTTACCGGCGACCTTTCTCATCGTAAACTTATTCCTGCGCTATATGAAAATGCCAGGATTAACCTACTTCCTAAACCATTTTACATTATTGGATTTGCCAGACGTCCCTGGGATGATGAAGAATTAAGATCGGTATTGCGAGATGGTGTGATGAAGTTTGGACGTACACAACCAGTTGATGAAGAAGTATTAACGTCGCTTCTGAAACATGTCCATTACGTGGAATCTTCCTTTGAGGAAGCAGCTGGATATCAAAAGTTGGGCAAAGTGCTTAATGAATTAGGGGTTCAAAACACATTGTTTTATCTGGCTACCCCCCCTGTTAATTACTCTACGATCGTTAGAAACCTGGGAAGCGCAGATTTAGAATCTTGTCCAAATGGATGGCGCAGAATTGTGGTTGAAAAACCTTTTGGACATGACCTTGAATCTTCATTTTCTTTGGATAAGGACCTGCATGAAGTTTTTGACGAAGATCAAATATACCGAATGGACCACTATTTAGGTAAAGAAACTGTACAAAACATCCTTGCGTTTCGATTCGGAAACGGTATTTTTGAACCTTTGTGGAATCGCAAGTATATAGACCATATTCAAATTACGATGGCTGAATCTGGTGGGGTGGGAACTCGTGCAGGCTACTATGATCGGGCGGGAGTAGTGCGCGACGTATTTCAAAACCATCTTTTGCAGTTGTTAACGATGACGGCTATGGAGGCCCCAGCTGTATTTAATGCTAAAGCTGTTCGAGATGAAAAGGTGAAAGTTTTGGCTTCAATCAATAATATATCAGAAGAAAAAGCGCTTCATGATACTTTCAGAGCTCAATATGTATCCGGTACGATAGATGGAAAGCGGGTTGCCAGCTATCGCGACGAACCAGGCGTTGATCCCAATTCAATTACTGAAACTTATATGGCTGCACGCTTATATGTGAATAATTGGCGCTGGGCAGGGGTTCCTTTTTATTTGCGATCAGGGAAACGACTCCCTAAACGCTTGACTGAAATTGCGATCCAATTTACACAAATCCCGCTTTCCCTTTTCGGGCAAAGAAATTTGTCGCTTGAAGCACCAAATGTTTTGGTCATCAGAATTCAGCCCGACGAAGGGATAACTTTGATACTTGGAGCAAAAGTTCCTGGAAATAGTATGCGGATTGAACCAGTGGAAATGCGCTTTAGTTATGCTGAAGCCTTTGGAGGATCGCCACCAGAGGCGTATGAGCGCTTATTGTTGGATAGTTTAAATGGTGATGCAACCCTATTTACACGCAGCGATGAGGTAGGAGAAGCATGGCGATTAACGCAAGGAATTATTGATGCCTGGGATGCCCAAAAACTTCAGAATTTGCCTGTGTATGAAGCTGGAACACAAGGGCCAATGGGTGCTGAAGATTTTATAAAAAGAGATAAACACGGTTGGCGTATTATTTAACAAGCCAAGAAACTTAGGGTAAACCACAAGACAGAATGCCGTAAAGGTTTATTGTTGGGGATAAAGCCTGGCGTTACAATTTGGGCAATTCTTTTCGAAGGTGTGAACGACAAACCCGCAATTTGAGCAAGTGAGGGGTTGAATTTCTCCCAATGGAGCTCCACAGGCGACACACCGACCTTCACCTGGAGGATTTGCTGTGTTGCAGTAGGGGCAGTTGTAACGTTTTAGCCTATTAGAAAGATCCTGACCCATCCCATGCTGTCGAGCCAGGCGCTCAATAACTTTCCAGACTTCTTCTTCTAAATTGATTGATTCAATATCCTGTGCGATATCATCAAGCCGGCCAAGCAGTGACAAGGGATTTCGTAAAACTGATAAAGCGGTGATGCCCATACTGGCTGCAATACCTAACCAAGATTGGTTGCCGATTTGAATTGAAACACCATCTTCGACTTTATGAAGTGAGATTGTTAACGCGGTTTGACCCCCGGATTGCGCATTTTTGCGGGTTGCAATTTGTACAGCAATTTGTGGGTCTCGTCCAATCTGTTGAACCTGGTATGCGCCGCGATTAAAAAAAGCCATTAATTCGCGGGCAATGTCGCTGGGATATAAATCACCATGGTATATGCGAGTAATTGCCATAATATAACCTCTCAAAACAGCTTAATGCATTAAAGCTGAACAACTTTTTTTATTATTTAGAATAGATTATAATCTCTTTGAAGGTTTGATTAGGTTAAAAATGAAAAGTTTTTTACAATTACGTTGGATAAGAGCAACACTTTTTGTGTTGATGACTTCTTTTTTCTCTTGGTTTACGTTTTTATCACCGGTGTTCGCTATCGAACATGCGCAACAGCCTACAGGTGTTATTCCGACGGTAACCAGCACGCCACGCGGTCCGTTTGTTGTCGTCAATCCGATTACTGCCACAGATAATCAAATTAATGTTCGTTCTGGACCAAATGCATTGACTGAAAAAGTTGGTGTATTGCTTATCAACCAGGAAGCAAATGCAATAGGCCGCTTTGGAGATTGGATTCAAATTGAATACGCTGGAACACCAGGCGGTAAAGCTTGGGTATATGCTAATTTGGTTACCCTATACGGTGGAACATTACCACTCATTGAACCGCCACCTACCTCAACACCCCATACGACACAGACAATAGATCCAACCCTGGCAGCGCAATTTTTGATTACGCCAGATGCAACACGCTTGCCAACCTTTACTGAACCAGCCCCTTTGGAAATACCTACTTTTGAAGTTGATACCGGTACTGCAGGGGTCGGGGGCGTACCAATGGGGTTGATTATTATTGGGTTGGGCGCGTTGGGGATATTTTTAGCAGTGATCGCCTTAATTAGCGGTCGTTAAGAAAAAAAGCGCCCAGTCCTTTGAAACAATCCGCACTTAATTTGTGTCCAATATCTGCTTCGCAAAAGGTGACATGAGCGCCATGCTCTTTAAACCAGGCAGCAGCCTGGCGAGATTTTTTTATCGGAATAACATCATCTCTGGTGCCGTGGGCAATGAAAAGAGATAGCCCTGAATATGAAGAGGGCTTAAAATCATAGAGCCAGGTATGTGGGATAAACCCTGCCAAAGCTGCCACCTTACGCAGCCTGTCGGGGTAGAGGAGGGCCATGGCATAAGCCATCACTGCGCCCTGACTAAAACCCATTACATCGAACTGTTGATTTAGAAAATTATGTTCCTTTGCCCATTGGTCCACACGAGAAAGAACATCATCAACTAACTCTTTATAGGATTGTAGATCAAGCCACTGCGAACCAATATCGTGCCAGGAAAATTGATTCTCGCCTAATTTTACAGGCGCTCGAGGTGCGATTAGATAATAATTTTGGGGAATGGGCTTGGTTAAAACCCACATGACGTTTTCATTCCCCAGGTGACCATGTAATAATAGCATTACTCGAGGGGCATTTAATGTGTCTTGTGGGGGGCGAACCCGAAAACGCCAACCTTGGATGTCAACCAGCTCTGGTTGTGGATGAGACGAGTCTTCCATAATGGCTAATCCTTAATTTCACCCCAATAAGAAGGTTTGGGGTCGGGGTTAACACGATGTTTGACAATCCGCTGGAGGTTTTTCATCCAGTTAGCTTCGCTTTTAATTTCAATGAGAGCCTCTTCCGTTGCTTTAGCTCCCGCCTGGATAATTATTTGAGCGTCAATATTTTGTAATAATCCGATATGTCCTACTGGTGGGGTTATAAGCACCTCAGGTTTGTAGAGCTGCAATGTTAACTTTGTCAGGTGTGCACTGGCAACCTCGAAAGATTGGGTAAAAATCTTTAAGGCTTGTACAGGGCGTAGTTTGGTAAGCCGATCAACAATCGGAGCTGGGCCGGGAATGGTAATTGGCAGGTTAATGTTTTCTTCGAAGTTCCCTGTAGGGAGCTGGTGAAGCATCACCGCTACCACGGGCAAATCTGGCCGCATCCAACGAGCAACTTGTACAGGAACGGGATCAAGAATTCCCCCGTCGATCAATACTTGGCCTCCGATTTCCTGGCTGGGGAATACGCCCGGGATGGCAATCGTAGCTAAAACAGCGTCGAGAACTTTCCCTTTATTTAGAATGATCTCCTTCCCGGTTTTTAAGCTAACAGCAGTTGCAGAATAAGGTATCTTCAAATCTTCAAAAGTAAGATCCCCTAATAAGTCAGTCAATTTTGTTGCAATTTCACCAAAACCGAGCAGCGATGGAGCGTCACCTGTGTGACGACTAAAAGATCGTATCGGGTCATAGTCATTAACAATTTTTTCAATTTTATAGGTGTCGTAACCAGCAGCATAAACAGCGCCAACTAACCCGCCTGCACTGGTGCCCGCAATAGCTTTTATGTTAAACTGGTGCTCTTCTAAAACTCGAATAACGCCAAGGTGCGCAATACCGCGGACGCCCCCTCCACCTAATGCTAAAGCAATATCCATTTGAACATCCTCATTCTTAGTTTTATTTTGATTATACCCAGTGAAGGACTATTTCTTATCAAATTTTGTTGCTTAGTAAGCTATCCAATGATATTATTTTAAATACTATAATTTATGACCACAGGTAGTGATAATAAAATAGGCTGGTTTGTGCTAAAATTAACCTCTATGAATGGAAAGAAAATTATCGCCAGGAACAGAAAAGCCAGGTTTGAATATGACCTGCTTGAACTTTACGAAGCGGGGATTGAGTTAAAAGGTTCTGAAATTAAATCAATCCGTAAAGGACAGGTATCGCTTTCTGAGGCTTATGTGCGTACAAATGGCAAGCAAGCTTGGTTGGTAGGTGCGCATATTGCCCCTTATGAACAAGCTAATATATTTAATCATGATCCTGAACGAGATCGTCGTTTGTTGTTACATAAACGAGAAATTCGCGCATTGTGGGATGCTGTTCGGATGAAAGGCGTTACGATTGTTCCGACGATACTTTATTTACGAGATGGCCTTGCTAAAGTCGAAATTGCCCTGGCAAAAGGGAAGCGACTTTATGATAAACGCCAAGATCTAAAAAATCGAGACATGACTCTTGAGATTGAGCGCACCATGAGAGGTCGAGGTAAGGGGAAAGACCTTTGGTAAAAACAGATTCTATGAGAAGTGTTAATGTTAAATAATGACCTGGTAGCTTTTTCCATTACTGTTGTAATCGCCATTGTATGGTTGAGAATAAACAATTACTTTGCATCAAAAGGCTGGGTTAGCAGTGTGTTAAGCAGAAAACTTATTCATATTGGCACCGGACCGATCTTTGTATTATGTTGGTTATTATTTAAAGAGACGTCAAGTGCACCGTTCTTAGCTGCAATCATCCCTTTAGCGATTACTGCACAATTCGCCCTGGTTGGAGCAGGCGTGATCAAAGATCAGGCTGCGGTTGATGCGATGTCGCGTTCGGGTGACCGTCATGAAATTTTGCGTGGCCCCCTGTATTATGGAATTACATTTATTATGATGACGATTGCTTTTTGGCGCCGTTCACCTATTGGCATTGTTGCTTTGATGATGCTATGCGGAGGCGACGGCCTGGCTGACCTTATTGGGAAACGTTTTGGAAAGCTACGACTGCCCTGGTCGCCAAGAAAAACATGGGCGGGATTTATGTCTGTATTATTTGGTGGGTTTACTTTTTCTATCCTCGTTTTGTGGGTGTTCGTGCAACATGGTTATTTCGATGGGCAAATTGTGAATTTTCTTTTGCCTGTTGGAGGAATTGCCCTGGGAGCATCGATCATTGAATCTTTACCTTATGCAGACGTAGATAACATCACAATCCCTTTGTTATCCGTTATCTTAGGTTTACTGCTTTTTTAAAAATGGAGCAATAATTATGAAAAAAGTGTTCATCGATGGTGAAAATTTAACGATTTCGGAAGTCGTTGCAGTGGCCCGACAATACGTGCCGGTGGAATTAGCCATGCCCGCCTATGAAAAGATTGAAAAATCTCATAAGTGGATCGAAACAATTATCGCTCGAGGAGAACCTGTATACGGTATCAATACCGGCTTTGGGATCTTTGCTGAACAACCGATCCCAGCAGAGCAATCTGCCCAACTTAGTCGCAATTTAATCCTTAGTCATGCCGTGGGAACCGGAGCGCCATTGGATGAGGAAATTGTTCGAGCTGCCATGCTTGTAAGAGCGAATTCTTTGGCTAAAGGATTTTCGGGGGTAAGGCCGATTATTATCGAAACCTTATTAGAGCTGTTAAATAAAAATTTGACGCCAGTCGTCCCTAGCCAGGGGTCTTTAGGATCATCTGGAGATTTGGCGCCACTTGCACAGGTAGGATTAATCATTACCACTGATGATAAGGACCTTGAGTGTGACTCAGGGTTTGCTAAATTTGATGGAGAAATCTTAACTGGGAAAGCTGCCATGGAAAAAGCAGGTATAGACAGAATTATCCTGGCAGAAAAAGAAGGCCTGGCATTTACTAATGGGGCGTCTTTTACTGCTGCTATTGGAGCTTTGTCTATTTTTGATGCTGAAATTCTTATGCGGGCAGGAGAACTGTCTTTGGCGCTTTCTTTAGAGGCATTACTTGGCTGCTCAGACGCTTTTGATGAGCGTTTACACTGGGCAAGGGGTTTTCAAGGCCAATTGCGGGTAGCAAAAGAGGTACTGCGATTGTTGAAGGGAAGTACTTTGCTGGATATGGGCGGCCATGTACAAGATGCTTATTCATTGCGCTGTGCACCTCAAATTCACGGTTTTGGTTGGGAGACATTAGAATTCGTTAAAAAAGCGATTGAGACCGAAATTAATGCTGCTACAGATAACCCTTTGCTATTTGAGCCAGGCGTTGCCCTCTCAGGTGGAAACTTCCATGGGGAGCCAGTTGGATTGGCTTTAGATTACCTGGGAATTGCCCTGGCAG
Source organism: uncultured Candidatus Brevefilum sp. (assembly GCA_964411385.1). Classification (GTDB taxonomy): domain Bacteria; phylum Chloroflexota; class Anaerolineae; order Anaerolineales; family Anaerolineaceae; genus Brevifilum. The sequence goes on along the minus strand of CAYPKT010000001.1, from coordinate 37,929 downwards.
AACTTTCGGCTGTTTCAGAACGGCGTACTTACCGGTTGACCGATGGCAACCATAATGCGGGTCTTCCAGCGATGTTGGTGGACAATGAAAAAGCAGCAGGTTTAAATTCTGGTTTGATGATGCCACAATACACAGCTGCATCATTAGTTTTAGAAAATAAAAGCCTGGCAAATCCTGATTCACTGCATTCTTTGCCAACATCTGCATTGCAGGAAGATCATAACGCTAATGCGATGACAGCAGCCCGACACATCCGTGAAATCGTTGCAAACACTGCACATGTATTAGCGATTGAATGTTATTCAGCTGTCCGAGCTTTAGATTTGAGGTTGCGCCAATTTCCAGCAGCGAAATTGGGAGAAGGAACAGGGAAAGCCTTTACAAAAATCCGTGAAAAGGTGCCTTATCAAGCTGGGGATGCTTGGTGGGCTCCAGAAATTGAACATGTGAAGGCTCTGATTTTAAACAAAACATTAGAAATATAAGGCTTTTCTTGACTATGGGAACAGATTGGATTATGTTAATCGTCATATGAAGCGCAATAAAGACATCAACAGGCGTGACTTTTTAAAATATTCTGCCCTTGCTCTTGGAGGGTTGGCATTTAGCAAAAGCAATTTAAAAAGCGTTTTTGCGACCGGAAATTTGGATATCTTTCAACAAGATAAGCCTCTTGAATTCCCGGTAAATCAGCAATTAGGAAGGGTATGCCTGGGAGAATGGGGGTCTTGGATTAACATTCGTAGCGAACCTTTTATGGAAGCGCCATCTATTGGTAAGGCATACTACGATGATGTGTTTGAATGGAAGCAAGAAATTGTTGCAAAACAACTCGACCCTCATCGTATTAACCAGCGATGGATAGAAACGCCTGAAGGGTACATCTATGCTGATGAACTGCAAAAAGTAAAACATATTCTAAATGAGCCTATGGAGGAATTGCCTGAAAATAATGATGGCTCAAAGGGGATGTGGGTTGAAATTACAACACCCTATATCAACATCGATTTGACAAAGCCCAAAGAAAATTACCAATGGTGGATAAAAGACCCTCATGCGATTTATCCACGGGTTCGTTATTCGCAGGTCTATTGGGCAACCGATGTTAGAAAGAATACCACCACTGGCAAAACGCAATACCTGTTAATGCAAAAGGTGGGCGCCTGGCCTGATACTTACTGGGTTGATGCAGAAGTGTGTAAATATATCTCACCTGAAGATATTACACCGATCCACCCAGGAGCTGAAAACAAACATATCTTAATTCAAATGCGCGGAATAGGTTTGCAAACACTAACCTGTTTTGAAGGAAATGAAGAGGTTTACTTTACAACGGTGACAACCGGTGGGCGAAACTTTGAAACTGGGGAATGGATAACCCCCCTTGGGAAACACACGCCATGGCGGAAAAATATTTCAATGCATTACAGTGCAGATGGTCAATATTCTGTGGGGTACGATCTTCCGGGTGTGGGTTGGAATTTTGGCATTGAACCCGGAGGTGTATTTATCCATTCAACCTATTGGCATAACGCTTTTGGAATCATGTTGTCTAATGGATGTATTAATTGTCGGCCTGAGGATGCAAAATGGATCTGGCGCTGGGTTGAGCCTGAAGTCCCCTACGTTGAAGGCGACAAACAATGGTCTGGATTTGGCATTTCGACACCAGTAACTGTCGAAATGGTCTCGTAGTGAAATATTAAACCAAAGATATGGATTCGATTAACCTTTCTCTGGGACTGGCATTTTTAGCTGGGTTGGCATCCTTTTTTTCACCCTGTGTTTTTTCACTTGTTCCAGCCTATATAGGTTACCTTAGCGGACGCTCCTTTACTTTTAACGAAAACGAAGAGACTTCAAAAAAGATCCGCACATTTATGCATGGGTTGGCTTTTGTTTTAGGATTTAGCCTTGTATTTATGATTCTGGGGTTAACTTTTTCAGCGATCAGTTTGTTTTTTTATCAAATTAAGGATGTTTTAGCTAAATTAGGTGGTGTTATTATCATCTTGTTTGGTCTGCACATGACGGGGTTGATCCAAATACCTTTTCTTAATTATGATTTTCGGGTGCACTCCAATAAAATCATGGGTGGAGATTTAGGGTCCTCATTCTTGATGGGGATATTCTTCTCTGCGGGTTGGTCTCCTTGTGTGGGGCCTACCCTTGGGTTGATCTTGACCTTAACAATTGAACGAGCAAATATTGGTCAAGGAATCATCTTATTGGCTGGCTATTCGCTGGGAATGGGAATTCCCTTTCTACTGGCTGCAATTGGAGTGGGGTGGGTAACGACGATTCTGAAGCGTTTTAGAAGAGTTGTCCGAGTTGTCGAAGTTATGATGGGGATTATTTTAATTGCTGTTGGGGTGATGCTGTTTTTGGGTATTTACCAACAACTGGCATCATTTGGTACGCTTATTGATTTTGGCTTGTAAAGGTTTACGTTACACGGTAAATGGATAAAAAGAAAAGATATTTCGAAATTGGTTTGATCTTAGTCATCCTGGTTATGACGATCTTTACCTTTGTTGAAATCAGTAAAACTTTTGAAAACAAAGGAGAAAGTCAAACTGAAAATAAGGTTATCGAGGGGCTTCCACAAGGTCACCCCGAAGTCATTTTAAAAAAAGACAATGAAAATGAATTGGGTTGGATAAGCCTGGATGGAGATACCATTGCGCTTTCAGATTTTATTGGAACGCCACTTTTAGTTAACTTTTGGGCATCCTGGTGCCCGCCTTGCCTTGCTGAGATGCCATTGCTACAAGAATTTGCCGAAAAACGATCGGATGAAGTCGTAGTTTTAGCCATCAACGCAGGTGAGGATGAGGCTACTGTTAAGCAGTTTGCAAAGGAAAATGACCTTAAGTTGACTATATTGCTTGACCCTTCGAATAGCGCATCGAAACATTTTCGTGTATATGGCTTTCCAACAACCCTTTTCATGGATGAAGCTGGTAGTATACAATCCATCCACATCGGCGAATTAGATGAAGAACTTCTAATAAAGCATTTAGCAAAAATTGGGATAGATCAATGATACAAGTTACCCTGTTTATTAATAGTGATGATAGAAGATTGGAAACGATTAAGAATCGCCTTGAACAACAACAAGAAGCGCACCCTCACCTGTTGCATATCATCAATATTGACCGTGATGAAGCCCTCAAAACAGCATATGCTGAAAAAGCACCAGTATTAGATATTGGTGTTTTTCGATTAATAGATACCTTTGAAACGCACGAAATTGAGTTTGCTTTTGAAAAAGCTGAAAAACGTTTGGCTGAAGCAAAAGGAAAGGGAAATTTCGCTTTAGCGGAACGCTTAACAAAGCCAATTGAGATGACAAAATCGGACCGTATTTCGCACTGGTTTTCTCATCACTATATGGGCTTGTTAAATGGGTTCGTATTTTTATATGTATTTCTTGCTATTTTGGCACCCAGTTTTATGAAACTTGGCTGGCAAACACCTGCCAAAGTTATTTATCGCATGTATAGCCCTTTATGTCATCAGCTTGCTTATCGATCTTTTTTTCTATTCGGTGAACAAGCATTTTATCCATTAGAGATGGCAAACATGGATGGGTTAATTAGTTACGAAGAAGCGTCTGGATTAGACTCAAATCAAATCAACGCGGCGAGGAATTTTTTAGGAAACGAAACAATGGGGTATAAAACCGCACTTTGTCAACGTGATATGGCAATTTACAGCACGATTTTGATTTTTGGTATCGTTTTTTCATTAACTGGAAGGAAGATTAAACCAATTCCTTGGTACCTTTGGATAATTTTTGGAATTGGGCCTATTGGGTTGGATGGATTTTCTCAATTGCTTGGCCAAACAGGGTTAGCAATTTTTAATTGGATACCTTTACGTGAAAGCACACCTTTATTTCGAGTGATCACTGGAGTCCTTTTCGGTTTAACCACAGTGTGGTATGGATACCCCTTTTTAGAGGACTCTATTATTGAAAACCGTAAAGAGATGGAATTAAAGAAGGCAATTACCTCTCAAATGGATAATAGAAGAGATTAAGGCAACGAATGGGTTTTTTTGAAAAAGACGGGTTGAGATACTATCAATTTGATAGCTTTAAAAGCTTGCCTGTTTTTCATGCAATCATCACCCGCAGGGGCGGTATTAGTACCGCCCCTTTTAATAGTTTAAATACGGGGGGTACTGTGGGTGACGACCCCTATGCAGTGCTTGAAAATCACCATAGAATATATAACACGTTTGGTTACAATTTTAAATCTCGGTTCGATGTCTGGCAAGTGCATGGCAGCAAAGTGATATGCACAGATCAACCACGACCGCTTGAGCAGCCACATTCCAGGGCAGATGGTATTTTAACATCAAAACGGGATATAACCTTGTTTATGCGATTTGCAGATTGCGTCCCGATACTTTTAGTGGACCCAGATCAACAGATAATAGGTATTGTTCACGCTGGATGGCAAGGAACGTATAAAAAGATCGCCTTGCGGGCTATTGAGCAAATGGGTACTTGTTTTGGATCAAAGCCAGGTGCGATTTACGCTGGAATTGGGCCTTCAATCTGCCAAAAATGTTACCAGGTAGGCTGTGAAGTCTATGAACATTTTAGCAATGCTTTTAATGAACAAGCTGGCCTTTTTTTCGTAAAAAAGAATGGGCATTATCACTTAGATTTGTGGAAGGCAAATAAAGAAATTCTTAAGCAAGCTGGTGTGAATCACATAGAAGAATCGCGACTGTGTACAGCTTGCCACTTGGGGGATTGGTATTCTCATCGCGCTGAACATGGGAAGACAGGTCGATTTGCGGTATTAATGAGCATCGAGGATAATTAATGCAAATAAGGTAATTCCTATGATAAAAAATGATTTTGATGCATCTGTTGACTTGATTAGAGATAATTTAAAAATTGTGCGTGAGAAAATTTCAATTGCAGCGGAAAAATCCGGACGCCGGACAGAAGATATTAAACTGATCGCGGTTACAAAAATGGTGTCTCTCGAAATAATCGAAGCTGCCATTGTGGCTGGCATTTATGATTTCGGTGAAAACTATCCAGAACAAGCGATTGAGAAAATTGAGAACATTCACACTGATAAAACGCTCTCGTGGCATATGATAGGCCATATTCAAAGCCGTAAGTCGAAAATCGTATGTGATTATTTTAATTTGATCCACTCCATTGACAGTATGAAAATTGCTGCACGGATAAATCGCGATTGCAAAAATAGAGATCGCATCATGCCGATTTTATTGGAGGTTAATTTAAGCGGCGAAGAAAGCAAATTCGGTTGGAAGGCATGGGATGAGAATAAATGGGGAGAATTAAGCGATGCGTTTAAAGAAATTGCACAAATGGATTATGTTCAAATTCATGGATTAATGGGGATGCCACCTTTTTTTGATGACCCAGAACTTACAAGGTCATATTATCAACGCATGAATCGATTGCAAAACTTCCTCACTGAAGAAATACCTGATGCCTCTTGGAAGGAGCTTTCGATTGGAACCAGCTTTGATTATGAGGTGGCTATTGAAGAAGGCGCCACGATGGTCCGCTTGGGAACAACCTTATTTGGGCCCCGATTATAGATAACGAGGGATTTGGTACTTTATAATGAATCTGATCATTACAATAATTAATTCAATCGTCAGTGTTTTTACATTCGGATTGATTGCGTATATTTTGCTGAAATATTTTTTAGACCCCTATCATCCAATTATGCATGCGCTTGGGGGGATATATGAGCCCTTATTAACGCCAATTCGAAAGCGAGTGGCTCCTTTAGGCGGGCTCGACTTTAGCCCGATGATCTTAATTATTGCTATCCAAATTGTTGGGAACTTACTAACCGCCCTGTTGCGAAGCCTAAAATAGAAAAGCAGAACAGAAACAAACCTTGGGGGATCTATTCAATAAACAATATTCTTCCGCAAGAAGGACAGTAAACCAGAGATGATGAGGTTTTAATTCGCTGCTGATCTGCCTGGGTGATTGTTTGACCGCAAATGCTACAGCTTCCATCGATAACGGTAGTCACCGCTATGCCGTTTTTCTTTTTTCGCAAATCTTCATAGTGCAAACGAGATGACGCTGAGACCGCGTGATCAACAGCCTCTTTTTCCTTTTTAAACTGTTCTAACTTATCAACCAGATTTGACCATTCACCCTTTAAAAGTGAGTTTTCTTGCAATAGTGTGCTTTCAAGCTTTTTAAATGCTCGCTCTGCTGTATGCAGGCTTTTTTCTGCATCTTCATGGGCAAGCATTATATCTAATTGTTGGTCTTCTAATTGGGCAATAGTGCGTGTAAGCGCTTCAGCTTCCATTTCTAGGTCCTGAAGCTCCTTAGGGTTTTTGATCTTCCCACTAAATAAAGCTGCTTGTCCCAGGCTGCGCTTTTGACGCTGTGATTCAACTCTGTCTTCAATACTTCTGAGTTGTTGTCGAATTTTTTTCTCTTCACCTTTTGCGCGTTCAATATTTTTTTGTGCTTGTATAATTCGTCGATCATCTTTTAAAATACGTTTGATTTGTACAAGTCGTTTTTGAATTTGATCTATTTGGCTGTCTAATCTTTGAAGCCTAAAAAGGCTGAGTGAATCGCTCATTTTGAATATCCTAATAGAAATTTTTTCGATCGGTTATTTAAAGTCCGAAGCTTATGATCATTTGAGTATATTTTATCATTGAATTTACCCTATCTGTTAAACAAATTAGCGAATAGTTTGCCGGTATACTTTTATTTTTGATAGGCGAAAAAAGGAAATATGGGATAGACTTTAATTGTTAATGATTTGTTGTGGGAGCATTCCTTATGGCATTAAGAATTGCTAAAGTACAGGATCTTGGAAAAAAACTTGGTAAAAACCTGCAAAAGGTAATTATCGGCAAAGATGATTCAATATTATTGGTCGTTATTGCCCTGTTGTGTCAGGGACATGTATTGATTGAAGACGTGCCCGGGGTGGGAAAGACGATGCTGGCAAGAAGCTTAGCACGGTCTTTGGGCTGTGATTTTAAACGCATTCAATTTACGCCAGATATGCTGCCAAGTGATGTTACTGGAATATCGATTTTTAATCAAAATACCCGAAAATTTGAATTCCGACCTGGGCCAATAATGGCGCAAATTATACTGGTAGATGAAATCAATCGAGCTACCCCAAAAACACAATCCGCCTTGCTTGAGGCCATGGAAGAGCGACAAATAACAGTAGATGGAATTACTCATTTCCTGCCTGCACCGTTTATGGTTTTGGCAACCCAAAACCCAATTGAATACGAAGGCACATTTCCATTACCCGAAGCACAATTGGACCGATTTTTGATGCGGATTGACCTGGGCTACACTTCGTTAACGAATGAAATTCGAATTCTGGAACAGCAACAGATCACGCATCCAATTAATGATTTGTCCATAGTGGTGACTGGAGACGAGATCATAAATACCCAAAAAACAATAAAACATGTTTTTGTTTCTGACCCGATAAAACGCTATATTGTTGAAATTGTGCGATCAACTCGTACTCACCAAGATGTTTTCCTTGGCGCAAGCCCCCGTGGCAGCTTAAGCCTGTACCGGGCGGGACAGGCGCGCGCAGCATTGCTCGGTCGAGATTATGTTTTGCCAGATGATATCAAAATGTTAGCACCTTTTGTGTTAGCGCATCGGATTGTGATGAGTCCTTCTGCGAGATTAACAGACGTAAGCGCAACCAGAATTGTGAATGAAATCTTAAATAGTACACCGATCCCTGGTAATGATATAGAAACTGATAAAATTTGATTAAATTCGGTAAGTCTTTTTGGTGGATTTTATTTTTGATTGGGGCATCATTTACTGTGTCTCAATTCCCTTGGCTTTCGTCAAATCCAATTTTCTCGCGTTTAACACTCGCTTTGACTCTTGTGTTAATCCTTAGCGGGATATGGGCGATGCTTTCCTTGTGGAATGTTGACTTCGACCGATCTACACGGACAACGAGGAGCCAGGTTGGTGAAGTTTTTATTGAAACCCTTGAAGTCCGAAATCTTTCTTTTTTACCTAAAGTATGGTTAAAAGTAATCGATAAATCGGCACTAATTGGAGGAACTGGGTCCAGAATTATTACAGGTATTGGGGGTAAAAAAACCCAGGTTTATATCGCCCATACTTATTTACAAAAGCGCGGTTGGTATAACCTGGGGCCAACTAAAATTTCTAGCGGTGATATTTTTGGAATTTTTACAATTTCAAAAACCTTTGACTCAGATTTAAGATTGCTTGTTATACCATACATGACAGATATTCGTTTTTTTCTCTCCCCTAAAGGGATGTTACCTGGTGGGCGTGCATTGCGGGAAAAAACGCTCGAAGTTACACCTTACGCGGCTGGGATACGAGAATATGTGCCAGGTGATCCGTTACGTCGAATTCATTGGCCCTCTTCAGTGAAAAGACAAACATTAATTGTTAAAGAATTTGAAAAAGACCCTTTGGCTGAAGTGTGGATTTTTATAGACGCAATGCAGAACTTACATATACACAGTGATAACATCAAGGTTACTGATTTAAATCGGATCTGGTGGAACCGATACAAGCAAGCTTTCTATTTACCACCAGATACTTTTGAATACGCAGTTTCATGTGCTGCTTCTTTGGCTAAATATTATATTGAAGAACAACGCGAAGTGGCGTTAGTGTCTTCTGGTCAAAGCTATAACACGCTCTCACCTGAAAGAGGTGAACGTCAATTAGGGAAAATTTTAGAAACCCTTGCAGTTCTCGAACCCGAAGGGAATACCCCAATTTGGGCATTGATTAACTCACAGGTGAAAAACTTAGTACGCGGCAGCACGGTTATTATTGTTACACCCGACACTGACGAAACTTTGGTGAATTTAGCAATAGAATTGTTACATCGTGGATTGGTTCCGGTGATGATCCTGTTAGATTTAGCCAGCTTTGGCGGGAAAGAAACATCTTCAGGTATTGCAGAGCGGCTCATAACTCAAGGAGTTTATACATTTTTGATTAGGGCAGGGGATGATATGAAAACAGTATTGGAAAACCAGGATCCAACAGGACGATATGGTTCTTCTAAGGGGGTTGATAGATTGATTTTCCAAAGATAGTAAATCGTAATCAAAAATAAATATTTCTACATTAAATTGAGTACATTTGAATTTATTGTTACAGCAATCTAAAATCAATAAGGTTGGCTGCTACCAATTTAATATTTTGGTATAAAGATTGCACCATAAAATTAACTTTCATATCATTAACATCTGTGATAAATGATCGACTGTACAACGCCTGACAACTTAAATATTTTGATGAGTGGTAAAATTACCATGTTAGATTCAACGAGAAAATATTTATCGTGTAGTATAATTTTCCAACGCTTTGACAGGAATAGATTGTCAAGCTTGTTAATTAAGGAGTATTGATTTGGCATTTTCCCCACTTAACTGGTTTTGGGGTTTATTTTCCCTTGACATCGGCATCGACCTTGGCACCGCCAATACTATCATTTACATTCGTGGCAAAGGGATTGTAATTAATGAGCCATCTTGGGTGGCTATAGAAAAACGGACACGCGAACCGGTGGCAATTGGATCTCAAGCTAAGGCAATGGTAGGACGAACGCCGCCCAACGTGGTTGCAATTCGGCCCCTACGAGATGGTGTTATTTCTGAATATGATATTACACAAGCCTTACTTGAATATTTCATCGGAAAAGCACATCAACAAAGTATCGTTCCTTTACCCAGGCCAAGAGTTGTGGTAGGTATTCCTTCTGGCGCATCGGAGGTTGAAAAGCGTGCTGTATTTGATGCTGCCATGGCCGCTGGTGCACGTGAAGTGTATCTCATTTTTGAGCCATCTGCCGCGGCGATTGGGGCAGGCCTTCCTGTTAATGATGTCGATGGGACTATGATCGTCGACATCGGAGGGGGTACAACAGAGGTTACCGCAGTTTCGATGGGAGGGGTGGTTGTTTCAAGATCGTTGCGAGTTGCAGGAGATGAACTTGACCAGGATATTGTGAATTATATTCGTAATAAATACAACCTGTATATCGGCGACCGGATGGCAGAAAAAATTAAAATGGCGATTGGTTCAGCTTATCCGTTGAAAGAGGAACTCACTTTTGAAGCCCGCGGAAGAAATCTGGTAACTGGACTACCCGAAGCAATTGAAGTATCATCGGTGGAAATTCGTGAGGCAATATCAAGCTCGATAGCTGTTATCATTAAAACAATCCGTGACGCTCTTGATGAGGCTCCACCTGAAATCCTTGCAGACCTAATTGACACAGGCATTTGTCTCGCTGGAGGTTGTGCACAATTAAAAAATCTTGCCGAACGCTTATCGGCAGACTTAAAATTACGGGTATGGGTTGCAGAGGACCCATCCACTTGTGTGGCTCGGGGGTGTGGAATTGTATTAGAAAACAAAGATGAGTTCAACAGCTTTTTGGTTGGACTGGACAGGGAACCAACTCAGCGATCATTATCCTGATTGAAACTATCTTTTTTTGTTTTTCGCTTATTATTCCATTAAGCGCTCCGGTGGCTTTAAATAGGGTCGTAAAATGATGAAATTTCTTAACCCAAAAAATATCCAAACGCTTGTCCTTTTTCTAATTATCGGTGGCTTTTTGTTTTTAGCACTAAGCGGTTACCTGACGCCATTATTTGATTTATCACTCAACCCTTTACTTTCCTTCCAAAGTTGGCTTTCTGTGCGTTATCTTTCAGCGAGAGAATTTTTAACCACACCGCGTGATGTTACCCAACTGCGAGAACAAAATGCCTTGCTGGAATCGCAGGTGACACAATTACAGACACAATTAATTGAAATGGAAGAACATTTAAGTGAAGCCCAGGTTTGTTTTGCTTTATTAGATTTTGGACGTACAAACCCACAGTATGACTATACTGCAGCAACTGTAATCGGACGAGAGATCAACCCTTTTTTGCAATATATTATTATCGATCGAGGATCAAACCATAACGTACGCTACGGGATGCCTGTAGTAACGCAACAAGGATTGGTCGGACGAGTTGATGCGGTTATAGGTGGAGCTTCTCGCATAAAATTAATTACTGATTCTACATCTGTCGTAAATGTGCGTTTAAAATCTGCGGGCATCGAAGCACAACTACGAGGGTCTCTCACAGGCGATGTGTTTTTAGATATGATTCCATCTGACGTATCAGTAGAGACAGGCGATGTTGTTTTAACCTCAGGTCTGGGTGGCAATTTTCCTCCTAACATTTTTGTTGGACAAGTTTTATCGACGCAAAAGCGTGAAAATGCCTTATTTCAAACCGCATCGATCCAGCCAATTGTAAACTTTGAAACAATTAGCGCGGTCTTAATCGTAAACAATTTTGAGGCTGTAGACATTACACCTCTTATACCGGAGCCGTAATTTTGACAGATAACTTTGTTTACGGAGTTTCGCTTTTAATCGCGTTTGTGTTGCAAACGGCTATATTTTCACAAGCAAAATTTATTTCTGGTTCGAGCGATTTGATTCTATTGGTTTTAGCCGCCTGGTCTTTACAAGAAAAGGATAAAATCAGCTGGCTTTGGTCTTTAATTATTGGTCTTTTGGTAAGCTTCGTTTCTGCTACGCCTTTCCTCGCCCCACTAATAAGTTATTTTCTCTTAGTTGTAATTTCAAAGATGTTACAAAAAAGAGTTTGGCAGGTGCCTTTACTTGCCATGTTTCTTGTTGTTTTCATTGGCACTGTCGTGCAACACGCAATATATGCCTTAATTTTAATCATTAACAGGGCACCAATTTCTTTAGGTCAGAGTTTGGATAGCATCGTATTACCGAGCATTTTGTTGAATTTATTATTCTCCTTACCTGTATATGCAATAATTAACGATTTGTCTGGAAGAATATATCCACAGGAGGCAGAATTATGAACGCAACTACTAAAAAACATAGCAATTATGAAAAGTGGCGTTATATTGTCCTTTACCTTTTGCTGATAACGGTATTTGGCTTTTTTATGCTGCGTTTGTTTGATTTGCAAATACTACAAGGGCCAGCTTTTAAAGCGCAGGCAGATGAAAATAGAACAAGGATTTTTAGAGATCCTGCAATTCGGGGAACAATTTATGACAGAAACGGCTTCATATTAGCCCAAAACGTACCGTCATATAATGTTGTGGTTATTCCAGGTTACTTACCTGAGGATGAAGGTGATGTTCAAGCGATTTTTCGTGAGCTCTCTACATTAATAGATATGCCTGTTCATTTAGGCGAAACCGATGACGAAGCAGTGAGAACATTTACCCCTTGTTACAGCCAATTAGGGATTACTGAAGTCGTCTACATTGCGAGAACAAATTGGCCTTTTCAACCCACAGCTTTAAAATGTAACGTCTCTGCCGAAACAGCAATGACTGTTATGGAGAATCGTGAAAAATGGCCGGGAATTGATGTTGAAACGATGGCGGTTAGACAGTATCCAACTGGCAACTTGACTTCAGAAATCATTGGTTTCTTAGGCCCAGTTCCGGCAATTCTGGAAGATTACTATGTCGACCGAGGTTTTGTGGCGAATCGAGATAAAGTTGGTTATGCTGGCATTGAACAATCAATGAACGACATTTTAGCAGGGAGGAATGGGCATAGGGAAGTAGAAGTCAATGTTGCTGAAGAAACGATTAGAAACATTGTGGAACCCATTGATCCAATTCCTGGCGATGATATTTACCTAACGATTGATACTCGTTTGCAAACAATTGCGCGAGAAGCTTTGATAGACGAAATTGAGTTTTGGAATAATTACCTCGGGCAAATGATTACAAATAATGGCGTTGTTATAGCGATGAACCCGAAAACAGGCGAAATCTTGGCGTTGGTCTCTTATCCAAATTTTGAGAATAACCGAATGGAACAGGTGATCCCTGGCTATTATTATGAGCAACTCAGTAATGATCCCCAACGTCCATTATTTAATCATGCGATATCAGCCGAACACCCGCCGGGATCCGTTTATAAGATGACATCTGCCTTAGGTGTTTTGAATGAAGGCGTGGTTACCCCTGAATATGAAGTTTTTGACCCAGGAATCATTACAATTTTAGAGAAGTATTATGAAAACGACCCTGGCACCCCACGCAGGTTTTATTGTTGGAATCGAACTGGGCATGGTAATGTCAGTTTTAAATGGGGTGTTGCTTATTCGTGCAATGTGTACTGGTATAAAGTAGGGGGCGGCTACCAAGACGAGGTCCCTGGAAATGGGCTTGGTATTTGGCACATGGGTGAATATGCCAAAGCCTTGGGTTATGATGAATTAACAGGAATTGAGCTACCTGGTGAGCAAGATGGATTAATCCCAAATCCGACATGGAAGCGTATTTATTTAGGCGAAAACTGGGCTACCGGAGATACCTATTCGGCTGCTGTTGGTCAGGGTTACGTCCTATCAACGCCTCTTCAAGTGCTTAACTCGATATCAACCATTGCCAACGGTGGTAAATTGATGGATGTTACCATTATCAATAAAATTGTTGGAAAGGATGGAACCATTAAACAGGAACTAGAACCGAGTTACCGATGGGACATTACGGTTGACCCCGTAATTCATACTTACGATGGAAATAATCCAACTGGTGAAGTAAAAACAGTAGAACCATGGGTAATTGAGTTGGCGAATCAAGCAATGCGATTGGTTGTTACAGATGGGACAGCACATAAATATGAAATCGAGCGGCATCGAGCATTGTTTGAAAACGATTCAAGTAAATCAGCGGGAAAAACAGGAACGGCTGAATACTGTGATGATATTGCCAACGCCCAGGGAAAATGTTTACCTGAAAGGTGGCCTTCACATGCCTGGTATGTGGGTTATGCGCCTTGGGACGATGCTGAAATAGCAGTTGTATGTTTTGTTTACAATGGCTCTGAAGGTGCCTCATTGGCAGCTCCTGTGGTTCGACGGGTGATTGACGCTTATTTTGAACTAAAAGCAATTGATGCCGAGAATTCTCGTTAATTGGGGCGATTCTGATCTGGTACAGTATAATGAATCGGATTTAATAAGAAAAATATTTAGCCACGACAATATTGAGTTATCTACGAATGGAAATTAAAGGAATCAAAGAGGGCATTTTGATCACTTTTGGTGAGCAAAATTGGCAAGATGCCAAGTTGGATGTGTTGCAAAAAATTGAAACCAACCAAGATTTTTTTCGAGGAGCTCGGATAATTGTAGACGCAGGAAATACAGTGATTGACACAGATGGAATCGTTGACCTTCAAGAAAAGTTAAACTCGAAGCAAGTTCAACTCCATGGGATACTGTCTAAATCCTTAATAACTCAAGGTGTGGCAAAGTCTCTTGGGTTAATTACAAAATTAGATAAACCTAAAAAGAATATCGACGCACAATTAAAACCAGTAGATACCGTGCTTGAAGGTGAATCGTCGATTTTTATTAATAGAACATTGCGCTCTGGTTATAAGGTTGGATACCAGGGTCATGTCGTTGTGGTTGGTGATGTTAATCCAGGTGCGGAAATCATTGCGTCTGGATCTATCATCATATGGGGAAGGTTGCGTGGAACTGTTCATGCCGGCTCGGAAGGAGATCAGTCAGCATATGTGTGCGCGCTTGACCTTTCTCCAACGCAGTTGCGAATTGCTTCTCAAATTGTTACAACACCGCATGATCAAAAAAGCCATAAACCAGAGATGGCAATCATTCAAAGGGGTCAAATCATCGCAGTTCCATGGGACCATAAAAAAGGAGATAAATGAGTGGTAAAGTAGTAACCATTACATCGGGTAAAGGAGGGGTGGGTAAAACGACAACATCAGCAAATTTGGGGGTTGCTTTAGCTTCGATGGGTCAAAAAGTGGTCTGTATTGATACAGATATTGGGCTACGAAACTTAGACGTTGTGATGGGTTTGGAAAATAGAATTGTTTACGACCTGGTAGATATTATTGAAGGGCGTTGTCGTCTTAGTCAGGGGATGATCAGGGATCGCCGCCACGACAACTTGTTTTTAATACCGGCGGCACAAACACGAGATAAAACTTCAATTGCACCAAGTGACATGGTTAAGCTATGCGATGAACTTCGCTCTGAAACGGATTGGATCATCATCGATTCGCCTGCGGGAATTGAACGTGGGTTTCGTAATGCAATCGCACCCTCTGATGAAGTGTTGGTGTTGACCAATCCTGAGGTGTCCTCTGTTCGAGATGCCGATCGAATTATCGGGTTGATCGAAGCCGAGGAAAAAGGACCTGCTAAGCTAATTATCAATCGAATAAAACCGGGTTTAATCAAAAAAGGTGATATGCTCTCAGCCGAGGATATTGTAGATTTATTGTCTGTACCTTTGATTGGATTAGTCCCCGACGATGAAAGTGTATTAATCAGTACAAACCAGGGGCAACCAGTTGCTCTTAACGGTAAAAGTAAAGCTGGATTAGCTTTTCAAAATATTGGTAGGAGATTGATGGGCGAAGATATCCCCTGGTTAGCGTTAGAAGAGAAATCAGGTTTAATTTCGCGATTAGGTAAACTGTTTGGCGGAGGCGATTAAAATGTCTTCATTCATAGAAAGATTATTTAACAAATCAAGCCCGAGCGCAAACAACGCCAAAGAAAGGTTGCATTTGGTTTTGGTCCACGATCGTACGGATCTTAGTACAGAAGATTTAAAAAGCCTTAAAGATAGATTAATTGAGGTGATTTCAGACTATGTAGATATAAACCCTAGTGAAACTGAAATTGATATTCAAGTTGAAGGTCGTGAACAAAAATTGATTGCGCATATCCCATTAAGGAACACAAGAAGGCGCCGATAATATCTGGGGTGAATAAATAGTGAAAACCTCAAGCAACATTTGGCAAAAATTTGACTTCATCCTGTTTGGAGCAGCACTGGTCCTCTCCATCCTTGGAATTGCCTTGATAAACAGTTCAATAGCGGGCAATATCGAGTTGGTAGACCATCCACGACGTCAAGCTATCTTTCTTGTTCTCAGTATTGCAGTACTATTTGTTGTTGCTGCTATAGATTATAAATATTGGATCACATTGATCCCACCTATGTATTTCTTGACGATGGCTTTTCTATTGTTTGTGTTTACCGCTGAAGCAAGGTTCGGTGCAGTGCGTTGGCTTGAAGTCGGACAAATATTAATTCAACCAGCCGAAATGGCTAAAATTGTTGTTATCTTGGCGTTAGCAAGCCTTTTTGCTCACCAAAAAGAAGATGAGATTACGCCAGCAACGATCTTCAAGAGCATAGTCGTTGTTGGTGGTTTGTTAATTTGGATATTCCTACAACCCAATTTAAGTATGACTATTGTTATGTTGGTTTTATGGGCTTCATTTTTATGGGTGTCAGGAATTAAAATCCAATATATTTTGATTGTCATTGCTGCCTTAATATTAGTATTGATCATTGGCGCATTAACCGGGTTTTCTTTTCTGGCGGACTACCAACTAGTCCGAATAACGAATTTTTTCTTCCCCGATCCTGAAGCAAGATATGGCGATACTTATAATGTGGACCAAGCATTAATTACTATTGGGACAGGGGGTTGGTTTGGCCAAGGGTATAACCAATCATCCCAGGTGCAATTACGATTTTTGAAAGTCCGTCATACCGATTTTATATTTTCAGTATTAGCGGCTGAATTTGGTTTTATTGGAACAATTATTGTTCTAGCACTTTTGGCTTTAATAGTTTTGCGATGCTTACATATCTCACGAAATGCATCTGATCGATTTGGGTCGTTAATTGCTTATGGATTTGGTATTTTAATTTTTTTTCAATCAGCGGTAAATATCGGCGTAAATTTAAACATCCTACCGGTAACCGGTTTAACATTGCCTTTCATCAGTTATGGTGGCAGTTCACTTCTTTCGTTAATGTTAGGTATTGGTATGGTTGAAAGTGTAGCCATGCGCTCGTAACCCATTTTATGTAGATAAAATGTAGATGCGGTTATTTTTGGTTGCAAACCAACTTACAAAATAGGCGCAACAGCAATTTTATTACAGGTTTTTAAATCAACCCGTGTTTTGTAATTTCTTTGCAGAGAAAAATGTTGGGCAATTGATATTTAATCAAACGACATTCCAAATAAGGGGATTCTAAAAAGATCAAAAAATAATATCACAAGTATTTTTATTTGAACCAAATATACCCGATGCGACTTTTTTTCTATGGTAGAAGGAATGGAGGCTTTTTATTCTTCGGGTTATTCTCGAATGATGTTTGCAACAGATTAAAGTCAGACAAGGTTTTTAACTTCGAGTTCTTGTCACCTTGGGTAGCTTTAGGTGGTCTTCTTCGCAGCTGTTTGATATGCAACCTCATTCGAAAAGATTAATTGAAAGATATGGATGTGCGATTAACCGAAAAGGGTCGAAGACTTTTATTATTATTTTACTCACCTATTTTCGCATAGCCTAATAGCTTTTAAGTTTAAATAGAGACAAGTTGTCACCATCTTTAAACAATCATGATTAATGTCGTTTTCCGTCCTTTTTCTGTTCTAACTTTGGCTTTAGCATGTGAAGATACAGGGTTAATTATTCGCAAACTGGTGGCATGGCGTTCGAGTCTTCATAATAAATAATTTTAAACCAACGATGTGAAAATGTTGTTTCAGGTAAATAAGTCATTGAGAATAATCTTAAAAGAGTCTTGTCACTTTATGGTGTTTTTGGTAGAATTTATACATCCAGAAACGGTGGGGGTTCGTCTAAGGGCAAGACACCAGACTCTGAATCTGTTGATGGAGGTTCGAATCCTTCACCCCCAGCTGCAACCAAGCTCGGTAATTCCGAGCTTCGTTGTTTAAGGTTTAGATAGTGATGGTGTTTTTATGCCTACATTTACTATTAATTCCTTAGAATGGCTCTAAATGCCTTGAAAGCCTTTCAGGATTGATTATTGTGATTGGTTTAATTCAAATTAAAGCAATATAATTGGGTTTTGATACCTGAATAGTTATTAGATGCTTATACCAAAATTAAATATATGACCCCGATTTTCACCTCTTAAGTTGCGAGCATATTTGTGAGGAATTAATTGAAAAAGCATTATTTGTATATCACAGTATTTTTTTCTGGCATGTCCGCGTTGGCAATAGAACTTTCTGCGTCGCGACTGCTGGGCAATTTCTTTGGGAGTAGTAACCTTGTTTGGGCGGTTATTATTGGTTTAATTTTAATCTACTTGACGGTTGGTTATTCGTTAGGCGGGAAAATAGCTGACCGATACCCAAGCTACGTTGTTTTTTATTCAATATTAATGTGGGGTAGCCTGACGATAGGGTTGATCCCTGTAATTTCGCGCCCAATTTTGCAATTGGCAGCAAACGCCTTTGACGACTATCAGATCTCGATTTTAGTGGGCGCTTTTATTGCGGTGATGATCTTATTTGCGGTGCCCGTTACCTTAGTGGGGATGACCTCACCTTTTGCGATTAAATTGACTTTAGTCGACGGGAAACAAGTTGGGCAGGTGGCAGGGCGATTATCTGCAATTTCTACCTTAGGATCATTCATTGGAACATTTTTGCCGGTACTGGTTTTAATTCCCTTGGTAGGTACTTACCGAACCTTTTTATTGATTAGTGGTTTATTAATGGCCATCGCAACCGGCGGTTTTTTAATTTATTGTAATTTAAAATCCTGGTTAAGACACAGTTGGATGCCGATTGTCTTAATTTTATTATGGTTGTTTGGCACAAAAGGCCCGGATAAGACCACTAAGAATGTTATTTTTGAAGGTGAATCATCTTATAATTTTGTTCAAATTGTTGAGCTCAACGATTTTAGGTACCTTCGCCTCAATGAAGGGCAAGGAATGCATTCGGTTTACCATCCAACGCAACTAAATTACCATGGTCCTTGGTCTCAGGTTTTAGTTGCACCTTTCTTTAACGCCCCTGGGAAAAGTGTTAACACGGTTGAAAAAATGGCAATTGTCGGGTTAGCAGCCGGTACAACCGCCAGGCAAGCACATGCAGTGTTTAAAAACGTCAAAATCGATGGCTTTGAGATAGACCCTTTGATTGTCCAAGTTGGGCGAGAGTTCTTTGGGATGGACGTACCTAATCTGACAGTGTTTGTTCAGGATGGACGAGTAGGGCTTGAAAAGCAAGAATCCTATTACGATATCATCAGTGTTGATGCTTACCGTCCTCCATATATCCCCTGGCATATGACAACCAAAGAATTTTTTCAAATAGTTTATGATCGATTGGAGGAAGACGGTGCCATGGCAATCAACATCGGTAGAAGCCCACTGAATCGGGTTTTAATAAACGACCTCGGTACAACCATCGGGCAAGTTTTTCCGACTATTTTTGTAATGGATATTCCTGATTCATTTAACACAATTCTTTTTGCCACAAAAACAGCGGGCAGTTGGGAAAATTTTGTTGAAAACTACGAACGATTAGGTTCATCTGGTGGTCACCCCTTGTTGGTAGAGGCGATGGCAACCACGATTGTATCTCGTCAATCACCACCAGAAATTACTCGCGTCTATACGGATGACCTGGCTCCTATTGAGTGGTTGACCAATAAAATGGTGATAGATTATTTTCTATCAGGTGGATTGGAAGAGTTACAATGAAAGATAAAAATTATGTATCGCAAGTTATAGGTATCTTTATTACCATTTTGACACCTTTTGTAATTTTAATGATCGCAGTCAGATTATTAATTACACCTACCTTTGTTCAACTTGCATACCGTTTTCCTGGTTTTCCTGATGATCCTTATGGGTTTACGATAGCAGATCGGTTACGATGGTCGAGTCCATCAGTCAAATACTTGGTAAATACGAAGGGAATTACATATCTTTCGTCTTTGCAATTTGATGACGGCCAACCTGTTTTTAACGAACGCGAACTTAGCCACATGGAAGATGTAAAAATGGTTGTCACAGGGATGCGAATTATTTTAGGGGTGGCAATTGGATTTTTAATGCTCTTGACTTTTATTTTAATGAAACAAAACCGGAGGTATTCTCTCCTTATTTCTTACCATTGGGGCGGTTGGGCAATTATTTGGCTGATTGCTTCGATTTTGTTTTATGTTGCCATTAATTTTGATTCATTGTTTACTCGATTTCACCAAATATTTTTTGAAAAAGGAACCTGGCAATTTTTAACGTCAGATACATTAATACGCTTGTTCCCAATGTTATTTTGGCAAAATGCGTTTATTTTTGTTGGCGTGTTAAGCCTGGCGATGGGGGTTCTTATTCTTGTTTTAAGCAGAACATCTAAATCAGTTAATTAAAAAAGGCAGCTATAAATTTAGCCGCCTTTTATGCAGTAAATTAAAAAATTACCGAACAGCAACGGGGTTATCAGGGTTTGCAACTGGGTCAAAAATATGCATATTAAGCATATTGAATACGACCTCGAATTCGTCGCCAACCTCAACCCTGGTTCGAGGGTCAACACGAGCTGCGAAATTATGATCTCCACTAAACAAGTATAGGAAGATTTCGTTACCCATTAATTCGGTAACATCCACTTTAGCTTTGACAGGTTCGGCAATAATTGAAGGGGGTGCAAAGTGGGGGTTATGGATATCTTCTGGTCGCATACCGAAAACGATTTTTTGATCAACCATTTTGTGATACGGTGCCTCGCGCTCTTTTGGAACTTTGACCTTGAAACTTCCAAGATCAACATAAAGCGTATCATCTTCTTTCACCATGGTGCCTTCGAAGAAATTCATTGCCGGTGAACCAATGAAGCCGGCAACAAATAGATTCCCTGGGAAATCGTACAATTGCTGGGGCGTATCTAATTGCTGCAATACACCTTTATTCATAACCGCAATGCGCGTTGCCATTGTCATTGCTTCTACCTGGTCGTGCGTTACGTAGATGAAAGTCGTCTGCAATCGTTGGTGCAATTTGCTAATTTGAGCTCGAGTTTGAACCCGTAATTTAGCATCGAGGTTAGAAAGAGGCTCATCAAAGAGGAACACTTTAGGCTCGCGAACGATTGCTCGGCCAACTGCTACACGCTGCCGTTGACCACCAGAAAGTTCCTTTGGTTTTCTATTGAGTAAACCCTCGATTCCTAAAATTTCAGCTGCATCATGCACCCGAGATTTAATTTCTTCTTTGGGTAACTTGCGCAACTTTAAGCCAAAGGCCATATTGTCAAAGACCGTCATGTGGGGATAAAGGGCATAACTTTGAAAAACCATTGCAATATCACGGTCTTTTGGCGCTACGTCATTTACCACATCATTGTCAATAAATACCTCGCCCTCTGAGACTTCTTCAAGCCCAGCAAGGCAGCGCAAAGCTGTTGTTTTGCCACAACCCGATGGGCCAACGAGGACAAGAAATTCTTTATCTTCGATTTCGAGATTCAAGTCTTCGATTGCAACAACATCACCAAAGCGCTTCCAAACATTTTTGTACGTTACACTTGCCATAATTTATGTTCCTCCAGTCTAAAAGAATATAGTGATGAAATTATACCACTAATTTTGTTGTAACAATCTCAATTTTTTTTCAAAAATGGAATCTCTTTGATTTTTAAGTCGTATCATAACGTTATTATGTTCGTAACCAAAATAATCGTGCAGCTGCGTATATTCAGAATATAAACGATTGTATGTTTGTTTATCAGCATTGTTTGGGATAAAAGTTTTACCTTTTAAACGAGCCATCTTGCTCGACGCGTCTTCGATTGTCGCATATCCTCCCAATTCCTCACCTGCTGCAACGGAAGCGAACATTGCAGCACCTAAGGCTGAAGCAAATGGACTTTCGGCAACTTTAATTTCCATGCCCGATACATTGGCAAGAATATTAAGCAAAAGTCGATTCTTCCCTGGGTCTGCGTTGGTGACGATAATTTCATCGATAGCCATGCCACTGGCAATAAAAGTTTCAAAAATCTTGCGAGTTCCAAAAGCTGACGCTTCGATTAATGTCCTGTAAATTTCTTCAGGTTTTGTTTTAAGAGAGAAGCCTAAAAGCAATCCACGCAGATCTTCTCGCTGCAAAATACTTTGGGTACCATTCCACCAGTCCAATGCAACTAAGCCTGATTGAGCTGGTTCTAACGCCATCGCTTTTTCTTCTATTAATGTATATAGATCAACCTTTCGTTTTCGGGCTTCGCTTTCGAAATTCCTGGGAAGAGAATTCTCCATAAACCAGGTCAATTGATTGAATCCACTGGCTTGACCAGCCTCGTACAAATTCAACCCAGGAATGATTCCATCTTCGACCATGCCATGAATCCCGGGAATATGAAATTCTCTGTTTGAAAGCACTAAATGAGAAAAAAGATTATCCAGTATCAAAACAAGTTTTCCCGGTTCAGTGACGGTTGCAGCTGGCACCGCCGCATAATTACTTAACATCCCAGTAGAAACTGGTATGCCAGGGATAAGCTTCATCCAATTTGCTGCAATTTCGGATAGTTCACCAACTTGTACACCTACCGGCGTGACTTCTTCCATCATTTTTTCTGAAACAACATTCGTAAGCGTGGGGTGCATTACACCAAAAAATGTTTCTAATGGAAAACCTTCTTGTTTAGACCACAATGCTTTAAACCCCGCAGTTGACAAGCTACGTGATTCGACACCAGTCAATTGCCAAACAAGCCAATCTGATGCTTCGATGAGCCTATCGGCAGCGTTATAAATACTCAACGATTCATCAAATATCTCCCAAACTTTAGGAAAGAACCAATCGGAGTTGATTCTTCCTCCATATCGATCTAAAAATATTTCAAGACGGTCAATTGCAATTTGTGTCAATTGCTCTGCCTTCTCTCTTGCGGCAAAATGTGTCCAGTGTTTTGGCCAGGCATGCGGTTCGTTTTTGTAATCTTCAATTAACGCGAGAGGTGTCCCATCTTTTAAAGTGGGTATTAAGGTTGAACCTTGAAAGCTGATACCAATACCAATAATTTGTTCTGGTTGGATTTGACTTTCTTTTAATAATTTTGGCACAGTTCGTTTCAACGCATTAATATAATCACTTGGATGTTGTAACGCCCAATTTAAACCTAACTCAATATCTGTACCAGGTAATTTGTCAGTAATAATTCCATGTGGATAATTGTTTGTTGTTGATGCGACAAGCTTTCCGTTGCTGACGTTAACCAGAATAGCGCTTGCTGAATTTTCCCCAAAATCAATACCAATTGTGAATTTTTTCTTTCCGCTCAATTTAGTCTCCTTACAAAAGGTTTGAAAATAAATTTTTTCTTTATTGATGGTCTAATAAACCACTTCCAACCGCAAGTTCTTGCATTTCTTGGGTTATTTTTCGCTTCCTTTCTGCATTAATTGACTGAATTAATTCTCCAACAATTTCTGATGCATTATCATTTGCTTCTTCCATTAAATAATAACGAGCGGAATGTTCAGCTGCCAATGATTTTAATAATGTTTTATAAAAACGGATTGCAACAAAGTGTTGAATTATCTGCTGATAAATACCTGCAGGGTCAGTCTCAATGATCACTGGTGGCCAGTTGTCTTTTTGCTCCGTATTTTTATTCAAATTGTCTCGATTGATTTCATAAGGCAATAAATTGATGGTCGTTAATTGAAATCCTTCCCTGGGGTTGGTCTGATTAAAAATGATTGTTAGACGATTAAAGTTGTAATTTTCGAACTTTGCTAACCAACTTTGTGTTAATTCATACGATTGCTGGTAACTAACTAACCCGCTCCCAGGCAAAGCCATTTCCCAGGATAATTTTACGCCTTTCCGTTCAAACTCACGAATCAACTTTGAGCCCAAAGCCCAAATTTGGTAAGAACTTGCCCCAGAGTTGTTAATGTGTGAGATTGTTTTTTCAACTAATTGGATATTAAATTTTCCACACAAGCCACGTTCGGTGCCGATGACTAAAAATATTGACTCAGCAAATTCGTTTGGCGTATGGGCGTTGCTGGCACCAATTTTTACATCGCGGTTAATAAATGGCAAAACTTCAAAAAGGATTCGATCATATTTTTTTTCGTATTCTTCGAGGTGTTCGATCTTTTTTAATGCCACTTGCCAGGCGCCCATAGACATCGTTCGTAATGCAGAAAGCAAAGGCTGAATTGCTTCAACATTTGCTAATCGAGATCGGACTTGTTCAATGCTTTGAGTCATAGCCTACTTTACAGGGTTTCAATTTTCTCGAGGTCCCAAATAAAAACAATCGCTCCACCAATATCAGCTGTAAAAGAAGACTTCTCTCTTTTAGAATCGCTTTTTGAAGGGCTTGTTTTCATTTCAACTTGAGTATGACTGGTGCCTTTGATAATTGACATCACTTTATCTACTTCATCGTCTTCAAGTGCTATAAATAAAGAATGTTGGCTTTGCCTGAGCATCCCGCCACGTGTTTCGGCAAATGTTGCTGTGTGCCCTGAGTTAACCAACGCGTTTAAAACGTTCTCTGCTCTATTTGAGGGAACAACTACCATAACCATTTTCATTTTGATTCGCCTTTCACTTCAGACCAGTGATGATTGAAAGCAGTTAACGCTTGTTTTAATTCATTATTGATCTTATCTGTTAATATTCCCTCTTTATCAATATCCCGAAGTAATAATTTTTCTTTTCTCGAAAAATATTCAACTAAGTCTTTTTCATATAATCGAAGCTCTTCAAAAGAAATACCATCAATAAACCCATTAGTTAAAGCAAATAGAATCAGAATTGTTTCCGAAAAAGAATAAGGTTGATTAGGGTCTTGTTTTAAAATATTTAATATCCGTTTACCTTGATTGATTTGTCTTCGAGTTGCTTCATCAACCTCGGTTCCGAAACGCGTAAAGTGTTCAACTTCTTTATATTGAGAAAGCTCAAGTTTTAAATTCCCGACCAATTTACGCATCGCGGATCTTTGAGCAGCGCCGCCAACACGCGACACAGATCGACCAATGTCGATAGCAGGTTTTTGATCTTGGTTAAATAAATCGGCATCTAATACTAGTTGACCATCGGTGATTGATATAAGGTTTGTTGTGATATATGCTGAGATATTCCCGTTTTGGGTCGTTGCTATGGGTAATGCAGTAATTGACCCACCTCCGTGCTGAGGATTAAGTTTACATGCTCGTTCGAGTAACCTGGAATGGATATAAAAAATATCGCCCGGGTAAGCCTCTCTTCCAGGCGGACGTCGCAAGAGCAAACTTAATTCGCGGTAGGCATCAGCATGCTTAGTTAGGTCGTCAAAGATGATTAGCACGTCTAACCCCTGGTCAAGAAAATATTCTGCCATGGCCATTCCAGTATACGGTGCCAAGTATCTTAAGGCTGGTTGTTCATCGGAACTACTATTAATAATAATTGTGTGATGTAAGACCTCGTGATACCGCAATGTTTCAATAACAGAGAGTGTTGAAGATTTCTTCTGACCGATGGCGACATAAATACAGCGTACACCAGTGTGTTTTTGCCTTAGGATTGCATCTACAGCGAGGGTGGTCTTACCGGTCTGACGATCTCCTAAAATTAGCTCGCGTTGACCTCGCCCAATCGGAAATAGCGTATCTATAATTTTGGTACCCGTAAACAAGGATTCATTAACAGGCGACCGTTCGATCACACCAGGTGCGATTTTTGAAAAAGAGCGATATTCGCTTGCTTCAATGGCTTCATCACGATCGATGGGGTTCCCTAAAGGGTCAACAACACGCCCAAGAAGTTGTGAGCCAACAGGGATTTTTAGTTGCTTACCAGTAGCCTCAACAAGGTCGCCTCCACGTATTCCCTTATCGCTGCCAAGCATAATTAAATCAACGTGTCTTTGATCAAGATTCAAAGCCATCCCTTCGACTCCAGTCGGAAAGACTACAATCTCATCGATACTAACGTTTGGTAAGCCCGAAACAGTTGCTACACCATTGCCTATACGTTGAACTGTTCCAACGGTTTTAAACCTTACTTTTGTCTGCAAAGATTTAGATTGTTCGGTTAAATCCTCGATAATATTTTTAATTGTGCTTTTAGGCTTTATTGAATCACAGATATTTGCTCTTTGCTTAATTTCTCGCAGAAAATCATCATTGGAAATCGAAAGCGAAGAATCTGTTTCTAAAGTCCGCACTAAATCCTTGAATGGCACATTAGCGTGGTAATGTGGGTCGACTTCAGGGTTCATCACTTAGGCTTTCTTCTAAAGCATCGGATACTTCGGAATTTAATTGGTTTAATTCCATAGCGATACTATTTTCAATGATCAAATCCCCAATTCGCACACTTAAACCTGAAATTAATTCAGGAGCAATTTCAATTTCCATTTCTATATCACGGTCAGCCAAAGCGCCAAAAGTTCGCATTAAGGAACGTTGTTGATCTTGGGTTAATTCTTTTGCTGTAACGATATTTACAGTTGGCACCCTTTCTGCCAAAGAATCGCGAACTGTTTTCACATGACGCATATCAGTTTTCCCAAGATCCCAAATTTCTTTAACAAGTTCTTCGACAAGATTGTCATGTACGATTGGTGGCGTAGTTTTATGTAAAACTTCACTGCTAATTTGTAAAACTGATTGAACAAGATTCTCATGAAAAATCGAAGCTTCTTGTTTTTGAAATTTGTTAACTTCTTTTTCTGCATCAAGAAGAATTTTTTCTGCTTCTAGCTGGGTGGCGTCAAGTAGCGACTCACTTTCAGATTGTAATTGTTGTTGTGCGATGCGAATATGGTTCTCGATTTCATTATCAATATGTTCCAACCGATTTTCAATTAATTCTAACTTCTCGGCAGCTAATTTTTCGCGTTCTTCCGAAGACGCCAAAAGTTCTGCTCTTCTTTTAGCAGTTTCCTCCATTCTTTTTACGATCGGCTTAAATAATAAATAATAAAGCGCGACAGCAAGAACGAGAAAGTTAACGATTTCGGCTAGAATTGTTACTACATCAATATCCAGCATTGTAACTCTCCCTAATTTCTTAAATGAAAAAACGGTCAAGTAATGGATTGATAAATATCAAAATGAGGACCACTAAGAGCACATAAATGGCGGTTGATTCCAAAAGAGCCAATGATATTAACAAAGTTGTTCGAAGGTCGTTAGCTGCTTCTGGTTGGCGTGCAATACCATCTAAAGCATGTTTAACAGCAATCCCCTCCATAATAGCTGGGACGACCGTCCCAACAACGATCCCTATCGTTGCAAACATTATTGTAAGAGCCGTAATTAAAGTTGGTGCATCTAATTGCCACATAAGCATAGTTCCTTTCTTGTAAACTAATTTGATTTTATAGGTTTGCTTTTGAGAAGACGACGTTCTTGTTCAAACTCTTCGACTTCTACAGCGGATGCCACATACAAAGATGCTAAAACAGTAAAAATGTATGCTTGTAAAATTCCTGTAAGTATTGATAATGCAACAATAGGTAAGGGTAAGAAGAACGGAATTAGAGAAAAAATGATGGCTACTATTAAATCCGTACTTAGAATATTTCCAAAAAGCCTTATCGAAAGTGATAAAGTGCGAGATAAGTGGCTAACAATTTCAAGCGGTAAAATAAAAATTGGTTTAGCAAAATCTTTTATGTAACCCCAAAGACCTTTTTCACGAACCCCGTAAATATGAACTGCAAAAAACACCACAAGTGCCAATGCAATAGTTGTATTTATGTTTCCAGTTGGTGAAACCATAAACGGTAAAACACCAAAAATATTGGAAAATATTAAGAAAATAGCAAGGGTGCCTAATAACGGTAAATATTTTATTACTTTGATGTTGTCTGGCATAACTGAACTGACAATGTTATTTATGGCTTCGATAATAATTTCACCAATCTCTGGTTTATTTTTTCCGATAAACCATGCAGAAAATGTGACTACAATCATGACAGCCCAAGAGGATACAACTGTATTCGTGATTGAGATCCCAAATATTGTAAATACAACTTGTGGTGCTATAACATCCATAGAAAATCCTTACGATCGGTTGAGTAAACGGTTTTTATAGGACGGCCAAATTTGCAATGAAAACAAAAATAACGAGCGAGAAAGAAAAAACATAATAACAAATATCATTCCAGCCAAGATTGATTTTGAGAAGGCAAAATACAAAATCAATGCCATTAATATCCAACGAGTGATCGAACCCCCTAAAATTAAAGCCAAGCTAAATGTTGGTTTTTCAGGGGTTAACTTTTTTACCGACCACTGTTGAAATTTAAACGCGATTATGGCATATAGAAAACCGGCAATTGCCCAAAATAATACTGTAATTTCATTCATTTCGTTATATTGTCTTTGCTTTTTTGCTCGTCAATCATTTTTTTTCGGAGCATTTCAAGGTTAATACGTTTGTAGACATTGTAATAAGCGAGAAAGATTCCAAAAGCTAAAAGTGATATTTTAAAAACGTATTTTTCATTTAACCAGTTATCCAAATAATAACCGAGGATCACACCGCCAAAAATAGGGATGGCAATTTCCCATCCCAGAGAGATCAATCCAATCCCGATTCCTTTGAAGCTAATCTTTTTTCTTTCTTGGTTGTCACTCATCTTAAAACTTAGGTTATTTGTTCTTATTTTCGAGTTCAACGCCACCGATTAATGTTTGCATCATTCTTGAATATTCTGTTAGAAGGTGCGATTTTTGTTGACGAGTTTCTGGCTTTGCTTCACCTGCGGTTAAAATCACGACGTTATTTTCTCGTATTTCTAAAACACCAGGATACAACGAAATTTGATTTTCTTCACCTTCCGATTTGTAAACGATATTGCCTTTTGCCGTCTCTGCGAGTAGAGGGGCATGCCCAGGTTGAATGCCGATCCGGCCAGCGTCAGAGATGGGGATATTAATGGCTTCCAAATCAGTTGCCCTCAAGGCAAGGCCTTCAGGTGTGAGGATTCTTAACGTCAAGCGGGTAGACAAGATTAAGTAGACTCCTCCTTTGAGATTTGACTTGCTTTTTCTAAAACGTCTTCAATAGTACCAACCATGTAAAAGGCTTGTTCGGGAACCTGGTCATGTTTTCCTTCGAGGATTTCCTTAAAGCCTTTAATGGTATCTTCAAGTTCTATGAACTTACCAGGGTTCCCTGTAAATTCTTCAGCTGAATAAAAAGGCTGAGAAAGAAATCTTTGAATTCTGCGTGCGCGATAAACTGTCCTTTGGTCATCTTCACTTAATTCGTCAATACCCAAAATAGCAATTACATCCTGCAAATCTTCGTAGCGGGCGAGCGTGCTTTTAACTTGCATGGCTACATCGTAATGTTCTCGCCCCACAATCTGAGGGGTAAGTAAAGAAGACGAAGAGTTTAGAGGATCAATCGCTGGGTAAATCCCGAGATCTACCTGGCGCCGAGACAAAACAGTAGAAGCATCCAAATGGGCGAAAGTGGCTACAACGGCAGGGTCTGTCATATCATCAGCTGGGACATAAACTGCTTGAATTGAAGTCACACTGCCAGTGGATGTGGTTGTTATCCGCTCTTGGAGCGTGCCCATTTCAGATTCAAGGGTTGGTTGATAGCCTACTTCGCTTGGAAGGCGTCCTAAAAGGGCTGAAACCTCGGACCCAGCCTGGATGTAACGAAAAATATTATCGATAAATACTAATACAGGTCGACGTTCGTAATCGCGAAAATATTCTGCCATCGTCAAAGCTGTCAATGGTGTTCGCAGTCTGGCACCTGGTGGCTCATTCATCTGCCCGAAAACTAAGACGGTGGATTGCATGACATCATTTTTGCTTAATTCAAGGTATAAATCGTTTCCTTCTCGACTTCGCTCTCCAACGCCGGCAAATAGAACATAACCTGAATATTTTTGGGTTGAATTACGCATTAACTCAATGATTAAGACTGTTTTACCAACCCCTGCTCCACCAAATAAACCAATTTTGCCTCCGCTCGGATAAGGCGTTAATAAATCAATAGCTTTAATTCCTGTGACTATCGGGCTGGTGACAACTTGCTGAACTTGAAGGGATGGCGATTTTGAGTGGATCGGATGTAATGGGACTGAATCTGAGATTGGTGGTAAATCATCGATAGGCTCGCCTAAAATATTAAACATTCGCCCCAAAATGTCTTTGCCAACAGGGACCATAATCGGTTGTCCCGTATCTTCAACGAGAAAGCCACGCTGTAAACCATCTGTTGAGCCCATTGCGACTGTACGAACAGTATTAGCGTTCACATGCTCTTGGACCTCTAAAACCAGGGGGGGTTGTCCTTCCTGAATAACTTTAAGAGCATTATGGATACTGGGGAGGTCGCCAGATGAAAATTCCACGTCAACGACGACACCAATCGCACGAATAATAATTCCATAATTCTCAGTGTCTAATGGTAAAGTATTCAAAATAATTCCTTAATGCGTAATGTTAAGATTGTAAAACATAGAATAATGTAGCGAGTAAAAAACCCATTTAATTATCTATTAAACGAACAGTTTTGTCAAATTCTATTTAAAAAGAAAATTATTCAATATAAAATTAAAAGAAACATCTTTCACAAATTGTTTGTTTGCCTTATATTGAATTGATAATTATCTTTTTAATCCTCAATTTTTAGCCAATAATAACCATATGGAGGTAATGAGAAGTGAATAACCTCATTCTTTATTTGGATAGGGTTTTCTGTGTTAATTAAATTGATTAGCTTTTTACCGACAAATTGGGGGATTTTCAACTGTACATCTTGAGTATTTTTAGTAAGATTTGTAAGACATAAAATAGCTTGATCTTGGTATGTTCTTAAAATTACAAGAAATTGTTTTTTATCTTTTGCTAAAAACTCATAATCACCTAAGGCAAAAATTGGATGAGATTTACGAATTTTAATTAAATTTGTTAATTGGTTTAATATTGAATTTGGGTTGGCCTTCGCCTTTTCAACATTAACCATTTTGTAAGAAAATTGATCATCATCAATAACAGGTGCAAACAAATTGTTAGTTTTAGCTTCGGAGAAACCAGCGTTTAACCCATCATTCCATTGCATAGGTGTGCGAACTCCGTTTCTATCTGGTAGCCAAATATTGTCCCCCATACCAATTTCGTCACCATAATAGATGATCGGAGCGCCTGGTAAAGAAAAAATTAACACATTCGCTAATAAGATTTTTCTTTGGTCATTATCAAGTAAAGGTGCCAATCGACGACGAATACCTAAATTAAGCCGCATACGTGGATCGGGAGCATACTCTTTCCACATCCATTCTCGTTCTTCCTCGGTAACCATTTCCAAGGTAAGTTCGTCATGATTTCGAAGAAATGTACACCATTGGGTGGTTTCTGGTATGTTTGGGGTTTGTGACATTATCCATTGAATAGGTGATGCATCGCCTCGCTTGATCGCCATAAAAACTCGAGGCATAACGGGGAAGTGGAACCCCATATGGAATTCGTCACCATCGCCAAAATATTCGAGCACGTCTTTAGGCCATTGATTGGCTTCAGCTAATAAAACTTTATCTATGTAGTGCTCATCTAAATAGGCGCGAAAGCCTTTTAAAATTTGGTGTGTTTCTGGTAAATTTTCACAATTTGTGCCTTCACGTTCGATCAAGTACGGAACAGCATCGGCTCGAAATCCATCAATTCCCATATCCAGCCAGAATTTCATGATGTTTTGCATTTCTTCTATGACTGCAGGGTTGTCATAATTTAAATCGGGTTGAGATGAATAGAAACGATGCCAATAGTACATGCCTACATCTTGATCAAACGTCCAGTTCGATTCCTCAGTATCAAGAAAAATAATCCGCGCATCGGTATATTTTTGATTAGTTTTTGACCAAACATAATAATTGCGGTATTTCGAATTGGGTTCATTACGTGATTTTTGAAACCAAGGATGTTGGTCGGAGGTATGATTTAAAACAAGGTCTGCAATGACTCGTAAACCGCGTTTATGAGCTTCATCAATCAGGTTTTTAAAATCGGTTAAGTTTCCGAAATTGGGGTGAATATTATAATAATCGGCAATGTCATACCCATCATCTTTCATCGGCGAGGGATAGATAGGAAGGATCCAAACACAATCTACGCCTAAACCTTTGATGTAATCTAATTTGCTAATCAAACCAGGCATATCACCAATGCCATCTTTATTTGAATCACAAAAAGCTTTAATTTGAACTTCATAAAAAATTGCGTTCATATACCAGGGTAATTGTTTGATATCCATCAGTCCTCCTTGTATCTTAAATCATGGTTTTTAATTATAACCCGCAATTTAAACCTGAAAATTTAGTGGGGCGAATTTATTCAAAGCAATTTATTTTAACAACTGTATATTTTCTGCAAAAACCCTCACTTGCCCGTGACTGGACTCGATAAGACCATATATTAAGAAGGGGCCATCTTGTTGTAAATCGGTGTAATTCCGACGATAAAGTTCAGATGAAACGAGAACCGTAAGTGATCCTTCAAAATCTTCAATAGTTAATAAACCCATAATATGGTTAGCCTGGTTCCGGAAACGACGAAAAGTTTGTCGCATACCAGCAACACACACCTTTTGGCCAATATAGTCTTCAGCATCAATGGTTGAAATTGCAGCGGAAGATTGTATTTGGTCTGAAAACAGCTCTAAAGGAGAATAGCCCAATTCTAATCCAAGGATTTCTCGGCTGGCTTGTCGTTTTTGGTGATGATCCCAATCTTCTTCATCAATGATGTTATTGAACAAATTTAATTGTCCCGGTGTTCGTTTAAATTCAACCAGCTGAAGGGCTGCTGGAATTTTAGATAAGCCTTCTAAAGCCCCGCACATAATTAAATTACGTGCTTCTTTTGGATGAGGGTTTACTTTCGTTAAAAATTCATCAACCGAATTGAAAGGTCGACTATTGATGATTTTCTGAGTTGTTTTCTGAGTAAGGTCGCGCACCTGGTTTAATCCTGCATACAAGACTGGATTACCATTGGGATAGAGGACGGAAAATTGCGTATTTGACAGGTTGATATCTGGGGGCTTAATGGACAACCCCATACGACGTGTCTCCATTAAATAGACACGTTGTGAGTAATAACCCCCTCCATAACTTAAAATGGCACTCATAAACTCAGCAGGGTAATGAGCTTTGCACCAGGCTGATTGCCAGGCAAGGAGGGCATAACTGGCAGCGTGTGCTTTTGGATATCCGTAGCCAGCAAATGCTGCCATCATTTCCCAGATTTTTTCTGCAATATCGATTGGGATGTTGCTGCGCTGTAGGGCTCCTTGTATGAAATGATCTCGCAAAGGACGCAAGACCTCGCCAGAACCGGGGTGACTCATCACTCGTCTTAAAGTATCTCCCTGTGAGATGGATAATCCACCCAATTGGTTAGCTATCATTAAGACTTGTTCTTGATAAAGGATCACTCCCAAGGTTTCATCAAGAATATTAACGAGAGAATCGTGGATGTGAGATATTGGTTCTTCACCACGGAATCGACGAACAAATGCATCGCGTAAGCCTCCGCGCAGAGGCCCCGGCCGATAAAGCGCTAACCCCACCATAATATCATCGAATGATTTAGCTTGAATTTCTTTAAGTAGTCCACGCATTCCCGGGCTTTCAATTTGAAAACAGCCGATTGTATGCCCATTTTGAATAATTTTTGCAGTTTCTTCGTCATCAAGTGGAAGTTTGTTGAGAACGTCTAACCCATTTTTGTAATCTTTTTGATGCCATAGTTGAATTTGATCAGCGACCTTTCCCAATACGGTCAATCCTCGAATTCCTAATAAATCGAGCTTTACCATCCCAAATTTTTCAATACCCTCTAAGTCATATTGGGCATGATTAACCCCCAGTGTTGTGGAGTGCACGAGTGGGACCATGTTCCGGATGGGGAAGGGAGCAATAACTATCCCCCCCGGGTGAACCGAGAGGTGTTTAGGAACATCAAGCAGTGCATGCGCGTCTTCAACGATTTGCGTGAGATTAGGATGAACGGTTTGATTTTTAATTGCGCCAAAAGGGTCGCTCTGTTCGGAAATGCCTTGAAAACGGAAAGATGATGGAAGTTTTTTTGATAGCTGACGAGTAACTTCTGCTGATAGCCCATAAGCTTTGGCAACATCGCTAAAAGCAGACTTTGGTCGATATCGGTTTACCGTACCTACCATAGCGACTTTGTCTGGATGGTATTTTTCAAAAACGTATTGGATTATTTCATCTCGTCGATGAGAGGCAATATCTGTATCAATGTCTGGCGGTTTTTTTCGTGCAGGGTTTAAAAAACGTTCGAAGTACAAATTTAAGGCAATTGGATCTGGTGAGGTGATGTTTAGACAATGTGCGACTAAAGATGAGGCAGCAGAACCTCTTGAAGATGTCGGTATGGCGAGTTCACGAGCATGATTGAGAATATCTTCCATAATCAAAAAGATTGGCTCATAACCCATTTCTATGATGACTTTTAACTCAAATTCTAAACGTTCAATAATTTGAGGGGTGAGATTTCCGTAAATTCGTTGGGCACCTTCATAAGCCCGCGAACGCAGATATTTTGATTGTGAAATTCCAGGAGGGGTTTGGTAAACGGGGTAATGTGTTTTTCCAATTGGGAGGTCTAACTGGCAATTATCGATAATTAAGCCGAGGTTAGCTATGGCTTCTGGCAAATCGCGAAACCGATGCTTGAAATCCAATAGCGAAGGAAAATGACAGCCACCCGGAGGTAAATCTTGCTTGTTGAGGTGATCCCTGGAGGTGTTGTTTTTAATAGCTGTGATGGTTTTAAATAAAGATTTCTGATTTGATTGAACATAAGTAATGATTTGACCGGCAACAAGTTTAAGATTGAATTGCTTTGAAAGGTGAACTAAAGATGATTCATTTTTCAAAGGTCCAGAATCGTAACGTTGCACTTCTACGAAGGCATTATCTTTGAAGATCTCTTTGATATCTGTGATGAAGCGCTCTGACCAACCTTCACCTACTGGAGCATTTTGAATTATTTCATGCAAGATACTTTGCCAGCCACCTGTTAACGCCATTAATCCATTGCGATGGACATCTAACAAATCAAGGGTGATTGGAAATTTATCAGCCATGGCAATAGAGCTTAAATGAGAAAGATTTGCCCAGCCAAAAAGATCTTTTGCAAGCAAGGTGAATCGTCCAACAAATTGATAATAAGAGAGATCGACTTCAAGACCGATAATTGGCTTGATACCAACATTCAAACAGGCTTCGTAAAATTCAATTGCGCCGGAGAGGTAGTTGTGGTCAGTCAACGCCAAAGCTGTTACCCCTTGTTTTGATGCCAATTCAGCTGTGGCAACAGGGGAGATAAGGGATTCCAGGAAGCTGTAGTAAGATCGTGTGCGTAACAAGCCAAAATTAGCAGTCATGAAGGTGTAACTCATATCGAACATGTATTCTATTAATAATTATAATGACGATAACTTAATTGTTCAAGGCGCACTTTCGAATGGTGCTGACGCAAGGGTGATCATTACTAAAGATAACCGAGTGAATTAAATTAAAAATCAGGCATTGAATCGCAATGCCTGATGGAGGTTACAAAATTACGTTGGAATTTATCCCTGGATAAAAGCTTCTGTTTTATCTCTTGCAATGCTATCATCGTATTGTTCAGGGGGAGTTTTCATAAAATATGAAGAAGGGCCTAAAAGAGACCCCGATACACCGCGATCCATTCCAAGTTTGCAACAACGGACCGCATCGATGATGACACCTGCAGAATTAGGAGCATCCCATACCTCGAGTTTAGCCTCAAGATTAAGGGGAACGTTGCCGAAGGTTGTGCCTTCCATTTTAATGTAACAGAATTTTCGATCTGACAACCACGGGATATAATCGCTTGGACCAACGTGAATATCATCATCGGCAAGCTTGTAAGGTAACATACTGGTTACCGCACCAGTTTTGCTTATTTTCTTGGATTCAAGCCGTTCGCGTTCAAGCATATTCATAAAATCGGTATTCCCTCCGAAATTTAACTGGTAAGTATGGTCGAGCCTGACACCACGGTCTACAAATATACTTGCTAAAATTCTATGGAGAATTGTGGCGCCAACCTGGCTTTTAATATCATCACCGATTATTGGCAAGCCTTGATCTTCAAAACGTTTAGACCAATATTCAGAACTGGCGATGAATACCGGTATAGCATTGACAAACCCACAACCAGCCTCTAAGACCTGTTCGACATACCACTTGGTTGCCATCTCTGAACCTACAGGTAAAAAATTGACGACGACATCGGTATGGGTATCTTTTAAGATTTTTACAATATCATCAGTCGATCCAGGGGCTTTCTGAACAATCTGTTTTAGATACTTTCCCAGTCCATCATGAGTCATACCTCGGTGAACGGGTATGCCTAACTTTGGGACGTCAGTAAATTTATAAGTATTGTTTGGGAATGCGAAAATCGCTTCAGAAAGGTCTTTACCTACTTTTGTATCGACGATGTCAAAAGCTGCTGAAAATTCGATATCAGAAATATGATAACCCCCCAGATTTACGTGCATCAATCCTGGAACTCTTTCGTCGGATTTTGCGTTTTTATAAAATTCGACACCCTGGATTAAAGCGGAAGCGCAGTTTCCTACGCCAATAATTGCCACCCGAACTTTTTTGTTTTCAGTCATGTTGCACCTCTTTCACTCTGTATTAATCTGAACGAAAATTGTTGATGTGAATTGATTTTGCGATTTTGAAATTTTGAACTTATTTTTGGTAAAAAGAAATTAAACCTCGCTTGCCATTTGTCAGCCAATCAGGATCCGATTCACTTTCGATTTTAGCTAAAATAGCGTCTGTTAAACCTACCACAATTTCCGATTTAAGGGTTCGGAAAATGATAAATGATGTTGGAAAGTACCCTGCAGCGATTTCCACTGGAGTTGTAAATGGCCAGTAGCGATCTCTCATTATTCGGCGATAATTTAAATCACCCTTCAGAATTGACAAATTGAAAGTCGACAGTTGGGTTTTAAATGAATCAGGCATCTGGTGATACTCTCGTCCGTACGTGAGAAAAAGGGGGGCCTCAAGTTTTATCCTTCCCGAATCCATCCTCGTTTGTATTCTTAGGGCTAATTTTTGAATTTCAAACGAACCCGACATTTTTAGAAGATCAAGGGTCTCGTAGAAATCCTTAATCATTACATCTGATACATAAAAAGGTTGGCTTTTAAGGTAACAAGTGACTTGCCTGGCTAATTCTGTTTCTAATAAAAAGTCAATTAATGCAAGGTCAAAGAATAATTCCCTACCTACGTTATCAAGAAAATAAGCGATTGAATTACTTTTGTTTGCTTGTAAACCGAGAAATGCCTCATAGCTTTGGTCTATAATGATGCGATGTGTTTGCTGGCTCATTTCTTGATCAAACTCAGCAGTTATGCTCAAGTCATCGCGATTTCCCCAAAGAGATTTTAAGCTGAAGTTTAGGAAGTTTTTGTAGGTTTCTTCCCTTCTTAAGTCCGGATATAATTTTGAAAATACTTCCAGACCTTCTTTCATACCTTGTTTTTTTAGACTATCAAATGGGTCTAACTCTTTATTTAGGCCTGGTTGAAAGTAACCAGTAGCCTCAAGAACCCGACGATAAAAGTAAGCTTCTGCTAAAAGCCAGGGCATTTCTACCCAATGCTTTCCGATCCAAAGGTTTAAGTCTTGGTCCCAAATCTTTCGGTCTACTGCATCTTCTTTGATTTGCTGTACCCTGCCTGTCGAAACTTCAGTTTTTAGAGCAAGTAAAGCATGGCTGACAGATTGAATAAAATCATTCGAATTTAGAACCAAATCAATAATTTGTAATTTTCGTATAGCCATTGCAAAATTGGCAAACGTGTTTGGCTGCGAAGCTATAATTTTTGGAGGAAGCACATTATTTTGCATGGATAAGATATTATGGACCCTTTTACTGGTTGTTTATTCACAGTATTATATTGTAAATGAATAAAGAAAT